>CP075370.1:610000-1353750 GCA_019454225.1 Paracoccaceae bacterium | reverse complement strand
CGGCGCGGTCGGTCGCGGGGGTGGGTGCCAGCACCTCGCCCGCCGACCCGGCATAGGCCACCACCGCCACCTGGTCCTCGGGGCGAAGCTGCGGCAGGATCAGTGCAAGCGACTGTTTCAGAAGTCCGATCCGGTCGGCACCCTGCATCGATCCCGAGGTGTCCACAAGGAATACCAGGTTCAGCGCGGGCCGGTCCTCGACCGCCGGAAGGCGGCCCTGCAGCGCGATGGTGACAAGCTGGCGGTCGGTGTTCCAGGGCGACGGCATGACCGTGACGGTCGAGCGGAACGGCGCATCGGCGGTGTCGGGCGCGGGCCAGGCATAGGGAAAGTAGTTCACCATCTCCTCGATCCGCACCGCCTCGGCCGGGGGCAGGTAGCCCGCCATCAGCGACGACCGGACCACGGCATAGGAGGCGGTGTCGACATCGACCGAGAAGGTGGAAACCGGCGCCTCGGCCGTCACCTTGACCGGGTTCGGATCGGCATTGGCGAAGGCTTCGCGGTCCTCGGGCTGCGGTGCGATGGTGTCGGAAATCGCGGCGGGCATCGCCCCGCCCGCCGGTGCGGCGGCGGAACTTTCGTTCTGAACCAACGATTTGCGAACGGCTTCGGCTGCCGGAGGGGCGGGTGGCGGCGGGGCCATGGACGCCACGGCATCGGCAGGCGCGGCCTCGCCCACGATCATGGGTTCCACAACCGGCCCGGGCGCCAGATCCTCGGCGCGTTGCCGCACCTCGGGGGCGGGCGGCAGGGCGGACGGTGCCAGGTCGGACAGGCCCGGGCGTGGGGTGGTGGTCAGCAGCGGCTGGACCATCACGACACCGAGACCCAGCGCGGCGACCGAGGTCATGGTGGCCAGGGCCGGGCGAGAGGTAAGCGAATTCAGCATGTTGCGCACTCCGGTCAGGAACCCCGCCCCGAGTTCCGGGCGGTCCTGACTGGGACGTGCGGCGGTGGGGGTTCCTTGGAGGCGGTCGAAGTTTTCCATGGCCAGCCGCAGGGCAGCGTTGCGGGCGGCGGCGTCGGCGGTCGGGGGGGTGGCACGCAAGGCCTTGGAAAGGCGGTCGAATTCGTCGTGATCGCCGGTCATTGCCGCGTCTCCTCTGCCGCCATGGCCCGCAGGCGGCGCTTGACCTCGGACATGCGCCAGGCAACGGTGCCCTCGGCGATGCCCAGAACCCGCGCGGCCTCGGCCTGGCTGAGATCCTCGCCCAGGACGAGCGCGACCGTATCGCGCAGGTCGGGCGGCAGGGCGCGCATCGCCGCCGCCAGCCATTCCTGCGCCGCGCGATCCTCGGCCATTTCGTCCTGGCGAGAAATTTCCCAATCTCCCCAACCTGTTGCAGCGCGTGCCCGGGTGGCGGCGCGGCGCCTTGCGTCATGTGCGGCGTTCATCACCACACGGTAGAGCCAGGTGGTGAACCGCGCCTGGCCGCGGAACGAGGCAAGCTTGGCGGGCAGCGCGGCGCAGATGTCCTGTGCGAGGTCCTGCGCCTGGTCACGGGCGCCGGTCAGGCGCCAGGCCAGCCCGAAGATGCGGTCGTAATGCCGCGAAACGAGCGTCGCAAAGGCCGCGCGGTCGCCCGCGGCGGCAGCTTCGGCCAGGGTTTCATCGGCGGTGTCCATCAGCATGACATCTACCGGGACGCGGGGCAGGTGTCGATTCTTGGCGGGTGACCCGAGGTTTTTCGTTTCCCGGGGCAAGGTGCTGAAAACACCGGAAAACCCGTGCCATCCCGCGTCTGGCATGCGTCTGGCACGCGTATGGCATCCGTCCCGACACCGGGGCGGGCGGCGCCGGTGTCAGAACGCGACCGAAACGCCGGGCAGGCGCAGTTCGGCCAGGAGGTCGCGCAGTTCCTGCCGGGCCGCGATGTTCGACAGGCTGAGCGATTCGACGCCGGTGTCCTTGAGGTCGAGCAGCGTCAGGCCGCGCGGAAAGAGCTCGCGGTAGATCACCCGTTCGGAAAGGCCCGGCGCGACGCGAAACCCGATGCGGCGCGCCAGATCGTCAAGCGCGGTGCCAACCTTGCGCTTGTTGTGCATGGCCTGGACGCCGAGACGGTTGCGCACCACCACCCAGTCGATAGGCTTCAGCCCGGCGGCGGCGCGCAGTTGCCGCGCCTGCCAGACCATCTCGGCATAGATCGAGGGGCCGCGCACCTTGCCGGTTTCCGGGTCGAGCCGCGCCAGAAGGTCGAAATCGACGAAGCTGTCGTTCATCGGCGTGACCAGCGTGTCGGCCAGCGAATGCGCCACCTGGCTGAGCCGGGTATGCGACCCCGGGCAGTCGATGACGATGAAGTCCGACACCGGGTCGAGCGTCGCGATGGCCGAGGCAAGGCGGGCGTCAAAGATGTTCTCGCCTTCCGGCAGGCTGGCCGGGTCGATCTCGGGCAGCGGCGCGACGTTGGGCGAGGCCAGCGACAGGCCCGCACGGGCGGCGTGCGACAGCCGGTTCTCGATGTAGCGGGCGAAGGTCTGCTGGCGCAGGTCGAGATCGAGCGCGCCGGTGCGATGGCCCATCCGCGCGAGCGCGGTGGCCAGATGCATGCAGGTGGTTGACTTGCCCGAACCGCCCTTCTCGTTCCCCACGACGATGATGTGCGCCATGTCCGCCCCTTCAATCCGTCCGGTGGGCTGCGCCCTCCGGGACGGCGCTTTTGGCAAGGACTAGCCGAAAGGGGAAGGGCTTGACAGGCAGAATTATGCCGGTCGGTGTTGCGGACGGGGAGGTGTGCCATGCGGGGCATCGGGGTGGTGATCGGGCTGGGGCTGGTGCTGCTGGCCGTGCATGCGGGGCTTGCGCTGCTGATCGGGGCAGAGCCGCGCGAGCTGCGGCATCTGGGCTATCGGCTGTCGATCGGGATGCGGTTTTCCGAGGAGGTGTTCCGCGGCGGCGACGGGGTCTATTCCGGCCAGCGGTGGGGCATGCTGCTGACGCACGGGTTTCGCCATGTGTCCTGGCTGCATCTTGCGGTGAACCTGGGCACGCTTGCGCTGTTCGGCCCGTTCCTGGTGCGGCGGACCGGGGCGCGGCGGTTCCTGTGGGTCTGGTTCGGCACGATGGCGGTGGCGGCGGTGGGCTATGGGCTGGCCGCCGCCCCGGGGGCCACCATGGTGGGCGCGTCGGGCGCCACGCATGGCGTGGCCGGGGCGCTGGCCGTCCTGCTGTGGCGCGACGGCGCGCGGGGGAGGGCGGCGGCGGTGCTGGCCACCGTTCTGGCGATGAATGCCGCGTTCTGGTGGGGAACCGCCGGTCGGTTCGCCTGGGAACTGCATGTCGCCGGGTGGCTGGCGGGGATGGGTGCGGGCCTCATGCTGCGGCGGCGCTGACCGCCCTGCCCTAGTGACCGGCGATCCGGGCGAGATCGGCATAGGCGGCAGGGGCGGCGGCCAGCGCGGGGCCACCCCGGGCCAGCATCTCGGCCAGCGGCACGGGCAGCACGCGGCCCCCGGCCTCGACCACGATCAGGAACCCGCCGAGGCAGTCCCAGGCGTTCATGTGCGGCTCGTAATAGCCCGCGAGGCGACCGGCGGCGACCGACGCCAGCATCAGCGCGCCGGACCCGTTGCGGTAGAAGATGCCGCCAGCCTCCATCAGGGCCAGGATCACCTGTCCGACATGTTCGGCGGGTGTGCGGTGGCTGGCGCCGATGGCGGTCATCCGGCCGGTCAGCGTCAGCGCGGGGTCGATCGCCAGGGGGGCGCCGTTCAGCCGGGCGCCATGGCCCGCGCGGGCGTCATAGAGATCGCCGGGGACCGGGGCGAAGGTGGCGGCCGCCACGCAGCCCTGCGCATCCGCCACGGCGATGGCCACGCACCAGTGCGGCAGGCCCGACAGGAAGGGCATGGTGCCGTCGATCGGGTCGATCACCCAGACAAAGCCGGTGGTGCCGGGGTTTCCGCCGCCCTCCTCGCCCAGGATCGCGTCGTCGGGGAAGGCTTCGGCCAGGCGCGCGCGGATCATCGCCTCGACCTCGCGGTCGGCGCGGCTGACCACATCCTGCGGGTTGTCCTTGGATTCGACCACCAGGGCCGCGCGGTCGGCGAAGAAGCCCAGCGCCAGGGCGCCCGCCGCGCGGGCCAGGGTGCAGGCCAGGGCGTGGCGCGCGGCGACGGGATCGGGCTGGGACATCGGAACCTCGGGCAGGACGGGGCGCGGCGGCCCGGACGGCGATGCGCGAGACTTGCCCGCTGGCGGCGGGCGGGGCAAGGGGGCGCGGCGGCTGTCAGGCCGGAACGCAGGCTGCGGACGGCGCCGGGTGGGCGGCCGGCGCGCCGTGGGGGTGGCGGATGAAGATCACCGCGGGGTTGCCGATGCGCGCCCGCGCGGCGTCCGCGACAAGGCCGCCCAGCGTGGTGGCAAGATGGCAGGCGCGCGGTGTTTCGGCATGGGCCGCGATCAGGACGGGATGATCCTCGGGCAGGCCAAGCGCGCGCAGGTCGGCCTGGACCTGCGGCAGGCGGTGCATCGCCATGTAGAGCGCCATGGTGGTGCCCGGCACCAGCACCCCGGCCAGCCCGCCCCAGGTTTCGCCCGGGCGGCAGGTGGCGGTGGCCAGCGTCAGGCGTTCGGTCCGGCCGCGCTCGGTGAGCGGGGCGCAGAGGCTCGCCGCCGCCGCACTGGCGGCGGTGATGCCGGGCACCACCTCGACCGGGATGCCGCAGGCGCGGGCGGCGGCGATTTCCTCGGCAGCGCGCCCGAAGATGCCGGGGTCGCCCGATTTCAGCCGCACCACATGCAGCCCCGCGAGGGCGTCGGCGCAGATCGCGCGGTTGATGCGTTCCTGCGGCCAGGCATGGGCGCCGACCTCTTTTCCCGCGAAGATGCAGGTGGCGCGGGGATTGGCGAGCGCCAGCACGGCAGGGTCCACGAGACGGTCATAATACACCGCGTCGGCATGGCGCAGCCGGTCGGCGGCACGGAAGGTCAGCAGGTCGGCCGACCCGGGGCCGGCGCCGACAAGGGTGATGCGGCCGGTCGCGGAGGCCGCGGGGGCCAGCATGTCGGGCAGGGGATGCATGGTCATTCTGCGGCCTCGGCAATCGGCAGGTGGGTGGCGATCAGGGCGGCGATCTCGGGGCGGCAGGAGCCGCAGCCGGTGCCCGCGCGCAGGGCGGCGCCGACCGCATCGACGCTGCGCAGGCCCTGCCCCGCGACCGCACGGGCAATGTCATGCGCGCCGACGGCAAAGCAGGCGCAGACCTGCGGGCCGGGGTCGGGGACATCGGCGGGGGCGCGTCCGGCAAGGGCGGCGGCATCCGCCGGGCTGCCGAGAAGCGCCGCGAGATGGCTGCGCGACAGCGCCACCGGGCCGCGCGCCACGAACAGCGCGGCGGCAAGGCGGCCACGGTCCAGAAAGACCAGCCGGTGCAGGCCGCGCGCCGGGTCGCTGACGGACAGCGGCGTGCCGGTCAGGCCGAACAGCGCGCGGGCATAGGCCGGCCAGTCGGGCGGATCGCAGTCGCCCGCGAGTTCGGCCTGCATCCCCGCCGCCAGCGGCGCCCGCGCCCAGTAGGCGCAATCGGGGCGGAAGGGGGTGCGGGCGACGGCGTGGCCGAACCAGCGGGCGGCAAAGGGCCGGATCGCCACGGCGGCGGATTTCAGCGCGGGCTGGCCCGAGACCGGATCGGTAAGGCCGGGCACCACCGCGTCGATGCGGCCGGTGGGCGCGGTTTCGGCCGTCCAGTGCATCGGGGCGAAGGGATGGCCGGGGGCCACGCGGTCCGAGACCAGCACGCGCAGGATGGCGCTGCCGCCTTCGCCCGTCACCCGGGCCAGCGTGGCGGGGGACAGGCCGATGCGGGTGGCGTCGGCGGGGTGAATCTCCAGGAACGGCTCGCCCAGATGCCGGCCGAGGCGCGGCGACAGGCCGCTGCGCGTCATCGTGTGCCATTGGTCGCGGATGCGTCCGGTGTTGAGGCGGAACGGACGGTCCGGCGGCGCGGCAGGCGGCAGGCGCGGGATGACGGCCACCATGCGGGCGCGGCCGTCGGGCGTGTGGAACCGGCCATCGGCAAAGAACCGGCCGCCCTGGCGCGCCGGGCTGTCGGGCCAGCGGAAGGGTGCCATGGCGGCGTATCCCGCATCGTCGAGCGTGGCGCGGGCCGAGATATCGAAATCGGACCCGAGCGTCCCGGCGACCCCGGACAGTGCCGCATGTTCGCGGAAGATCGCGGCCGGGCCGGACCAGCCGAACCCGGCAAAGCCCATGCGGCGGGCCACCTGCGCCAGCGCCCACCAGTCGGGGCGCGCCTGGCCCGGCGGGGCGCGGAAGGCGCGCTGTCGGCTGACGGTGCGGTCGGAATTGGTGACGGTGCCGTCCTTTTCGCCCCAGGCGGCGGCGGGCAGCAGCACATCGGCCAGCCGCGCGGTATCGGTCGCGGCGGTGATGTCGCTGACCACGGTGAACGGGCATGCGGCGATGGCACGGGATACGGCATCGGCGTCGGGCATGGTGACGGCGGGATTGGTGTGGAGAATCCACAGCGCCCTGATCTGCCCGGCGGCGGCGGCGCGAAACATGTCGACCGCCTTGAGCCCGGGCCTGTCGGCGATGGCGGGGCTGCGCCAGAAGCCCTGCACGGCGGCGCGATGGGCGGGGTCTTCAAGCTCCAGATGGCATGCCAGCGTGTTGGCCAGCCCGCCGACCTCGCGCCCGCCCATGGCGTTGGGCTGGCCAGTGACGCTGAACGGGCCGGTGCCGGGCCTGCCGATGCGGCCGGTCGCCAGATGGCAGTTCAGGATCGCGTTGACCTTGTCGGTGCCGCTGTCGGACTGGTTGATGCCCTGCGACCAGAGCGTGACCACCCGTTCGGTCCCCGCCCAGAGATCGAGGAAGCGGGCGAGGTCGGCCGGGGCAAGCCCGGTCAGCGCCGGATCGGTGGCGCGGGCGGCCGACAGGGCCCCGGGCCAGCCGTCGAGACGGGCCAGGGCGGCGGGATCGGTGCGGCCGGTCGTGTGAAGATGCGCGAGGAGCGTGTTGAACAGCGCGGCGTCCGCGCCGGGGGCGATGCGCAGGTGCAGGTCGGCACCCTCGCAGGTGGCGGTGCGGCGCGGATCGACCACGACGATGCGCAGCCCCGGCCGGGCGGCACATGTGGCGGCGATGCGCTGGTGCAGCACGGGGTGGCACCAGGCGAGGTTCGACCCCACGAGCACCACGAGATCGGCCAGTTCCAGATCGTCGAACAGGCCCGGCACCGTGTCGGACCCGAACGCCCGCCGGTGGCCCGCCACGCTGGACGCCATGCAGAGGCGCGAGTTGGTGTCGATGTTGGCGGCGCCGATGAAGCCCTTCATCAGCTTGTTGGCGACGTAGTAGTCCTCGGTCAGCAATTGCCCGGACACGTAGAAGGCGACGGACCCGGGGCCGTGTTCGGCGATGGTGTCGCGGAACCGCCGGGCGACGAGGTCGAGCGCCGTGTCCCAGCCGGCGGGACGCCCGGCGATCCGGGGCGTGTCCAGCCGACCGGCGAGGCCCACCGTCTCGGCCAGGGCGGCGCCCTTGACGCAGAGCCGCCCGGCATTGGCGGGGTGGTCGGGATCGCCCCGCACCTCCACGCCCGATGGCGTGGGCGTGAGGATCACGCCGCACCCCACCCCGCAGTAGGGGCAGGTGGAGCGGACGGGCGCGGCGGTCATGCGGCGCTTTGCCGGGCAAGGCGCCCGGCGTCGAGCAGGATGCGCCCGCCCTCGGCGCGCACCGCGAAGGTGGCGACCGACCCGCTGTCGGCGCCCTGCGCCTGGCCGGTGTTCAGGTCGAACACCCAGCCGTGCAGCGGGCAGGTGACCGCCTCGCCATGGACGATGCCTTCGGACAGCGGCCCGCCCCGGTGGGGGCAGCGGTCGTCAAGCGCGAAGAGGCGGTCGTCGAGGGTGCGGAACACCGCGACGCAGCCGAATGCGGTCTTCACGACGCGGGCGCCCTGGCGCGGGATGTCGTCAAGCGCGCCGATATCGACGGGGCCGGTCATTCGGCGGCCCTCGGCGTCAGGTCGGCCAGCGGCGCCCATGCGGCGGGCACGCGGGCGTGTTCGGCCCAGGGGTCCACCTGATAGACCGACTGGCTGACCGCGAAGCGATCGCAGAGCGCGCGGCGGTTGGCCGGGTCGGCGATCTGCGCGCGGCACCAGTCGATGCCCACCTTCGCCACCCATTTGTAGATGCGGTGCAGATAGCGCGCGTTCTCGCGGTAGAGCTGGATGAAGGCGGCGATGGCCTCGACCGCCTCGGCCTCGGTGGCGACGGCGATCAGGGGTTCGGTCTCCTTCACGTCCATGCCCGCGGCACCCGCCACGCTGATCTGGTAGCCGCTGTCGACGCAGACCACGCCCACGTCCTTGCAGGTGGCCTCGGCGCAGTTGCGGGGGCAGCCCGAGACGCCGAGCTTGACCTTTGCAGGGGTCCAGGATCCCCAGAGCAGTTTTTCGAGCCTGATGCCGAGGCCCGTGGAATCCTGCGTGCCGAAGCGGCAGAATTCGCTGCCCACGCAGGTCTTTACCGTGCGCAGGCCCTTGGCATAGGCGTGGCCGCTGACCATGCCGGCGGCGTTGAGATCGGACCAGATGGCGGGCAGGTCCTCTTTCCGGACACCCAGCAGGTCGATGCGCTGGCCACCGGTGACCTTGACCATCGGCACGGCATACCTGTCGGCCGCGTCGGCGATGGCGCGCAGTTCGGCGGGCGTGGTGACGCCCCCCCACATCCGGGGCACCACGGAATAGGTGCCGTCCTTCTGGATGTTGGCGTGGTTGCGCTCGTTCACGAAGCGGCTTTGCCGGTCGTCGCGGTATTCGGTCGGCCAGTCCGCGATCAGGTAGTAGTTCAGCGCGGGGCGGCAGGATGCGCAGCCGCCGGAGGTCTTCCAGCCCAGTTCCTGCATCACCGCGGGGATGGATTTCAGGCCCATCGACTTGATCAGCCGGCGAACGTCGTCATGCGTGTGGTCGGTGCATCTGCACATGGGCGGATTGGCGTTGGCGGAAAAGCCGTCGCCAAGGGTCAGCGCCATGACCTGCTCGACAAGCCCGGTGCAGCTGCCGCAACTGGCGCTGGCCTTGGTCGTGGCGCGCACCGCATCCAGCGTCCTGGCACCGCCGTCGACGGCCTGCACGATGCGGCCCTTGCAGACGCCGTTGCAGCCACAGATCTCCGCCTCAGGCGGCAAGGCTGCAACGGCTGCCAGAGGGTCCGGCCGGGCACCTCCCTGATAGGCCGGGCCGAAGATCAGCGTGTCGCGCATCGGGCCGATGTCGGTGCCGTCCTTCATCAGGCCGAAGAACCAGGCGCCATCGGCCGTGTCGCCATACATCACCGCGCCGGTCAGGCGGTCACCGTCAAGCACCAGCCGCTTGTAGATGCCGCGCCCGGGGTCGCGGAACACGATGTCCTCGCGCCCCGGCGCATCGGCGAAATCGCCCGCGCTGAACAGGTCGACTCCGGTGACCTTGAGCCTTGTCGCGGTCTGCGCGGGCGTGAAGGCCGCGTCCTGCCCCATCAGCGTCGCGGCCAGAACCCGGGCCTGATCGTAAAGCGGGGCGACCAGGCCGAACAGCTGGCCGTCATGTTCCACGCATTCGCCAAGGGCGAAGATCGCCGGGTCCGACGTGCGCAGCCTGTCGTCGACGGTGATGCCGCGACCGACCTCCAGACGCGCGTCGGTGGCCAGCCGCACCTCGGGACGGATGCCCACGGCCATGCAGACCAGATCGGCGGCAATGACCGTGCCATCCTCCAGCAGCACCGCCTCGACGCGGTCCTTGCCCAGAATGGCCTTGGTCGCGCCCTTGCAATGCACCCGGATGCCCCGGCGTTCCAGATCCTTCTGCAGCAGGTATCCGGCGGCGGGGTCCAGCTGCCGTTCCATCAGGTGACCCATCAGGTGGATCACCGTCACCTCGGCCCCGCGCGCGGCCATGCCTGCGGCGGCCTCGAGCCCCAGGAGGCCGCCGCCGATCACCACGGCCCGGGCGCCGGGCGTGCTGGCGGCGATCATCGCGTTGGTGTCGTCAAGGTCGCGGTAGGTCACGACGCCGGGCAGGTCGCGGCCCGGGACCGGGATGATGAAGGGGGCGGAACCGGTGGCGATGACAAGTGCGTCATAGGGCACGCCCCCGGCGCCGGAACAGACCACCCGATTGGCGCGGTCGATCCGCACGACCGCCTCGCCGAAGCGGCAGTCGACGCCATGCGCCGCATACCAGCCGTCATCATGGGTGACGATCTGGTCATAGGTCTTTTCGCCCGACAGGACCGGTGACAGCATCAGCCGGTTGTAGTTGCCGCGCGGTTCCGCGTTGAACAGGGTGACATCGAAATCGCCCCCCGCGTCGAAGATGTGTTCCAGGAGGCGGCCCGAGGCCATGCCAGCCCCGACCACGACAAGCCGTTGTTTCATGGGCGCTTACTCCGCCGCTTCGACAAAGCGGTGACGTTCGTAGAGGAACCGCAGCACGGCTTCGCGGGCGCGGAGATAGTCGGGGTGGCTGGCCAGGCGGATGCGGTCGCGCGGGCGGTCCAGCGGAACCTCGAGCACCTCGCCGATGGTCGCGGCCGGGCCGTTCGTCATCATCACGATCCGGTCGGCCAGCAGAACGGCCTCATCGACATCGTGGGTGATCATGATCATCGTGTTCCCCAGCCGGGCGTGGATATCCATGACCGCGTCCTGGAGATGGGCCCGGGTCAGGGCATCGAGGGCGCCGAAGGGTTCGTCCAGCAGCAGGATCTTCGGCTCCATCGCGAGGGCGCGGGCGATGCCCACGCGCTGCCGCATCCCGCCCGAAATCTCTGCCGGGCGCTTGTCGGCGGCATGGGTCATCTGCACGAGATCCAGGTTCTGCATGATCCAGTCGTGCCGCTCGGCCCGGGTCTTCGTGGCACCGAAGACCTTGGTCACCGCCAGCCTGACGTTGGCATAGACGGTCAGCCACGGCAGCAGGCTGTGGTTCTGGAACACCACGGCGCGGTCCGGACCGGGGGCGTTGACCTCGCGCCCCTCCAGCTTGATGCCGCCGGTCGTCACCTGTGTCAGGCCCGCGATCAGGTTCAGCAGCGTGGACTTGCCACAGCCGGAATGGCCGATGATGCTGACGAATTCGCCCTTGTCGATGGTCAGGCGGATGTCGGCCAGCACCTCGGTCGTGCGGGTCCTGGTCGGGTAGGATTTGCAGACGCGGTCGATCTGAAGGTATTTCATGGCCCGTTCCTTCCCTAGCTTGCCGTGCCGCGCGACACGGCGCGGCCCAGCCAGCCCACCAGCCGGTCAAGCACGAACCCTGTGAGGCCGATGTAGACGAGCGCCACGATGATGTCGGTCAGCCGCGACGAGTTCCACGCATCCCAGATGAAGAACCCGATACCCACGCCGCCGGTCAGCATCTCGGCCGCGACAATCGCCAGCCAGGACAGGCCGACGCCGATGCGCAGCCCCGAGAAGATGTAGGGGGCGGCGGCAGGCACCATGATCTTCCAGAAGAATTCCACCTGGTTCAGCCGCAGCACGGCGGCCACGTTGCGGTAGTCCTGCGGGATGGCGCGCACCCCGGCGGCGGTGTTGATGATGATCGGCCAGATCGCCGTGATGAAGATCACGAAAATGGCGCTGGGCCGGCTGTCCATGAACGCCGCCAGGCTGATCGGCAGCCAGGCCAGCGGCGGCACGGTCCGCAGCACCTGGAAGATCGGATCGAGGCCGCGCATCAGCCAGACCGACTGCCCGATGGCGGCGCCGGTCAGCACCCCCGCCACGGCGGCAAGGCCAAAACCGTAGGCCACCCGTTCCAGCGAGGTGAGCACGCGCCAGCCCAGGCCTATGTCCTGGGACCCGTAGACGAAGAACGGGTCGAGGATAAGCTCGGCGCTCTCGGCCCATACAGCGGCGGGGGTTGGGAGACCCGAAGTTCCCCCGGAAAACGCAACCTGCCAGACCGCCAGCAGCACAAGCAGCACGGCGGCGGGGGGGACGACGTTTTCTGTCAGCAGCCGCAGCAGGGCGGAGGCTCGGGCGGGCGCGCGGCGGGGCGCGGCGGGAAGGGCCAGCACCTGACCTGCGGGTTTCGGGGCGGCGGGCGGGGTCTTGGGTTTCAGCGCGGTCACGGTCATCGCGGCACCCTCACGCCATCGCCTTGATCGACAGGCTGTCGAGATAGCCATCGGGGTTCGCCGGATCGAAGGTCTTGCCGTCGAAGAAGGTCTCGACCCCGCGGCTGTCGCCGAAACCGGCGGCCAGGCCGAGACCCCGGGCGGCGGCAAGCCAGAGGTCGGAACGGTTGGTCGCGTCGACCAGCGCCCGGGTGTCCAGATCTCCGGGGAAATAGCCCCACCGCTTGTTCTCGGTGACGAACCAGGTGTCGAGCGACTTCCACGGATACGAGGTCTCGCCTGCCGCACCCCAGAACTTCATCGCAAGGTCGGGTCGCGTCTCGACACGGCCCCGGCCATAGTTGAACTCGCCCCGGATGCGGCCGATGATGTCCTTGACCGGGACGTTGTACCACTGGCGGCGGCCGATGATCTCGGCCATCTCCTGCTTGTTCCCGGGCGCTTCGCACCAGATCTGCGCCTCCATCACCGCCATCATGATGGCAAGGGTGGCGTTCGGATGGGCATCGACCCAGTCGGCCCGCATGCCCAGCACCTTTTCGGGATGGCGCGGCCAGAGTTCGCCGGTCGTCGCGGCGGTGAAGCCGATGCCCTGGTTGACCAGCTGTTCGTTCCACGGCTCGCCCACGCAGAAGGCTTCCATGTTTCCGACCTTCATGTTGGCCACCATCTGCGGCGGCGGCACCACGATCAGGTCGACGTCCCGGGTCGGGTCGATGCCGCCCGCCGCCAGCCAGTAACGCATCCACAGGTCATGGGTGCCGCCGGGGAAGGTCATCGCCACCGGCACCTCCTGCCCGGCGGCGCGCTTGGCGGCAAAGCCCTCGCGCAGGGGCGCGGAATCGAGGCCCACGCCGGTGTCGGCCCAGGACTGCGCGACCGACAGGCCCTGGCAATCCTCGTTGAGGCTGAGCAGGGTGTACATCGGCAGCGGCTGGTTGTTCTGCATCACGCGGCCGGTGGCATAGAGATGCACCTTGGGCCGCAGGATATGGCCGCCGTCGATGCCGCCGTTCGCGGTGCCAAGCGCCATGTTGTCGCGCGTGGCGCCCCAGCTGGCCTGCTTCTCGACCACCATGTCGGGGACGCCGTGTTTCGCGAAGAACCCCTTTTCCAGCGCAATGATCAGGGGGGCGCTGTCGGTCAGCGCGATATAGCCAAGCTTGGTGCCCGACACCTCGGGCGCGGGGGTGGCGGCGAAGGCGCCGCCGGGCAGCAGGGCGCGGGCGGCGGCCACGGTGGCCAGCGTTCCGGCGGCAGAGGTCAGAAGGCCGCGGCGGGTCAGGTGCGTATGGGTCATCGGGTCTGGCTTCCTTTCGGGCGCTGCGAGGTGCGCCCCATGGGCTGGCGTGCGAAAACGAAAAGCCACCCGTGACGAAGCCCGATGCGGACCGCGCGCGTGGTGGCGTCATTGCCTGTGGGGAAGCCCGCATCTTTGCGGGCGAGATGACCGACGCGCCGTTGCGCCGTTCTGATGAAACACTGCCAGCGGCGGTGGCGTGCTGCAAGTGCAGCGTCGGATATTCGCGGATGCAGCACGAAATTGGGTCGCCCCGCGCCCGCCCTGCCGCAATTTTCAGCGCGGTTCGGACGGCGGCTCGAAGGTGCGGCCGTCGAAGAAGGCGTCGGGGTGCAGAATCATCCGTCCGGCCTCGGATGCCACCGCGTGCGGATGGGCCATCGCACCCTCGACCTTGGACGATGCGCCGGGCAGATCGGCACCGGCGGGGCGCAGGTGGTGGCGGTAGAGATCGGTGCGGAAGGTGGCCATCGCCGCGGTCATGGCGGCGCGGGGGTCAAGCCCGTGGCGCCATGCGATGCGTTCGGCAAACAGCGCGGCCTGGCTTTTCCAGGGAAAGGTCGCGGCACCGTCGTGGAAGCTGATGAAGGGAGAGGTCTGGCGCATCTCGCCCGCCGGGCTGACGACCAGCCGACCGATCAGGCCGCGCTCGGTGATCTCGGACGGCAGGTTGAGGTAGTCGGGGCGCGACAGGATTTCGGCCGCGGTGCCCCGGTTCTCGGGGTGGTCGAGCCAGCGGCCCGCGCGCCAGATCGCCCGCATCAGGCGCCCGGTGCTGTCGGGATCGCCCTCGGCCCGGTCACGCCGCATGACAAGACCCTTTTCCGGCGCCCCCGCCCAGATCGCCCGCCCCGGCAGCAGCAGCGCACCGACCCCGGTTTCCACCGCGACCGACGCCCAGGGTTCGCCCACGCAGAAGGCATCCACCTCGCCGCCGGCCATCGCCCCGGCCATCATCGGCGGGGGGACGGTGCGCACCGTGACCTCAGCCGGGTCGAACCCCGTCGCGGTCAGCCAGTGCCACACAAGTTCCGCCTGGGTCGAGAACGGGAACGGCACGCCCACACGCAGCCGCCCGCCGCAGGCCGCATGCAGCGCGGCCCCTGCCGCGCGGGGATCGGCGAAATCGAAGGGATGGCCCGCTGCGCGCATCGCCTCGGCCAGGGCACGGCTGACCGCGACGGCCTGGCCGATCTGCGACAGCACCATCAGCAGGTCGAAATCCGGCAGCGCGGGCCCCAGGCCCAGACGCTGCGCGATCGGCAGGGGGACCAGCATGTGCGCCGCGTCGATGGTGCCCGCACCCAGCTGATCCCGGCTCTGCGCCCAGGAGGTCAGGCGCAGGAGTTCCAGCGACAGCCCCTCCTCGGCCGCGAAGCCGAGTTCATGGGCCACGATGCAGGGTGCGGCGTCGGTCAGCGGCACGAAGCCCAGGCGCAGCGGCACAAGTGTCATGTCAGCAGGCCCGCCGCCATGACCAGTTGCTGCGCGATGTCGGCCACGCGGCGCTTCTGGTCCATCGCGGTCTTGCGCAACAGCGCATAGGCCGCCTCTTCGTCGATTCCGCGGGCCTTCATCAGGATTGCCTTGGCCCGGTCGATGACCTTGCGCTCTTCCAGCGCGGCGCGGGTCGCGGCCAGTTCGGCGCGCATCCGCTGGAACAGGTGGAACCGCGCGATGGCGGCATCGAGGATCGGCTTGATCCGGTCGGGGCGCAGCCCGTCCACCACATAGGCCGACACGCCCGCCTCGATCGCCGCGCGGGTCAGCGCCGCGTCCGACCGGTCGACGAACATGGCGACGGGTCGGTCAAGCGGGCCCGAGGCCAGCGCCAGTTCCTCGAGAATGTCGCGCGAGGGGTCGCCGGCGTCGATCAGCACGATGTCGGGCGCGCGCTCGCCGATGCGGCGGGCCAGCGCCGTGCCTTCCGAGATCACGAGTATGTCATGTTCGCCCGCCTCGCGCAGGCCGTCGACGATGCGCAGCGCGCGCTCGGCGTCCTTTTCCACCACGATGATCGACAGCCGTTCCTTCATCGCGGTCCCCTTGCGACAGGGCGGGAATTCCACGGTGGCGGGGCGGGGCACAGAGGGACGGGGCCACGCTGCGGCTGACGACCGGGCAAACGGGCAGCCAACGGCGCGGATTCGGGCGGCTTGCTCAATTCAGCAGCACATATGCGGCGGGCAGCCGATCGCGAAGGCCGGGGATCGGGCGCATGGCGCGGGCCCTTCCCGATGGGCCCTTTCGCCCGGCCGCCCGCGCCCCTATCTTGCCCCTGCCCGGGCCGCGCAAGTGATCCGAAGCGCGCGCGCCCGCGTATCCCTGCTGACATTGACGGCCGGAACGGCCCGAACCGGAAGGACCCCCTGCCATGAACGTTCACACCCCCGAGATCGACCGCAAGCCGTCGCGCGCCGAGGTCGAAGCCGCGCTGGCACTGATCCGGCAGTGGGCGGGCAAATCCTCGGATGCCGAGATCGCGGCGGTCGACGGCGCGGCGCTGGGCCTCGTGGGGGCGGTCGCCTATCCGGCGCTGCGGCGTGACTATCCGGCCGAGTTCCGCGCCGACGATGCCTACAAGGCGGGCCTGCCTGACCTGCAGAACGGCCCGTCCAGCCTGATCGTGGGCGCGAAGGCACCGATCCAGCATGTCGGGATCTCGAACTTCCGCCTGCCGGTCCGCTATCTGACCCGCGACGCCGGCGAGACCGTCCTGGAAACCTCGGTCACCGGCACGGTCAGCCTGGAGGCCGAGAAGAAGGGCATCAACATGAGCCGCATCATGCGGTCGTTCTATGCCCATTCGACGCGAAGCTTCAGCTTCGGTGTGATCGAGGCGGCGCTGGACGACTACATGCGCGACCTCGGGTCTTTCGACGCGCGCATCATGATGCGGCTGTCCTTCCCGATGCAGGTGACGTCGCTGCGGTCGAATCTGGTGGGCTGGCAGTATTACGACATCGCGCTGGAACTGGTCGAACGGGCGGGCGTGCGGAAGAAGATCATGCACCTCGACTTTGTCTATTCATCGACCTGCCCCTGCTCGCTGGAACTGTCGGAGCACGCCCGCATGACGCGCGGGCAACTGGCCACGCCGCATTCGCAACGGTCCGTCGCGCGGATCTCGGTCGAACTGCGCCCGGGCCGCACGCTGTGGTTCGAGGATCTGGTGGAACTGGCGCGCGCGGGCGTGCCGACCGAGACGCAGGTGATGGTCAAGCGCGAGGATGAACAGGCCTTCGCCGAACTGAACGCCGCCAACCCGATCTTTGTCGAGGATGCGGCGCGGTCGTTCTGCAAGGCGCTGGAAGGCGACGCGCGGATCGGCGATTTCCGCGTGGTCGCCAGCCACCAGGAAAGCCTGCATTCCCATGACGCCGTCAGCCTGCTGACGCGGGGCGAGACCTTTGCCGCCGAAAGCCTTGATCCGCGGCTGTTCCAGTCGCTCGTCAAGGCGGGCTGACCGGTCGTCGCGCGCCGCCTAGAGCGCGCGCCAGCCGATGTCGCTGCGGCAGAACCCGTCAGGCCAGTCGATCCCCTCGACCAGGGCATAGGCCCGCGCGCGGGCCTCGGCCAGCGTGGCGCCCCGCCCCGTCGCGTTCAGCACCCGGCCGCCGGCAGCCACCACATGCCCCTCGGTGTCGCGGGCGGTGCCTGCGTGGAACACGGTCTGGAAACCGTTGTCGGGCAGCGTCGCCAGGCCCCGGATCACCGTTCCCCTGGCATGTGCGCCGGGATAGCCCCGGGCGGCCATCACCACCGTCAGCGCGTGGTCGTCGGCATAGGTCACCCGCGCCTCGGCCAACCGTCCCTCGGCGCAGGCCAGGATCAGGTCAAGCGCCTGCGCACCCAGCCGCATCATCAGCACCTGCGCCTCGGGGTCGCCGAAGCGGGCGTTGTATTCGACCAGCCGCGCCCTGCCCCGCTCGATCATCAGACCGGCGTAGAGAACGCCCTGATAGGGCATGCCGCGCCGCGCCATCTCGGCCAGGGTGGGGCGGATGATCAGGTCCATCGCCTGCGCCTGCAGGTCAGAGGTCAGCACCGGGGCGGGCGAATAGGCGCCCATGCCGCCGGTGTTCGGCCCCTCGTCGCCGTCGAAGGCGCGCTTGTGGTCCTGCGCGGTGCCCAGCGGCAGGGCCGTCTCGCCGTCGCAGAGGACGAAGAAGCTTGCCTCCTCGCCCGGCATGAATTCCTCGATCACCACCTCGGCGCCCGCCGTGCCAAGACTGCCGCCCAGCATGTCGGTGACGGCCGCGCGCGCCGCCTCCGGCGTCATCGCGACCACGACACCCTTGCCCGCGGCAAGACCGTCGGCCTTCACCACCACCGGCGCCCCGGTCCGCTCCAGATGCGCCAGCGCCGACGCCGGATCGGCGAAGCGTGCCCAGGCGGCGGTGGGCGCGCCGCAGGCATCGCAGATTTCCTTGGTGAAGGCTTTCGATGCCTCAAGCTGCGCCGCCATCGCCGAGGGGCCGAACGTGGCGACGCCCGCCGCGCGGGTGGCGTCTGCCACGCCTGCGGCCAGCGGCGCCTCGGGGCCCACGATCACCAGGTCAATCGCCTCGGCCGCCGCGAACTCGACCACGGCGCGCGCGTCGAGGATGTCGAGCGCCGCGCATTCGGCAATCTCGGCGATGCCCGCGTTGCCCGGGGCCACGATCAGCCGGTCGCATTTCGGGTTCTGCTTGACCGCCCAGGCCAGCGCATGCTCGCGCCCGCCACCACCGAGAATGAGGATGTTCATGCGCGCCCCCGCTGGCCGAAACTGGACTAGCCCATAGGGTCAGCGCCGGACGAGGGCAAGCGGATGCGCCCGGTTCGCCACGCGGACATGCGCGCGATGCAACGGGGCTGCCGAGGATGGGCGCCACTGCCGTGCCGGGCGAGAGGGGCCGACGCTGCATGGCGTTGCGCCGCCGCGGGAAATGTCGATGATGGCGGGCGCGGTGCCGGGCTTGCCGGTGCCGCGCGACCCCCCGGGCGCGGGCCGGATTCCGGTCTGCGCCGTTCCGACGGGCGGGTGATTGCGCTGGGGATGGCCTGACGATGGACCTGATCGAGGATGAACCCGGCCCGGGCGGCAACCGCCCGGAATTCACCGTGTCCGAACTTTCGGGGGCGGTAAAGCGGGTGATCGAGGGCGAATTCGGTCTGGTCCGGGTGCGGGGCGAGGTGGGGCGCGTGTCGCGGCCGGGCTCGGGGCACCTGTATTTCAACCTCAAGGACGACCGGTCGAGCCTTGATGCGGTGTGCTGGAAGGGCCAGGCGGCGCGATTGCAGGTGCGGCCCGAGGAGGGGCTCGAGGTGGTGGCGACCGGCCGCCTGACCACCTTTCCCGGCGGATCGAAGTATCAGCTGATCGTCGACGACCTGGCACCCGCCGGTGCGGGCGCGCTGATGGCGATGCTGGAGAAGCGGCGCGCGGCGCTGGCGGCCGAGGGGCTGTTCGATGCGGCGCGCAAGCAGCCGCTGCCGTTCCTGCCGCGGGTGATCGGGGTGGTCACCTCACCCTCGGGCGCGGTGATCCGCGACATCCTGCACCGCCTGCGCGACCGGTTTCCGGTGCATGTGCTGGTCTGGCCCGTTCCGGTGCAGGGCGAGCGCTGCGCGCCCGAGGTGGCGGCGGCGATCCGCGGGTTCAATGCCATCGCCCCCGGGGGGCCGGTGCCGCGGCCCGACCTGATCATCGTGGCGCGGGGCGGTGGCAGCATCGAGGACCTGTGGGGTTTCAACGAGGAAATCGTGGTGCGGGCGGCGGCGGGGTCGGCAATTCCGCTGATCTCGGCGGTGGGGCATGAGACGGACACGACGCTGATCGACCATGCCGCCGATCTGCGGGCGCCGACGCCCACGGCGGCGGCGGAGATCGCGGTGCCGGTGCGGGCGGAACTGGTGGCGGCGCTGGATACGCTGGCCGCGCGGCAGAGCGCGGCGCTGGCGGCGGGCGCGCGGCTGCGGCGGCAACGGCTGCGCGACCTGGCGCGCGCCCTGCCCCGGCCCGAGCGGCTGACCGAGGGGGCGCGGCAGCGGCTGGACCGCTGGGGCGGGCGGCTGTCGGGGGCGCTGGGGCTGATGGCGGCGACGAAGCGGGGCGCGTTCGCGCGGGCGGCGTCGGGGCTGCGGATGGCGGGACTGACGGCGCTGGTGGCGCGGGCGGCGGACCGGCTGGCCGAGCGGGCGGCGCGGCTGGTGGTGGCGCGGGACCGGGCGATCGCGGGGGCCGGCCGCGAGGCGGCGCGGGGGCGCGAGCGGCTGGCCGGGCTGGGGCTGCGGCTGGAGGCGGCGCCGGGCCTGCGGATCGAGGCGGCGCGGCGGCGGCTGGCCGAGCTTGACCGCATGCGGCAGACGCTGGGCCATGCCGAGACGCTGCGGCGGGGCTATGCGGTGGTGCGGGCGGGCGATGCGGTCGTGACGCGGCGGGCGGCGGCGGCAACCGAGGCGGCGCTGGAGATCGAGTTCCACGACGGCAGGCTGGCGGTGCGGCCCGAGGGCGAGGCACCCGCCGCCCCTCCGCGCCGGGCGCGGGGGCGCGGCGATCCGCCTCCGGGGCAAGGCAGCCTGTTCTGAACAGCCCGCGACGGGGCGTCCCACGATGGGACATTTTTCGAGACAAGCGTTTTCAAGGGGTTGCGTTTTCGATTTAACCCCTTGTTCACACTTGCCCCGCCTTCCGCGCCGACTGGACGGGCGGCGTCACGGCGCCGGGCCGCAGGAACCACGGTCGAGCAAGCGGCAGGCCAGTTCGATGCGGCGCGCGGGCAGGTGCTGGCCCGCGCCCAGATCGCGCAACAGGTCCACCGCCACGGCGCCGATCTCGCGCATCGGCATCTCGATGGCGGTCAGCGGCGGGTTCAGGAAGGCACCCTGCGGCAGACCGTCCATCCCCATCACCGACACCTGCCCGGGCACCGCGATGCCCATCGCCGCAAGGCCCTGCATCGCCCCCATCGCCAGGCTGTCGCCTGCCGCAAGGACGGCGGTGAAATCGAGCCCGCGCGCGGCGACGCGCGCGCGGATCGCCTCGGCCGCGAGGTCGGGCAGCCAGTCGGCCACGCCCAGGACCAGGTCGGGGTCATGGGCGCCGCCGGGGAACATGCGGTCGCCCCAGCCTTCGAGACGCCGCTGGATGGTGCGTCGGCCGCGCCGCATCAGGAACAGGATGCGGCGATGGCCCAGCCGCATCAGGTGGTCGGTGGCCAGCGCCGCCGCCGCCCGGTTCGACGGCGCGACCGATGACAGCAGCATCGAGGGATCGTCGCCATTCACCAGCACGACCGGCTTTGGAAAACCCCGTGCGCCCGCCAGCATGTCCTCGTCATCAAGGGTCAGGAACAGCAGGCCCGCCACCTGGTCGTCATCGGCGGCTTCGGTCAGGGCGCGGCGTTCCTCGTCGGTCGATCCGATGGCGCGGGCCTCGACCACGGCGCGTTGCAGCGCGGCGCGTTCCTCGAGGCCCTGCATGACGTTGAGGGTGAACTGGCTGCGCGAATAGTCCTCCATCGCGGCGGGACTGGCCAGGACGAAGATGCGTCGCCCGGCCAGCGGCGACGGGGTGGCATAGCTGAAATCGCGGGCCATGCGTTGCAGCCGCTCGGCCAGGTCGGGCCGCACCCCGGCCCCGCCCGACAGGGCGCGCGAGACCGTCGCGACGGAGACGCCCGAGGCGGCGGCCAGATCCTCGAGCCGGACGCGGCGGCTGGCCTTGCCGCGCTTGCCTTTGGGTGCGGTTGTCATGCGGGGTCCTCCCACCGCAACATTGTAAAAAATTTTCAGATTGTGCAAATAGTTTTCCTTTCGCAGACTGTGCGGGCAGGAGACGACTCGGGGAGGAGGGGTCATGCGGCCGGATGCGGCGGAGCTGGAACGCCAGCTTGACCTATTGGTGCACGGGCTGACCCGCCTGCGCCATGACGGACGGTTCCACGAGCCGAACCTGGACGGCACGGCGGGCGACTACATCGGTTTCGAAAGCTGGGAATGGCCTCAGGGCGTGGGGCTTTACGGGCTTGCACAGCTGTGGCTGCGGGGCCGGAACCCGGCGCTGCGGACGCTGCTGGAGGACTGGTATGCGCGGCGGCTGGCCGAGGGGCTGCCGGGGCTGAACATCAACACCACCGCGCCGATGCTGGCGCTGTCGGTGCTGTGGGCGGAAACCCGCGATCCGCGCTGGCGCCCGGTGCTGGACGACTGGGCCGACCGGCTGATGACCGAAGCGCCGCGCACGCTGGAGGGCGGGTTCCAGCACGATGTGTCGGACAAGCTGAACCCGGGCGAGCTGTGGGACGACACGCTGTTCATGGCGGGGCTGTTCCTGGCCCGCCACGGGCAGGCATCGGGGCGCGCCGACCTGCTGGACGAGGCGATCCGGCAGTTCCTTGTGCATGCGCGCTATCTGTCCGACCCGGGGACGGGGCTGTGGTTCCATGGCTGGACGTTCAACGGCCGGCACAACTTTGCCCGGGCGCGCTGGGCGCGCGGCAATGCCTGGATCACCGCCTGCATCGTGGACCTGTTCGAGCTGGCCGATCTGCCCGGCTCGGTGCGGATGTACCTGGAAGGCGTGCTGGTGGCGCAGGTCGAGGCGCTGTTGCCGCTGCAGGCCGCGTCGGGTGCCTGGCGCACGCTGCTGGACGACCCGGGCAGCTATGAGGAGATCAGCGCGACGGCGGGCTTTGCCTATGGCCTGCTGAAGGCGGCGCGCATGGGCATCGGCGACGACCGCTGGTCGGCGGCGGGATGGCGCGCGGTGGGCGCGGTGATGGGCAGCATCGACGGCGCGGGCGTGGTGCAGAACGTGAGCTACGGCACGCGGATGGGCCATGACCTGCAGTTCTACCGCGACATCCCGATCCAGCCCACGGGCTATGGGCAGGCCCTGGCCATGCTCTGCCTGGTCGAGGCGCAGGGGCAGGTGCGGGCGGAAAGGGCCGTGGCATGATGGATGTGCGCTATGGCGGGAACCCCGCCGAGGTGATGACCGCGACGACCGACCGGCTGCGCGCCGACTACATGGTCGAACGCGCCTTCGCCCCGGGCGAGATGCGGCTGACCTATACGCATGTGGACCGGATGATCGTGGGCGGGGCGGTGCCGACGGGGGCGCCGCTGATGCTGGGCGACGGGGCCGAACTGGGCACCGCGCATTTCTTTTCGGCGCGCGAGGGCGGCATTGCCAACCTGGGCGGGCCGGGCACGGTGACGGTGGACGGCACGCGGTTCGAGATGGGCAACCGCGACATCCTGTATGTCGGGCGCGGCGCGCAGGCGGTGACGATGCAGAGCGCCGACCCGGCGCGGCCGGCGCGGTTCTACCTGAATTCGGTGCCCGCAGGGGCCGACCATCCGCACCGGCTGATCCCGCGGGCCGGGGCCAAGCGGATCGACCTGGGCGAGGCCGGAAAGGCCAACCGGCGCAGCCTGGCGATGTACATCCACCCCGAGGTGGCGCCGTCGTGCCTGCTTCTGATGGGCATCACCGACCCGGCGCCCGGCAGCATCTGGAACACCATGCCGCCGCATCTGCACGAGCGGCGGATGGAGGCCTACTGCTACTTCGACATGGGCGCCGAGGACCGGGTGATGCACTTCATGGGCCGCCCCGACCAGACGCGGCACCTGGTGATCGCGGATGGCGACATCGTGCTGTCACCGGCATGGTCCATCCACATGGGGGCGGGCACCGGCCCCTATGCCTTTGTCTGGGGAATGACGGGCGAGAACCAGGCCTATGCCGACTTTGCCCCCGTTCCCGTATCTGCACTGAGATAGCATCCGATGACCGGCTTCCTTGCCCATCCCCTGACATCCGGCGCCGCCATCGGCTATTGGCGCGTGGGCGCGACGCATGAGGCGCGCCACGACCTGCCCGACATGCCGATGCAGGGCGAGATGGACCCGTTCTTCTTCCTGACCAAGGACAAGAACTTCATTCCGCACGAGTATCCCTGCCGCACGCAGTTCGCCGCCGACCGGCGCGGGCGGCGGCCGCTGGTGTCGGGCGCGTTCGGCGCGGCGCGGAACTGGCTGCCGTTCGGATCGCCCCGGCTGGACCTGTCGGGGTTCTGGTTCCGCCCGACGGTGGTGTCGACCTGGGCCGAGACGGTGGTGCGCTGCGTGACGGGCGGCAGCGCGCGGCTGCGGCTGCGCACCTGCGGGGGGGCGGTGCTGTTCGTCAACGGGGCCGAGGCCGGATGGATGGCCCCCTACCGGCGCAATGCCGAGACGGCGGCCGAGTTCCAGGTGACGCTGGCGGCGGGCGACAACCGGCTGGCGGTGTTCTTCGACGACCTGTCGGAACGTGACGCGCGCTATTACATCCAGATCGACTGGCTGGAGGGGCCCGAGGCAGAGGCGGGCATCCCGGTGGACTGCGGCACCGATCTGGCGCGCGCGGTCGAGACGGCGCTGTCGACGATGCATTTCGACCGGCCCGCCTATACCGGGGGCGAGGTCGCGCTGACCCTGCCCCGCACGATCCCGGCGGATGCGGCGGTATCGGTGCGGGTCGAGGGCGATTTCATGTCGCACCATCCGCAGGCGCTGATCCGGCATCTGCCGGCCGGGGCGGAGCGGCTGGCGATCGACCGGGCGGAGAACCTGCCGGGGGATTTCCGGCACTTCATCGTCACGCTGACCTGCGACGGCTTTGCCGCCACCCGGACCTTCGGCGTCGAGGTCTGCGACCTTGCCGCGCAGGGCGCGGCCCCGGCCGATCCGGCCGACCGCATCGACGAGGCGCTGCGCTGGATCGCCACCCGGGCGGAACCCGACACGGTGGCCGCGCTGGCCCGGCTTGGGCTGGGCATGGGCGGCGAGGCGACCGAGGCGATGATCGACGCGACGCTGCCCGCGATCGAGGATTGCTGGGACTGCGCCGATTTCGCGCTGGTCCCGCTGATCTGGGGCCGGGCGCGGTTCGGCCATCTGCTGTCGGACCGCATACGCCAGCGCATCGACGCGGCGATCCTTGGCTATCGCTACTGGATGGACGAACCCGGCAACGACGTGCAGTGGTACTTCAGCGAGAACCACGCGCTGCTGTTCCATACCTCGGCCTATCTGGCGGGGCACCTGCTGCCCGATGCGACGTTCCGGCGATCGGGCCGGCGGGGCGCCGACCAGTCCGCCACGGGGCGCGACCGGGTGCGGGCCTGGCTGGACCATTTCGAGCAATGGGAAATGGCCGAGTTCAATTCGGCCCCCTACTTTCCGATCGACCTGAAGGGACTGACCGCGCTGTTCGCGCTGGCCCCGGATGCGGACATCCGCGCGCGCGCCGCGCGCAGCATCGCGCGGCTGCTGGAGCATGTCGCCAATTCCGCCCATCACGGCATCCTGACGGCGGCGCAGGGCCGCAGCTATGAGCACACGCTGCGGGCGGGACGGACGCTGGAACTGTCGGCGATCACCCGGATGCTGTGGGGCACGGGACATTTCGGCGCGCGGTTCCACTGCGTTCCGGGGCTGGCGCTGGCGATCCGCGATCACGGGCTGGCGCCGGACCCGACGCTGGCGGCGCGGGCAAGCCTTGCGGCGGGCGAGCAGGACTGGTGCTTTGCCCAGGGCGAGGGGCGGTTTGCGGCGCTGGCCCATGCCAAGACCGCCGACTGGGCGCTGGGCAGCGCGGCGGCCTATCGCTGGTTCGACTGGGGATATCAGGAAACGCTGGTCCATGGCCGCATCGGCCGCGACGCGGACGCGCAGATCTGGGTGAACCACCCCGGCGAGGTGATCCAGTCGGGTTACGGGCGGCCGTCCTACTGGGGCGGCTCGGCCTCGGTGCCGCGCTGCCAGCAATACCGGGGTCTGGCGATCCTGTGGTTCGACGGCCAGCCCGAGCAGCCCGGCTTCACCCATGCCTGGTTCCCGATGCCGGTGTTCGACGAGGCGCAGGTGTCCGGCGACACGGCGGCGGCGCGCAAGGACGGGGGGGCCGTGATGATCCGCACCTCCGGGCCCCTGGTGCCGGTGACCGAGGGACCGACGACGGGATGCGAGATCCGCCTGGAGGGGCGGCGGGGCTGGTGGGTGCTGCGCCTTGGCAGGGCCGAGGCGCTGGCGCCGTTCGCCGCGCGCTTTGCCGCCCTTGGCCCGGCCCCCGGTGACGACCCGCGCGCCATCATCACCATCGACGACCCGGACTATGGGCGCGTAGTCTTTCACCCGGACGGGCGAGTTTCGGCAGAGGGCCGCGAGATCGCCCCGAAGGACTGGACGGTCGAGGGGACACGGAGGCTTTGCGACTGATCACGACGACCCGGCCCGTCCGCAGAGACGGCGCCGGACAACAACGGAGGAGAAGGCAATGAGGACGAAACTGACCGGCGCGACCCTTGCGGCGCTGTTGATGAGCTCGACCGCGATGGCGGGCGACGTGCGGATGATGTGGTATTCGGACGGCGTGGAAGGCGAGGTCATGAAGGACCTCGTGGCGCGGTTCAACGCCGCGAATCCGGGGATCAACCTGATCCTGGACGAGGTGGCCTACAAGGTGGTGCAGGAGCAGCTGCAGATCCAGCTGGAGGCCGGGGACGGCCCCGACATCGCGCGGGTGACCAACATCAAGACGCTGGCGCCGCACTGGCTGGACCTGACGCCGCACCTGTCGGATGCGGACTACTGGCGCACCAATTTCGGCGCCCATGCCGACTGGATGCGCGAGGACGGATCGGACGCGATCACCGGGTTCATGACGCAGCTGACGCTGACCGGCGGGTTTGCCAACGCCACGCTGTTCGAGCAGGCGGGCGTCGCGCTGCCGGGCGCGGGGGCGACCTGGGACGACTGGGTGAACGCCGCCGACCAGGTGGCCAAGTCGCAGGGCACGGCGGCGGCCTTTGCCATCGACCGGTCGGGCCACCGGATTTCGGGGCCGAACGTTTCCTATGGCGCGAACTACATCGGGCCGGACGGGATGCCCCTGCCCGTGGACGACGGGGTCAAGGCCTTTGCCGCCAAGCTGGTCGGCTGGGTCGAGGGCGGCCAGATGCTGAAGGATACCTGGGTCGCGGCCTCGGGATCGACCTACCGGGCGGCGGCGGACGACTTCATCAACGCGCAGATCCCGTTCTACTATTCAGGGTCGTGGCAGATCGCCAACCTGTCGACCAAGATCGGCGACGGGTTCGACTGGGTTGCCACGGGTTCGCCCTGCGGCACGGCCGGGTGTTCGGGGCTTGCGGGCGGTGCGGCGCTGGTGGCGGTGAAATACACCAAGAACGCCGCCGAGGTCGCCAAGGTCATGGAGTTCTTCGCGCAGGAGGACATCGTGAAGGAGTTCTCGGAACGCACGCTGTTCCTGCCGGCCCACGCCGGGGTGGCCGCCAAGGGCGGGCTGGACTGGCAGACCGATGACCCGAACGTGAAGGGCGCGCTGGACAAGTTCGTCGCGGCGGCGGGCGAGATCGAGCCCGGTGCGGCGGCACTGCCCGCATGGAAATGGGCCTCGGCCTATTACGGCGCGATGGTGAACCGGATCAGCCAGGTGATGGCCGGCGAGATGACGCTGGACGAGGCCTATGCCCGGATCGACTCGGACATCGCCGAGCAGGTCGCGGCGGCGAAGTAGGGGCATGAAGCGCCTGACACAAATGGCGGGGGCCGTGGTGACGGCCCCCCTCGGCTGGCTGGCCGCGCTGATCGACCCGCCGCTGCGGCTGTGGCAGCGGGTGGCCGGGCAGAAGGGCATGGTCGGCTTCTTCCTGCTGCCGAACATGGCGATCTTCGGCGTGTTCGTGCTGTTTCCGCTGGTGGTGAACATCGCCTATTCGATGACGACGGGCGGCGCGCTGTTCCTGGCCGACCGCGAGTTCGTGGGCGGCGCGCAATATGCGCGGCTGCTGACCTGCCAGAATTATCTGGACATCCGCACCTGCCAGGAGGACCAGTTCTGGACGGCGGTGCGCAACACCGGCACCTTCGTGGTGCTGCAGGTGACGCTTCTGGTGATCTGCGCCACCGCGACCGCGCTGATCCTGAACCGCGAGCTGAGGGCGCGGGGGTTCTGGCGGGCGGTGTTCTTCTTTCCGGTGCTGCTGTCGCCGGTGGTGGTGGGCCTGATCTGGCGCTGGATCCTCGACCGCAACGGAGTGCTGAATGCCGGGCTGGTGGGCGTGGGGCTTGACCCGGTCAACTGGCTGCTGGACCGCAACTTTGCCTTTGCCGCCGCGATCGGGGTGACGATCTGGGCGCATCTGGGGTTCTTCGCGCTGATCCTGCTGGCCGGGTTGCAGGCGATCCCGCGCGACCTGTACGAGGCGGCCGAGATGGACGGCACGCGCCCGGCGCGGGTGTTCTGGCGCATCACCCTGCCGCTGCTGATGCCGAACCTGCTGGTCGTGGTGGTTCTGGCGCTGATCCGGGCGGTGCAGGTGTTCGACGAGGCCTATGTGCTGACCGGGGGCGGGCCGGGCACGGCGACGCTGTTCCTGACGCAATACATCTACGAGGTGGGCTTTGCCTCGCTGCTGAAGAACCCGGGGCTGGCGGCGGCGGCCTCGATCCTGATGGGCGGCGTGCTGGTGGTGCTGACGCTGGTGCAGCTGGCGCTGGGACGGCGCAACGAGCGGAGGGGCAAGCTGAAATGACACGCGCGCTTGGCTTTCTGACGCGGCGCCGTGGGGGTGCGGGCTGGCACTGGACGGATGTCGTGACCTTCCTTTGGCTTGGCGCCGGGGTGGCCATCATGTTCGGCCCGGCGCTGTGGCTGGTGCTGTCATCGTTCAAGTCGCCCGCGCAACTGGCCGAGTTTCCGCCGACGCTGCTGCCCTATGAGGCGCGCACGGCAGTGGTCGAGGGCTATGACCGGCCGCTGCCGCTGTTCGTGGTGACCGACGAGGCGGGCAGCCGCACGCTGGCCGAGGTGCGGCGCGTGGGCACCGTGGCGCAGATGGTCGACCCGGAGAACCCCGGCGAGATCGAACGGGTCAACATCGCCAACCGCGCGCCCGACCGGCAGGTGGGGTTTTCCTGGGGCAACTACCTGGACCCGTTCCTGCGGTTCGATTTCCTGAACTACACGCTGAATTCGGTGTTCGTGACGGTCGTCGCGACGCTGATCACCCTGCTGACCAATTCGATGGCGGCCTTCGCCCTGTCGAAATACGAGTTCCGGGGGCGCAACCTGGTGGTCGTGCTGATCATCGCGACGCTGATGATCCCGCTGTCGGTGATTCTGGTGCCGCTGTATTCGATCATCTCGGCGGCGGGGCTGGTGAATTCGCTGTGGGGCGTGATCCTGCCCACGGTGGCCACGCCGACCGGCGTGTTCCTGCTGCGGCAATACATGCTGACGATCCCGGACGAGTTGCTGGAAGCCGCCCGGATGGACCATGCGAGCGAGTGGCAGATCTACTGGCGCATCGTGCTGCCGCTGACCGCGCCCGCGCTGGCGGTGCTGGCCATCTTTTCGGTGGTCTGGCGGTGGAACGATTTCCTGTGGCCGCTGATCGTGCTGTCCCGGCAGGAGGTCTATACGCTGCAGGTCGGCCTGAATGCCTATGCGGGCGAACTGAATGTCCAGTGGCATTACCTGCTGGCGATGACTGTCATCACCATGATCCCGGTGGTTCTGGTCTTTGTCTTCCTGCAACGCTTCATCGCCTCCGGCATCGCCGGGACGGGCCTGAAATAGGAGGTTGCCGATGGGCCGCATCGCGCTGCACGACATCCGCAAGAGCTTTGGCGCGGTCGATGTGCTGAAGGGCATCGACCTGACGATCGAGGAGGGCGAGCTTGCCGTCTTTGTCGGCCCCTCGGGCTGCGGCAAGTCCACGCTGCTGCGGATGATCGCGGGCCTGGACCGGCCCACGTCGGGCCGGATCGAGATCGACGGCGCGGATGTGACCGCGAAGGGCGCGGCCGACCGCGGCCTTGCCATGGTGTTCCAGTCCTACGCGCTCTACCCGCACATGACGGTGCGGGCGAACATGGCCTTCGGGCTGGAGAACACCCGGATGCCGCGGGCCGAGATCGACGCCCGCATCGCCGAGGCGGCGCGGATGCTGGAGATCGAGCCGTTGCTGGAGCGCCGCCCGGGGCAACTGTCGGGCGGGCAGCGGCAGCGCGTGGCGATCGGGCGGGCCATCGTGCGCCGGCCGACCGCCTTTCTGCTGGACGAGCCGCTGTCGAACCTGGATGCGGAGCTGCGGGTGTCGATGCGGGCCGAGCTTTCGGCGCTGCACGACCGGCTTGGCGCCACGATGATCCATGTGACGCATGACCAGGTCGAGGCAATGACCATGGCCGACCGGATCGTGGTGCTGCGGGCCGGCAGGATCGAGCAGGTGGACACGCCGCTGAACCTGTACAATCGGCCCGCCAACCTGTTCGTGGCGGGGTTCATCGGGGCGCCGGGCATGAACCTGTGGCCGGGGCTGGCGGTGAGGGGCGCGGTCCAGATCGAGGGCGGGCCGCGGCTGGAGGTGCCGGGCCTGCCGGACGGCGGTGTGACGGTGGGCCTGCGCCCGCAGCATCTGCGGCTGGACCCGGCCGGGCCGGTGGTGGCGCGGGTGGGCATGGTCGAGGCCCTGGGTGCCGAAAGCGTGGTCCATGCCCGCACGCCCGGGGGTGCGCCGGTGCTGGCGGTGCTGCCCGGCCAGCCCGACCTTGCACGCGGCGCCGAGATCACGCTGGGTTTCGATGTGGACGACCTGCACCTGTTCGACAGCGAGGGTCAGCGCCTGCCGGGTCGGTGATCAGGCCAGTTCGCCGCGCAGGAAATCCAGCACCGCCGCCCGCATCGCAGGGGACTCGCGGTGCCCCGTTTCGGCTTCGCGGTGGATGACAAGGCGGCCTCCGGTGCGGGCATAGGCCGCCGCCAGTTCGGTCAGCGCGGGATCGGCGGCATCGGGGGGCGTCAGCGGATCGCAGTCGCCCAGCCCGACGAACTGCGCGCGGGGCGCCACCATCCCGGCAATCGTGCCGTTCGAGGCGAGCGGCAGCAGCCCCGGGATCGTCAGGTAGGGGCCGTGCAGGTCATGCGCGCCGGTGGCGATCAGCGCGCGGAAATCGGCGAGACAGCACAGCTGGGCCAGGGCGCGGATGCGGGGTTCCACCGCCGCCAGCCAGTAGCCCAGCGTCGCCCCCATCGAGATGCCGTAGACACCGATGCGGTCGGGCCGGATGCCGGGCTGGCCCGACAGCCAATCCAGGGCCGCCCGGCTTTCGCCCAGCATCTGGCCGGCAAGGCTGCGCCCCTCCCACAGGCGGGCCTTGGCGGCGGGGCCCTCGGCCTCGGCCGCCCTGTCGCCGAAGCAGGGCATGTCGAGGCAGAGCGAGGCGATCCCCAGCCCCGCCAGCGCCGGTGCGAGCGGCCCGGCCAGTGCCGGACGCCCCCCGATCAGTTCAGAGGCTCCGATGTCGTAGCGGCCGCCATGGGCGTGCAGCACCAGGACCGCCGGCACCGGGCCGGATGCCGCGACGGGCCGGCAGAAGAAGCCGCGCACCGCCTCGCCCCGCGCCGTGCGGAAGGCGAGGCGCTGCAAGGTCATTGCAGGGTCCGCCGAAGGCTCGGGCCGGGCCGCATGAAACGCCAGCGGGTGATCGTCCAGTCCGAACAGCGGCCAGAGGCGGTTGCGCAAGGTGGCGGTGGCCTCTGCTAGGGTCGGCATGGCGGGTCTCCCTCGGCATCAGCCGCGTGGCGCATCGTCATCCCGCAGGGCATCGGTCAGCGCGGCAAGATCGTCAAGCAGGGCGTCGATCCTGGCGCGGCCAAAGCGCCGTTCGATCGCGGCATAGACCTCGGCGCTGCGCGGCGAGACCTCTGCGATGAAGGACCGGCCCGGCTCGGTCAGCACGATCTTGGCGCGGCGCCCGTCCGAGGGGTCGCGGTGCAGCGTGATGAAGCTGCGGGATTCCAGTGCCCTGAGCATCCGCGTCAGCGAGGGCGGCAGCACGCAGGCCGCCGTTGCCAGGGCCGTCGCATCCGTCGGCCCCCGTTCCTGCAGCACGCGCATCACGCGCCATTGCTGTTCGGTGACGCCATGCGCGTTCAGCATGGGGCGGAAGCGGTCCATCACCGCCTCGCGCGCGCGCAGCAGGGCGATGGGCAGCGTGCGCCGGGTGTCGGCAAGCTGGAAACCGTCATGCGGCGCCTTGTCCATCATCCGCCCTGCCCTGCGATGCCCCCCTGTCACATGTCGCACCACGGCGCGCTTGACAAGACTCGCGGCGCTTAACATGTTAAACGATGTGACGGGAGGGGGGAATCTCGTGCCGCATCTGACTGTCGAGTATTCGCCGGGGCTGGCGGACCGCGTGGCGATCGCGGGGCTGTGCCGCGACCTGCATGCCGCGATGGTTGCGACCGGGGTGTTCCCGCTGGCGGGCATCAGGGTGCGCGCCCATGCGGCGGACTTCGCCATCGTGGCGGATGGCCATCCGGCCAACGGGTTCGTGGCGCTGACGCTTGCGGCCGGGGCCGGGCGCCCGCGCGACGTGCTGGCCGATGCGGGCGCCCGCATCATGGCCGCCGCCGAGGCCGCGCTGGCCGGGCCGCTGTCGACGCCGCATTTCGCGCTGTCGCTGGAGATCCGGGAGATCGACCCGGAGCTGAGCTGGAAGAACAACCCGATCCACGCCCGGCTGTCGGGCGCCGCACCGGGGGCCAGGCCATGACCGCCCTTGATGACAACATCGCCCGCGCCAGCGCGCTTCTGGCGCGGTTTGCGTCCGATGGCGTACCGCACCGCATCGGCGGCATGCCGGTGCCGCCCGCGTCGGGCGACTGGTTCGACACCATCAGTCCGGTCGACCTGACCCCGCTGGCACGCGTGGCGCGTGGCGGCGCGGCGGATGTGGACCGCGCCGTGGCGGCCGCGACGGCAGCGTTCCCGGGGTGGAGCCGCACCCCCGGCACCGAACGGCGGCGCATCCTGATCCGCGTTGCCGAGGCGATCGAGGCGCGCGCCGACGAGATCGCGCTGACCGAATGCATGGATACCGGACAGGCGCTGCGGTTCATGTCCAAGGCAGCGCTGCGCGGGGCCGAGAATTTCCGGTTCTTCGCCGACCGGGCACCTGCCGCCGAGGACGGGCTTGCCCTGCGCAACGCCGGGCAGATGAACGTCACGTCGCGCCGCCCCATCGGGCCGGTTGGCGTGATCACGCCGTGGAACACGCCCTTCATGCTGTCCACCTGGAAGATCGCGCCCGCGCTGGCCGCCGGGTGCACGGTCGTCCACAAGCCCGCCGAACTGTCGCCGCTGACCGCCACGCTGCTGGTCGAGATTGCCGAGAGCGCGGGGCTGCCGCCGGGTGTCCTGAACCTGGTGAACGGTCTTGGCGAGGAGGCGGGCCGCGCGCTGACCGAACATCCCGGGATCAAGGCGATCGCCTTTGTCGGCGAAAGCCGCACGGGGTCGATGATCATGGCGCAGGGGGCGGCGACGCTGAAGCGGCTGCATTTCGAACTGGGCGGGAAGAATCCGGTGATCGTGTTCGACGATGCCGATCTGGACCGGGCGGTGGATGCGGCGGCCTTCATGATCTGGTCGCTGAACGGAGAGCGCTGCACATCGTCATCGCGCCTGCTGGTGCAGGAAGGGGTGCATGACGTGGTGGTCGAACGGCTTGCCGCGATGGCCGACCGGATCCGCGTGGGTCATCCGCTGGACCCGGAAACGGTTGTGGGGCCGCTGATCCACCCCGAGCACGAGGCCAAGGTTCTGGGCTATGTCGACAAGGCCCGCGCGGCGGGCGCGACGGTGGCGGCGGGTGGCGTGAAGGTGGGCGATACCGGCTGCTACCTGCGCCCCACGCTGTTCACCGGGGCCACGAACGACATGGCCATCGCGCAGGAAGAGATATTCGGGCCGGTCCTGACGGTCATGCCGTTCCGGGACGAGACCGATGCCCTGCGGCTGGCGAATGACGTGCCCTATGGCCTGGCGGCCTATCTGTGGACCAGCGACCTGAACCGGGCGATGCGGATGACCGACGGGCTGGAGGCGGGGATGATCTGGGTGAACTCGGAGAACCTGCGCCACCTGCCCACGCCCTTTGGCGGCGTCAAGGCATCGGGCATCGGGCGCGACGGGGGCGATTGGTCGTTCGACTTCTACATGGAAACGGTGAATGTCTGTTTCCCCCGCACGGAACACCGCATCCCGAAACTCGGCTGACGCCCGGCGCGCCAAAGGGGAGACCGACCATGCCCGTCCCGCCGCACAACCTGTACCCGCCCTTCGCCATCGTCCGGCTGAGCCATGTGGAGCTGGACGTCACCGATCTGGCGGCGTCGCGGGCCTTCTATGTGGACATGCTGGGGCTGCAGGTGACCGAGGAGGACGACCGCGCGATCCACCTGCGCGCGATGGAGGAACGCGGTCACCACAGCCTGGTCCTGCGCCGCGCCGCCGTGCCGGGGGCGGGCGCGCTGTCGTTCAAGGTCTATGACGAGGGCCAGCTTGATCGCGCGAGGGATTTCCTGACCGCGCGGGGCCATGGCTGTGCCTGGGTGGACCGCCCGCACCAGGGGCGCACGCTGGCGACCACCGACTGTTTCGGGATGCCGCTGGAATTCCACGCGACAATGACGAGGCTGCCACCGATCCACCAGGACTATGCGCGCTACCGGGGCGTGAAGCCGCTGCGCATCGACCATTTCAACGTGTTCTCGCCCGATGTGGACCGCGCGGTCGCGTTCTATTCGGACATCGGGTTCCGGGTCACGGAATACACCGAGGACGCGGCCTCGGGGCGGCTATGGGCCGCATGGATGCAGCGCAAGGGCGGCGTGCATGACATCGCCTTTACCAACGGCACGGGGCCGCGACTGCATCACGTCGCATTCTGGGTGCCGACGCCGCTGAACATCATCGACCTGTGCGATCTGATGGCAACCTCGGGCTGGCTGGCCAACATGGAGCGCGGGCCGGGGCGTCACGGCATATCCAACGCGTTCTTCCTGTATGTCCGCGATCCCGACGGCCACCGGATCGAGATCTATTGTTCCGACTATCAGACGGTCGACCCTGACCACGAGCCGATCCGCTGGGATCTGACCGATCCGCAGCGCCAGACCCTGTGGGGTGCCCCCGCGCCCCGGTCATGGTTCGAGGAGGGATCGACGTTCCACGGTGTCGCCCCGGTGCCCGCGACGCTGGACGCCACACCCATCATCGCGCCCTGAGGCCACATGCCCGACCGAACCCAGGACCTGCCGCCGCGCCTTGCCGCGTTCCGTGCCGGAGGCACCGACCGCTTCGGCGTCGTGACCGATGCCGGGATCATCGACCTGACCGGCGCGTTCGGCCATCGCTTCGCGGCGTTGCGGCAGGCGATCGCGGCGGGCGCGGTGGACGAGATGATCCTGGCGGCGGCAGGCCGCATGCCGGACCATGCCGCCGATGCAGTGGAATACCTGATACCGATCGGCGACCCGGGCAAGATCATCTGCGTCGGCGTGAACTTTCCGGACCGGAACGCCGAATACCGCGACGGGCAGGCCGCGCCCGGATTTCCGTCGCTGTTCGTCCGATTTCCCGCCAGCTTCACTGGCCATGGCCAGCCGCTGACCCGGCCACCCGAAAGCCCGCAGCTGGACTATGAGGGCGAGATCGCCGTGGTCATCGGAAAGCCGGGCCGCCGGATTGCGGCTGCGGCGGCCTATGACCACATCGCGGCGCTGACGCTGTGCAACGAGGGCACGCTGCGCGACTGGGTGCGCCACGGCAAGTTCAACGTGACGCAGGGCAAGAACTGGCAGGGTTCGGGCTCGATGGGGCCGTGGCTGGTGCCGTTCCGGTCGGCCGCGCAGTTGGACGACATCGAGCTGAGCACCCGCGTCAACGGCGAGATCCGGCAGCAGGACAGGACCGGCCGGATGATCTTTGGTTTCCGGGCGATCATCGCCTATGTCTCGACCTTCTGCACGCTGGAGGCGGGCGACATCCTGGTATGCGGCACGCCCACGGGGGCGGGCGCGCGGTTCGATCCGCCGCGCTGGCTGCAACCCGGCGACGTCGTCGAGGTTGCCGCCGACGGCATCGGCACGCTGCGGAACGGAGTGCGCGACGAATGACCCCCGATGCCATCGCCGACGCCGCCGGCGCGCTGTTGCAGGCCGAGGCCACGGGGCGGCAGATCGGCCTCTTGTCGCAGCGGCATCCGGGCATGACGCTGGACGAAGCCTATGCGATCCAGTCCGCCTGGCTGTCGCACAAGCTGGCGGCGGGGCGCCGCATCATCGGCTGGAAGATCGGGCTGACATCAAAGGCGATGCAGGACGCCCTGGGCATCGACACGCCGGATTCGGGCGTATTGCTGGACGACATGCTGTTCGCCACGGGCGGCACGGTTCCACCGGGCCGGTTCATACAGCCCCGTATCGAGGCCGAGATCGCCTTTGTCATGCGCGCGCCCCTGTCGGGCGAGGTGACGCGCGACGATGTGCTGGCGGCCACCGAAAGCGTGGTGCCGGCGCTGGAGATCCTGGACACCCGCATCCTGCGCAGCGATCCGGCCACCGGGCTGGCGCGCCGGATCACCGACACGGTGGCGGACAATGCGGCGAATGCCGGGATCGTGCTGGGACAGGTACGGCACGATCCGCGGGACATCGACCTGCGATGGGTGGGCGCCATCGTCAGGCGCGGCGATGCCGTCGTGGCGACGGGTCTGGGGGCGGCGGTGCTGGACGATCCGGTCATGGGGCTGGTGTGGCTGGCGCGCCGGATGGGGCACTACGGCCAGCGGATCGAGGCGGGGCAGATCGTGCTGTCGGGGTCGTTCATCGGACCCGTCGAATGCCCCCCCGGAACGGCGATACGCGCGGATTTCGGCGCCTTCGGCGCGGTGGCGGTGAACTTCGCCTGAACCCGCGCGTCAGGGCCGCCCCGGGGGCACGATGCCCCGCGCCACCCAGTCATCCAGAACGGCCAGGGCAGCATCGGCAAAGCCCGCGTCATTGATGTGGCAGGCCACTTCGGTGAACGGAATCCGGCCGGACAGCGCCTTCCGTGTCGCGTCGACAAAGGCGGCCAGCGCCTGCGGGTCATGGGCCGCCTCGCCCGGGCGATCCCATTCCTCGATCCCGCCTGCGGGCAGGACCACATGCACCGGCCCCCCGGCCCCTGCCAGCCGGTCCGCCATCGCGCGGGCCAGGGCCCGGCGTTCGTCGGCGGTGAACACCAGGCTCTTGATCAGGCGGTTGTGCTGGTGGAAGGCCCGGTCGGCGAACCCCTGCGGAAAGTCCTGCCAGCCTGCGAAATCCAGGATGTCCATCGCGCCCGGTGCAACGATCTGCGGGGTTCCGCTCTGCCCCGCGCCGGTCAGGCGGCCGGGCCCGCTGGAGACCAGCGATCCGTGCAGCATGTTGACGAATTCCTGAAGCGAGAAATCCATGACGCAGGCAAAGGCCCCGGCGGCCGCCAGCCGTTCGAAGGCCATGCCCCCCATGCCGGTCGTGTGGAAGACCGCCACGTCATAGCCCCGCGCCACCAGGGCGGGGTGCAGCGCCTTCATGTAGCGCAGGCAGGACGACCCGAGCGAGGTCATGCCCACAAGCGGCCGGTCGCCCGCGGGCGGCTCGACCGCACGTGCGGCGCCAAGCACCGCCCCCGCCGCCTGGCTGAGCGACGAGCGGCAGATCGGGTTCAACCCGTAGAGCCCGCCCGCCCAGAGGATCGTCTGCACATCGGGGGCCAGACGGTCGGGCGCAATCAGCGGCGAGCCCGCCACGGTGGACACGATGTACTTGGGCACCCCCAGGGGCAACGCCTGCGCGCAGTCGAGCGCGAGATCGGTGCCCATCGTGCCGCCGAGGGCGATCATGCCGTGAAACCGCCCGGCGGCATGGGCCTGCGCCGTCAGCGCCGCCGCGCCCGCGCTCATCCGCAGGAAGGCCGCATGTTCGTCGCCCAGGGCCACCAGCCCGGCGATGGTGGCACCCGCCGCGGCAGCCACCTGATGCTTGGTGATATCGACAGGCCCGGGCGGGTCGCCCAGGACGCTGACATCCATGGTCAGGACGCGGCCGCCCTGCGACCGGATGCGACCGGCCAGATAGGCGAGTTCGGCGGCCTTCGTGTCATAGGTGCCGATCACCAGGATGGTCCGTTCCATGGCGTCCTCCCCCATCGTCAAAGCCTGATCCACGCGGTCTTGAGATTGCGATACTTTTCCAGTGCGTGCAGCGACTTGTCATGTCCATTGCCAGACTGGCCGACCCCCCCCAGCGGCACGGTCAGATCGGTGCCGCCATAGGTGTTCACATGCACGACCCCGGCGCGCAGCGCCCGCACCATCCGATGCGCGCGGCCGAGGTGCGCTGTCCAGACACCCGCCGCCAGTCCGTAGTCGGTATCGTTGGCGATCCGGATCGCATGGGCCTCGTCGCGGAAGGGGATGACGGCCAGCACCGGGCCGAACACCTCGGCCCGGGCAAGGCGGTGGTGCGGGGCAACGCCGGTCATCACGGTCGGCGCCATGTAGGTACCGCCGGTTTCGGCCAGAATGCGCGCGCCGCCCGTCACCAGCGTGGCGCCTTCGGCCCTGGCCTCGGCCACGAAGCGCAGGTTCTGGGCAAGCTGCCGTTCCGAGTTCACCGCGCCCACGTCGGTGGACAGCGACAGCGGGTCGCCCACCCGCAGCCGCGCAGCCTCGGCGCAGAGCGCATCGACAAAGCGGTCGTGGATGCCCTGTTCGACCAGCAGGCGCGACCCCGCCACGCAGACCTGCCCGGAGTTGCGGAAAATCGCATGGGCCGAAACCCGCGCAGCCTCGGCCAGGTCGGGCGCATCGGCAAAGACGATGTTGGGCGACTTGCCCCCCAGTTCCAGCCACACCCGCTTGAGGTTCGACCGGGCGGCACAGTCCAGCAGCCGCCGCCCCGTGGCGCCGGACCCGGTGAAGGCCAGCACATCCACCCCCATCGACATGGCCAGCGCCTGCCCGATCACCGGCCCCTCGCCCGTCACGACATTCAGCACCCCCTCGGGCAGCCCTGCCTGAAGCGCCAGGTCCCCCAGCCGCAGCAGGGCCAGCGATGCTGTTTCCGCCGGCTTCAGCACCACCGAATTTCCGGCGGCCAGCGCGGGCGCCACCTTCCATGCGCCGATCATCAGCGGAAAGTTCCACGGCACGATCGCCGCGACGACGCCCGCCGGTTCGTGATGGACCAGTGCCAGCACATCCGGCCCGGTCGGTGCGATCTCACCGGGAACCTTGTCGATGGCCTCGGCATACCAGCGGAAGGTCTGGGCCGCCGATCCCGTCTCGGCGCGCAGCGCCATGGCGATCTCGGTGCCGTTGTCGCGCACGCCGAGCACGGTCAGCGCCAGCGCCTCGCGCTCGATCAGGTCGGCCAGGCGGTGCAGCACGCGCTTGCGTGCGGCGGGCGGTTGGGCCGACCAGCGCCCATCGTCGAAGGCGGCGCGGGCCGATGCCACGGCCGCTTCGGCGTCGGCAGGCGTTCCGGCGGCGACCGAACCGATCACCCGGCCGTCGATGGGCGATGTCACCTCGATCCGCCGGCCATCGGAGGCGGGCACGGCCCGTCCCGCGATCAGATGCGCCCGGTCGCCCACCACCGCGTCGCGCAGGGCGTCGATTGCCGCCTGGTCAGCCATCGCGTCGCCCCTTTCCGGTCCGCAGGGTCACCCACACATGCATCGCCAGTGCCGCCACGATCATCAGGAACAGCACAAGGGCGATCGGCCGGTTGATGAAATCCAGCGGGTCGCGCACCCGGGCCATGGCGGTGCGCAGCTTGTCCTCCATCAGCCCGCCCAGCACGATCCCCAGGATCACGGGCGAGGTCGGCCAGTCCAGCCGCTTCAGGATGAAGCCGAACACGCCGAAACCTGCCGCGACGGCCACATCCTTGAGCGAATTGCGCAGCGAATAGACTCCGATCAGGCTGAACGTCAGGATCATCATCCCCAGGAACCGGTTCGGGATCAGCATCACCTTCATCAGGTGGTCATTCGCGAAGAACAGGAATACCACGACCAGGATGTTGAGCAGGAACAGGCAGATATAGAGTGCCAGCACGAAATCCGGCTGGCCCGCGAAAAGCTGCGGCCCCGGGATGACGTTGTGCACGTAGAACACCGCCAGCATCATCGCCGTCAGCTCCTCGCCCGGGATGCCGAGTGCCAGCAGCGGGATCATCGCCGCGGGGGGCACCGAATTGTTCGCGGATTCCGACGCGACCAGCCCCTCGGGGTTGCCCTTGCCGAAGGTCTCGGGGGACTTCGACATGCGCTGTGCATGGCTGTAGGACAGGAACTGCGACATGAACTCGCCCACGCCCGGGATCATGCCGCAGACGACGCCGCAGCCCGACCCCACCGCGGCGACGCGCTTGTAGCGCAGCACACCCGCCAGTTCCCTCAGGAAGCCCCGCTTGTCGACATGCGGCATGGGGAAGTTGCGGTCGCGGTCCATGAACAGGACAAGCGCCTGGCTGATGGCGAACAGGCCCAGCACCACCACGATCAGGTCGACGCCGGATTGCAGCCAGCCCTGCCCGAAGGTGTAGCGCTGCGTGTAGGCGGTGCTTTCGATGCCGATGGTCTGCAGGAAGATCCCGAAGCAGGCGAGCATCGCGGCCGCCAGCACCCGGCCGCGATGCGTCAGGATGACCAGCGTGATCCCCAGCAGCGCGGCCAGAAAGATCTCGCGCGCCCCGAACATCGGCGCGATGCCGGCCAGCACCGGCGCGAGCAGCATCAGGCAGAGGATGGAGACCAGCCCGCCGAACAGCGAGGCGCCATAGGCCAGGCTGAGCGCCCGCCGCGCCTCGCCGCGCTGCGTCATCGGATAGCCGTCATAGGTGGTCAGCGCATTCACCGGCGTGCCGGGGGTGTTGATCAGGATCGCCGGGATGGCGCCCCCGAACATTGACGACCCGTAGATGCCCAGCAGCGCCGTCAGGCCCACGATGGGTTCCAGCGCGAATGTCACGGGCAGCAGGATGGCGATGGCGACGGCGGCGCCGACGCCCGGCAGCGCCCCCACCAGGACCCCGCCGATTGACCCGATGGCGAGTGCCGCGGCCACGTCCCACCGCGCGATCAGGTCAAGGCTGGCAAGGAACAGGTCCATGTCGCCTCAGAAATACCGGAACAGGATGTAGCGCAGCCCGTCCGGCGCGAGATCGTAGAGCGCGCCACCCGGAATCTTGACGTTGAAGACCGTCTTGAACAGAAGGACGACCGAAAGCGCGAAGGCGAGCGCCGCCGCATAGGCCTGCGGCGCGCGATAGCCCAGCCGCCAGGTCAGGAACAGGCAGAAGGCCAGCGTTGCCGGCAGGTAGCCGACCAGCGGGACCCCCGCGACATAGACCAGATACCATCCGGCATATTCCAGCGACCGCAACCAGAGCGCCGCCTCCTGCCAGCGGCCCGGGCGCCGGTCCTGCGACCGAACCGCCATCCAGTTGAGCCCGGCGAAGACCAGCATCCCGCCCAGCCCGATCGCGGGCCAGAGGCGCGGTTGCGCCGCCCATCCCTTGCCGGGCAGCCATGTCGTCTGCCAGCCGATCTGTGCCAGCATCGCCGCCGCGAACAGCAGGATCAGCGTGCTGAACAGCAGCTCGCCGGGTTTTCTGCCCTGCGGAAAGACATGGGGCGTGCCATCGGGTCCCGACATGCGCGGCGCCTCGGCCCGGACGGCCGCTACTGAGCGATCATCGCATTGATCCGCGCCGTCACCGCGAGGTCGGATGCGATGCGGGCCTGTGCCGCGGCCGCGTCGGTCCAGTAGACCAGCGCGCCGGTTTCCGCCGCCAGTTTCTGCGCGCGTTCGGAGGCCATCGTGCGCTCGGCCACGGCCACGATCCTTGCGCGCACATCCGCCGGGGTATCCTTGTGGACGAACAGGCCGTTCCACAGCGAGATGTTCAGCGCGGGCGCGATCGAGGCCAGCGTCGGCGCGTCGGGCACGACCGGGATCGGCGCCTCGGTGATCGTGGCAAGCACCCGCACCCGGTCGAGGCAGGGCAGGACAAGCTGGATCGTGGTGTTGATCACGTCGAAGTCGCCCGAAGCCAGTGAATTGCAGTCCAGCGCGTCGGCCGACGCCTCGGAGCCCCATTCGAAACCGAGCTCCTTCGCGGCCGCAAAGGTCGCCTGGGTGGGCAGCAGGAAGGATCCGAAATGCCCCAGGACGACGGGTTCGGTTTTCGCATGATCGGCCAGTTCCGCCATCGTGGCGTAGGGCGCATCGGCGGATGTCGCGATGACGAAGGGATAGGTCAGGAAGATGCCCAGCGGTTCGAACGGGTTGGGGTTGAGCGCCGGGATGCCGACCTCGGGGCCGACGACGGGGATGTCGACCACGAAGGAACCGACCGTATAGCCATCGGCGGGGGCCGCCGCGACCTCGGCCGCGCCGGGGAAGGGTCCACCGTCTGACGGCTTGTTCAGCACGGCCGCCGCCACGCCATAGGCGGCCTGGAAATCCTCGGCGATCATCCGTGTCAGCACATCTTCCAGATCGCCCGGCGGGAACGGCACGACGAAGCTGACGGGTTTCTCGGGATATTCGGCCCGGGCGGTCCCCGCCGACGCAACGGCCAGCGCGGCGAGCAGGGCCGGGGCAAGAGCGCCGATGGTCGGCGCGCAGCGAAAGTGGTTCGGCATGACTACCCCCTATTGGTTCATTATTATCACCGATGGTTCAAAAAGCTTGCTGCGGATGGAAAGGTCTGTCAATGTTTCTTTTGCAACCATTTCAGGAATGCCGCGCAGGAGATCCGAGCCTTGTCATCAACGGTCGCGAAAGCGCTGTCCCTGCTGGATATTTTCTCGGAACATGAACCCGAGATGGGGCTGTCCGACATCGCCCGACGCGCGCGGGTCGACAAGGCCACGGCCCACCGGATGCTTGCCGTCCTGGCCGAGTCGGGACTGCTGGAGCAGCGGCCGGACACCCGGGCCTACCGGCTCGGTGCGGGGCTGCTGCGCCTTGCACGGATCCGCGAGGCGGCCTTTCCGGTATCCGCCGAAATCCAGGCGGCGCTCGATGGCCTGACGCGCGACACCGGCGAGACGGCGCATGCCTCGCTGATCACCGGAATGCGGCTTGCCACGGTCGGCGTCAGCGACGGGCAGCGCGCCACCCGTGCAACGATCGAGGCGGGCGAGGCGTTGCCGTTCCATTGCACCGCGTCCGGCGTGGTCGTGCTGGCCTTCGCATCACCGGACCTGCTCGACCGCGTCGTGGCGGCGCCGCTGACCCGGCACGCCCGCCACAGCCCGACGGAACCCGGGGCGCTGCGGGCGGCGGTCGAACGTGCCCGCGCGCAGGGGTTTGCCGTGGCCGACCAGACCTACGAGGACGAGGTCTGCGGCATCGCGGCGCCGCTGTTCGATGCGGGCGGACAGGCCTGTGGCGCATTGGCTGTCGCCACCCCGAACCATCGGATGAGCCCCGCCCTGCGCCAGCAGATCGCCGCCGCCGTCGTGGCCGCCGCGATGCGCACCACCGAACGCACCGGCGGCAAGCTGCCGGAGACCTATCGCGCCGCCATCGCCGCCTGAAGGAGAGCCCGACCGTGATCCACGACCGCCCCGACGCGAATTTCCTGAAGGCCAACAATGCGCGCAGCCTGTGGCACCCGATGACGGCACCCGCCGACAGTCTGCAGAATCCGCCCGTCATCATCACCGAGGCACAGGGCGTTCGGGTTCGCGACATCGACGGGCATGAGGTGGTCGATGGCGTCGGAGGGCTGTGGAATGTGAACCTCGGCTATTCCTGCGCGCCGGTGAAGGCGGCCATCGCCGCCCAGCTTGATCGGTTGCCATATTATTCGATCTTCCGCGGCACGTCGAACGATGCCGTGATCGAACTGGCCGAGCGGCTGCGCACGTTCTTTGCGGCGGACGGCCTGACGCGGGCGTTCTTCACGTCGGGCGGGTCCGACAGCGTGGAAACCGCTCTGCGGCTGGCGCGGCAGTATCACCGCATCCGCGGGCAGGCTGGCCGAACCAAGTTCCTCAGCCTCAAGAAGGGCTATCACGGCACCCATATCGGCGGTGCGTCGGTCAACGGCAACGCCAACTTCCGCGCCGCCTATGAACCGCTGCTGCCGGGCTGTTTCCACATCACTGCCCCCTATGCCTACCGCAACCCGTTCAATGAATCCGACCCCGCAAGACTGGCGCAACTGATCCTCGCGCAGATCGAGGACGAGATCGCCTTTCAGGGTGCCGACAGCATCGCCGCCTTCATCATGGAGCCGATCCTCGGCGCGGGCGGGGTGATCCCGCCGCATGCCAGCTTCATGCCGGGCGTCGCCGCGATCTGCCGCCGCCACGGCATCCTGCTGATCGCGGACGAGGTCATCACCGCCTTCGGCCGCACGGGCGCCTGGACTGGAAGCCGTCTGTGGGGCGTTCAGCCCGACCTGATGTGCACGGCCAAGGCCATCACCAACGGCTATTTCCCCTTTGGTGCCGTGATGATCGCCGAAGGGGTGGCCGAGGTGTTCGAGGCCGACACGACCGGCCGCGCCGCCATCGGGCACGGCTACACCTATTCCGGCCATCCGGTCGGCGCGGCCGCCGCGCTTGCCTGCCTGGCCGAGACCGAACGGCTGCAGGTGACGGCGAACGCCGCCGCCCGCGGCGCGCAACTGTGGGCCGGGGTGCAGGCGCTGAAGGACAGCCATGCCGCCATCGGCGACGTGCGCGGCGGCCACGGGCTGATGCTGGCCATCGAACTCGTCGCAGACCGGGAAACCCGGAAACCCGCCGACAAGTCGGTGCCTGCGCGGGTGCAGGCGGCGGCCTATGCGGCCGGTGCGATGGTGCGCGTCTCGGGTGCGAACATCATCCTTTCGCCGCCGCTTGTGCTGACCGAGGCGGACGCGCAGACGATCCTTGACGCGCTCGACGCGGGGTTCCGGACACTCTGATCGCGCGGGCACGTTGCCCCTTGGCCTGCGGCGCTTGATGCCGCAGGTTGCATGCGGCCGATCACACCCCGAAGGGCGACCCATGCGCATCCTGCACACCGGCGACTGGCACATCGGCCAGACCCTGAACGGCTGGTCGCGCGATCATGAACACCAGGCCTTTCTGGACCAGTTGCGCGACACCATCGTGGCCGAGCGCGTGGATGCGCTGCTTGTCGCGGGTGACGTGTTTGACGGCATCAACCCCTCCGGCGAGGCGCAGCGGCTGCTCTACTCGGCGATTGCGGGGTTCCTGCGGGCACGGCCCGGCCTGCAGGTCGTGATGATCGCCGGGAACCACGACCCTGCTGCCCGGCTGGAGGCGCCAGAGGCGGTGCTGCGCGAACTGGGCGTCCGGGTGGCGGGCACGTTGCGGCGCAGCGAGACCGGGGTGGACATGGATCGCCATCTGGTTCCGCTGCTTGACCGGTCGGGCCGGCCGGGCGCCTTCGTCCTGGCCATACCCTTCCTGCGGCAGGCCGACCTGCCGGGCCTGACCCTTGGGGCGGAGGGCGGAACCGAGCCTGCCGTCGTGGCGGCCGCAAGGGCGCTGCATGCCGGGATGGCCGAGGCGGCAGCGGCACGCGCGGGTGGACTGCCGGTTCTGGCCATGGGGCACCTGACCTGCGCGGGCGGTCTGGAAAGCGAAGGCGCCGAACGCCGCATCATGATCGGCGGGGCCGAGGCCGTGCCGCCTGACATCTTTCCCGCGTCCTTGGCCTATGTGGCCCTTGGCCACCTGCACCGGCCGCAATCCCTCGACGGCGGGCGGGTGCGGTATGCCGGATCGCCCTTTCCCCTGTCGGCCACCGAAATCCCCTATGACCATGGCGTCACCCTGCTGGATCTGGCCGATGGCGCCGCGCCGCGCCACATACCGCTGCCGCGCCCGGTGCCGGTGTTGCGCCTGCCCGCCGCAGGTGCCGCACCGCTGGAGCAGGTAGCGGCGATGCTGGCCGCACAGGCGTTCGACCCTGCGGTGCCGCGCGACCGGCAGCCGTTCGTCTATGTCGCCCTGACACCCGACCGCCCCGCCACCACCCTGCTGGCCGAGGCGGAAACGCTGCTGGACCGCCATCCCGTGCGGGTCGCAGGTCTGCAGATCATCCGAGAGACCCGCGCCATGACCCCGGCACCGCCACCCTCGCTGGCCGAGACGACGCCCGAGGATCTGTTCATCGCGGCCTTTCGGCAGGCCCATGGAATCGAACCCGACAGCCGTCACCTGTCGGCTTTCCGCGACGCGTTCTCCGAGGTGTGACAGCGATGCGCATCCTTTCGATCAGCGGCCAGAACATCGCAAGCCTCGCCGACAGGTTCGAGATCGACTTCACTGCCGAACCGCTGCGCAGCGCCGGGCTGTTTGCGATCACGGGGGAAACCGGCGCGGGCAAGTCCAGCATCCTCGACGCGATGTGTCTGGCGCTGTACGGCGAGGCGCCCCGCCTTGCGGTGGGCGCTGCGGGTGACGAGGTTCCCGACGCCGGGGGTGATGCGATCAAGGCACGGGATTCGCGCGCGATCCTGCGCCGGGGGGCGGCTCTGGGCTGGGCGGAGGTGCGCTTTGCCGCACTGGACGGGGCGGTCTACGTTGCCAGGTGGCAGGCCCGCCGGGCCAGGGACAAGGCCGATGGCAGGTTGCAGACCGTCGCACGATCGGTTGCGCGGGCATCCGACGGGCAGATGCTGGCCAGCCAGGCCACCGCCGTTGCCGAGATCGTCCAGAACCTGACCGGGCTGTCCTATGACGAGTTCCGGCGCACCGTCCTACTGGCGCAGGGCGACTTTGACGCCTTCCTGCGCGCAGATACCGCAGAACGCGCCGCCCTGCTGGAAAAGGTCACCGGAACGGGTCTTTACCGGGCAGTATCGGTGCGCGTCTTTGAACGGGCCGAAGCCGCCCGCGCCGCCCATGAGGCGCTGATGCTGCGGCGGGGCGAACACCGTCACCTGCCGGACGAGGCACGCGACGCGCTGCTGCAGGAGCGCGCGGATCTTCAGCGCTTGAACCTCGCCGCCCAGGCCGAACGCGACGCGGTCGCCGCACAGTTGGCACAGCACCACAGGCTGGCCGAGGCACGCCGGCACCTCGTCAGCGCCGAAGCGCAGGTTCAGGCCGCGACGCAGGCTGCCGCCGATGCCGCGCCGGAACGCGCCCGGATTGACCTGATCGACCGCGCCGAGGCGTTGCGCGTGCAGTGGCTGGCCGCAGCGGAGACGACGCTGCGCGTGACGGGCGGAGAAACGATGCTGGCCGCGGCGGCATCCGCCGTGGCCAAGGCACAGGAAGATGCAGAGGCCGCGCAGCAGGCCGCCGGGTTGGCCGATGCCGCCCATGCCGCGAAAGAGGCCGAGTTCAAGGAGCTTGGCCGCATCTGGGACAGGGCGGCCGATCTGGACACGCGCATCGCCACCGCACGGTCCGAGGCCGAGGCGGCGGCCGTCCATGCGAACGATCTGGCGGCGCGGGCAGCGGCCGCGCGCGGCACACTGGCCGATCTGACCGAAGCCGAACGCCGGACAACCGCAGCCTTCGACACGGCACGCACCCAGTGCGAAACGCTGGCCCCGCTGGCCCCTCTGGCCGACAGATGGGACCAGACCGCGCGCGATCTGGCCGCCCGCGCCGCAGCCGGCAAGGCCGAACGGCAGGCCATGGCACAGGCCGGGTCGCTGCAAGCGCAGGCGGACGCGTTGGCCGCAACGCTGGACACGCTGGTCAGGACGGATACCGCCGAAAGGGCAGAACGCGACCGGCTGGTCACCGAGGCCGAGGCGCTTGCCGCCCGGCTGGCCCTGCGTGAGGCCGAGGCGCCGCAGGAACGGGCCGAGGCGCTTTCGGCGGTCATGGAAACGCTCGAGCGGCTTGAACGCGCCAGAAGCGACCACGCGGCGGCGCAGGATGCGGGCGAAACAGCGACCGCCGCGCTGCAGGCCGAGCGGGCCGAAGCCGATGCGGCACAGGCCGATGTTGTCGCCGCAAAGTCCGCCATCGCGGCGGCAGAGGCGCAGGCGCAGGCACTGGCCGCGCCGGCAGCGCGTGCCGACCTCGCCCTGTCCGACATGGCACAGCATCTTCGCCTGCGGCTGGAGGACGGCGAACCCTGCCCGGTCTGCGGCGCCACCGACCATCCGGCACGGGATGGTGGCGCCCTTGCCATGCTTGCGGAAAGCCTGCGTGTCGATCTGGCCGCCGCGCGATCGGTCGCGGAGGACGCGCGGCAGCGGCATACCGAAGCGCAGGGTCGGCTTGCCGGTGCCGGGGCGCGGGCCGATCAGGCCAGGGCCGCAGCCGCCTCGGCCAGACAACAGGCCGATCGTGCGCTTGCAGACTGGGCGGCGGGTGTGGCGGTGGCCCGGTCCAGCAGCCTTTGCCCTCGCCTGCCCGACAACCCGGACGGGGCGGCGGCGCCGCTTGCCGAAGCTGCACGCGCCGTGGCGACGGCCCGCGCGGCGGTGACGCAGGCCGCGCGCGACAGTGCTGCCCTGCGCAAGGCGCTGACCGACCTCGACCGGAGGCGGAACACGCTGACAACCGCGCTGGACACCCGCGCGGGTGAGCGCACGGAGCTGTCGAACAGGATTGCCCAGGTCCTGCAGGATGCGGCCCTTGCCCGGCAGCAGGCCGCCACGCACGCCGCCCGCTGCGACGATCTGGACAGCACGCTCCTACCGCTGCTCGAAGCGACGGGCGAGCCGCCGGAGCGGCTTGAGACCGACGCTGACCTGCCCGCACGACTGGCCGAACGCGTGAACGCGGTGACCCGGGCCCGCAAGGACGAGGCACGGGCCCTCGATGAATTGGCCCGCCTTGCCCCACAACTGGCCAAGGCACAGGGGCTCACCGACACGGCGGCCGAAGACGCGGCCAAGAGCGCACGCGACGCCGGGGCGCGGGCGGAAACGCTTCGGGACCTGCTGGCGGAGCGCGCGCCGTTGCTGGATGGAACCCCGACCGAGCGGCACCGCACGGCGTTCAACCAGACTCGCCTTGACGCGCAGAACGCCAGGGACGCCGCACAGGCCACCCTGAACGAGGCACGGGCAACCCTGGCCACGGCACGTGGCGGGCACGCCGCGGCCCGGCAACATCTCGATGAGGCGCTTGCGGACCAAGTGCAGGCCGCCGAGGCGTTGACCGACGCGCTCGCCGTTGCCGGTCTGTCGCGCGACGAGGCGGGCGAGGCCCTCGCTCTGCCACGAGCCGAGGTCGACTTGCTGCGTCGGGGGATACGGGAACTCGACGATGCGATGACCGCGGCCGCATCCGCCCTGACCGCCCGGCGTGCCGATCTGGCCGCGGCCGAGGCTGCCGGCCTGCCCGAAGCCCCGCCCGAAGACCTGAGCGCGGCACTTGGCGACCATGACACCGCCCGGGCCGCCCGGCTGGAACGGATCGGCGCGATCTCGGCCCTGCTGGAGACCGACCGTTCGACCCGCGCCGCCCTCGCAGGGCTCGAGATGGAGGTCGCCGCTGCACGCGAAACGCTGGATGTCTGGCTTGCGGTGAATGCCGCCGTCGGCTCGCGCAGCGGCGACCGGTTCGCGCGCATCGCGCAGCAGGTCACACTGGACGTCCTGGTCACCCAGGCGAACCGCTACCTGTCCGACCTCGCCCCGCGCTATCGGCTGCGTCGGGCCGCGGATCTGGCGCTGCAGGTCGAGGATCGCGACATGGGCGACGAGGCACGGGCCACCCGCAGCCTTTCGGGGGGCGAGCGGTTCCTGGTGTCGCTCGGCCTCGCGCTGGCGCTGTCCCGGCTGGGTGGAAAGGGTGGGCTTGCGGCGACGCTGTTCATTGACGAGGGCTTCGGATCGCTGGACGCGGCCAGTCTCGATCTGGCGATCGACGCTCTGGAAACGCTGCAGTCGCAGGGCAGGCAGGTGGGCGTGATCAGCCATGTCGAGGCGATGAAAGACCGCATCCCGACGCGGATCGCCGTGCGCAAGCAAGGCGGCGGGAAAAGCAGGGTCGCGGTATCCGGTCCGGTCTGATCCGCAAGGATCCGGCAATCAGGGCAGGCGCGACGGTCCGGGCTCCAGCGCCGCCACCTCACGCCGGAAGGCGGGCGTGTCGCCGCGATCATCCTCGGCGTCGATCTCTTCCGCAAAGCGCCGGCCGGCATAGGTCGCCCAGGCGATCGGTCCCGGGGCAGCGGCATCGCCGATCAACCGCACCGACATGACGCCCGCATCACGCCATTCCGTCTGCCGCCCGCGCAGGTCCTGATAGAGCGCATCCTGCGGAATCCGCGAGGTGACCATGACAACGGCATCGGCCGCCATGCCGGTGGTGGCCCCCGTCCAGGTGCAGCCCAGCGTCACCTCGCCCGCCCCGATGGCCTCGGGTGCCTTGCCGGTGTGGATGCGGACACCAAGCTCCAGCAGGCGGCGCATGATGACTGTCTGCTCCAGCGTGTTTTCGGCCCATTCCGCAACCTTGGCTGCGGGCGTCACGAAATCCACCCTGCAGCCGCGCGCCACCAGCACCTCGGCCATCACCGAACCCATGTAGAAATGGTCGTCGTCGTAGATCATCACGCGGCCCGCCACGGGCCCCTGCCCGACCATCAGGTCGTCGGGCGACCAGACCGGCATCGCCGCATCGGTCGGGATCGGATGCAGGTGCAGCCGCGCGACCGCATCGCGCCGCCACCGCGCACCGGTGGCGATGGCCACATGTTCCGCCCCCATCGCCAGCACATCATCGGCGGTCAGGCGGCTGTCGCGGTAGATCTCGGCATTTGTCAGGGGGGCAAGCTGGCCGGTGCGGTAGTCGGCCACACGGCCCCAGGCCGACAGGCCGGGCAGCAGCCGTTCCCGCGCCACCCGCCCGCCCAGAACGGTCGAGGCCTCGGCCAGCGTCACCCGATAGCCGCGCCGGGCGGCCTGCAACGCGGCCTCGAGCCCCGCCGGACCGGCGCCCACCACCAGCACGGTTTCGGACGGCCCCCGTGGTCTCGCCCGTTCCGGATGCCAACCCTTGCGCCACTCCTCCATGAAGGCGGTGTTCTGGGTGCAGCGGCTGATCCCGCCGGTCATGTCACCCGACACGCAGATGTTGCAGCCGATGCATTCGCGGATATCGTCAAAGCGACCCTCCTCGATCTTCTTCGGCAGGAAAGGGTCAGCGATCGAGGGGCGCGCAGCGCCGATGAAATCCAGTATGCCCGACCGGATCTGGCGCACCATGGCATCTGCACTGGTGAACCGTCCGACACCCACCACAGGTTTCGAGGTCAGCGCCTTGATGCCGCGCACCAGATCTTCCTGCGCGCCCTCCGGCTTGAACCGCGAGGTCCCCGAACAGGCCTCCCAAGTGCCGTGCGCCAGATCCCAGATGTCGGGCAAGTCGCCGTGCATCGCGATGAAATCGCGCAACTCGCTGTTGGAAAACCCGAAGGGCCCGGCCTCGTGCAGTGACATCCGCAGCGAAATGGCGATCTCGCCCTTCGTCTCCTCGCGCGCCTCGTCCACGACCTCGCGCAGGAAACGCGACCGGTTCTCAAGGCCGCCGCCGTATTCGTCGCTGCGATGGTTGGTCGCGCGCGACAGGAAATGCTGCAGGATACCGAAGCCATGCGCGCCATAAAGGCAGATCAGGTCGAATCCCGCCGTCTGCGCCCGACGAAAGGCGTTGCGGAACCAGCGGCGCAGGTCGCGGATGTCATCCCTGTCCATGGTGCGGGCCTGCACCGGATCGGACGTGAAGGTCAGGATCGGGCCGCCGGTCACGGCCAGCGGCACCTCGCGGCTGTAGAGGTTCGGCCCGTTGATGCCGGAATAGGCCAACTGGATGCCCGCCAGCGCGCCGTGCGACTTCATCGCCTCTGCCATCGCCGCAAGTGCCGGGATGTCCTTGTCTTCCCACAGATGCTGTTCGATGAAGGGCGTGATCTCGCTGCTCGGATGGATCTCGGTCTGTTCGGTAAAGATCACGCCCCAGCCGCCTTCGGCCTTGGTGCGCCGCATCTCGGCCACCGCCGAGGGGTCGCGATACCCGCCGCCGTTGCAGTGCGGAACCTGGTAGAAGCGGTTCCTGGCCACCTTGGGACCGATGCGCAGGGGCTGGAACAGGATGTCATATGGGCTGTCGCGCGTGTCTTTGGGCATGTCAGGGCGTCCGAAGATCAATGGCCTGGGTGGACAGGCGTGCGGGGTCGCGTGCCGGCAGTTCGGCCACCAGAAGGGCGGGTGTGTCGCCGGCCTGTGCCAGAACCTCGCCATGCGGTCCCGCGATGAGACTGCCGCCCACATACGTCAGGTCACCCTCGATGCCGCAGTAGTTGGCGTACACGATCGAAACGCCGTGGTTCGCGGCCATCGCAGGAACGGTGTGGCGCACCACATGCACGAAAGGCTGCATGTTGGCCGTCGGCGCAAGGATCAGTTCGACCCCCTGTGCGGCCAGTGCGGCCACATGGGGCGCGAACTCGACATCGTAGCAGATCAGCATCGCCGTCCGCCGCCCGCCAAGGTCAAAGACCGCATAGCCCGCGCCGGGGTGAAAGATCGAACGCTCGCGCGGGCCGTAAAGCTGCAGCTTGCGGTATGTCGCAACGAAGGTCCCGTCCGGGCCGATGCAGGTCGACGCGTTGTAGACCCCCTCGTCCGTCGCCTCGGCATGACCCACGACCACCGCACAGCCGGTGCCGCGCGCCGCCTGCGCCAGCCTGCGCATCGCGGGATCGTCCTGCCGCAGGGCGCGGGTTGCAAGGTCGGGCCGGTTGTAGCCGGGCAGCCAGACCTCCGGCAGCACCAGCACCGCAGCCCCCATCGCGGCGGCCGCGTGCAAGGCGCGCACGGCCTGATCGACCGCCGCGCCCGTGTCGCCCTCGGGTGACCGGCCCTGCCACAGGGCAACGCACATCTGTCCCGCCTCTGACGGGTGGGGATCGCTTCGGGTCATCGCATGGTCCTGGAACAGGGGCGGCCCGCACGCGGACCGCCCGGACGGGTCACTTCTTCAGGTTGATCCAGATCGCGTCATAGAGCTTCTGCGTTTCCTCGTCGCAGACCTGCGCAAAGGCCCCGGGCGCGGCATCGGCGGGCGGGTTGTTTTCGGGGCTGTTGCGGATTTCCTCCAGCAGGAACGGCTCGACCCCGGCGACGCCCGAGGTATAGGCGGCATAGTTCGTCACCGCCGCCGCGTTCTCGGGCTCCAGCAGGAAGTTCATGAAGCGGATCGCGTTGTCCCGGTTCGGCGCATCCTTCAGCAGCACCATGTTGTCCATCCACAGGACGTGGCCTTCCTTCGGATAGGAGTATTCCACATTCGCGCCCTCGGCCCGCGCCTTGGCGGAGAAGCCGTTGTAGATCATCCCTGCCGCGGCATCGCCCGAGACCAGAACGTCCTTGGCCGTGTCGGAACCGAAGCTGGCCCAATGTGCCTTGGCCGCAACCAGCATGTCCGACAGCGCCTTCAGTTGCGCACGGTCGGTGGTGCATTGCGGGATGCCCAGGTACAGCGATCCGAGGATCAGCACCTCGTTCTGGCTGTCCAGCACGTTGATGCGGCCACGCAGTTCCTCGGGCGGATCGAAGATGACGGACAGCGACGAGATGTCGCCCTGATAGACGTCGCGGTTGACGCTGAACGAGGTCGACCCCCACTGATAGGGGATCGACGACTTGCGGCCCGGATCAAACGGCACGTCCAGCCATTGCGGCGCGATGTTGCCGAGGTTCGTCATCTCTTCGGCGGTGAACGTGTCCAGCATGCCGTCGGCGGCCATGATCTGCACCATGAAGTCGGCGGGAACCGCAACGTCGTACTGGCCCAGCTTGCCGGCCTTCAGGCTGGCCAGCATCGCCTCGTTGCTGTCGTAGGTGTCGATGGTTACCGCGATTCCGGTCTCGGACGTGAACTTGTCAACCAGTTCCTGCGGGATGTATTCGAACCAGTGATACACCGAAAGCGTGCCCTCGGCATGGGCCGCAGTGCCCAGGATGGCAAAGGCGGCGGTCGTCAGCAGACGGTTCATGGAGTGCTCCTTGGCTTGTTAGGGGCTCACGCGGCCCTTGCGGTTGATCAGGTAGGACAGGGTGACGAACAGCACCGACACGCCGAGCATCAGCGTCGAGATCGCCATGATGTTCGGCTTGATGCCCTGCTTCACCGACCCGAAGATCGCGGTCGGCAATGTCTCCATACCCGCGCCCTTGACGAAGTTGGTGATGATGAAGTCATCGAGGCTGATGATGAAGGCCAGCAGGTATCCCGACACGACACCGGGCGCCATCAGCGGCAGCAGCACCAGAAAGAACGACTGCGCCCGCGAGGCATAGAGATCGCGCGCCGCCTGCTCGAAGCTTCCGTCGATCCCCTGCAGCCGTGCCGCCATCGGCAGATAGGCGAAAGGGATGCAGAAGGTGACATGGGCGATCAGGATCGTCAGATAGCCCGGCGTCAGCCCGACCATGGTGAAGAAGATCAGCGTCGCCACCGCAATCACGATCTCGGGCACCATCAGCGGCATGTTGATCAGCGCGAATGTCAGCGACTTGCCCCTGAACTTGCCTGCCCGCAGCATCGCCAGCGCCGCCGCCGTGGCGATGGCCGTCGAGATCGTGGCGGCAAGGAAGGCAATGGTCAGCGAGTTCCACGCGGCGGCCCGGAAGCGCGGGGCCTCGGGACCGTAGAACACATCGCCATACCACCGCAGCGAAAACCCGCCCCAGCTGGTGATCGAGGTGGAATCGTTGAAGGAATAGACCGTCACCACCACCAGCGGTGCATAGAGGATGACAAGGCAGAGCACCGTCATCGCCAGGAAGCCCGGATAGTGGCGGACGCTTCGCAGCCTCATCGCCGCGCCTCCGCCCGGGCCATGGCGCGCGCATAGACCATCAGCAGGATCAGGACGAGCGTCATCAGGATCATCGACACCGCCGCCCCGAAGGGCCAGTTGCCCAGCGACCGCTTGAACTGCTCCTCGATCAGCGACCCGATCATGAAGTTCTTCGCCCCGCCCAGCAGGTTGGGCGCGAGGAACGCCCCCAGCGAGGGAATGAACACCAGGATGCAGCCTGCGATGATCCCGGGCTTCACGATGGGAAGCACGATCTCGCGCAGCGTGACCCAGCGGTTCGCATAAAGATCGGCCGCCGCCTCGGAGAAGGCAAAGTTGTAGCGTTCGACAGCCGCATAGATCGGTAGAACCATGAAGGGCAGATAGCTGTAGAACAGCCCCATCTGCACGGCAAAATCGGTGTTGATCAGTTGCAGCGGACGCCCGATCACCCCCGCACCGATCAGCGCATCGTTCAGCGGACCATTCTCGCGGATCAGGAACCGCAGCGATACGGTGCGGATCAGCAGGTTCACCCAGTACGGCACGGTGATCAGGAACAGCCACAGGCCGCGTGTCGCTGCCGGACGGGTGGCAATGAACCAGGCGGTCGGAAACCCGACCACCAGGCAGATCACCGTTGCCACCGCCGCCTGCGCGATCGATCGGCCGAACACGGTGATGTAGGTCCACTCCAGCCGGGCGGGTTCATCCCCGAACAGCCCGCGGTCGATGAAGAACTGGTCATAGGCGGCCAGCGAGAATTCCCAGATGACGCCGCCGCGGAATTCCTTGGTCAGGAAGGAGTATACCGCCATCAGGGCGACCGGCAGCACCAGGAAGACACCGATGGTCAACCAGGTAGGCAGCAGAAGCGGCACGATCAGGCCACGATACCCCTTGTCCCCGGCGTTGTCCCCGCCCGATGGCGCCATGCCCGCCATCAGTCGGCCAGAAGGCGCGCCGCGCCCTCCTCCAGAACCAGGCCGACGCGGGTGCCGGGTTGCGGCACCTCGATCCGGGCAGAGTTCTGCAGCCGCACATGCATCTCGGTCCCGCCGTCGAGCCGCGCCATCAGTTGCAGGTCGGTGCCCAGATAGACCACGCGCTCGACCACCGCCTCCAGATCGGCGCCGACAGGGGCCAGCGTCAGGCGTTCGGGCCGGATCGACAGGTGATGCCGCCCCGCCCCCTGCCCCGCCGATGCGCAGGCGATGCGGTGGCCGCCGGGCAGCACGACCTGCGCGCGATCCGCCGCGACCTCGGTCACCTCGACCTCAAGAAGGTTCGTCTCGCCGATGAAATCGGCCACGAAGCGGTTCACCGGCGCCTCGTAGATGTCCCGCGCCGTCCCGATCTGCTGCACATGCCCCGCGCTCATGACGGCGATGCGGTCGGACATCGTCAGAGCCTCTTCCTGATCGTGGGTGACGAAGATGAAGGTGATGCCGGTCTCTTCCTGAAGCTGCTTCAACTCGACCCGCATCGCCTGCCGCAGCTTGAGATCCAGCGCCGAAAGCGGCTCGTCCAGCAGAAGCACCTTGGGTTCCGGGGCCAGCGCCCGTGCCAAAGCCACGCGCTGCTGCTGCCCGCCCGAAAGTTGCGCGGGCAGCCTGTCGGCGAACGCGGACAGGTGCACCATCTCCAGCATGTCGCCCGCCCGCTTCCGGCGGCTCGCCGCGTCCATTCCCTTCATCTTCAGCCCGAAGGCCACGTTGTCGATGACCGACAGATGCGGGAACAGGGCGTACTGCTGGAATACCGTGTTGACCGGCCGGTGGTTCGGTGCCAGCCGCGCGATATCCTGCCCGAACAACAGGATTTCGCCCGCCGTCACATCCTCGAACCCGGCAATCATGCGCAGCAGCGTGGTCTTGCCGCAGCCCGAGGGGCCCAGAAGCGTGAAGAACTCGTTGTCCAGGATCGACAGCGACACGCCGTGCAGGGCGGTGAACGTGCCATAACGCTTGGTGACCGTGCGGATGTCGATGGCGGTGTTCATGCCGCTGGCCCATACCCCCGGATTCTGCAAGAAACAGGCTAATGGCGGCATGATCGGGGGTATATACCCCCAGAGAGGTATCGGAACCGTCGATGAGGCCACTGCCGAACCTGGCCGAGAGCCAACTGGCCGAAACGATCCGGCTGCTGAACCAGCCGGGCTTCGAAAGCGCATTGTGGCAACTGTTCAGGGCAGTTGCCGCCCTCGACAACCTGATCATCCTTGCCTATCGCGATGCCGGGCCGCCGCAGGTGCTGTACAGCCAGACCGACGACCCGCAGGTCTTTGCAGAACTGACGGGCACCTACCTGCCCGGTGCCTACCGGCTGGATCCGTTCTATGACCTGCATCTCAGCCGCGTGCCCGCCGGGGCCTATCGGTTGCTGGACGTGGCCCCCGATGCGTTCCACCGCAGCCGCTATTTCATCGAGTACTACGAACAGACCACGCTGGTCGACGAGGTGACCTTCATCGCCTACCCTTCGCCGGGTGTCTCGCTGAACCTGTGCATCGGACGCGATGCATCGTCCGCGCGCGCCTTCTCGGAGCGCGAGGTCGAGACCTGCCAGCGCCTCGCCCCCGTCGTCGCGGCGCTGTCGGAAGCGCATTGGACCGGGCTGGCGCGCGCGCCCGGTCCGGCCGAGGATACCGCCGTCATGCTGGCCCAAGCCGCGCGCTCGGCGCATGGGATCCACCTTTCGCCGCGCCAGGCCGAGGTCGCGCTGCTGATCCTTCGCGGCCATTCCACCATGTCGATCGGCCTGCGTCTTGGCCTGTCGGCCCAGACCGTCAAGGTGTTTCGCCGACAGCTCTATACACGCTGCGGAATATCCTCGCAGGCGGAACTCTTCGCGATGATGCTGCCACTGCTGAAACTGGGCTAGGCGGCGCGGCGCGGACGCCTCAGGCGTCGGACGGGTCTGCCGCGATGTGCATCCGCAGCCCCGGGGTGGCGGCAGCCGTCACATGCGCGCGGCAGTGCGCCGCAAAGGCCCGGATCGTGTGCACCTGCACCGCGCCCTCCGCCTGCAGCAGGCCCAGCCGCATCGGACGAAGCGGCCCGGCAAGCGGGACGATACGCAGCGGGCGGCCATCCGGGGCGCGATCCGACAGCGGGCGGATGTTGGCGATGGAGTAGCCGAAACCATTGGCCACCAGGCTGCGCATCACCGAAATGTCCCGCGTGCGCTCGGCGATCACAGGCTTCAACCCGCGTGCGGCGAAGACCGACAGAAAATAGTCCGCGCTGTGGGGCAGGTCGAGCAGCACCATCGGCAGGCCCGCCAGATCCTCGGGCGCCAGATGCGGACGCTCTGCCAGTGGATGACCGGCGGGCAGCACAACATGCGGCGGCAGGCTGGCGAGGCCGGTGAACGACAGATCGGCAGGAATGTTCAGGTCATAGGTCAGGGCCACGTCGATATGCGCCCGGCGCAGTGCCGCGAACAGTTCGTCCTGATGCCCTTCGGTCTGCCGGAACTCCACCTGCGGGTGGGCCGCCATGAAGCTGCGCCGCAACTGCGGCAGCACGACCTGCGCAAAGGTCAGCAGGCAACCCACATGCAGCGTGCCCCGCACCGTTCCAGAGATCGCCGATGCCAGATCGTTCAGCCGCGCCGCCTCGGCCAGGATGACCCGCGCCTGGTCGATCACCTGCCGCCCCGCCTGCGTCAGCGACAGGCCCTGCGCGTGGCGGCGCACGAACAGCGGCAGGCCAAGCTGCGCTTCCAGCTGCGAGATCGCGACCGAAACCGACGGTGCCGACACCCCGACGCGCTCGGCCGCCGCGGCAACGGACCCGGTCTCGCCCACGGCGACCAGGTATTCCATCTGCCGAAGCGTAAATCGCAGCGCCATCACGCCCCCTTATCGGAAAAAGCCTAGCTCAGGGGTGGCAGGCCGCAAGTCTCAGTACTTCACCCACACCGTCTTGAGTGCCGAATACTTGTCGAAGGAATGGATCGAGAGGTCGCGGCCGAACCCCGACTGCTTCATCCCACCGAAGGGCGTCATCGCGGACAGCGCATCCACCGTGTTCACCGAAACAGTGCCTGCGTGCAGCCGGTCCGCCATCGACAGCGCGCGCGACAGGTCGCGCGTCCAGACCGATGCGGCCAGACCATAGATGCTGGCGTTCGCCATCGCCGCCGCCTCGTCCTCGGTCCGGAACGTCTGGATCGACAGCACCGGGCCGAATATCTCCTCGGTGGCAATGCGCGCGCCGGGTGCCGCCCCGGCAAAGACCGTCGGCTGCACGAAGGCATCCGATCCGCCGATCCGCACCCGCTCGCCGCCGCAGATCAGCCGCGCCTCGGCTCGGCCCGCCGCGATATAGCCCATCACCCGGTCGGCATGGCGCGCATCGACCATCGCGCCCAGCGTCGTCTCCGGGTCCAGCGGATCGCCGGGAATGATCGCGCGGGCCCGCGCGGCCATGCGTTCGGTCATGTCCTCGGCGATGTCGGCATGCACCAGCAGCCGGCTGTTGGCCGAACAGACCTCGCCCTGGTTGAAGAAGATGCCGAAGGCCGCCATGTCGGCGGCAGCCTCCAGATCGGCATCGGGAAAGATGATGTTGGGCGACTTGCCCCCCGTCTCCAGCCAGACCTGTTTCATGTTCGACTGGCCGGCATAGCACTGGAAGAGCTTGCCGACCTCGGTCGAGCCGGTGAAGGCCAGGCAATCGACATCGGCATGGCGGCCCAGGGCCTGCCCGGCATCCTCGCCGAAGCCCGGCACCACGTTCAGCACCCCGTCCGGCAGGCCCGCCTCGGCCGCCAGTTCCGCAAGCCGCAGCGCCGACAGGGGCGACTGTTCCGCAGGTTTCAGCACGACCGAATTGCCCATGGCGAGCGCGGGCGCCAGTTTCCAGGTTGCCATGTCCAGCGGAAAGTTCCACGGAACGACCGCGCCCACCACCCCCAGCGGAACCCGCCGCACCATCGCCAGGTCACGCCCGCCGGTGGGTGCGATCTCGTCGTAGAGCTTGTCGATCGCCTCGGCATGCCACTGGAAGAAATGTGCCGAACCGGGGGCATCGATGGTGCTCGAATCGCGGATAGGCTTGCCCATGTCCAGTGTGTCGAGCAGCGCGAGCTCCGGCACATTGGCCCGGATCAGCGCGGCCAGACGAAGCAGGATGTCCTTGCGTGCGGCCGGGGTCAGCCGTGACCAGCGGCCATCCTCGAACGCACGGCGTGCCGCCTTGACGGCGCGGTCGATATCCTCGGCACCGCCGCGCGCGACATCGGTCAACACCGCGCCCGTCGCCGGATTCACCGTGTCGAACCGGTCGCCCGAGGCTGCCGGGACAAAACGGCCGTCGATCCAGCAATTGTTCCGAAACTGCAATGCGGCGGCGCGCGATTGCCATTCAGCCTGTGGATACATCGCTTGCTCCTTATTGATCTCCCGGCACGCCATAGGACGGCGCGCGCGTGGGGTCCTCGGCGCGCTGCACATAGGCCGCCATCTGCGGGCGATAGACGGCCCATGCCGCCCGAAGCGCGGCGATCGGACAATCCTCGGTCCAGTCCACCCGCAGGTCGACAAGCGGCCATGACAGGCGGTCGGCAATCTTCATCCCGGCGGAATGCACCGGACCGGCCTCGCCCCCGGCCGCAAGCCCTGCCTGCACCGCGGCCATCAGCCGGTCGCCCAGATGCCCCGTCGCATCGCCGAAGGCCGCGACCATCGCCGCGGGCACGGCGGGATCTGCCAGCAGGTTGCCGCCCGCCGCACAATCGGGACCGCGCGCCTCGCCCCACAGGCCCAGCACCTGCGCCCCGGAGTGGATGGCGACGCCACCCTGCCGGTCCACCGCCAACAGTTGCCGGTAGTCGATGAAGTCGCGTCCGTGCGTGACCTCCGCCATGGCGTCGGCGGCGCATTTGCCCGCCGCCATCGCATCCAGCAGCAGTGGCCCGAGCGCGGGATCGGTGACGTTCTGGCTGGCAACCACCCCGACCCCCGCCCGCACATGCGCGCAGCGCGCCGCCACTGCCGGGGACGAGGACGAGATCACCATGCCGAACTGGCCGGTCCGCGCGCAGCGCGCGACAAGCGAGAAGGTCATCGCCTCAGTCCGGAATGACGGCGGTGGCGTCGATCTCGACCAGCCAGTCAGGCCGCGCCAGCGCCACCACCGTCAGCCCGGTGCAGACCGGATGCACGCCTTTGATGTATTCCCCCATCGTCCGGTAGACCGGTTCGCGGTGCCGCACGTCGGTCAGGTAGACGACCAGCTTGACCAGATGCTCCATCTGGCCGCCCGCCTCCTCGATCAGCTGGCGGATGTTCTGCATCACCTTGTGGGTCTGTTCCACCGGATCATGACTGTCGATGTTCCGGGCAGTGTCCAGATCCTGCGGACACTGGCCACGCAGCCACAGCGTCGTGCCGCCCCGCGTGGCGACCAGTTGGCAAAGATCGTTGTCCAGCCGTTGCTCGGGGTAGGTGTCGCGCGTGTTGAAGCTGCGGTAGCGGGTATGTGCCAAATCGGCCTCCATGGCGGGTCGGTTCTCGATCGTCGGTGCGGCGGCGCTGCGGGTCCGTCAGGCGGCCCCGGCGGTGCGCCGCGCCGCGATATGATCGGCCAGATATCGGGCATCGTGCCAGACGCCCCAGATGAAACTCGATCCACGCCGCGACAGCCATGGCAGCCCCAGGAAATACAGCCCCGGCACCGCCGATACGCCGCGCCTGTGGCTGGGCCTGCCCTTTTCGTCGAAGGCATCAACCTTCAGCCATCCGAAATCCAGTGCATAGCCGGTTGCCCAGATGATGGCGGCGATCCCCGCGTCCGCAAGGTCCAGTGACAGGATCGGATCGGTCACGCAGGGCGGATCGGGCAAGATGCGGCGTGCTTCGAGCTCTTCGGGCAGGTCCAGCCGGTTGCGGGCGGCATGGGCGTCGGCCTCGTCCAGCACGGACAGGTAGTTGGCATCCCCCCGCGCCAGATTGGCCGCAAGGTCCGCCGCGAAGCCCAGCACCCCGTCTGCATGATGCTCGGTCCGGCCGAGCAGTATCATGCCCCGCGCGGCAAGCTCGCGGAAATCCACCGTCTGCCCGCCATGCGCACCGCTGACCGCGATGGTCACATGTTCGGTGCCGGGCGCCGGAACCTCGATATCCCACTTGCCCAGAACCCCCAGCCACCAGACGAAATCGCGCCCGCGATACCGGCGCGGCGGCCGGTCGTGCGGTCCGACCGACAGATAGACACGTCGGCCCGCCCGCAGCAGTTCGTCCGCGATCTGCACCCCCGACGATCCCGATCCGACCACCAGAACCGCGCCCTCGGGCAATTGCGCGGGATTGCGGTAGTCGCAGGAATGGATCTGCACGATCCCGCGGTCCGCAGGAACAACCTGCGGGATCACGGGCCGCTGGAACGGGCCCGTCGCCGCAACAACGTTGGTCGCCTCGAGCACACCCTCGGATGTCTCGACGCGGAACCCCTCGCGGCCGTCGAGGCGCTCGACGCGGGTGACATCAACGCCGCAGCGGATCGGTGCCGCGATCTTGTCGGCAAAGGCCGCGAAGTAGTCCGCCACGCTGTCCTTCGGCGCGAAGGCGTCGGGGTCGGTATCGGCGAACTCCATCCCCGGGAAACGATCGTGCCAGGCCGGGCCGTTCGCCACCAGCGAATCCCACCGCCCCGTCCGCCAACGTTCGGCAATCCGGTGGCGTTCCAGGACCAGATGCGGCACGCCGCAGTCGTGCAGATGCGCACTCATCGCGACGCCGGCCTGTCCCGCCCCGACAATCAGCGTATCCACGGTCTCGACTGGCATGGCTCGGTCCTCATATCCGTCAGGTGTCAGCGGCGGCAGGTGGCAGCGTGGCCACGGCAACCGTTCAGGTTGGTACAAGGTGCCACGTCTGCACATAGGCAGGAAGCAACGAATGTCTTGCCATAGATTAGCGAGGGACTAATCAATGCACCCGTCGCGCCGCCGGATCGAACGTGCGCAGCCGCAACGCATTTGCCAGCACGAAGACGCTCGACAAAGCCATCGCCCCCGCCGCAAAGATCGGCGACAACAGGATGCCCCATGCCGGGTACAGCAGACCGGCGGCCACCGGGATCAGCGCGGTATTGTAGGCAAAGGCCCAGAACAGGTTCTGCCGGATGTTGCCGATCGTCGCCTTCGACAGGGCAATCGCATTCGGTATGCCCTGCAGGCTGCCCGACATCAGCACCACATCGGCAGCCTCGATGGCAATATCCGTGCCGGTGCCGATGGCCAGGCCCACATCGGCGGCCGCCAGGGCCGGCGCGTCGTTGATCCCGTCTCCGACAAAGGCAACGGTGCCATGTGCTGACCCGAGGCGCCGCAGCGCCTCGACCTTGCCGTCGGGCAGGACCTCGGCCACCACCTCGTCGATACCCAGCCTTGCCGCGATGGCCTGCGCGGTGCGGGCGTTGTCGCCGGTGATCATCGCCACCCTCAGACCCAGCCCGTGCAGGGCCGCAATCGCGCCCGGCGTCGTGGACTTGATCGGGTCGGCAATCGCGATGATGGCCGCCAGCCGTCCCCCGATCGCCGCATAGATCGGCGACTTCCCCTCGGCTCCGAGTTGCGCTGCCGTCACCGCGAAGGCGCCGGGATCGACGCCGAGATGATGCATGAAGCGATCGGCCCCGATCTCGATGCGCGCACCGCCGACCAGTGCGCCCACCCCGAGACCGGTCACCGACGCGAAGTCGGCGACCTCGGGCAACCGCAGCCCGCGCGCCGTCGCAGCCTCCACGATGGCCCGTGCGATCGGGTGCTCCGACCGCGCCTCGACCGCCGCGACCCCGGCCAGCACCAGGTCATGGTCAAACCCCCCGGCGGTTACCAGGTCGGTCAGCACGGGCCTGCCCTCGGTCAGGGTGCCGGTCTTGTCCACCGCCACGACCCGGGCGTCACGCAGCCGCTGCAAAGCCTCGCCCTTGCGGAACAGGATGCCCAGTTCGGCCCCCCGGCCGGTCCCGACCATGATCGAGGTCGGCGTCGCAAGGCCCATGGCACAGGGGCAGGCGATGATCAGCACGGCCACCGCATTGACCAGCGCAAAGGACAGCGCGGGGTCCGGCCCAAGCGCGAGCCAGACGGAAAAGGTCGCCACCGCCGCGGCAAAGACGGCGGGCACGAACCACATCGTCACACGATCCACCAGCGCCTGTATCGGCAGTTTGGACCCCTGCGCCTGTTCCACCATGCGGATGATCTGCGCAAGAACCGTGGCGCCGCCGACGGCCGTCGCCCGGACCTTCAGCGCGCCCGTCTGGTTGACCGTGCCACCCACCACCACGCTGCCGGGTTTCTTGCCAACCGGCATCGGCTCGCCGGTGATCATGGATTCGTCCACATGGCTTTCGCCCTCGGTGACCTCGCCATCGACCGGCAGCCGCTCGCCCGGACGCACCAGCACCAGGTCGCCCTGCCCGACATCGCTGATCGCCACTTCGAGCACCGCACCGTCGCGCAGCACGCGGGCCGTGCGCACCTGCAGGCCGGCCAGCCGCCGGATCGCCTGCGATGTCCGCCCCTTCGCGCGCGCCTCCAGATAGCGGCCCAGCAGGATCAGCGTGACGATGACGGCCGCCGCCTCGAAATAGACATTGATCGTGCCGGGCGGCAGCAGGCCGGGCGCAAAGGTGGCGACAATCGAGAACCCGTAGGCCGCGATGCTGCCCACGGCGACCAGCGAGTTCATGTCGGGTGCCAGGCGGACCAGCGCGGGAATTCCCTTCAGGTAGAACCCGATGCCCGGCCCGAACAGCACCAGCGTGGTCAGCAGGAACTGCACGGTCCAGTTGTTCTGCATCCCGATCGTGCGGTCGATCAGGGCATGCATTCCGGGCACCACATGCGCACCCATCTCCAGCAGGAACACCGGCAGTGTCAGAAGGGCCGCCACGATCACGTCGCGCCGCAGGGCCAGACGCCCGGCATCCTTGCGCGCCGCTGCGTCCTGCGTGTCGCCCTGATCCGGCGGGATCACCCGCGCCGTGTATCCGGCCGCGCCAATGGCCGCGATCAGCGCGTCGGAATCGGCGACGCCGCGCACCGTGGCGCGTTCGGTCGCAAGGTTCACAACCGCTTCGGTCACGCCCGGCAGCGCGTTCAGCGTACGCTCCACCCGCCCCACACAGGACGCGCATGTCATGCCTTCGACGGCAATCTCGGTGGCCGTCATGGGCACTGCATAGCCTGCCCCTTCCACCGCCGACACCACGGCCGCAACATCCACCTCGCCGTCCTGCCGGATGACCGCGCGCTCGGTTGCAAGGTTGACCGACACCGATGCCACGCCGGGTATCGGGGCCAGCACCCGTTCCACCCGCCCAACGCAGGAGGCGCAGGTCATGCCCTGGATGGGCAGCGAAAGCACGCGCGCAGGGGCGGTATCGCCGTTTGCTGTGGCCTTCATTGCCGCGTCCTTTCAGGATTCGATGCCGTTCGGCCATTCATCTAGGGTTTCCAACCATAGGAAGGTCAATGCCGCTTGCAGGCCTGGCGGGACGCCAAGGCGAGTTGCCTGCCCGCGCGCCTCCTCGGGGTGTTGACCTTCCCATCATGGAAAGCCGCACACTGTGCCCAATCGGTGATTCGACCGGCCGTGCCACCCTCGGAACACCGGCGCCGCAACAGGAACGGAACCACAGCAATGACCAGACCACGCTCCCTGCTGATCGCCGCAATCCTTGCGATCGGCGGCGGCCTTGCCGCCATCCATAGCCATGCCGACGTCACGCATGGCGGCCATGGGAACCACGCCGCCACCGCGGGCGCGGCCGATAACCCGGCGGTCGCCGCCTTCCAGGCCGCCAACGACCGCATGCATGCCGACATGGCCATCCCCTTCACCGGCGACGCCGACGTGGATTTCCTGCGTGGCATGATCCCTCACCACCAGGGTGCCATCGACATGGCGCGTGTGGTTCTCGAACACGGGTCCGACCCCGAGGTGCGCGCCCTTGCCGAGAGCATCATCGCCGCGCAGGCGGCCGAGGTCTCCATGATGCGCGAATGGCTTGCCAAACGCGGATACTGACGCGGGGCCGGGGCAGTTGCCGACAGGGGCCGCGCTTGCCATCATGGCAAGGTCCACCCTCATGGCAGATGGCCAGAAGCAGCGGGGAATCGCGATGAACATCGGGGGCGCGTCAAGGGCGACCGGGATCTCCACCAAGATGATCCGCTACTATGAATCGATCGGCCTGATCGCGCCCGCGCACCGGACGGGCGCGGGCTACCGCGTCTACACCCCGCCCGACCTGCACGCCCTGCGCTTCATCAACCGCGCCCGGGAACTCGGCTTTTCCGTCGAACAGATGCGCGATCTTCTGGCCCTCTGGCGCGACCGCAACCGCGCCAGCGCCGATGTCAAGGCCATCGCCCTCGCCCATGTCCGCGCGCTCGAGGAAAAGGCCGCCGCCCTGCAGGAGATGAGCCGTACACTGGCCCATCTCGCGGCTACCTGCCACGGCGACGACCGGCCCGATTGTCCGATCATCGAGAATTTCGCCGTCTCCGCCGCCCCGCCCGCACCCGCCCGGCGCCAGCCGCGCTTCGGCACAGCCGGACGATAGGCTTACCCCGCCGCGAAGGCCGCCCCGATCTGCGCCGCGGTGCGGCAACCGATGACCGGGAACACCGGAAACTTCCGGGCAATCATCTGCCCGAGCATCGCCTGCGTCGGCGTCAGATCCCGCGCGGCCGCCGCATCGGCCAGGCCCCGTGCTGCTGCCCGGCTCTGCGGGTTGTCATAGAGCCGCGCCGTGGCAGCGTCCAGCCGACCCGCCGTCAGCTTGTCGAAGTAGCCCCGCGCCTGCGCCGAGTAAGGCACCAGCGGCAGGCCCGTCTGCGCATGGAATGCGAGCATCCCGACATCCGCCGTCACCAGATCGGCGGCCCGGCTGTCCGCGTTGCGATGCGCAAGGTTCCATTCCACCTGGCTTGCCACGAAACCCTGCCATCCCTCGGCCCGCGCCGCCTCCTGCGCGGCTTGCAGCCGCGGGAGCGCCCAGTTCGATGCCGCGTAGTGCGCGATCACCCCGTCGCGCCGCAGGTCCTCCAGCACCGCAAGGATGTCCCGCACCGGTGTCGCGGGATCGTCGCGGTGCAGGTAGAACAGGTCGATCCGCGGCAGGCCCAGATTGTCGCGGCTGGCCAGCGCGTCCTCACGCAGCGACGCCGCATCGAGCCGGGCGCGATGCGGTCCCTCCAGCGGCGGATGGCCGCCTTTTGTCGCCACCACCACCCGGGCCGCAGCTCCCCGCGCCGCAATCCACCGGCCGATGGTCCGTTCGCTGCAACTGCGCTCCGCTTGCGGCAGCCAGTCCGCATAGACGCGCGCCGTGTCGATGAAGTTGCCGCCCCGCGCCGCAAAGGCATCCAGCAGCGCGAAGGATTCCGCCTGGTCCAGGTCGCCGCCAAGCCGGTTGCCACCAAGGCAGAACCGCGACAGGCGCAGCGCCGTTCCGGGCAGCACGATCAACCCGGTCACGCGGCACCCTCCAGCCCCGCCAGCCGTTCGAAGGTTTCGAGAATCGCATAGATGTCGCGCTTCCCGCTGCCCGTCGCCTGGGCCGAGGCCATCATCTGGCGCACCGTCGCCGCCATCGGCAGGGGCATGCGGTCACGCCGCGCGGTGTTCAGGATCAGGTCCATGTCCTTCGCGGCGGTGTCGATGTCGGACGGCGGCCTGTCGAAGTCACGCGCTTTCAGCACCGGTGCCTTCAGCGTCATCTGCCGCGATCCCAGCGGTCCGGGCTCCAGAATGTCCAGCATCATATCCACGGACAGGCCGCCCCGCTGTCCGAAGGCCAGCGCCTCGCCGATCATCGCCGAATAGACCCCCACGATCAGGCTGTGAACCAGCTTCAGATAGGCGGCCTCATCCCCCGCGCCGACATGATGGACGGCGCGCGCCATCGCCGCGAATGCGGGACGGCACCGTGCGAAATCTGCAGCATTCCCCGACGCGAACAGCGTCAGTCCCGCGCTCTCGGCAAGCGCCACGCTGCCCGCCACCTTGCCGCAGACATAGCCACGCCCCGCGCCGGATGCCGCCTGCCCGACCCGGCGCGACACCTCGGGAGATACCGTCGACAGGTCTGCCAGAATGGCGCCCGGCGCCAGATGTGCCAGCACGCCGTCGCTGCCCAAGGCCACACGGTCCAGTATCTCGTCGGTCATCAACAGCGTGATGACGACATCGGCGTCGGCTGCCACCGCCGCCACCGACGGCAGGCTTGCGCCACCGGCCGCCACCAAGGCCGCGCCGCGAGAGGGGTCGATATCGAATCCACTGACGACAAACTCCGCACGCGCAAGATTTGCCGCCATCGGCAGACCCATCCGTCCCAGACCGACAAAACCTATCCGTTGCATGCCGTCCCGCCGCCCCCTCCGCCAATGCCTGGCATCTTTCTGCAGGCAAGCGTTGCATACGTTTTCAAAACATGCAACCTTGCCCACGAACAGCCCCCATCACGCATCGTGACAGCACAGGATTCGACGATGAAGAACCCCGACCAACCCGCCACAGCCCCGACCCGCAAGTCCGGCGGAGAGGTTCTTCAGGTCGAACGGCACGATTTCACTGATCTGGTTCCGGTCGGCCGCGAACGCGCGCAGCCGATGAAGGGCTTCGACGAGATCTATACCGATATCGTCGACTACATCGTGCGGTGTACCCACCGCATCTGGGACGAACGCGACGTCGGGCTGATCTATACCCACTACACGCACAACTGCGTGCTCTACAGCGCGACGGGCACGATCTATAACCGCGAAGATGTGGTGCGCGACACGATCCAGCGCCTTGTCAGCCTGCCCGAACGGCGCGGCATGGCAACCCATGTGATCTGGACCGGTGACGACCAGCAGGGGTTCTACACCTCGCATCTGGTCACCGGATCGGGTCGGCACACCCAGAACGGCCACTACGGGCCGCCGACCGGGCGAACCTTCACGTCGCGCACCGTGGCCGACTGCATGGTCTACGAAAACATGATCTACCGCGAATGGCTGGTGTCAGACCAGTTGGCAATCCTCCGGCAACTGGGCCTCGACACTCAGGCCTATGCCCGGAAACTGGCCCAGACCTATTTCGACAAGGGCCTTCTGGCCATCGACATCGGCGAGAACCGGCGCCTGATCGGGCAGTATCCGCCAGAGTCCCAGGCGGACCTGTCCATTGCAAAGACCGATCTGGAGCGTGAAACGCTGAAGTGGCTGCATGAGGTGTTCAACAAGCGGATGTTCGGCAGGATCAAGGACGTCTACGCCCCGACCGTCCAGTATCACGGCCCGCTGATGACCGAACTCTATGGGGTGGCCGCCGTGATGCACCAGACGCTCGGGCTTGTCGGATCGCTGCCCGATTGCAGCTTCGTGCCGCAGCACATCTGCTCCACCCCCTGCGAGGAGGGCGGCACCAAGGTGGCTGTCCGCTGGATCATGGAGGGGCATCATCTGGGCTACGGCCTGCTGCAGGAACTCGGCGATCCCACCGGAAAGCGTCTGCAGGTCATGGGCATGACCCACTTCCACTACAAGAACGGCAAGATCGTGGACGAATGGCGCGTCTATGACGAGTTGTCGCTGTCGATGCAGGTGAAACTCGCGCAGATGGCAGACACACCGACCGCCGTATTGTGATGACCCCGGGCGGGCCGCCGCCCGCGCCCATCGCCAGCCCCGCTTTCGTCGCGACCGCCTGTGCGCTCATGGCGCTCGTGTCGCTGTCTATCGACGCGATCCTGCCGGGTCTGCAGGATCTGGCGACCGACCTCGGGGTGGCGCAGGGCAACCGCCGCCAGTGGGTGATCACGGCGCTGTTTCTGGGGCTGGCAGTCGGGCAACTGTTCTATGGCCCGCTGTCTGACACGATAGGGCGGCGCAAGGCGATCCTGCTGGGGGTTGCCGTGTTCAGCGCGGGGTCGGTGATTTCCGCCGCGGCGCAGTCGTTCGAGGCGATGCTGCTGGGCCGCACGATCCAGGGATTTGGCGTCGCCGGCCCGCGCACCGTGACGGTGGCGATGATCCGCGACCGCCTAGATGGGGCGGCCATGGCACGGCTGATGTCGTTGATCATGACCGTTTTCATCATGGTGCCCGTGCTGGCGCCCGGACTGGGACAGCTTGTCCTGCTAGTGGTCGATTGGCGGGTGCTGTTCCTGATCGTCATGGCATTCGCCTGGGCTGCGGCGCTTGCACTGGTGCTGCTGGTTCCAGAGAGACGGATCAACCGCCCGCCGTTCAGCCTGCAGTCCACCCGGACCGGCGCGGTCGCGATCCTGGCGCATCGCCGATCGATGGCCATCACCGCCGCGGGTGGCTGCGTCTATGGCGGGCTGATGGGATATGTGAACTCGTCCCAACAGATATTCCACGGCATCTTTGCGACGGGCGCGATGTATCCGGTCTATTTCGGTGGTCTGGCGCTGTTCATGGGGGCCGCGACCATCACCAATCGCTGGCTGCTGCGCCGCTCCTCCATGCAGACGATCTGCGTGGTTGCCCTTGCGCTGCACTGCATCTGGTCGGCAGCCGCGCTGCTGGCCGAATTCGTTGTCGGCGGTCTCGGGTTGTGGTGGTTCATCGGCTACAGCGCGGTCACATTATTCGCGTTGGGGCTGACGTTCGGCAATTTCAACGCAATGGCCCTGCAACCCTTCGGCCACATCGCGGGTGCGGCGGCGGCGGTGCAGGCGACAGTACAGACGGTGGTCAGCCTCGTGATGGCGGCAATCATCGGCAACCTGTTTGACGGCACGCTGGTGCCGGTGCTGCTGGGCTATCTCTTGATGGGGGTGTTCGCCCTGGCACTGATGCGCGCGCCGCGCTAGGCCCCGCGCCGGAAATGGCTTTGCATCCTGGCCATCACATCGACGCCCATCTGCAGCAGAAGCTCAAGGATGTCGAGCGGCACCCAGTTCTCGCGGATAAGCCCCTCGTGGTGCAGGTAAAAATCCATGACCCGCATGGTCACCGGTCGCCCTGTCGGGCCGGTCCCGAGGAAACCCCCGCCCTTGTGCAGAGCAAAGACCGAGGGCCAGCCGCCCGTCACCGAATAGGGGCCGTCGCCGATGCGGATGTAATGACCGCCCCCCATCTGCGTCTTCAGGTCGGCAATCTCGTGCCACTGCCCGCCCCCTTTCCGCTTCGGAAAGGCGGTGCGGAACGGCAACTGGTGATAGTCGACGAACCCCGACAAGCCCCGGGTCGTCCCGATGCCCGCTGGCCCGTACCACATCATCTTCGGGTGCCAGTGTTCGCGCTGAGGCATCGCCAGCAGCCCCTCGCGACCCTCGCCGTTCAGATCGTCATAGGCCCCCAGCGTGGCATGCATCGCCAGCGTCTGCGCCAAGCTGGATGCCGACTCGTCCGGGTCTGTGTCGCGCAGCACCAGACCGTCGCCGGTGATCGGGCCAGGCCACATTCCCTCGGTGCCCAGTGATGGCGCCAGGGGCCAGAACCCGGCCTGCCGCATCACGTCCAGCACGTCCCACAGGCAGTTGCTCTGCACGATCCGGCCGTCGACCACCTGATGAACCTCGCCATAGCGCAGGAAGACAGGGCGCCCCGTGGAAGGAATCGTCAGCCAGTCCCGCCGGAAGGTGCCGCAGTAGTGACCGACCATGGCAACATAGTCGCGCCCCTCGAACCGGCCGCCGGTCAGGATCAGGTCGCGACGCTCGAGATCCGGAAACGCCTCGCCCAGCGGCCCCCAGACCCCGTGCTCGATCGCCTCGATCCCGGACAGTTCATTGATCGGATGCGATCCACGCCACCCTGCATTTGGCGCATAGAGGGTTTCCAGAATCGCGGGCCGCGCGGCCGGTGCCGCCCCGGCCAAGTCACCCAAGAGACCGGAGATACGTTTCTTGTTGCGCAGATGCAGGCTGTCCATCGGGGCCACCATGTTGGGAACAGCCGCATCAAACATCAACGGGAGTCATTTTGCAATCCTATGCAAAAACTCGTTGCAAGCGAATTCATGCATTGCTAAGGTTCCTTACGGCTGACGGAGTCGCCCTTGCGCGGACGCGCAGTGCGACGGGGCGGGCCGGCACCGCAACTGGCCGAGACAAGGCCGCACTGTCCGACAGGGCAGGCACATTCCAACAGGAGATGGAGATGAAGACGTTTCTCATGGCAACGGTTGCGACCGGCGGGCTTCTGGCCTCGGTCGGGCTGGCCTTCGCGGACTGCGGGATCGAGAAGGGATCGGTGCGCATCCTGTCCAACGATTTCGAGGCGCTGCATGTCGTCGCTGCGGGCGCCGAGAAATGCGCAAGCGCCACGGTCACCGTCACCAAGAACCAGACGACCGAGCACAAGAACATCCAGGTGCCCGCACTGACGACAAACCCCGCAACGTACACCGTGGCGGTGGTTGCGAACAACTCGATCGTGCCCCTGCTGAACGAGGGCCTCATCCGCCCGCTGGACGATCTGATTGCCAAGTATGGCCAGCAACTGAACGAGAACCAGCTTGTCCGGATCGACGGAAAGGTGATGGCCATCGCCTTCATGGCGAATACCCAGCATCTCTACTACCGCAAGGACCTGCTGGAACAGGCCGGGATCGCCCCGCCGAAGACCTATGAAGAGGTCCTGGAAGCCGCCAAGATGCTGCGCGAAAAGGGCATCATGGAGAACCCGCTGGCGCTGAACCTCAAGCCGGGTTGGGATCTCGCTCAGGAGTTCGTCAACATGTACGCGGGCTACGGCGGCGAGTTCTTTGCGCCGGGCACCGCCGAGGCGGCGATCAACAACGAGAACGGCATCAAGGCCCTCGAGATGCTGAAGGCGCTGTCGGGCTACATGAGCCCTGATTTCGTGACCTACAACACCAATGCGGTCAAGCCGATCTGGGAAGCCAATAGCGTCGCGATCCTGAACGGCTGGGGATCGCGCGCGGGTGCGTTCATCGCCGATGACGCTCCGGTGCCCGAGATCGCCAAGGGCACGGCTTTTGCGTCGGCGCCGATGGTCGGCGGCGGGTCGATCCCGGCCACGACGCTGTGGTGGGACGGGTTCACCATTGCCAAGAACATCAGTGACGAGGATGCGGAGGCCAGCTTCCGCGCCATGATGAACGGCATCGCGCCGCAGGTCGCGGTCTGGCTGATCTCGGGCTACCAGCCGACGCCTGCCGCGGTGGGCGTGTTCGAAACCATCGAGAACAAGGCCCGGCCCTTCCCGATGCTGGCCTACATGGGCCTTCTGCATACGGCGCTTGGCGACAACCTGGCGGAATTCATGCAGGGTCAGGAAAGCGCCGAACAGGCGCTTGCAGATGCCACGGCGGCCTACACGACGGCCGCGCGCGAGAACGGCTTTCTGAAGTAAGCTGTATCCGGCGCGGGGCGGCCTCGATCCGCCCCGCGCCCCCGCGCCAAGAACTCCGCAACCGATGGCCGAACGTAACGGGATTGCAGAATGCCGCACCGAACATTCATTGCCTTCATCCTGCCGTCGCTGGTTGCGATGTTCGTGTTCATCGCGCTGCCGATCTTCTCTGTCGCCTATCAGTCGCTGTTCGTCAGCCATCCGCGCGTGATCATCGAGGTCGAGAACTGCGGCCCGTTCGGCTGCAGCATGGAAAGCCGCGTCGACACCGCCGCCATGGCCGAGTTGCAGCGCGAAAGGCCGATGGGCGTGTTCAACGGCCTGGGGACATATACAAACTCCGGGCATCTGGCCCTTGACGACCTTGCGGCCATCTGGCGCGACAGCCCCGACTGGGGCACTGCGGCCAAGGCCATCTTCAACCTGCCGTTCTACAAGGCACTGGCCTTCACGCTGGCATTCACCTTCATCGTCACACCTCTGGTCATCGTCTTTGGCTTCCTGATTGCGCTCGCGGTCAACGCCATTCCGTCCCTGATCAAGGGACCGGTTATCTTCCTGTCGCTGCTGCCGATGATCGTGACGCCGCTGATTGGATCGCTGGTGCTGTTCTGGATGATCGACGCGCGGGGCGTGATCGGGGCGACGCTGCAGCTGATCTTTGACGACCCGCAACTGTCGCTGAAGGCATCGCCTACACTGACCTGGGTGGTCCTGTTCGTCTATGGTGTCTGGCACTCGGCCCCGTTCAGCTTCATCGTGTTCTACGCCGGGCTTCAGACCGTACCGAAGGACACGGTGGAGTCGGCCATGATCGACGGAGCAAGCAGGTGGCAACGGATCCGGTTCGTGGTGATCCCGCACCTGATGCCCTTGGTCACCTTCGTGGCGCTGATGCAGTTGATGGACAATTTCCGGGTGTTCGAACCGATCGTCGGTTTCAGCGCCGCCGCCAATGCGACCTCGCTCAGCTATCTGATCTACAACGATCTGCGCGCCGGGGATGCGCCGCTGTTCGGATCGGCCGCCGCGACGTCAATGCTGACGATCCTGGGCGTGGTGATCCTGCTGACACCGGTCCTGATCCGCAACTGGCGCGAGTTCAACCGCAAGACCTGAAGGGAGGACCGTCGTGACAAACCGCGCACATCGCCTGTCGCTGCCACTGACGATCCTGTCCACGGGGTTCATCGTCCTCTGGCTGTTCCTGGCCGCCTTCCCCTTCGTCTGGACCGTCTGGGGATCGTTCAAGGTCGAGGCCGATTTCTTTTCCTACAGCGACTGGATGAACGCGATCACGGGGCCCAGGACCGTGGCCCAGACCGGCAGCGCCTTTACCGGGGACGGCTATCACGGGTCGTGGATCGAGCAGGGGTTCTGGAAGTCGGTCGTCAACACCACCATCGTCACCGTGTCGGTCGTGGTGATCTCGCTCACGCTGGGAACGCTCGGAGGCTACGCGCTCGCACGGTCGGGGTTCCGCTATGCGTTCTGGATTCTGCTTCTGGCCCTGGTGTTCCGGGCGATGCCGCATGTCACGCTGGTGTCCGGCTACCTGCTGCCGTTCTTCCAACTGAACATCTGGGGCTACCTGCCGACCACGATCATCGTGCTGGTGGCGATCAACCAACCCTTCACGCTGTGGATGCTGCACAGTTTCTTTCTGTCGATCCCGAAGGATCTCGACGAAAGCGCGATGGTCGACGGCTGCACACGGTTTCAGGCGTTCCGCCTGGTGGTCATTCCGGTGATGTGGCCGGGGGTGGTGACGACGGGGCTTTTCAGTTTTCTGCTGGCCTACAACGACTTCACTGTGACCTCGATGCTGCTGAGCCAGGACAACCAGACGATGGTGCCGAAGATCGCATCCTTCCTCGGGTCGACGCAGGCCGAGGGCAAGGTGATGTACGCCGTTGCCGCCGTGGTTTCCGCGATCGCACCGCTGTTCGTGCTGGTGCTGTTCTTTCAACGCCAGATCGTCAGCGGCCTGACCGCCGGCGCGGTCAAGGGATAAGGGGGCTGTCATGGCGGAACTGCGCCTGAGGAACGTGTCGAAACGCTGGGGCAGCTATGTCGCGGTGGACAACTTCAACCTCGACATCGCGGATCAGGAATTCCTGGTGCTGCTTGGCCCATCGGGCTGCGGCAAGACCACCACGATGCGGATGATCGCGGGGCTGGAGGATGTGACCGAAGGCGAGATCTGGCTGGGCGACCGCATCGTGAACAAGCTGGAACCGAAGGACCGCGACATCTCGATGGTATTCCAGAGCTACGGGCTGTACCCGAACCTTTCCGTCTACGAGAACATCCGCTTCCCGCTGCGGGTGCGCAATGTGCCCAAGGATCAGCACCATGACCGCGTAATGACGGCGGCGAGGATGGTCGAACTGACCGATTTCCTGGATCGTCGCCCCGCCGAACTGTCCGGCGGGCAGCGTCAGCGCGTGGCGCTTGGCAGGGCCATCGTGCGCAAGCCCACGGTGTTCCTGATGGATGAACCGCTGTCGAACCTTGACGCCAAGCTTCGCGTGTCGACGCGCGCGCAGATCAAGAACCTTCAGCACACGCTGAAGACAACCACGGTCTATGTCACGCATGACCAGATCGAGGCGATGACGCTGGCCGACCGGGTTGTGGTGATGAACAAGGGCGTGATCCAACAGGTCGGCACGCCCACAGATATCTATGACCGGCCGGCAAACACCTTCGTCGCGGGCTTCATCGGCAGCCCGGCCATGAACCTGGTGGCCGGCAGCATGTCAGGTGGGGTATTCGAAGCGCCGAACATCCGCATTGCCGGGCTGGCCAGCGGACGATCCGGCCCTGTGACACTGGGATTTCGCGCCGAGGATGCGACCATCGTGCCCTCGGGCGGCGACATCGCGGCGCCGGTCTATTCGCTCGAACTGCTGGGCGAAGCGTCAATGATCACCTGGCGGATCGGCGGTGCGCTCGTCTCGGTCAAGACAGCCAAGGAGTTTCGTGCCGAGATCGATCAGACGGTCGAGGCGCGCATCGCCCCCACGCTGTGCCACCTGTTCGACGCGACGACCGGCAAGCGGATCGAGACAGAGGCCTGAGGCCCGGCCGCAGTGCCGGAGCGAGGAAGGAACCGACCATGACGATCACCCATCTCAAACGCGGCAAGCCCGAAGCGGACCGTGCAGAAGATGACGCACGCGTGCGCGCGACCGTCGAGAGCGTGCTGGCCGACATCTCGGCACGCGGCGACGCGGCCGTGCGCGACCTGTCGGCGCGCTTTGACGCCTATGCCCCCGCGTCGTTTCGCCTGACCCCGTCCGAGATCGAGGCGGCGATCCAGAAGGTTCCGGCCCGCGACATGGAGGACATCCGCTTCGCCCAGGCCCAGATCCGCCGATTCGCCCAGGCGCAACGCGACAGCATGACCGATATCGAGGTGGAAACCCTGCCCGGTGTGATCCTTGGCCACCGCAACATCCCGGTGCAGTCGGTCGGTTGCTATGTGCCGGGCGGCAAATTCCCGATGGTGGCCAGCGCGCATATGTCGGTGCTGACGGCGCAGGTCGCCGGCGTGCCGCGCATCGTGGCATCGGCGCCGCCGGTCAAGGGCGCACCCCACCCCGCGATCGTGGCCGCCATGCATCTGGGTGGAGCGCATGAAATCTATGTGCTGGGGGGTATGCAGGCCGTGGGTGCCATGGCGCTTGGCACCCAGACCATGCGGCCCGTCGACATGCTGGTGGGCCCCGGGAATGCCTATGTGGCCGAAGCGAAGCGCCAGCTTTTCGGCAAGGTCGGCATTGATCTGTTTGCCGGCCCGACCGAGACCATGGTGATCGCGGATGACACGGTGGACGCCGAGTTGTGCGCAACCGACCTGCTGGGACAGGCCGAACACGGCTATAACTCGCCTGCCGTGCTGCTGACCACGTCTCGCAGACTGGCAGAGGCCACGCTGGCCGAGATCGACCGGCTGCTGTCGATCCTGCCGACCGCCGACACCGCCGCCGTGTCCTGGCGCGATTACGGTGAGGTGATTCATTGCGACACCCATGACGAGATGCTGGCCGTCGCCAATGACATCGCCAGCGAGCATGTCCAGGTGATGACCGATCGCGACGACTGGTATCTCGCCAACATGCACAGCTATGGCGCGCTGTTCCTCGGACCGCGCACCAACGTGGCGAACGGTGACAAGGTGATCGGCACCAACCACACCCTGCCGACGCGCCGGGCAGGGCGCTATACCGGCGGTCTGTGGGTTGGCAAGTTCCTGAAGACGCACAGCTATCAGAAGATCACCACCGACAGCGCGGCGGCAATGATCGGCGAATACGGATCGCGCCTCTGCATGCTGGAAGGTTTTGTCGGCCATGCCGAGCAGTGCAACATCCGCGTTCGCCGCTTTGGCGGGCGCAATGTGGCCTACGGCACAGCGGCGGAATAGGGCATACCGATGCCCCTTCCGCGCACACCCTCCTTCCGGCTGGACGGGCGCCGCGCCCTGGTGACCGGTGCCTCATCGGGCATCGGCCTTGGTGCGGCGGCGGCATTGGCGCAGGCGGGTGCCGAGGTGTGGATGGTGGCGCGCGGCGAGCCTGACCTGCGCGCCGCCTGCGGACTGGTCCGCGCAGCGGGCGGACAGGCGCAGGCGCATGCGCTCGACATCACCGATCTTGCCGCTGCTGCCGCATTCGTGGCCGATCACGGCCCCTTCGACGTCCTGGTGAACTCGGCAGGACTGGCCCGGCACGGATCGGCCCTGGTCACCACGCCGGACGACTATGACGCGGCGATGAACCTGAACCTGCGGGCCGCCTATTTCCTGACGCGCGAGGTTGCGAAAGGGCTGATCGCTGCGGGCAAGCCCGGCAGCCTGATCAACATCTCGTCCCAGATGGGCCATGTTGGTGGCCCTGACCGCGCCGTCTATTGCGCCAACAAGCATGCGCTCGAAGGCATGACGAAGGCCATGGCGATCGAGTGGGGGCCGAAGGGCGTCCGCGTCAACACGATCTGCCCGACCTTCATCCGCACGCCTCTTGGTGAACAGACGCTGGCCGTCCCCGAACGCCGCGCCTGGATCGAAAGCAAGATCAAGCTCGGCCGTGTCGGCGAGATCGAGGATGTCATGGGGCCTGTCGTCTTCCTTGCGTCCGATGCTGCCGCCATGATCACCGGAACGGCATTGCTGGTCGACGGGGGGTGGACAGCGGGATGACACAGGAAAAGGTGACTTCACTGGACGTGGCACGCCTTGCGGGTGTCAGCCAGTCGGCCGTCAGCCGCGTCTTCACGCCCGGCGCATCGGCATCGGCAAAGACCATCGCGAAGGTGCGCAAGGCGGCCGAGCAGCTTGGCTACAGGCCCAATCCGCTGGCGCGGGCGATGATCACCGGGAAGAGCCGGATCATCGGCCTGGTGGTGGCCTATCTCGACAACTACTTCTACCCGACCGCCGTGGAACGCCTGTCGGTCGCCTTGCAGGAACAGGGTTATCACGTCCTGGTGTTCATGGCCGCACCGACGGTCGGCGACGTGCAGGGGGTTGTGCAGGAAATCCTGGACTATCAGGTCGATGGTCTGGTCCTTGCCTCGATCTCGCTGTCGTCCTCGCTGGCCGAACAGTGCGAGTCGCTGAATATCCCTGTCGTTCTGTTCAACCGCGATCAGGACGATCCGCGCCTCTCCTCGGTGACGACGGACAACCGCGCCGGCGGGCGTGCTGTGGCCGAACACCTGATCGCCACGGACCACCGTCGCATTGCCTATATCGCCGGCTTCGAAGCCGCATCGACACAGCGCGACCGGGAACTCGGGTTCCGCGAAGGGCTGGCCGCCCATGGACGTGACCTGCATTCGCGGCGGGTCGGCAACTTTGTGCAAGAACAAGCCCAGCAGGCCGCGCGCGAGATGTTCGACCGTCCCGACCACCCCGACGCCGTGTTCGTCTGCAACGATCACATGGCCTTTGCCGTCATGGACGTGTTGCGCTCCGAACTGCGGCTGGACGTGCCGGGCAATGTTTCCGTCGCGGGGTTTGACGACGTGCCGATTGCCGCATGGCCCGCCTACGACCTGACGACCTTTCGCCAGCCGCTGAATCGCATGGTAAGCGAGACGGTCACGACGCTGATGGAACGGATCGACGGCAAGGACAACGAGGCACGGCGGATCAAGATCGACGGCCGCCTTATCCTGCGCGGTTCGACCCGCAACACCCTGAAGGAAAAAGGTAACACGGAATGAAGGGCTTTGACCCTAAGTGGCGCGATGTCGAGCATTTCATCATCGGCGTCACCAAGGAGATCTGGGAAGACCGCGAGATCGGCAGCTTGCGCCACCGCTATGCGCCCGGGCTGGTCGTTCGGTCCCCGGCCTCGGTGCTGGTCGACAATACCCGGGTCATCGCCGCGACCATGGCAACGCTTGCCGAGTTTCCCGACCGGGCGCTTCTGGGTGAGGATGTCATCTGGTGCAACGACGCGGCGCGCAGCGACGATACGACCGATGCGTTCCTGTCGTCGCACCGGCTGATCTGCACCGCCACCCATACCCGGCCCGGCATGTATGGCGCGCCGACCGGGCGGCGGCTGTGCTACCGCATCCTTGCCGACTGCGCGATCAGCCATGACCGCATCTATGACGAATGGCTGGTGCGCGACCAGTCGGCGATTGTGCGGCAGATGGGCCACGATCTGGTGGACTGGACGCGCGACCTGATCGCCCGCGAGGGCGGCCCCGAACGCTGCGTCAAGCCGATGACCCCCGCGAACGACATGCCCGGCCCGTATGACGGGCGCGGCAACGACAACGAATGGGGCGCGATGCTGGCCGATACGCTGTCGCACATCATGGCCGCCGACATGGACGTGATCCCCCTGCGATATGACCGGGCGGCGAACCTGTTCTATCCGGGTGCGCAGGACGGGCTTGGCTGGTCGGACGCCGATCAGTTCTGGATGGGCCTGCGGGCCGCCTTCCCCGATGCCCGTTTCACGATCGAGCATGTCATGGGCCGGGATGACCCTCTGATGCCACCCCGCGCCGCCGTTCGCTGGACGCTGCACGGCAAGCATGCGGGATGGGGGCGCTTCGGTACTCCGACGGGCGCCGAGGTCTACATCATGGGGATCACCCATGCCGAGTTCGGCCCCTTCGGCAACGGGCAGCCGACCCTGCGCCGCGAATACACGCTGATCGACGAAACCGCGATCTGGAAGCAGATTCTGCTTGCGACAGGTGCCGCATGAAAGGCTTTGACCCGCATTTCGCCGACCTGCCCGACTACATCCTCAAGATCACCAGGGAAATCTGGGAGGATCGGGGGCTGGCGACGCTCAATCGCTATTACGCGCCTGACCTGCCCATGCGCTTTCCCTCGGGCCTCGTGCGCGGCAATCAGGCGGTGATCGACGGCACGCTTGCAACGCTGGCCGAGTTTCCAGACCGGGAACTGCTGGGCGAGGATGTGATCTGGTCGGGCGACGATGAGGCCGGGTTCCTGTCGTCGCACCGCCTGGTTACCAGCGGCACCCATACCGGGCACGGCGCCTTCGGCCCTCCGACAGGCCGCCGGTTCACCATCCGGGCGATTGCCGACTGCGCGGCCAGGGCGAATGTGATCTACGACGAATGGCTGATCCGGGACGCGGGCGGGATCGTGCGCCAGCTGGGCATGGACCCCGAAACCTTCGCCCGCGACCAGATCGCCCGAGAAGGCGGCGCAGAGCGCGCCACGCGCCCCTTCACACCCGACGACGACGTGGATGGCGGCTATCACGGGCGCGGCAACGACAATGAATGGGGAGGGCGGCTGGCCGACATCCTGACGCGCATCATGCACAAGGACTTTGCCGTGATCGGCGCGGAGTACGACCGTGCGGTGCGCAGCGAACATCCGGGCGCGCAGGGTGGTTGGGGCCGTGGCTATGCCGAAACGCAATGGATGCGTCTGCGGTCATCTTTCCCCACCGCAGCCTTCGCCATCCATCACGTCATCGGGCGCTCCGACCCGCAGCAGCCGCCCCGCGCCGCTGTCCGCTGGTCGCTGACGGGCATCCATTCCGGCCCCGGCACCTTTGGCCGCGCTACCGGCGCCCCGGTTCATGTCATGGGCATCACCCATGCCGAATTTGGCCCCTTCGGCCCGAACGGCTGGGGGTTGCGCCGAGAGTTCACGCTGTTCGACGAAATCGCCATCTGGAAACAGATTCACCTGCACACCGGAGACCTGTGATGACCGCCCCCTCCCTGACCATGGCCGAGATGGAAGCCCGCATCGTGCGCTATGGAGATCTGAAGCCGTGCAAGACCGCCTTCATCGACGCCCACACACCGGGATCGAACCAGAAGGAAAACTTCACCATCATCGGCGGTGGCGTGTCGGAAAGCCCGGACCAGCACGTCCACATCAAGGAAACGCCCGGCTTCAACATCGGCGCGGCGGGCCAACCGCCAAAATGCCGCAACAGCCTGCACAGCCACCGCACGGCCGAGGTGTTCTTCGTGCTGAAAGGGCGCTGGCGGTTCTTCTGGGGCCGCTGGGGCACCGCGGGCGAGGTGGTGCTGGAAGAAGGCGACATCATCAACATCCCAACCGGCATCTTCCGCGGTTTCGAGAACATCGGAACCGACTATGGAATGATCATGGCCGTCCTGGGCGGCGACGATGCGGGCGGCGGCGTGATCTGGGCGCCGCAGGTGATCACCGACGCCAAGGACCACGGCCTGATCCTGGGCGAGAACGGCAAGCTCTACGACACCAAGAAAGGCCAGTCGCTGCCCGACGGCATCAGGCCGATGCCGCTGCTGACGGATGACGAGCTGACGGCATTTCCGGAACTGGACGTGACCGAGGTTCTGCCCGGCTATGTCGCGCGCTACTGGGATCTGATGGCGCTTGCGCGCAAGGCTCCGGCCAGGGTGATCGGCGCCGAGGCGCTGCTGAAGGACCGGCCCGGGTTCGAGGTGGAACTGTTGACCCGTGGCTCGATCCCCGAGACACCCTATACCAGCCCGCGGCACGAGGTGCTGATGGTGATGCGCGGTCACTGGCGCCTAGCCTGGGACGGCGGTGAAAAGGTGTTGGCCCCCGGCGACACCTGCGCCGTGCCACCCGGGCTGACGCACAGCCTTGTCCCTTCGATGACCGGCGAGGCAAGCCTCTATCGCGTCATCCCGACCGACGACAAGCCGGGCGCCACCTGGCGGCACTGATCCATCGGCGGGTGGCCGCAGGGCCACCCCACCTCTCCAACGGCAGGTTCCCCATGTCCATTCTGACGACGCATGTCGGCTCCCTTCCCCGCGCGCAGGCGGTGGTTGACCAGCTTTTCGCCCGTGAACGTCGCGAGCCGCACGACCCCAAGACATTCGACGCCGTGATGACCTCCGCGGTGTCCGAGGTGGTTCGCCGCCAGGTTGCCGCCGGGGTCGACATCGTCAGCGATGGCGAGACATCCAAGATATCCTACGCGACCTACGTCAAGGATCGCTACACCGGCTTCGACGGCGACAGCCCGCGCAACGCGCCTGCCGACCTGAAGCTGTTCCCCAGCTTCCTCGACCGCCTTGCACGCGAGGGCGGCACCCCGAAATATGCCCGCCCGATGTGTGTGGGCGAGGTGAAGTCGCGGGGTCAGGGCGAGTTGCACAAGGACATCGCCAACCTTAAGGCGGCAATGGCCGAACACGGCGCGGCGCGGGGCTTCATGAATGCCGCCTCGCCCGGCGTGATCTCTCTGTTCCTGCAGAACGCGCATTACCCCGACCGTGGCGCCTATCTGGCCGCCCTGGCCGACGCGATGCGCGACGAATACCGCACCATCGTCGCGGCCGGCCTGGACCTGCAGCTGGACTGCCCCGACCTCGCCCTGTCGCGGCACATGTTGTTCAACGATCTGAGCGACGACGAATTCGTGAAGGTCGCGGAAACCCATGTCGAGGCGCTGAACCATGCGCTCGACGGCATCCCGGAAGATCGCATCCGCATCCATATCTGCTGGGGCAACTACGAAGGCCCGCATGTCTGCGACATCGACATGGCAAAGGTATTCCCCGTTCTGATGAAGGCCCGCGCAACCTATGTGCTGTTCGAGACCGCGAACCCACGCCATGGCCATGAATGGACCGTGTTCCGCGACCGCGCCCGCGAGATACCCGATCACAAGGTGCTCGTGCCGGGCGTCGTCGACACGACCACGAACTTCGTCGAGCACCCCGACCTTGTGGCACAGCGACTGCAGCGGTTTACCGCGATCGTCGGGCGTGACCGGGTGATCGCCGGATCGGACTGCGGGTTCGGCACCTTCGCGGGCTTCGGCGCGGTCGACCCGGAAATCGCCTGGGCCAAGCTTGCGACGATGGCCGAGGGCGCGCGGCGCGCGGCATGACACCGCTGGTCCTGCTGCCGGGCATGATGTGCGATGCCCGCCTGTTCGGCGCGCAGATCGGCGCGCTGTCGGCCCGATGGCCGGTGATGACGCATCCCATCGGGTTCGCGGCCAGCATGGAGGGTCTTGCCGAACAGGTGCTGGCCCGCGCCCCGCAGCGCTTTGCCCTGGCCGGTCTCTCGATGGGCGGGATCGTGGCCATGGAGATCCTGCGGCAGGCCCCCGGCCGCGTGGAACGTGTTGCCCTGATGGATACGAACCCGCTGGCCGAGCCGCCCGAAGTGGCCGCGCGCCGCCCCGCGCAGGTCGCCCGCGCGCTTGCCGGGGAACTCGCCGACGTGATGCGCGACGAGATGAAGCCGAACTACCTGGCAGAGAGCAACACAGCGCTGCTCGACCTCTGCCTCGACATGGCACTGGCCCTTGGCCCGCAGGTGTTCGCGCGGCAGTCACAGGCACTTGCCACACGTCCTGACCAGACCGCCACGCTTGCAGCCTTTCGCGGGCCCGCACTGGTCCTTATGGGGGCCGAGGATCGGCTATGCCCGCGTGACCGGCACGATCTGATGCACCGATTGATGCCGCAGTCGCGGTTGGCGATCGTGCCGGGCGCAGGCCATCTGCCACCCCTTGAACAACCGCACGCAACGACGGCGGAACTGATCCGCTGGCTGGAGGAATGATGCCCGAGATGCTCGACCCCGACCTTCTGGCCCTGTTGCGCCGGGTCGATACGCCCACGGTCTGCAACGCCATTGAGGTGGCACAGGGGCAACGCGGGTTTCAGGGATATACCCGCGGCACGATGCTGTGCTCGGCCCCGGACGAGCCTGCGATGGTCGGCTTTGCCGTCACGGCACGGATCGCGGGCCTCGCCCCCCCGACCGAGGACAAGCTGACCCTGCGCACCCGCCGCATGGACTATTACCGGGCAATGGCCGAGGCCCCGAAGCCCTCGGTCGCGGTGGTCGAGGATGTGGACTATCCGGGCTGCGTTGCCGCCTACTGGGGTGAGGTGAACACCGCCATCCACAAGGGATTTGGCATGTCCGGAGCGCTTACCAACGGTGTGATGCGCGATCTGGCGGATCTTGAGCCGGGCTTTCCCGTGGTCGCGGGTTCGGTCGGTCCCAGCCATGGCTTCGTTCATGTGCGCGAGGTGGGCACCCCGGTGACGATCTTCGGGCTGACCGTGGCGACGGGCGACCTGGTCCACGCCGACCGGCACGGTGCGGTCGTGATTCCGCCCGATGTGATCCCGCGCCTGGCCGACGCCATCGGCAAGCTGCTTGCCACCGAAAAGCTGGTGCTCGGCCCCGCGCGGGCCCCGGGCTTCGACTTCGCCGCGTTCGAAACCGCATGGACCGCCTTTGAAAACGCCCGCACCTGACCCCCGGCGCACGCCGCCCACCGAAACCTCGCTGCTGGCCGATCTTGCGGCGGCTGGCCTGGTGCTGGCACCCGCCCAGGTTCCGGGTGTGCTGGAGACCGCAAGATACCTGCATCGCGCCTGCGGGCTGATCGAGACCTGTCTGCACACGGCGCCCGATGAACCCCGCTGACCTGCCAATTCCCGAGGCGGCGCAGCGGCTGCGGGCGGGCAGCCTGACGGCCGCTGCCCTGACCGAGGCCCATCTGGCCCGGATCGCCGTCCGTGACGCGGATGTCGGCGCCTTCGTCGTGGTGACACGCGACATGGCCCTTGCCGCCGCCGCTCGGGCAGACGCCGCCTTCGGCGCCGGCGTCGATCTTGGGCCGATGCAGGGGATTCCCTTTGCCATCAAGGATCTCATCGACATGGGGGGGGTGCCCTCGACCTACGGATCGCGCCGTCATGCCGCGCATGTTCCAGCCACGGATGCCGAGGTGGTGGCGCGGCTGGTGGCCGGGGGGGCCGTGCCCATCGGCAAGGTCGCGACCTACGAGTATGCACTGGTCGGACCGAGTTTCGATCAGCCGTATCCCCCTGCCCGGAATCCCTGGAACAGATCGCACATCACCGGCGGGTCATCATCCGGCTCGGCTGCGGCGGTCGCCGCCGGGCTGGTCAGGGTGGCCATCGGCACGGATACCGGCGGCTCGGTGCGTTCGCCCGCCTGCTACTGCGGGGTCGTCGGGTTGAAGCCCACCCATGGCAGCCTGCCCGCAGAGGGCGTGTTTCCGCTTTCCCCGACGCTCGACCATATCGGCGTGCTTGCGGCGACCGTGGACGAGGCTGCGATCTGCATGGCGGCCATGGGCGCCCCGCCCCGCGTGGCGGCACAGGATGTCCGGGGACTTCGGATCGGCTATGCCCGCGACTGGTTCTGTGACGATCCCGCATGCCACCCGGCCGTGCTGGCCGCGCTCGATGACACTGCGGGCGTGCTGACCCTGCTGGGTGCCAGGGTCGAGCTCACGACATTGCCCGACTATCCGCTGCTCGAGGCGACAGGCGCGGTGATCCTGCACGCCGAGGCCCTGGCGCATCACCTGGGCAGCATGCGCACCGACGGTGCGCGCTATGGACGACAAGCCTATCAGAGCCTTGCCGCAGGGGTGGGCCTCACCGATGCCGATCTGGGCCATGCACGCACCGTTGCCGGCCGCCTGCGCGTGGCGATGGATGCCTGCCTGGCCCCCTTTGACGCTGTGCTGACGGCCTGCGTCCTGGCCCCCGCGCCGCCCTTCTCGGATTTCTCGGATGACCGCGCGATCTGGACGGCCATGCGTACCCTGCCCTTCAACGTGACCGGCCATCCGGTACTGGCCCTGCCGGTCGGATTTGCGGAAGGCTTGCCACTTGGGGCACAGATCATTGCGCGTCACGGCGACGAGCCGATGGCACTGCGCATCGGCGCCGCACTGGAGGCGGCGACCGATGCGGGGGCTCAGCGTCCCTACATGCGCGCCTGAAGCCGGTCGAGGCGCAGTTGCGCCGCGCGGCGATGGCCCTCAAGCCCTTCGGACGCGCTCTGCCGCACGGCGGGCGGCGCGACGGCCCGCACGCCGCGTTCATCCAGCCACTGATGCGTGGCGATCTTCACATAGGCCCCGACCCACAGACCCCCGGTGTAGCGCCCGGCCGCCATGGTGGGCAGGGTGTGGTTGGTACCCGAGCATTTGTCGGAATAGACGACGCTGGCCAGTTCGCCGATGAACAGCGACCCATAGTTGCGCAGACGCTTTGCCATGTCATGCGGATCGGCGGTATGAAGCTGCAGGTGTTCGGCGGCAATATGGTCGGAGCAGGCGATCATCGCGGCCTCGCTGTCGCAGAGGATGATCTCGCCGTAGTCCCGCCACGCGGGGGCAGCGACAGAGGCCGTGGACAGCGTACCCAGCTGCGCCTCGACCTCGGCCAGCACCGCCGTTGCCAGGGCGGCATCCGTGGTGATCAACCCGACGCGGGTGCGCACGTCATGCTCGGCCTGCGCCAGCAGGTCGGTCGCGATCATGGCCGCATCCCCGGTCTGGTCGGCCAGAATGTAGATCTCTGACGGGCCTGCAAGCTGGTCAATGCCGACAGGGCCGAAGACCTGGCGCTTGGCCTCGTTCACGAAGGCGTTGCCGGGGCCGACGATCTTGTTCACCTGCGGCACCGTTTCGGTGCCATAGGCCATCGCCGCAATCGCCTGCGCGCCACCGATACGGAAGATGCGGTCCGCCCCCGACAGATGGCAGCCCGCAATCATCGCCCGGTGTGCATTGGGTGGCAGGCAGGCCACGACCTGATCCACGCCCGCCACCTTGGCCGGGACGATGGTCATGATCGGCGCCGACAGCAGCGGAAAGCGTCCGCCCGGCACATAGCAGCCCACCGTCTGGATCGGGATCACGCGGTGCCCCATGTAGACCCCCGGCAGGGTCTCGACGTCCAGCGGCAGGATCGTGGACAGTTGCGCCTCGGCGAACTTGCGGACGTTCGCGATGGCGAATTCGGTATCGGCGCGGGTCTGCGGGGCAAGCGCCTCGACCGCCGCCAGCCGATCCTCCATCGAAACCTCGAAGGCGTCGAGTTCCGCCTTGTCGAAGCGCAGCGAATAGTCGCGGACTGCCGCGTCACCACGATCGCGCACGGCGGCAAGAATTTCCTGGACCAGCCCCTCGACCGAGGCGGTGTCAGTGGTGGAGTTGCGGGCCGGGGCCTTGAGCCAGGTCAATCCTGCTGGCAGGGCGGAAGGGTTCGGCATGGGTTCATATCTCCTCTGGCGCCGCGGATCGCGCGCAACGGGCCTTTCATCCGCTGCACTACCACCCCGCGGCTTCCGATCCAACCAGATTTTGCATACGATTTCACGCCCGGTTCACCGGGGCAGCGCGACCCGCTGGCAACAGACCTCGAGCCTCTCGGCAAGGCTACGCTATCGCGCAATCCGGGCCGCCGGATCGGCCATGCCGACCGCCGCCTCGATGCCGTCGATCACAACTTGGCGGTGGCGCGAAAAGTCGGCCGCGCGGACCGACGGCCCGCCCGCCGCGCGTCAGTTTGCGGCGGGCTCCAGGCGTTTGGCGAACAGATAGTCGTAGTTGCTGGCCAGAAAGTGCATCGCCGCGGGCGGATAGTCCGGGCTGTCGCGGGCGATCCGTTCGGTTCCCGACGTTCTGATCCAGGTGCCGTCTGCCATCTGTTGGCGCCGCGAACGCTCGACCTCAAGCACATCCCTTGCCGCGATCGGGGCCCAGCGTTCCCGAAGCGCAAGATGCTCGACATCCTTTCCCGCAAGGGTCAGGGTGGCGAAATGCGCGGTATCGAAGGTGATCGAGCCGATTTCGACCGTTTCACCGTTGCGGAAGATCGAAATGTCGTAGGTAACGGGCATCGTCGTTTCCTCGGTCATTTGGGCCGGTATCGGCGTGGTGTTCCATCCCGATGGCAACGTAAGGCGCAGACCCGGACGTTTGCAGGGTTCAGTTGAGCTCCTGGGTGTATCCGCCGCCATATTCGGGGGGGAGATCCTTGCGAACGCGGTTTGCGGTATGGCGGGACTGCTGCTCCATAGGAGAATGCACATAAACGTCCCATACATTGTAGTCACCCGGAAACTGTTTGAAATACTTCCTGTCGAACGAAAGGCTTCTGGCCTGTTCATATTCCGGGCTCCCCGGCTTGAGTTTGCCACTCTCATATTTTTCGATCAGGGATTCCTGATAGCCGTGGCCGACTTCGTGGACCAGGTTCTGCACCACGTCGGTAAAGTCGGACTGCGGGTTCCATTCGCCCGAGGGATTTCCGACGCACACGCCGATTTCCTCGGCCTTTGTCGCGCTGGCCGGGGAATGATAGCCACGCAGGGTGGAGTCGGTCAGGCACAGCCCCTGCTGCGCGGTAAAGTTGATCTTCTCCGACCCTTCCACGTTCCAGCCGTCCGGGCCGCCGATGATGGCACCCACGTCCTTCATCGCGGCCTGTTTCGCTGCCGGGTCCATCGTTGCCCATTCGGCGGCGTATTTCTTGATTTTCGGATCGTCGCGCAACTTCTTCACGATACCGTCGGTGGTTTTCTTGTCCATCGCCTCGTAAGCCGGGTCGAGTTTCGCGGTTGATTGCCAGATCTCCTGCACGGCCTTCTGTTCGTCGGGCGCGATGCTGTTCAACAGTCCATTCTTTGTCAGCTTTTCGATCAGCATGTTGCGCGCCTCGATCGGCAGGTCCTTCAGCGTGTTGTCATTCTTCAACTCATCCACGATCTTGACGGCCTCGGTGTCGGACCCGAACATCTTGTCCAGCCGGTCGCGGATCTTGCGGATCTTCTCCAGATCGGTGGCAAGTTTCCTGGCGCGCTCCATGATCTCGACCGCCTCGGTCAGGTCATCCTTGCCGGCAAGCGCCTTGTCCAGCGCAGCGATGTCGTTCTTCAGCATCTTGGCGCTGGACAGTTCGCCGTTGCCCTTGTCGTCGGCGGCGGTGCGCATGGCAGGCAGTTCGGGGGTGATCTTGGCGCGCAGCGTGGCGTCGTGGGCATCATGCGCGGCCTGGAAATCGGCAAGCGCCTTTTCCAGGCCACCGATGCCATTCACGGCAGCGTCCCAATCCTCCGCGCTTGCGGCTTTCTCCATGTCCTTCAGGATCGTGCGCACGGCGGTTTTCTGCGGCTCCAGCGGGTAGGTACAGGGTTCGACGTGGCTGATCAGGTGGTCGAATGCACCGCGCGCGGCATCGTATTCGGCCTTCTTCGCCGCAATCGCCGCGTGGAACTCGGCAAGTTTCGCTTCAAGATCGGCGATCAGGACCACCGCCCTGGCGTAGTCATGCGCGGCGGCTGCGGCCTCCATCTCGGTCTGGATACCGGCCATTTCAGACTGGATGGGTTCCAGATAGGTCCATCGCGGATCGCTGACCAGGGCTTCGGCCAGTTCGGTCTGGATCGCCGCAAGCCGCGACTGATAAAGCTCGAAATTCTCGACCACGGTCTCATAGGCGGTCAGCGCGCGTTCCAGCTCGGCGGCCTTCTCCATCGCCTGGACAAACTCCGACGCACCGGCAGCGGCCGTCATCGCAGACTCGGCGTCGATGATCTCATGTTGCAGCGCCTCGGCCCCGATGGGCAGGGATGTCGAGACCGCCTGAATCCGCGGGGCAAGCGCGGTCAGCGCGGTCTGATAGGCGGCTTCGGCAACCCGAAGGGCTTCGATCTCGGTCTCAGCGGTGGTCAATTCGGCTACGCCGATCCGCAGCAGGTCAAGCGCACCGACGTAGTTCCGGGCGGCAGCCTCGGCATCCATCGCGCCCAGGTTCCCCCGGATTGATGACAGACGGCCGGTGATCGTCCCGTTCTGCGGCGTGGCGCCATCGGCGGTGGTCAGCCGGCCTGTCAGGTCGGCGCGCAGGGGTTCGTATGCGGCCCGCGCGGCGATCTGCGCCTCGTAATCCGCCCACGTTGGTCCGATATTGGCCATGGCCTGCTGAAGTTCGGCCGTGGCATCGGGCCAGCGCTGATCGGCGGTGGCCAGGTTGATCGCGGTTTCGGAGTCGGCAAAGGTGCCAAGATCGCGGTGGTCAAAATCGCGCAGCGCCTGGACCTTGGCCTGAAGATCGGCCCATTCGGCGCCGTGGCTTTCCCAGATACGCTTGTTTTCCTCGATCTCGGCACGCAGTTGGGCGACCACACCGCGCAGCTTGTCGATCTTGGCCTTGGTGCGGTCCAGCGCATCCTGTTCAGTGGCGTCGATCACGCCGTCCTGAAGGTAGATCTGCCGCATCCGGGACTCTTCGCCAGACAAGGCGGTAATCGCCGCCTCGGCCTCCTGTATCCGTTCGATCTTGACGTTCCCGGCCATTATGATGCCCCCGATGGTTTGAAATGCCGAGTGAAAGAAGCGCAATATGACAGGCTGGACGATCTGGTGGCGAGGGCGGCCGTCATCGGCGTCGCGCGCCATCGGAAAATTCCATGGCGCAACGTAGCAAGACGATGCAAGGCGTCAAGCGTGGAACGCTGCCCCGCGCGACGGACCCGTGGGTTTTGCCAGATGGACGCGGTACCTGTCGCGGCGGCGTTGGTTGCGGCGGGTTGCGGGCGATCTTGTGCCGGATGCCGCTGTGGCCCCGCAACCGCCACTTGGACGTCGTGGATATGGTGAACCGGCTGGAGAGCGGGAGCCGCGGCGGCAAGCCGGGCCGCGTGGCTGTCTATCTGACGGCCGGCATCATGGCGCAGGACCGGCGACGCGTTCGGACTTCAACAGGCCAGGGCAGCCCGCTGCCGGGCGAGGAACCGGCGCATGGCCGGATCGGCGGTCAGGGCCATGGCGCGGGCATAGGCCTCGGCCGCCAGGGCGGGATCGCCGGTCCGGCTCAAAGCATGGGCGCGCACCGCCCACCAAGGCTGATAGGACTGTGCGAAGGCAGGATCGGCTGCGTCCAGTACGGCCAGCGCGGCAGAAGAATCGCCGGCGTCGGCGAGGGCTCCTGCCAAACCAACCCGGGCGCCGATGGTCGGATGCAGCGCCACTAGACCGCGATAGAGCGCGGTGATCGCCTGCTGATCGGTCCTTTGCCCATGTCGGCGGGCGGCGTGGGCGGCGGCGATGGAGGCTTCGATCTGGTAACGGCCAAGCGTCGGGTTGCGGGCCGCCAGCCGCAACGCCAGATCGGCGTCGTCCAGCATTCTCGCGTCCCACAGGGCCGTGTCCTGCTGCGCCAAGGGTATGAGGCAGCCGGACGCGTCAAGGCGCGCCGGGCGCCGTGCCTGGGTGTAGAGCATCAGCGCGAACAGAGCCTGGGCTTCGGATGCGCCGGGCATCCGCGCCGCCACAAGACTGCCCAGCCAGAGGGCCTCGCGCGCCAGAGAGGTGGATTTCACATCGCCCGCCCCCTCGCCATCGATCCCCACGGTGAAGGCGACATAGATGGCGTCGAGCACATGGGTCAGCCTTGGCCCGAGGTCGCGCCCCTCTGGAACGGCATAGCCGATACGTGCCGCCTCGATTTTGGACCGGGCCCGGGTCAGCCGCTGGCCGAGTGTGCCGGGCGGGATCAGAAACGCCCCTGCCATCCGCCGCGCGTCGAGGCCCAACACCAGTTGCAGCATCAAGGGCGTGCGCATTCGGGCTTCGATGGCCGGATGCGCACAGACGAACATCAGGTTCAGCGTCGGGTCAGGGGTTGCGGCCTGTGCCATCTCGGCACGTTCCTCCTCCAGCAGGGCGAGGGTTTCGGCGGCCCGGGCGGCCCGGGCCGACTGACGCCCGGCATCGGCGACGCGGTTCCGCGCGGTCGCGATAAGCCATGCCTCGGGACGGTCAGGGATCCCGCGTGCGGGCCAGGTCTCCAGCGCACGCAGGACCGCGTCCGACAGGGCGTCCATCGCGTCGGACACCCCGCCGGTTCGGGTGGCGAGAATGGCGACGAGCCTGCCATACGACAGGCGCGCCGCCTTCTCGATCTCGTCGGCTGCGCTCACGCTGCCCCGCGCATGACGACGGGGCGCACCTCGACGGCCCCGGAAGTTGCCGCCGGGTTCAGCGCGGCCCAGTTGAGCGCGGTGTCGAGGTCGGGGACATCAATGATGTAGTAGCCGCCGAACTGCTCCTTGCTGGCCGCATAGGGACCGTCCTGCACATCGCGCACCTCGCCCCGAACGCGGAGCGTGGTGGCGGTGTGCGATGGATGCAGGGCGTTGCCGCCGACAAAGACGCCGGCCTCGATCAGCGCGCGGGTGTAGGCGCTCCAGACCTCGCCCGCGGCGGCCGCTGCGACCGCATCGGCGTCGGCGTACTCCGACGGGGACGTGTAGTTCAGGATCATGTAGTGCATGGGCTGGGCGTCCTTTTCAGCGGGCGACAACGGCGGGAAGCAGCGCGGCGGGTGTCCTGTCGGCGGTGCACAGGTCGTTGTCGGCCGGGCGCACGCCGAAGTGCAGTCCCTCGACCGTCAGGGCAAGCAGGTCGTGGTCTTCGCCGCATTCTGCCACCGGCCGCCATGCCGCGCATCCGGTTTCCGAGATGTCGGCCTCGAGGTTGACCGTCAGCCCGCAGTCGCCAATGCCCATGGCGGCGGCGATTTCGGGCACAGGGGTCAGCAGCGTAAGGTGCTTCCAGTCCTCGTCAAACACCGTGTGGAACGCCCCCGGCACGGTTCGGGATGCCTCTCGCACCTCGTAGGCGCCCCCGGTGCGGAACTGGAACGTGCGCTGCGTCATTCCGGGGTCGAGCGCATGGATGAAGGTCAGGCTCCACTGCCCGTCGGCAAAGACGAACTCGCGGGTGCCGTGGCCGCCATACCAGTTCTCGACGACCGGGCTGTGGAACGTTCCGGACAGCGTTTGCAGCACGGAGCGGTCAGTGGTTTGCGCGGCGACGGAACTTGCAGACGCGGCGACAGCGACGATGAGGGCGGGAAACAGGGTGTTCATGGGGTCCGTATCCTTTCGGGTCTGGCAGCGCCCGAAATGGGCGCCGATACCCCATGACGATCGGAATCGTCCCGATTTCTACATCCTGCGATGGGTTTTTGCGCTGCCGCCATGGCGCCCCGGTGATCGAATTGCCGTCGCGCACCGCCAAGACCTTGAACATCGAGGTCATCGCGAAATGGTTGCGGGCAGCGCCGTCGCCTCGTCCTCGATCCAGAAGGGCTGGATCTTCATGCCGCCGGACCGGTCTGCAAATGCTTCCTCGGAACAGGCATGGCGTGCCCGGATCTTGCCCTTGACCGGTGGCTCGCCGTTCGTGAGCCGGGTTCTCAGCAGGATACAGGTGCCATGACAAACGAGCGCCACGACCCTTTCCCGCCTCGTGGGTCCGCGCGACGAAGGCGTGCAGACCGTTGTCGCCGATCCTGTTGACCATGGGGGACTGCCCCGCCCACCGTCTGGACGGGGTTCGGTCCTATGGCAATGGCGTGGTCCACCTCGCGGCTGCGCATCCGCCGTGAGCCCTGGCGTCCGAACTGCCGGTCGGCGGATGAGGTGGCCGGAGGAAGCAGTCCCGCGACGTGTCGCCGATCGGTTCCGGCGCCAACGTCATCTTCGGCCGCGGCGGCGCGGTCCTGCCGCAGATCCTGATCTTCCCGGTCTTCGGGCTGCACACGACGCTGGCCCCAAAACCTGAAGTGGGCGTTGTGTTTCCGGTGGTGCCGTCCTGCCCGAACCTGCGGACGTGTCGGAGCGCGATGCCTTCAGACGCCCGCAAGCGCCGCCATCCGCTGGATCATCGGGGCGTTGATGGCGCTCGCGAACAACCCGGTCAGGACCACCAGCCGGGCCGAAAACCTCATGTCTTCGCCCCTCAGGATGGCGTAGGTCATCGCGGCGGCGCCCAGGGGTGCCCATACCAGGATCAGCGTCGCATTCATCGCATGGGCAGCAAGCCGCAGCTTGGCGTTCATGCGCGCGGGCACCAGTTCTTCGGGGTTCGCTGGGTACAGCGCCTCCCTGAGCCGTGCGAGCTCGGCGCTGCGCGTGGCGGGCAGTGCGGGACGGTCGTTGGCGGCCTCTGCCCCGCCCTGCGCCGACGCCGCGCGTGGCAACGGATCGACCAAGACATCGGGTTCCGGACCGGCGCGGTCCCCCGGCGATGGCGGCAATCCGTCGGGCAGGGCATCGGGCAGGTCAGCGCGTGGCGCCTCCGCGGCCTGAAGCCAGCGGATCGCCAGCGCCGGATGGCGTTCGTGCAGCCGCCTGACCAACTGCGCGCACATCTCCTCGTGGCCAACGGGCGAGGCGCAGGTCGCGACGTCCGGCCGGGGCGCGACCGATACCAGCAGACAGGCCAAGTTGCCATTCGCGGGCCTGTCATCCCACCCGAGCGCAATTCGGCCGGTGGGCAGGTCGAACATGGCGAGATCGTCGCAGTCCCAGCCAAGTTCCAGCTGCCTGCCGTGTACGGGCGCAAGGATCGCCCGGAACGCGGCGACAAGGCGGGCGAAGTTCGGCGGATGATCGTCGGCATGGGCAAGCAGCACGACGGTTCCGGATTGATGCATAGTCATGTCTTAATCCCCCATCTTGTCTCCTAGACCGCAACACTTCGACAGAAACGTGATCCAACTGTGGCGATGAAGCGCAGTTGCCGTGTGGCGGGTAGGGGATGTTGACCTTCAGGGTCTGCTGGCGGCGCGACGGCGTGCTGAAGTCAGGTACAGCCCAAGCAGGCCCGCCCTGCTCACTGCAAGCTTGCCGGCGCGCCCTTGGCGGTCTGAGCGATCGACGGCACCCGGCCTAGCCATCCATCTTCAGCGCGCTGATGAAAGCCTCCTGCGGGATCTCGACCTTCCCGAACTGGCGCATCCGCTTCTTCCCGGCCTTCTGCTTCTCCAGAAGCTTCTTCTTCCGGGTCGCGTCGCCGCCGTAGCATTTCGCGGTAACGTCCTTGCGCATGGCCGACAGCGTCTCGCGCGCGATCACGCGGCCTCCGATGGCGGCCTGGATCGGGATCTTGAACATGTGGCGGGGGATCAGGTCCTTGAGCTTTTCCACCATGGCGCGGCCGCGCATCTCGGCCCGGTCGCGGTGGACCATCATCGACAGGGCATCGACAGGTTCCTCGTTCACCAGAATCGACATCTTGACCAGATGGTCCTCGCGGTACTCCGCAAGCTGGTAGTCGAAGCTGGCATAGCCCTTGGTCACCGATTTCAGCCGGTCGTAGAAGTCGAACACCACCTCGGCCAGCGGCAGGTCGTATTCGACCATGGCGCGCGACCCGGCATAGGTGAGGTTCAGTTGGATGCCGCGCCGGTCCTGGCAGAGCTTGAGGATGTCGCCCAGGTATTCGTCGGGCACCATGATGGTGGCCTTGATCCGGGGTTCCTGGATGTGGTCGATCAGCATCACGTCGGGCATGTCGGCGGGATTGTGCAGCTCGACCACCTGACCCGACTTCATGTGCAGCTTGAACACCACCGAGGGCGCGGTGGTGATGAGATCGAGGTCATATTCGCGTTCCAGCCGGTCGCGGATGACCTCAAGATGCAGGAGGCCCAGGAAGCCGCAGCGGAAGCCGAAGCCGAGCGCGGCAGAGGTTTCCATCTCGGAACTGAAGGAGGCGTCGTTGAGCGAGAGCTTCTCGATGGCGTCGCGCAGGGCGTCGAAATCGGCGGCATCGACGGGGAAGAGACCGCAGAACACCACAGGCTGCGCGGGCTTGAAGCCCGGCAGGGCGGTGGTGCAGGGCTTGCGTTCATGGGTGATGGTGTCGCCGACGCGGGTGTCGCGGACCTGCTTGATCGAGGCGGTGAAGACGCCGATCTCGCCGGGGCCAAGCTCGGCGATGTCGCGCATCTCGGGCTTGAGAACGGCGAGGCGGTCGATGCCGTAGGCGGCGCCGGTCTGCATCATCTTGATGCGGTCGCCCTTGCGGACCACGCCGTCCATGACGCGGATCATCACGACGACGCCGAGATAGGCATCGTACCAGGAATCCACCAGCATGGCCTTGAGCGGCGCGTCGCGGTCGCCCTGCGGCGCGGGCAGGCGGGTGACGATGGCCTCGAGCACCTCGGGAATGCCGAGGCCCGACTTGGCCGAGATCAGCACCGCATCCGACGCGTCCAGGCCGATCACGTCCTCGATCTGTTGGCGGACACGGTCGGGCTCGGCGGCGGGAAGGTCGATCTTGTTCAGCACCGGCACGATCTCGTGCCCGGCGTCGAGCGCCTGGTAGACATTGGCGAGCGTCTGCGCCTCGACCCCCTGCGATGCGTCGACCACGAGCAGCGAGCCCTCGACGGCGCGCATCGAGCGGCTGACCTCATAGGCGAAGTCGACGTGGCCAGGGGTGTCGATCAGGTTCAGGATATAGGTCTGGCCGTCCTTCGCGGGATATTCGATGCGGACGGTGTTGGCCTTGATGGTGATGCCGCGCTCGCGCTCGATATCCATGCTGTCGAGGATCTGCTCCTTCATCTCGCGCGCGGCGACCGTGCCCGTCAGCTGGATCAGGCGGTCGGCCAGCGTGGATTTGCCGTGGTCGATGTGCGCCACGATGGAGAAGTTGCGGATGTGCGAAAGCTCGGTCATCCGCGCGATATAGACGGTTGCCGCATGCCCGGAAAGGGGCCTTCCGCCCTTGATGAAATCCGGGACGGACCCACGCGCCGGCACGGCGGGCCTGAACAAATCCTTGCCCAGCCAGCGACGCCTTCATGACTGCGCCATTCCGACGCGGAGCGCGGCACATGCCGGGCGGGCCATGCGTCGGTCACCACGATTCGGGCATGCCGACGCGGCCTCGGGGGCAGCATGTTGCGGCGGTGCGGGACGTTGGCCACCATGACTTGTATCGGGCGGAGTGCCGCCGTTCTGCGCCGCAGAAAGATTGATTATCCTTGCCAGAATCGGCATGATTGTTGCCAAATCCAGACCGGCTGCGGCACCGCTGCACTGGCGATATCGAGGCAAGGCAGGACGATCCCGATGAAAAGAACCGTGTTGGCCGTTGCGGCGGCAACCCTGATTGTTCCGTTTGCAGCGACGCTGGCGATGGCAGGGCCGATCGAGCGTGCCTGTCTGTCATCCGACCGCAAGGCGGTGTCGCGCGCGATGTGCGGCTGCATCCAGCAGGCCGCCGACATGACGCTGCGCGGGTCCGACCAGCGGAAGGCCGCGCAGTTCTTCAAGGACCCGGATCGCGCGCAGCAGGTGCGCATGTCGAAGTCGGACGCCGACAACGAGTTCTGGACGCGCTACAAGAATTTCGGCACGACGGCCGAGGCGTTCTGCGCGGGCTGAGCCCACGGACGGGACCCCCGGCACCGTGCTAGCGCAGCCGGTCGATCAGACCCGCGCAGGCGGCTTCGACAAGGTCCAGCGTTTCCTCGAAATCGCCGGTGTACCAGGGGTCGGGAAGATCGCTGCGGGACAGTTGCGGCGCATAGGGCAGCAGCAGGCGTGGTTCGGGGGCACCGGGCGGCGCCAGCCGCGCCAGATCGCGCAGGTTCTGCCCATCCATTGCAATGATCAGGTCGAACCGGCCGAAGTCGGCCGCCACGACCTGCCGCGCGCGCAGCGACGACAGATCATAGCCCCGGCGGGCGGCGGTCGCGACCGTTTCGGGATGCGGGGGTTCACCCCGATGCCAGCCGCCGGTGCCTGCGCTGTCGGCCTGGGCATCAAGGCCCGCGCGCGCGGCCATGGTGCGGAACACGCCCTCGGCCGTGGGCGAGCGACAGATGTTGCCGAGACAGACGAACAGGATACGCTGCGCCATGGCGCGGTGATAGCAGGTGCGGTGGCGCGATGAAACGGATCGTCGTTCTGACGGGGGCGGGGGTATCTGCGGAAAGCGGGCTGGGCACGTTCCGCGACCGGGACGGGCTATGGTCGCAATACGACCTGAACGAGGTCGCGACGCCCGAGGGGTTTGCCCGCAATCCGCAGAAGGTGCTCGATTTCTACAACGCGCGTCGGGCGAATGCCGCGGGCGCGCGGCCCAATGCGGCGCATCTGGCACTGGCGCGGCTGGGCGCCGCGCTGCGCGAGCGGCTGGTGCTGGTGACGCAGAATGTGGACGTGCTGCATGAACAGGCCGGATCAACCGGGGTGATCCACATGCACGGGCGGCTGGACCGCGCGCGCTGCACCGGTTGCGGGGCGGACTGGCAGGCCCCGGCGGTGATGCAGGCCACCGACCCCTGCCCCGCCTGCGGCGCCCCCGCGACGCGGCCCGATATCGTCTGGTTCGGCGAGGAGCCGAAGATGATGGACGAGATCGAGCAGGCCGTGCGCGGCTGCGGTGTCTTTGTGTCGATCGGCACCTCGGGGGTGGTATGGCCCGCCGCCGGGCTGGTGGCGCGGGCGAACTTCTACGCCCGCGCGCATACGGTCGAGATCAACATGGAGCCGACCGGGGCGGATGGCGCCTTTGCCGATCGCCGCCTGGGACCGGCGAGCGTCACCGTGCCCGCCTGGGTGGACGAGGTGCTGGCGCGGGGGCCCTGACGGCCGCCCGCGCCGCGCCGTTCAGTGCCCGGTATGGACGCCGCCCACCATCACGATGCCTTCGAAGGAGGACCAAAGCGCCACCTTCTCGCTGCCCATCGCATCCTCGGCACCGGCAAAGGCGGCCGCCAGCCGTTCCGCGGGGCCGACGCCGTGCTGCGTCAGGAAGGACGGCAGGCGCAGGTCGGCGCCACCGCACAGCACGATGGTCCACTGCCCGTCACGCCGTTGCAGCAGGGCGCGGCCGCCCTTGTCATCCTGCGCCCAGGAGGCCAGCGCATGCACGCCCTCGACGGTCACGGGGCCAACGTTCAGGGGCGCCTCGGGGCGGTCGAACTGGGCCATCATGACGGCAACGATCGCATCGGCATCGGCCATGCCGGCCGTGTCGACCGCCGTCGGGGCGCCATGGTGGTTGTGCATGTTGTGGCCCGACTGCTCGCCGTGACCGTGGCCATGCGCGCCGTCGCCGGCCTTGCGGGCATTATCCACCGGAACCTCGACGGTGATCGCCTCGCCGCGCTCAAAGGTCAGGGTGACCGATATCACGTCGCCGTCCTTGAGCGGCCGCGTCAGGCCCATCAGCATGACGTGGTCGCCCCCGCGCATGAGGCTGCGCGTCTCGTTCGCGCCGACCGGGATGCCGTCCTTCACCTCGACCATGCGCATCACGCCCTGCGCATCCTGCACATGGGTGTGCAGTTCGACGCGGGCGGCAGCATCCGAGGCGGCGGCGACCAGGCGGTCGGCCTCGGCCGCGTGGTTGACGATGTCGAAGAACACCGCCCCCGAACCGGAGGCGGCGACGCGGGCATAGGCGTTCTCGATGTGGACGCCGTCATGGGCGAGTGCGGGAAAGGCCAGAAGGGCCGCGAATGCGGCGGGAAGGATGCGGGACAGCATGGAATGCTCCTGTCGGCGGGTTGGGACTGATCGGATTGCGGGATCAGGCCCGCAGGGGCGGGGCACGGGCCAGCGGCGCCGGTGCGGGGCGCGGGATGGCGACGGGCTGACCCGGCGGCAGGATGCTGCGGCCGGTGGTGGCGGGGCGGTGCAGCACGGGGGCCGCGGGTGGCAGGAAGGGGGCAAGGGCCGCCAGGCAATCGGGGCAGGGATGACGGGGGCCGGTGGGGTTGCCTTCTGCGTCCAGCGTGACGGTGACGGTTCCCGATCCGGTGCACAGCACCATCTCCAGCCCCGGCACGCCCGCCTGCGCGCGTGCCACCGCGCCCGTCTGCGAGACGAGCGCCAGCACGACGGCCAGGACGAGCGACAGGGCGGAGCGCCAGATCATCCGGCTGGAATAGCGCCTTGGCGGCTCGGGGTGAAGCGGACAAAACCGCGCAAATGACAAAGACCCCGCCGGGGCGGGGCCTTGCGGGTGCTACGGCGCCCGGCAATCAGGCGGCGGTCTGCGCCTTTTCCACGTCGCGCTTGATCTTCAGCGCCTTGGGCGACAGTTCGTCATCCTTCGCCTTGGCGAGGAAACCGTCAAGCCCGCCGCGGTGATCGACCGTGCGCAGGGCATGCGCCGAGATCCGAAGCTTGAACGACTGGCCGAGGATGTCCGAGATCAGCGTGACCTCGTTCAGGTTCGGCAGGAAGCGCCGCTTGGTCTTGTTGTTGGCGTGGCTGATGTTGTTGCCCACCATCGGGCCCTTGCCACTGAGTTCGCACACGCGCGACATCGTCGTATTCCTTGTTTCAACAGGGTATTGTGCCGCCGGACGCAGCCCCATACCCGTTCCATCGGCGCCGTCTAGCGGGTCGCACCGGCGGCGTCAAGCGATTCAGGCGCCGACCCCGGCCGCCTTGAGCAGTTGCACACCGTTGATCTGCCAGCCGTCGGGGGTGGCAAGCATCTGGTAGTCGAGCAGATGCGTGCGCCCTTCGGCATCCGTCACCATGACCCGCTGCCATAGGGCACCTGCCACCTCGCGCAGTTCCAGCATGCGGACGCTGCCGGGACGATGGACCATGGGATAGCCGTTCCTGACCATCGCGCCGAAATTCTCGGGCGTGCGGAAGATGCCCTTGATGTTCGGGGCGGCGAAGGTGAAGGCCGTGGCGAAATCGTCGGCGCGGAACGCCTCGATCTGGCCGAGGATGGTCGATTCGATGCCCGCGCGATCGGCCCCCTGTGAATGGGCCGGCGCGGCGAGCAGGACGAAGGCGGCGGCGAGCAGGGTCTGGCGCATCGGAACGCTCCGGTGTTCGGGGGGCCTTGGATGAAGCCTAGAACGAACTGCCCGGGGATCAAGTTTCATGGTGGTCCTGCCCGCGACTCGTTTCGTTTGCGGGTCGCAGGCGGCGCCCCTATGATCGCCGCATGAGCTTTGCCTTCCGCCGCCGCGACGCTGACCTGACCGCCGGACTGCGCCGCATCGCGGCCACCGAGATCGCAGCCGCGCTTGCCCAGCTTGACCCCGGGCCGCCCGATGCCGCGGGGGTGCATGACCTGCGCAAGCGCATCAAGAAACTGCGCGGCCTGCTGCGGCTGGTCCGGCCCGGCATGGCGCGGGCGACCGACGAGATTGCCGTGCTGCGCGACGCGGCGCGGGGGCTTTCGCCAGTGCGCGACGCCGAGGTCATGCTGATGTGGCACGACCGGCTGGCGCCCGGGGCCGATGGGCCGCTGCGGGCGATGCTTGCCGCGCGCGTCGAGACGGCACGCGCGGGGGCAGACCTGCCCGGAGCGGCCGAGGCGGCGCGCACGGCCTTGCAGGGGGTCGCGGAACGGGTGCCGGAATGGCGCGTCAAGGGAAAGGGCGCGGCGGTGCTGAAGGCATCGCTGGCGCGCAGCCTGCGCCGGGGCGCCTCGGCAATGCAGGAGGCCCGGGCCACGCGCGAGGTCGAGGCGCTGCACGACTGGCGCAAGCGGGCGAAGGACCTGTGGTACCAGACCCGCCTGCTGTCGCCCGTCTGGCCCGATGCCGTGGCGGTGTGGCAATCGCTTGCCGACGATCTGGGCGAATGGCTGGGCGAACACCACGATCTTGCGGTGTTCCAGGCCCTGACCGCAGACGCCGAGGGCGCGGCCGGGACCGAGGCCATGGCGGTCCGGGCGCAGGCACGGCTGATGTCATCCGAGATCGAGGCGAAGGTGTTCGAAGCGGGCGGGCGGCTTTACGCCGCCGACCCCGATGCGGTGGCGGGCATCATCGTGGACTGGTGGCGGGTCTGGCGCGAAGGCTAGGGCCGGCCGGGTCAGGCGGCGGCGAGTTCCCCGGCAAGCGCCCGGTCGATCAGGGCCACCGTCTCGGCCAGCCCGTAGAGCGCCACGAAGCCGCCGAAGCGCGGGCCTTCGGAGGCGCCCAGCAGCACCTCGTAGAGCGCGCGGAACCAGTCGCGCAGCGGTTCGAACCCGTGGTCCTTGCCGACGGCATAGACCACGCTCTGCAACGCCTCGTCCGCCACTGCCCCGTCCCAGGCGGCAAGCCGCCCCCGCAGGTCCGAGATCGCGGCGCGTTCGCGGTCGTCAGGCAGCCGGTAAGCCTTGGTCGGCCGGACCTTGTCGTTGTAGTAGCGCACGGCATAGCCCGCCGCGGCATCCAGGTCGGGGTTCGCCTCGGGCGTGGCGCCAAGCGCATATTTGCGCAGAAAGGCCCAGAGCACCGCCTTGTCCTCGGCCGCCGCCGCCGACGCGAGGTTCAGGAGCATCGCGAAGGACACCACCATGCCGGAGGCGGGAGGATTGCCGCCATGGATGTGCCAGACCGGATTGTTGACCCGGGCGTCGGCGTCCTGCGCCGGATAGGCGCTGAGCTGCTGGTGGTATTCGTCCACCGCCTTGGGGATCACGTCCCACCACAGGCGCTTGGCCGTCTTGGGCTTCTGGTACATGAAGTAGGACAGGCTTTCGGTCGACGCATAGGTCAGCCATTCGTCGATGGTCAGGCCGTTGCCCTTTGACTTGGAGATCTTCTGGCCGGCCTCGTCGAGGAACAGCTCGTAGGTGAAGTGATGGGGCGCCCGGCCCCCCAGCACCTCGCAGATACCGTCATAGATCGGGGTGTTGGTGGAATGGTCCTTGCCATACATCTCGAAATCGACACCCAGCGCGGCCCAGCGGGCGCCGAAATCGGGCTTCCACTGCAGCTTGCAATGCCCGCCCGTGACCGGCACCGTCCATTCGCGGCCCGTCTCGTCATCGAAGGTGATCGTGGCGTCCCGCGCATCGACATGCTTGATCGGCACATACAGGACACGCCCGGTTTCGGGGTGGATGGGCAGGAAGCAGGAATAGGTCTGCTGGCGTTCCTCGCGCAGGCTGGCCAGCATGATCTTCATGATGGCATCGTAGCGTTCGGCGGCCAGCCGCAGCGTGTCGTCGAACCGGCCCGAGCGGTAGAAGTCGGTTGCGCTGATGAATTCGTACTCGAACCCGAACGTGTCCAGGAACCGGCGCAGCATGGCGTTGTTGTGGTGCCCGAAGCTTGCAAACTCGCCATAGGGATCGGGGACAGACGTCAGCGGCTTCTGCATGTGCTGGCGCAGCATCTCTTGCCGGGGCACGTTGTCGGGCACCTTGCGCATCCCGTCCACATCGTCCGAGAAACAGATCAGCCGCGTCGGAATGTCGCTGATCACCTCAAAGGCGCGGCGGATCATGGTGGTGCGGGCCACCTCGCCGAAGGTGCCGATATGCGGCAGACCCGAGGGACCGTAGCCGGTTTCGAAAAGGACATGGCCCTTGGCCGGGTCCTTGCCGCCAAATCGCTTCAGGATGGCGCGCGCTTCCTCGAAGGGCCAGGCTTTCGATTTCATCGCGGCGTCGCGCAGGGCGGACATGGGGCGCATCCTTCCGGGGTTCGGGGCTGTCGTCCTCTATTGCCGGGGGGGGCGCGCGTCAATAATCTCCGCCGCAACGCCGCAACAGGAGCCGCCGATGCCCGACACGCCCCCGTCGATGACCCCACAGGACGCGCTGCTTGCGATCATGGTGGCGGTGTCGATGTCGGATGAACAGATCCGCACCTCGGAACTGGTCGCGATCCAGCGGATCGTCGGCAGCCTGCCGGTGTTCGAGGGCTATGACCCGGACCGCTTCCGCCAGATCACCCAGGTCGTGATGGACCTGTTCGAGGAGGAGGAGGGGCTGGAGGCGCTGTTCGGCCTGGTGCGCGACGGCCTGCCGGACCACCTGAACGAGACGGCCTATGCCCTGGCCTGCGACGTGGCGGCGGCGGACGGCAGCCTGCGCGAGGTCGAACTGCGGATGCTGGAGGAGGTCAGGCACGAGCTGAGCGTCGACCGGCTGCACGCGGCGGCGATCGAATGGGGCGCGCGGGCGCGGCACATGCGGCCGTGAGTGCGGTGGCGGGCAGCCCCTCGGGGGCCTGCCCGCGCCCCTGCGTCAGGCGCCGATGCGCTCGGCTTCCATGCGGGCCAGCATGGCGCGGATGTGCTTGACGTCTTCCTCGATCTTGGCAAGGCGCAGGCCGTCCGACACTTCCTCCACCTCGACGCCCTGCACCGCCATCTCTTCCCGCACCTCTTCTTCCTTCGCCTTCTCCATCGCGTCCACGATGATGCCGAACAGCAGGTTCAGCGTCGTGAAGTTGGTGAAGATGATGAAGCAGACAAAGAAGATCCATGCGCGCGGGTGATGCACGATCACCTCGTCGGCGATGCCGTTCCAGCCTTCCAGCGTCATCAGCTGGAACAGCGTGAAGAAGGTGGTGCCGATGTCGCCGAAATACTGCGGCACGTTCTTCGAGAACAGCGTCACGCCGATGATGGCGCCGACGTAGTACATGATGAACAGGATCCCCGCGATCGAGGCCCCGCCCGGCAATGCCGCGAACATGCCGTTGATCACCCGCCGCATCGAGGGCACGGCGGTGGCCAGCCGCAGCACCCGAAGCACCCGAAGCGCCCGCAGCACGCTGAGCGACCCGGTGGCGGGCAGCAGGGCGATCCCCACGACCACCGCGTCAAAGATGTTCCAGCCATCGCGGAAGAACTGCCCGCGGTAGACGAACAGCTTCATCGCGATCTCGGCCACGAAGACGACAAGGCAGAGGTTGTCGAGCAGCTCCAGGAATTTCCGCAGGCCCGGTGAAAGGTCCAGCGTCAGCAGCCCCAGGATTGCCGCGTTGACCAGGATGACCCCGATGATGAACGATTGAAACTGACGGTCATCGACCAGCTTGTGGATCGACGTCATGATGCGTGCTCCGCGCGTGTGGTTGGGTTTGGCGGAAACGACCGCCCGACGGCATGCGAAATTCCGGGCCAGACCGGCACGACCGTTTCCTCGTTTCCGCCGTTATGCCGGGAAATTCCGGGGGTGCGGAGATGGACGCGACGCTATCACATGGGCGCGGTTTGTCGCGGGGATTCTGGCGTTTTGACGGTTTCTTCCTTCAGCAGCAGGCCCAGTGCCGCGACGGTAAGCGCCACACCGGCCAGCACGCCCACCGGCGGGGCGTCACCGCCCGCGGCCAGTTCCCACAAGATCACCCACGAGGGCACCAGATAGGTATAGGCCATGACCTTTGCCGAGGGCAGCCTCAGCGCCGCATATTGCAGCAGCACGAAGGTCATGGCCGATGCGGCGACCGCCACATAGACCAGCGTGATCCAGACCAGGGGCGGCAGCGCGGACCAGTCGGTCGCGCGGATCGCGGGCCATGACCACAGCGTCAGCATCACGAAGCCCGCCACCATCATCCCGAAGGTGAACACGATGGCCGGTTCGCCCCGGTTCAGCCATCGCACCATCGGGGCATAGACCGCGTGGGCCAGGCAGCCCCAGAAATACACCACCTCGCCCCGGCCGATGTTCATCGCCATCAGCGCGGCGATGTCGGCACGAAAGATCACCCACAGCGCCCCTGCCCCGCCCGCCGCCAGGGCCAGCGCCATGCGCGGTGTCGTCACCTGCCGCAGCATCAGCCAGCCGAACAGGCCCGCCATCGGCGGGGTGAGCGTGAAGACGGCCGCGGCCGATACCGGCGTCGCCGTCTTGAGCCCCTCGAACATCAGCACGAAATAGGCCGCGAGCAGCGCACCAAGCAGCACATAGCGCCAGGGCGCCCGCCAGGCGCTGCGGGGAATGCCCGTGGTGGCAAGGGCGGCCGCCCCCACGATCAGCCCCGCCAGCAGGAACCGCAGCGCCGTCAGCGCGCCGGGATCGATCAGCGGCGCGGCCCGCGCGCCCAGGCTGAACGACCCCGCCACGAGACCCGAGAAGGCCAGCATGGCCAGATGCCCGCGCGCGGGCTCCGACAGGCGGGCAAGGCGGGCCGCCGTCATGTCACAGCCCCTGCCAGCCCTTCGCCGCCTCTTTCAGATGCGCAAGGAACCGCTGCACCTTCAGCGTGCGGTGCAGGTCGACATGGGTGACCAGCCACAGCGGCGCATCCCATTCGGGCCGGGGCGGCAGGATCTGGACGAGCGCGGGATCGGCATCGCCCTGCCAGACCGGCATGAAGCCGATCCCGGCGCCCGCGCGGACGGCGGCCTCGATCCCCGCCTGTTCACTGGCGCGGAACACCACGCGGTCTTCGGGCAGATGGTCGCGCATCCACACGGAAAAGGGCGCCCGGCTTTGCGGGTCGTCGGCCCCCACCAGGTCATGGGCGGCCAGGTCAGCCTCGGTCGCGGGCTTGCCGCGCGCGGCGACATAGTCGGTGGATGCGTAAGGCGCGTTGCGCAGCCGCAGGAAGGGTTGCGCCACGTTGTCGGGCTCGGACGGTGCGGCACCGGCGCGGATCGCCACATGCGCCTCGCCGAAGTCCAGCCGGAACAGCCGCAGGTCGGACAGGAACCGGACGATCAGCCCGGGATGCGCGGCACGGAAACTGGCCAGCACCGGGGCCAGGATCGGCGCCAGCCCGCTGATCGAGGTGACGACCAGTTCGCCCGTCACCGACTCGCCCTGCCCCCGGATGCGGCCTGCAAGCTGCGCGAACTGTTCCTGCGTGACCTGCGCCACGGCCAGCAGATCCCGCCCCGCCTCGGTCGGCGTGTAGCCGCGCGGATGACGCTGGAACAGCCGCACGCCCAGCCGCTTTTCCAGCGCATCAATGTGGCGGATCACCGTGGCATGGTGGACCCCCAGCACCTCGGCCGCGCCCGAGACGGTGCCCAGGCGCGCGACCTGAAAGGCGGTGCGCACCTCATCCCAGTTGTCGAAGCCCATGTTGGCCCTTCCCGCGACGGATGGCACAGGGTTAGCGCGGGGCGCCGCGGGATCAAAGGGCAATTCGTGGTGATCGCCCCGGTTGACCGGGCCGCCCCCCGCGCGCAGCATGTGTCCGGGGGGAACGGCGGATGCGGGTGATCGAGGAGACGGCAGAGCGGCTGGTGCTGGTGCACCGGCCCTGGCTGATGGGGCTGGGGCTGGCTGTGGCGACGCTGGGAACCGCGCGGATCGCGCTGGCCCTCTGGTCAGAGGGCGACCTGCCCGGCACGCTGATGATCGGGGCGGGGGCGGTGCTGTGCGCGGTGGCCTTCGCGGTCTTCGTGCGGCCCGCCCGGGCGGTGTTCGACCGGCGGGCCGGGACGGTCGAGGTGACGGAATGGACGGTGACCGGGACGCGGCGGCGCGGGGCGCCGCTGGCGCAGGTCACCGGCGCCACGATTTCGCGCGGGCGCGACACGATGAAGCCGGGGGCCGCGCGCGGCGCGCTGGCCGTGGTGTCGCTGCGCGAGGGGGCGCTGCCGCTGGGATCGGCCTATCTGGGTTACCGCCCGGCATCGCGGGCGGTGGCGGCGGTGCAGCGCTGGCTGGGGCCGGTGTGAGGGTCCGGCAGGACACGCCCGAGCGCCTGGTGCTGGAGGACCGGCCCTGGGTCATGGGCATCGCGATGGCTGGCGGTGTCCTGATCTTCGTGGCCGTCGCGATCACGACGCTGGCCGAAGCGCCCTGGCTGGCCGTCGGAATGCTCGGCGGGGCGGCGCTGTTCGGGGGGATCGGCGCCGTGCTGATCCGCCGCTCGATCGCGATCTTCGACCGGGCGGCGGGCGCGATGGTCTGGCGCGAGGTCAGGATCGGCGCGACCCGCGAGGAAACGGTGGCGCTGCGCGACATCCGGGCAGCGGTGGTGCAGACGGGATCGACCGGGGGCAGCGGCGCCACCACCCGGCGCTGCGCGCTGCGGGTGGACGGCCGGGCCGAGGTGCTGCCGCTGACAGTGGTCTATTCCTCGGGGTCCGGGGCGGTGCAGGCGGCCGAGGCGGTGAACCGCTGGCTGGCCGGGAACCGCCCGGCATAGGGCCCGGCATCGCCGCCGTTGAACCGCCGCCGCCGCCGTGGCAGCCTGCCACCCGGGCAGATGGGGGCGCCGATGGACGAACTGTATCACGACCGGCTGATCCGTTTTCTGGAAGGGCTGTGGGGCGAGGGGTTCCTGTCGCCCGGCGGACCGGAAGAGGTGGCGCGGATCCTGGACGGGCGGCGGCTGGACGGGCTGTCGGTGCTGGACATCGGATGCGGCGCGGGCGGGGTCAGCCTGTGCCTGGCGCGCGATCACGGGGCGGCCTGGGTGACCGGGATCGACGTCGAGGACGGCGTGATCGGGCGCGGGCGGGCGGTGATCGCGGCGGCGGGGCTGGCGGGGCGCATCGGGCTGGCCAAGGTGGCGCCCGGCCCCCTGCCCTTTCCGCCCGGCTGTTTCGACGTGGTGTTCTCGAAGGATTCCATCGTCCACATCCCCGACAAGGCCGCGCTGATGGCCGAGGTGTTCCGGGTGCTGCGGCCGGGCGGGATGTTCCTGGCGTCGGACTGGCTGATCGGGCATGACGGCCAGCCATCGGCGGAGATGGCGGCCTATATCGCGGCGGAGGGCCTGGATTTCGGCATGGCCTCGGCGCGGACCTATGCGGCCGCGATGGCGGCGGCGGGGTTCGGGGCGATCGAGACGGTCAGCCGCAACGCCTGGTACCGGACGGCGGCGCGGGCCGAGCGCGACCGGCTGCGGGGGACCGAGGGCGCGGCCATGGCGGAAGCGGTGGGGCAGGATTTCGTGGACCACAACATCGAGCTGTGGGACCGGATGATCCCGGTTCTGGACAGCGGAGAGCATTGCCCGACGCATCTGCGGGCGGTCAAGCCGTGACAGGCAACGGGGCGTCCCACCGTGGGACGCCTGGCCGCATGTGGGATTTCAAGGGGTTGCACAGGGGTCATTAACCACCTGTTAGGAATTGCACCGCAATCCGGAGGCGCAGGTCGACCGGCGCGGGGATCCCGCGTCAGGCCCGGCGCAGCCGGATCACGACATCGACCCGCGCGATTTCGGTTCCCGCAGGCGGGCGCGGCAGGCGCGCGATTTCCAGTTCGTCCGCCGGCGCGTCGGTCAGCGTGGCGCTGTCTTCCCAGTAGAAATGGGGGTGGTCGTCCATCCGGGTGTCGAAGTAGCTTTTCGATCCGTCGACCACGACCTCCTGCATCAGCCCGGCGTCGCAGAACGCACGCAGCGTGTTGTAGACGGTCGCCAGGCTGACGCTTTCGCCCGCGTTGGCCGCTGCCGCATAAAGGCTTTCCGCGGTGACATGGCGGTTCTGACCGTCGCCCACCAGCAGCACCGCAAGCGCCACGCGCTGCCGCGTCGGCCGCAGGCCGCCCTGCGCAAGCCAGGTTTCGCCGCGCGCGGCGGCGGTATCGGAAACAGACGTGGCAAATGGCTCCATGTCCGGAATATAGGGCAGGAAGCCCGCGTGTTTCAATCGGGATTTGTCGAAAGCGCCCGCGGACCGGCCAGGTGACGCGGCCATGCCGGTGAAACGCGCATCGACGCACCGGCATGGCGCGAGGCGGGCGCAGGCCGCTGCCCGCCGGTTGCCCGTGCGCCCGCAAGCCCGGCGATCAACCGGTGGTGTTGCGCGACGAACACGTCGCCTACTGCTCGCGCGGAATTGCGCGGCATCTGGTTTTGCAAGCCTGCACCATGGGTTACGGTCTGCGCCGGGGTCATGTGGACCCCGGGCAGACCAGACGGGCACAAGCCCGCGCATCTACAGGAGCAGTTCATGAGAGTTCGCGTTTGCGCCGCTGTTGCGGCCGCATGTGTTGTTGCCGCACCGGGCGCGATGGCGCAGCAGGTGACCGGCGGCAGCATCACCCTGTCGCACTCGGCATTCACCGAGGATGGCGACGTTGCGAAAACCTCGCTGGCGGGTTCGGTCGAGGTCGGATTCAGCCGCGATTTCTCGGTCCAGTTCGACCTGGGCGGCAGCCGCCTGAATTTCGCGGACGAGACGGTGACGACCGGGGTTCTGCACGGCATCTATCACCTGAACGCGAACACGTCGGCCGGGGTGTTCGTGGGCCTTGACCGTGCGGCGGGCGAGTCGCTGAATTTCGTGGGTTTCGAGTTCGGCCACATGGCCGGGCGCACGGGGTTCGAGGCCTATGTCGGACGGGGCGAGGAACAGGGCGTGTCGGGGACGCTGATCGGGCTTTCGACGCGCTATGCGGCAACCGAGCAGCTGGGTGTGGGCGTGTCGCTGGACCAGATGGATGTCGGCCCGCTGAACGCCACGCGCTACAGCCTGAACGGCGATTACGCGGTGACGCCGAACGTCAAGGTGTTTGGCGAGATCGGCGCGGCGCGTGCCGAGGTGCTGGGCCTGTCGGACAGCGAGGGCTACGTGAAGATCGGCGGCAAGTTCACCTTTGGCGCCAAGCGCGGCACGACCTTCGGCCAGCGGTCGGTGCTGAACATCCTGCCGGGGCTCTGACGGCCTTGTCCGGCCCCTGCGCGACCCGCGGGGGCCGGATCAGTCGGGCAGGTTCGGCGGGGGCGCGGCCAGATCGTAGGCCCAGACGGTGAACCGCTGCAGCGTGTGCGGCCCGAAGGAATGCACCAGCGGCACATCCGCCGCATCGCGCCCGTGGGACACCTTGACCCGGCCGATCCGGCGCGTGTTGTTGCGGGGATCGAAGGTCACCCATCGACCGTCGAGCCAGACCTCCATCCAGGCCGAGAAGTCCATCGGGTCGACCACCGGCACGCCGATGTCGCCGAGATAGCCGTTCACATAACGGGCCGGGATGTTCATGCAGCGGCAGAGCGCGATGCCCAGATGGGCGAAGTCGCGGCAGACGCCGACCCGTTCGGCCTGGGCGTCGCCGGCGGTGCGGGTGGCGCGGGCGGCCATGTAGTCGAAGCGGATGTGCCCCTTCACATAGTCGCAGATCGCCTGCACCCGCGCCCAGCCGGGCGGCAGGTTGCCGAACAGGTTCCAGGCGGTCTGGCTGAGGCGGTCGGTTTCGCAATAGCGGCTGCCGAGCAGGTAGATCAGCGTCTCGTCGGGCAGGTCGGCGATGGGGGTTTCCCGGGCATCGGGCAGATGGGCATCGGGCAGGCCGCTGTCGCGGACGGTGCAATCCTGCCGGATCGAGAAGTCGCCCTGCGGCGCCAGCATCCGCAGGCAGGTGTTGCCGAACAGGTCGCGGTAGCGCGACACCGGCACCGGCGGGTCGGTGATCACCGGCCCCTGCCGGTCCAGATCGTCGCGCCGTTCGTCATGCAGCGTCAGCAGGCAGATCAGCGGCGTCGGCTGCGCGCAGCGGATGGTGATGTGATGGCCGAACCGGATCAGCATGGATGCCCGCCTTTCGGCGCCGCGACCCGTTCGCGCTGCCAATCCTGCACATGGGGCCAATCGTCGCCGATAGCCAGCCCCATGCGCCGCGGCGGCGGCGGCGGGGTTGGGTTGCGCGGCGGATTGCATGATGAATGGGCAGGATCGGCACGATTCGGCCGTGGCGGGGCGTGACAGGAGGGGCCGTGCAGGACTGGCAGGATCATGTGTCACCGGCTGGCGATCCGCCGAACCGCCATCTGGGCAGGCGGTTCGACCTGGCCGGGCGGTTCCTGCCCGAGGCGGGGAATACGGTGATCTGCCAGCTTGTCCCGGGATCGGCCAGCGAGGCGGCGCTGCTGGACCTGCGCGCGGCGCTGATGGCCCTGCCCCATGCCGACCATTTCGCCCTCACCACCCCCGCAAGCTGGCACATGACGCTGTTCGACGGCGTGATCGACAGCGCCCGGGATGCGGATGGCTGGGCAACCGGCTTGCCGACCGACACGCCCATCGAGACGATGACGGCGGCGCTGGCGGCGCGGCTGGAGGGGTTTCCGGCGCTGCCCGCGTTTCGCATGGCGATCACCGCCGTCACGCCGATGGGCCTGCAGCTCGCGGGGGTCACGCCAGCGGACGAGGCGGCGGCCCGCGCCTGGCGCGATGCGCTGTCGGACCGGCTGGGCATCCGCAGGGCCAATCATGCGACCTATCGCCTTCACCTGACACTGGCCTATGTGCGCCGCTGGCTGCCGCGCGCGGCGCTGCCCGCGCTTGCCGCGCGGCTGGACGGCCTGACCCGGGAGATGCGCGGGCGGCTGCCGGTTCTGGATCTTGCGCGCCCGGCGTTCTGCCGGTTCGACGACATGAACGGCTTTCCGGTGGTCCGCCCGCTCTGACCTCGGCGCGGGGCGCACTTGCACCCCGGCGAAGCGCGGTGTTACAGGATGTGACAGGCCGGTGATTGCGCGGCCGGAGCGAGGGCAGGGCAAGGGGAGGCACCGCGCCATATGGCGGATTTTCCGACACGTTTCGACCGCGACGACCTTCTGAAATGTGCGCGGGGCGAGCTGTTCGGCCCCGGCAACGCCCAGCTTCCCGAGCCGCCGATGCTGATGATGGACCGGATCACCGACATTTCGGAGGACCGGGGCGAGCACGGCAAAGGCCATGTGGTGGCCGAGTTCGACATCACGCCCGACCTGTGGTTCTTTGCCTGCCACTTTCCCGGCAACCCGATCATGCCCGGATGCCTGGGGCTGGACGGCCTGTGGCAGCTGACCGGGTTCAACCTGGGCTGGCGCGGCTGGCAGGGGCGTGGCTATGCCCTGGGGGTGGGCGAGGTCAAGCTGACCGGGATGGTCCGGCCCGACCGCAGGATGCTGACCTACAAGGTCGATTTCACCAAGGCCCTGACCACCCGCCGCCTGACCATGGGCGTTGCCGACGGGATTGTGGAAGCCGACGGCGAGGTCATCTATCAGGTGAAGGACATGAAGGTCGCGCTGTCGGCCTCGTGACGCGAAAGGAGAAGCCATGCGCCGCGTCGTGATCACCGGAATGGGCGTGGTATCGCCCATCGGCAATACCGTCACCGAAGTCGAGACCAGCCTGCGGGCCGGCAGGTCAGGCATCGTCTTTGCGCCGGAGTATGCCGAGCACGGCTTCCGGTCGCGGGTGCATGGCCAGCCGCAGATCGTGCTGGAGGACCATATCGACAAGCGCGACCTGCGCTTCATGGGCGACGGCGCGGCCTACAACTTCATCGCGATGAAACAGGCGATCGAAGACAGCGGGCTGGATGCGGCCGACGTGTCGAACGAGCGCACGGGGATCATCGTGGGGTCCGGCGGGCCGTCCACGAAAAGCTTTTTCAAGGCGCATAACATCGTGCGCGAGACCGGCAGCCCGAAACGCATCGGCCCCTTCGGCGTGACAAAGGGGATGTCGTCGACCACCTCGGCCTGCCTGGCGACGCCCTTCAAGATCAAGGGCGTGAACTATTCCATCACCTCGGCCTGCTCGACCTCGGCGCATTGCATCGGCAACGGCGCGGAGCTGATCCAGATGGGAAAGCAGGACATCGTGTTCGCGGGCGGCGGCGAGGAACTGGACTGGACACTGTCCTGCCTGTTCGACGCCATGGGCGCGATGAGCAGCAAGTACAACGACGCGCCCGAGACGGCGAGCCGGACCTATGACGCCACGCGCGACGGGTTCGTGATTGCGGGCGGCGGCGGGGTCGTGGTGCTGGAGGAGCTTTCGCATGCCCTGGCGCGGGGCGCGAGGATCTATGGCGAACTGACGGGCTATGGTGCCACGTCGGACGGGCACGACATGGTCGCACCGTCGGGCGAGGGCGGCGAGCGGTCGATGCGGCTGGCGCTGTCGACGCTGCCCGAGGGGCGGCGCATCGACTATATCAACAGCCATGGCACCAGCACCCCCGTGGGCGACGTGACCGAGATGGAGGCGATCCGCCGGGTGTTCGGTGACGGCAGGACGCCGCCGGTGGCCTCGACCAAGTCGCTGACCGGGCATTCGCTGGGCGCAACCGGGGTGCATGAGGCCATCTATTCGCTGATCATGATGAACGCGGGCTTCATCGCGGCGTCGGCGAATGTCACCACGCTGGACCCCGCGCTGCGCCCCGAGGAAATCGTGACGACGCTGCGCGAGGGTGTCGAGATCGACGGCGTGCTGTCCAACAGCTTCGGCTTCGGCGGGACGAATGCGACGCTGGTGATGAGCAGGTACCGCGACTGATCGGGGACAGGGCAGGAGGAACGGCCATGGCCGATCTGATGAAGGGCAAGCGCGGCCTGATCATGGGCGTTGCCAACGAACGGTCGATCGCCTGGGGCATTGCCCGGGCCATGGCCGACGAGGGCGCCCAGCTGGCATTCAGCTATCAGGGCGAAGCCTTCGGCAAGCGGGTGGAGCCGCTGGCGGCGTCGGTCGGATCGGACCTGCTGGTCGATGTGGACGTGACGGACGACGACAGCCTGGACGCCTGTTTCGCGGCGCTGCGCGACCGCTGGGGGACGATGGATTTCATCGTCCACGCCATCGCCTATTCCGACAAGGCCGAACTGACGGGCCGGTTCATCAACACGTCGCGGGCGAACTTCAAGAACTCGCTGACGATTTCCTGCTTCAGCTTCATCGACATCTGCCGCCGGGCCTCGGACATGATGCCGGATGGCGGCACCTGCCTGACGCTGACCTTTCAGGGATCGAACCGGGTGACGCCGAACTACAACGTGATGGGCGTGGCCAAGGCAGCGCTTGAATCCTCGGTGCGCTATCTGGCCAATGACCTTGGCCCGCAGAAGATCCGGGTGAACGCGATCAGCCCCGGCCCGATGAAGACGCTGGCAGGAGCCGCGATCGGCGGGGCCCGCGCGACCTTTCGCCATACCGAGGCGAATGCACCGCTGCGGTCGAATGCGACGCTGGAGGCGGTGGGGGGCACGGCCGTCTGGCTGGCCTCGGACTACGGCGCCTTCACGACCGGCGAGGTGGTGCGCGTCGATGGCGGGTTCCACGTGCTGGGGATGCCGCAGGCCGAGCACCTTTAGGGGCCCGGGACAGGCCGACAGGCCCTGCGCTGCCGCAGGCGGCCTGCGTCATGCACAAGTTGCGACCAAAGTCGTATACATCCCCGCAACCATGGGGCGAGAATCCGTTGACCCGGCGTAAATTGGTGCACTAACCTTACCAATACCGGGGGTTTGCGACGCTGCCAACCGCCATGCCCCGGCACCCCGAAACCGGCGCAGCCGCTGCGCATCGGCCTGGCCGGTGTGTGCTGCTGCACGCTTCGGGCCATCATGATGGGGAGGAAAACATGCATCGACTGACAGGCACCGTCGCGGCCCTTGCGCTGACGGCGGGTGGCGCGCTGGCACAGGGCGCCGCCGTTCCCGACAATCTTGAGAAACTGTCGAACTTCCAGTCCACCGGCACCACGGAATTCATCTTCGTGGAGCAGGGTGGCGACTATGCCGAGGGGATCAAGAGGAACCTCGAACGCATCACGCTGCCGCCGGGGTTCAAGATCGGGCTCTACGCCGTGGTGCCCGATGCGCGGTCCATCGCGGTGGGGCCGCAGGGGATCGTGACCTTTGTCGGCACGCGCAAGGACAAGGTCTGGGCGGTCACCGACCGCAACAAGGACCGGGTGGCGGACGAGGTGAAGAACTTCGCGCCGTCGCTGACCTTCTCGATCCCGAACGGGCCGTGCTTCTCGAAGGACGGATTCCTGTACATCGCCGAGCAGAACCGGGTGCTGCTGTTCCCGGCGGCCGAGTTCTTCTACGAAAGCCCCGATGTCGCGGCGTTCAACCTGGTGGCCAAGGGTGACCTGATCCCGGTCGAGGAGGAGTCGTTCAACCACACCGCCCGGGTCTGCCGGATCGGACCGGACAACAAGATCTATATCTCGCTGGGCCAGCCCTTCAACGTGGCCCCGCCGGAGAAGCTGGACCTGTACAACCGCCATGGCATCGGCGGCATCATCCGGATGAACCTGGATGGCACGGGGCGCGAGGTCTATACCTACGGGGTGCGCAACTCGGTCGGCCACGACTTTCACCCGGTGACGGGCGAGCTGTGGTGGACCGACAACCAGGTGGACGGGATGGGCGACGACATCCCGCCGGGCGAACTGAACCGCCAGACCGCGGCGGGCCAGCACTTCGGCCATCCCTGGTATGGCGGCGGCACCGTGCGCACCAACGAATACGCCGGGCAGGAGGTGCCGGTGGAGGTGGTGCATCCGGTGGTCGAGACGGTGGCGCATGCCGCCGATCTGGGGATGTCGTTCTATACCGGCAACATGTTCCCGGCGAAGTACAAGAACGCGATCTTCTCGGCCCAGCACGGATCGTGGAACCGCACGACGCCGGTGGGGGCGCGGGTGATGGTCACCTTCATCGGCGAGGATGGCACGGCAACGATGGAGCCCTTTGCCGAGGGCTGGCTGGACGAGAACGGCGAGTATCTGGGCCGCCCGATGGATGTGGCGCAGCTGCGTGACGGGTCGATCATCGTGTCGGACGACCTGGCGGGCGCGCTGTACCGCATCTGGTACGAGGGGAACTGATGCGGCGTCTTGCGCATCTGGTGGGCGGGGTTGTCCTCGCCCACCTTGCGGCCCTTGCGGGGCTGGCCGAGGTTCCGGCGGGTGATCCTGCGGCGGGCAGGGTTCTGGCGGGCCAGTGCCGCACCTGCCACGGGCTTGACGGAATGGCGCGCATTCCGATCGCCCCGCATATCGGGGGCGAACCGGCGGGCTACCTGTCGCGCCAGCTTGCCGCGTTCCGGTCGGGCGCGCGCGAGCACGAGATGATGAGCGTCGTGGCAAAGGGGCTGACCGACGAGGCGATCGGCAACCTGGCCGCCTGGTACGCGGCGCAGGTGCCCACGGCGGGCCTGCCCGCGGGCCGGACCGAGGCCGATGCCCCCGAGGCCTGCACCGCCTGCCACGGTGCCGACGGCATGGCGACGATGGAGGACGCGCCGAACCTGGCAGGTGAGAACGTCATGTACATCGACACGCAGCTCAAGGCGTTCCGGTCGGGCAAGCGGGTGCATGACATCATGACCGGCATCGCGGCGGACCTGAGCGACGACGACATCCGGGCACTCGCCGCATGGTATGCGGGCACCACGCTGACGCTGGCGCCACCCTCGCCCTGATCGCGGCGGCGCCCCTTGGCACATCTTGCGACGGGCGCCGCAGCCTAGTATGACGGCCCGGCGCGGGCGTTGTGTAATGGTAAGACCCTAGCCTTCCAAGCTAGAGACGCGGGTTCGATTCCCGCCGCCCGCTCCATTTGACCCCCTTCTTGGCCATATTTCCCAACGACCTCCGACACTTGCGTTCCGTTCCGGTGCGCTTTGGAGCACACGCGGGGCCACATGGGACTTGTCTTGAAGCAAGTTGAATGCACCAAATCGGGCAGTTGGCAGTATCGCCGACCTAGTCGCCCGCGTGACCCGCGTGTCGGTCGAGACGGTGGAGATCGTGGAGGCGATGAAGGGAGCAAAGCGGACGCCGACCGCCGGCGTGGTCCGAGGGGATTAGGACGAGGTTTCGATCATGGACCATTGGCACTTAACTCTTGAAGGATACGGCGACAGGGACCGCGAAAGCGGAGACGTGATCACCAAGGATGGCGAGATCATCGGGACGTGGTCAGCCGACGCCGAAGGTCACTGCAGCTTCACGCCCAACGGACAGACGGAGCCAATCCTCTGGAATCCGTTCTTGGGCCTGTTCTGCAAGAGCGTGGCTGAGTGGCATGAAGAGCAGGAAGCCCAACGCAAGGCGGGAAGGCCCCTGTAACGAGGGCGCAGACAAGTGTCTTGCTATGTGGTTCAACACACCTAAGGCATTGAAATGGAGGCCCTTATGTTCTTCACCAAAGCGGGACGGATTGCCGCGTGGATTGCGACCGTAGTGGCGCTCATGTCCATCGTCCTAGGCTATGCAATTGGATGGGGCGGGACCGAAACCGCTTTGGCAGAGGCCTTCCGTATCGACTCTGCCCAGAAGGCCGCCGCTCAAAGCAAGCTGTCTCTAAGCCAAGGTTATGCCCTGCTGTTCTGCGGCCTTGTCTTGGGCATCTTGGCTGAGATCAGCGAGTCCGTGGCCAGTCGCGGGGAATGACCGCTTGCCTCGTCGGCGCAATGTTACCACACCTCAGGCACACAAGGCACTATCCAGCCGGAAGCGGAGCGCTTGGGAAGCTTTTGAGAAATATAGGAAAAGGCTGATAGCTTCAGGGTTCGATTTTCAAGCCCGGAGACCGCCGCCCGCTCCAATCCCGAAGCCGCGCCCATCGGACCCGCAGACGCGGCACCGTCGGGCGCCGTGCCGGGGGAGTGCCGCCGTTCAGGCCGGTCGCGCGCGGTTCCAGCGGATCGACGACCACAGCGACACGCCGATCAGCGCCGCGCCGCCAAGGCCGGTGATCACCTCGGGGATATGCACGAGCGTCTGGACATACATGATCACCGACAGGATGAGGATCGCGTAGAACGCGCCATGTTCCAGATAGCGGAACTGCTGCAGCGTTCCGCGCTCGACCAGCATGATGGTCATCGAGCGCACATACATCGCGCCGATGCCCAGGCCGATGGCGATCACGAACAGGTTCTGCGACAGTGCGAAGGCCCCGATCACGCCGTCAAAGCTGAACGAGGCGTCCAGCACCTCGAGATACAGGAACGCCCCGAGGCCACCGCGCGCCGCCGTTCCCATCGCCTCGTCGCTCTGGTCCAGAAGGCCGCCGAGGATCTCGACCAGCAGGAAGGTCAGAAGTCCGTAGATCGCCGACATCACGAAGACTTCGGCCTCGGCCGCCGGCAGCAGCCGCGAGAAGCCCAGCATGATCAGCAGCACGATCCCGATCTCGATTCCCCGGATCGTGGCCGAGCGGGCGATCTTTTCCTCGATCCAGCGGACCCAGTGCACATCCTTTTCATGGTCGAAGAAATAGGTCAGCCCGACCATCATCAGGAACGTGCCGCCGAAGGCCGCGATCGGCAGATGCGCGTCGTGCATGATGCGCGAGTATTCCTCGGGCTGGGTGGCCGCGAGGACCATCGCCTGCCAGGGCCCGATGTTCGCCGCGATCACCACGATCAGCAGCGGAAACACGATCCGCATGCCGAACACCGCGATCAGGATGCCCCAGGTCAGGAACCGGCGCTGCCATTCGGGGCGCATGTCCTTGAGCTTGTTGGCATTCACGATGGCGTTGTCGAAGGACAGGCTGATCTCCAGCACCGCCAGAACGGTGCAGATGAAGAAGATCGACAGCGTGCCGGACAGCGTGCCCGTGCTTTGCCAGCCCAGCAATGCCCCCAGCGCCAGACCGGCGGCGGTGACGATGAAGGCCCAGGTGAAATAGGACAGCGTGGGACGCGCCACCGGGGATGCGAGGCCGCTCATCGGGCAGCCCTCCCGCTGGCGGGGGTCGGGTGACGGGGTGTCATGAAAACGGTTTCCGCGCGGCGGGTGGAAGGGCGGCGCCGACATCGCAGGGGGGCCGCATTCCCATGCCAGAGGGGCCCGGTCGCCGATCGGGGCAACATGCCTGCGGAACCGGCAGAAATCAAGGGCGCTGCGAGGGCGGCGCGTGCCGCCCCCGCAGGGCAGTGTCAGAGCCTGTCGGCCTCGGTCGCGAAGATGCGCTTCCAGTTGCCCTCGCCCTTGCTGATCGTGCCGGCCGTATCCTTGAGGAACAGGTTGAAATGGGCGGCCTCGGAACTGTTCAGGTAGAGCTGGCCATCGACGATGGCGAAGAATTCCGGCCTGGTCGGCACCTTCTTGCCCTTCGAGGCACCGGCCGAGCACCAGCCGCCATAGGCGGGCGCGTATTTCGCGGGATCGGCGATGAACATGTCGCGGTTCTCGGCCGAGGCGAAGTTCCAGGCCGCGCCCTGATAGGTCGCGGTGAACATCGCGTCGCCCTTCGTGGGCATGCCTGCGGTATGATAGGCCACGGCGTCATAGCCGCCGATGGCGACCCCGTCGGCCAGATAATGTTCATCCGCCGCCATGGCGGACACCGGCGCGAGCAGGACGAGCGACAGGACAAGGCGGCGGGCTGTGGTCGAAAGGGTCATGGAGGGGCTCCCGTTGGGTCGATTGTACGTGCCGGGCCTTGGGCCCTGGCAAGCCGTGCCCCTGATGGGCGCGACACCGGGTCATCCGTTCGTGAAACCGGTCGCGTTACACCGGGACGGGTGCCCTGAACCATCCGTGAACGGATGCGAGGCGGCCGTTACCAGCGCAGCGCGCGCGGGCCGATCAGCGCACCCAGACCGGCCGCCAGCAGCATGCCGAGCGTGTACCACACCGCGATGAAGGCCGGGGCGCCTTCGGTACAGGCCAGCGCATAGGCCATGGCCGCCAGCCCGCCGGCGGCGAGGCCCGCCGCCGCCCCCGCAAGGCGCAGCCGCACGGGCGCAAGCTGGCGGGCCGCGGCCATCGCCACCGCCATCGCGGGAAGGGAAAGCGCCAGGATCGCCAGCGGGCATTGGGACGCCGACTTGCCCATCAGCCGCATGGACCGCGCGCCCGCGTCGGTGGACATCATGTCCGCGAGGCCGGACGCGAGTGCGATGCCCAGCACGGTGGCGACCATGGCTGCGGGAACCGCCACCGGCGCGCCGGGTCGCCCCAGACGCCGCAGCAGCCACAGCCCCGAGCCGGACAGCGCCGCCGCATAGATCAGCTTGGGCAGGGTCGCACTCGGCCCCCAGAGGCCGGGCGACAGGAACCCCAGCCACAGCGCAACCGCGAACGCCGCGGCGCCAAGCGCCAGCGGCAGGCCCATCAGCAGCCTGCGCATGTCGCCGGCGGACCGGACGGGCTCGGCCCCGGTGGCAAGCATCGCGATCAGGTCGTCAGTCTTCATGCCCCGCCTCCGCCTGCCCTGGCCATGAGACGCTGCAACCCGCGGTGCACGCGCACCTTCAGCGTCGTCACCGTGATGCCCATCCGCGCGGCGGCCTCCTCGGTCGAATAGCCCTCGACCTTGACCAGTTCGATCGCCTCGCGCTGCGCGTCGGGCAGCGTGCGCAGCAGCACGCCCAGATCGCGGCGGGCGACGGCGGCCTGCACCCCTTCGGACGTCTCGGGCGCCTCGTGCAGGCTGTCGTCCAGTTCGACCGTGCCGCGACGCCCCTGCCGACGCCAGTGGTCGGTCAGCCGGTAGCGCGCGATGGCATGCAGCCAGTTCGACACCGGCAGGTTCGGGTCGTGCGTGTCGCGCTTCAAGTGAATGGCCAGAAGCGTCTCCTGCACCAGGTCCTCCGTCTCGTCGGGCTGGCCCGCCAGCCTGCGCCCGTAATATGCCCTCAGGCGTCCGGCGATCAGCGCCAATGCCGTCCGGTAGGCCGCCGCATCGCCGCCCCGCGCCGCCGCCCATAGCGGTGCAAGCCTGTCCTCGAAGGGGTCGCCCGTCATGGCGATGGATGGTCCTTGCTGTTTACGTTGCGACGCGGCCAATCGTTACAGCCTGCGCGGAAAAGTGAAAGGGCGCGCCGATGCGGCGCGCCCCCGTCCGGCCGGTCAGCCCGTCACTTGCGGGTGATGCGACCGTCGAGCGCGGGCGATACCGGGCCCGACTTGGCCATGTATTCGGCCGTGACATCGGCCAGATCCGGGCCGTAGTCGTAGGCATTCGCCGCGTCAATGAACATGCGGTAGCCGTCGCCGCCCTTGCGGACGTAGTCATTCGACACGACACCATAGACCTTGGCCGGATCGATCGGTCCCCAGGTGCCGCCCTCGTTCACCATGACGTCGGACACCCGAGCGCCCTTTTCCGCCGCGGGATCGAAGGTGTACTTCAGCCCGGCCACCTGCGGGAAGCGGCCGCCACCGTCCTCAAGCGTGCTGACACCGTTCTCCAGCGCCTTGACGATGGTCTCGCCGCTGACCTGGAAGGTCGAGAGCGTGTTCTGGAACGGCAGCACCGTCAGCACCTCGCCCATGGTGACCGGACCGGCATCGATCGAGGCACGAATCCCGCCGCCGTTCTGAATCGCGATCTGAACACCCTGTTCCTTGACCCGGTCGAGCATGGCCTCGGCGATGATGTTGCCCATCGCGCATTCCTGCTGGCGGCAGGTCCCGCGCTCGCCGTCGAGCACGTCGCTCGCCTCGGCCACCACGCGCGCCTTCAGTTCCTCGATCGGCCCGGCCAGTTCCTTGATCCGGGCCTCGATGGCCTCGTCCTGCGGGACCGAGGCATCGAGGACGATGGTGTCGCCACCGGCAAACACCAGTTCGCCCGCATCGTCGAAGGTCAGTTCAAGATGCCCGACGTAGACGGAATAGGCCCCGGCCTGGACCACCGGCACGATCCCGCCCGATTCGGCATCGACCCAGGTCGGATAGGGCCCCTGGCGCTTGGGGTCGGTCGCCGACAGGTAGGTGTGGGAATGCCCGCCCACCACGGCATCGATCCCCGGCACCTTTGCCGCGATTTCCATGTCCTTGCGATAGCCGACATGGGTGACCGCGATGATCTTGTTCACCCCTTCGCCCGTCAGGGTGTCGACATCGGCCTTCAGGCTGTCGATCTCGTCCTGGAAGATCACGTTCGGACCGGGGCTTGAGGTATCCACCGTGTCGGTGGCCAGCGCCGAGATCAGCCCGATCTTCTCGCCGCCGACATCCAGGACGACATGGTTCTGCACGCGCCCCGCCAGCACGTTCGACTGGCTGACGTCGATGTTGCCCGAGATCACCGGGAAGGTCACGATGTCGAGGAAGGCCGCAAGGCCCTCGGGCCCGTCGTCGAATTCGTGGTTGCCGACCGCCATCGCGTCGAAACCGATCTTCTGCATCATCTCGGCTTCGACCGCGCCCTTGTAGGTCGTGTACATCAGGCTGCCCTGGAACTGGTCGCCCGCGTCGATGACGATGACGTTCTTGCCCTCGGCCCGCAGCGCGTCACGCAGTTCGTTGATCTTGGTGGCGACCCGTGCAACGCCCCCGAAGCACTTGTTTTCCTCGGCATCCTTTGACCCGCAGGTAGAACCGAAGGCGCTGACCTGCTCGATCCGGCTGTGCAGGTCGTTGATGTGCAGGACATGCAGCGTATAGTCGGCCTGCGCGGCACCGGCGGCCAGCGCGAAGGCCGATGTGGAAAGAAGACGGAACAGCATCGGCGGTTCTCCCTGTTCTGGTTTGCCTTGACACAATTCTGTTGCACGGCGTCCGAGTCAACGTCTGGCGTCGGGCGTAACCATCGCAGATGAAGGCCAGATGACGGAACGGGCAATATGGCGGGCATTGACCCGCGAACGGTCCGGGTGCATGACGCGGCCATGCTGATCTTCAAGATCTTCCGCCGTCCCGAATGGAATGCCTTCGCCGCCGCGGGCGAAACGGCAGGCGCGCCGGTGGACCTGGCCGACGGATACATCCATTTCTCGACCGCAGCGCAGGTGGCCGAGACTGCCGCCCGGCACTTTGCCGCGGAAAGCGATCTGGTGCTGGTGGCGGTGGATGCCGACAAGCTGGGCGCCGCGCTGAGGTGGGAACCGTCGCGCGGCGGCGCGCTGTTCCCGCATCTCTACCGTCGGCTGGCCATGGACGACGTGATCTGGGACAAGTCGCTGCCGCTGGGCGCCAGCGGCCACATCTTTCCCGAAGGCCATCTGTTCGAGAGCCAGCGGTGAGCCTGGTCGAACGTGCGGGGCTGACGCTGCTGCACCGGCTTGACCCCGAGGTGGCGCATGGCCTGTCGCTGCGGGCGCTCAACGCGGGGCTTGTTCCGCTGCCCGGTCCTGTCACCTCGCCCCGGCTGGCGGTGCGGCTGGCGGGGATGGAGTTGCGCAATCCGGTGGGGCTGGCTGCGGGATTCGACAAGAATGCGGTCGCCATCGCCGCGCTGTCGCGCGCCGGCTTCGGCTGGATCGAAGCTGGCGCCGCGACGCCGCGCCCGCAACCCGGCAACCCGAAGCCGCGCCTGTTCCGCCTGCGCGCGGACCGCGCCGCGATCAACCGGTTCGGCTTCAACAACGAGGGCGCGACGGCGATCGCCGCCCGTCTGGCCGCCCGGCAGCGCAGCACGGTGCCCGTGGGGCTGAACCTTGGCGCCAACAAGGACAGCACCGACCGCGCGGGTGACTTTGCGCAGGTGCTGGCAGCCTGCGGCCCCCATGTCGATTTCGCCACCGTCAACGTGTCGTCCCCCAACACCGAACGGCTGCGCGACCTGCAGGGGGCCGATGCGCTTGCCGCGCTGCTGGCGGGGGTCATGGCGGCGCGGGCCGCCCTGCCCCGCCCGATTCCGGTGTTCCTGAAGATCGCGCCCGACCTGTCCCCGGCCGAGATCGAGGCGGTGGCCGGGGTGGCGGAGACGGCGGGGGTCGATGCCATCATCGCCACGAACACCACGCTGTCGCGCGAGGGCCTGACCTCGCCCGATGCCGCGCAGGCGGGCGGCCTGTCGGGGGCGCCGCTGTTCGAGCGGTCGACCCGGGTTCTGGCGCGGCTGTCGGTGGCGACGGGCGGGCGCATGCCGCTGGTCGGCGTGGGCGGGATCGGTTCGGGCGAAGACGCGCTGCAGAAGATCCGCGCCGGGGCGACTGCCGTGCAGCTTTACACCGCGCTTGCCTATCAGGGCCTGTCGCTGGCCGCACGCATCGCGCGCGATCTCGATGCCGCCCTGGCGCGCGAGGGCTTTGCCTCGGTGACCGAGGCCGTGGGCACCGGACGCGACCGCTGGTTGTGACCGGCCGGGCGCGGCTGTCAGAATGCCTTGAAGGTCATCGTGGTCAGCGTGCGCACGATGCCCGGGATGTCGAACAGCCGGTCGGACAGGAAGTGCCCCACATCCTGATCCGCCGGGATGTAGACCTTTGCAATCAGGTCGTATTCGCCGGATGTCGAGTAAAGCTCGCTGACCACCTCGCGGTCCCAGATGGCGTTCGCCACCTCGTAGGTCTTGCCGGGGGTGCAGCGGAACTGGACGAAAACGCAGATCATCGGGGGGCTCCTTGTGCGCGCAGCCTAGCCGTGCCCGCGCGTCGGCGAAAGGGGCTATGCTTCGGCCGGTCCTTCCTCCAGCGCCAGACCCGCCGGGGCAACGCGCCGCAGGTCATCCACGCCCAGCGGTTCGATCGGCCGCGCAAGGCGGTTCCGCACCACCCAGACCAGACGCTTCTCGGCGCGCGTGATCGCGACATAGGCAAGCCGCTTCCACAGGGGCAGCCCGGCCTCGCTGCGCCCGGCCTGCGCGGCGGCCCACAGGTCGGGGGCAAAGACCTGTACGGTTTCCCACTGCGACCCCTGCGCCTTGTGGATCGTCACCGCCGCGCCATGCAGGAACACGGCCCCCATCCGCGCGGCCGAGGGGATGAAGGGTTCCTCCTCGTCCGGCTTCTCGATCTTGATGATGGCGGCGGCGGAAACCTGCGGCTCTTCCGCCCCCACGACATGCAGCCGCGCGAATCCCTCGCGGTTTCCCGGCCCGAGATAGATCGTCTGCGCACCCTTGATCAGCCCCCGCGCCTCGAGGTCGATCCGCTTCTTCCGGTGCTTCAGGGGCAGCTCGATCCCGTCGCAGATCAGCGGCTCGCCCGGCAGAAGCGCGTCGTCGGGTGCCCCATGGGCCAGGCGGAACGCCGTGATCAGGCGGATGCGCGTGCTGTTTCGCCAGACCAGAACCGGGGACCGCGCCATCAGCCCCGCATCCACCCGTTCGGCCACGCAGACACGATCGTCGGCACGGGCGGCACGTTCGACCATGCGCTCGAACTCCTCGAACCCGATATCACCCGCCAGCGCATGTGCCAGATCGAGGATCGGGTTGCCCTCGGCCTGCCGGTGAATGCGCGACAGGGTCAGACGACGCGCGGGGGCAAGCCTGTCGAACACCATCTCGCCCGACTGGCCCACGGGCGCCAGCTGGGCCGGATCGCCGAACAGCACCAGCGTCGAGAAGATCTCGCGCAGGTCATCGAACTGGCGTTCGTCCAGCATCGAGCTTTCGTCGACAAAGCCCACATCCAGCGGGTCCTCGCGCCGCTTCCAGCCCTTGATGAAATCCGACCCCCGAAGGCCGGCCGCCGCCAGTGCGCCGGGTATGCTGGCAACCTGGCTGTAGAAGGCATGCGCGCGGTCAAGCGCCAGGTCGGTCAGGCCCTCGACCACCGGGCGCGGACCGTTGCCGGCCAGCCATTCGGCGATGCGTTCGTACTGCGGATCGTAGACCGGGGTGTAGAGGATGCGGTGGATCGTGGTCGCGGGCACGCCGCGCAGGCGCAGCACCGACGCGGCCTTGTTCGTGGGCGCCAGCACCGCCAGCGTGCGCCGGTCGCGGCGGCGGCGCCCCTCCCAGTCGGCCGAGACGATGTCGACGCCCGCAGCCTGCATCGCCTTGGTGAGCGCGGCCAGCAACATGGTCTTGCCCGACCCGGCCTTGCCGACCACGGCAAGCACGCTGGCCCGCCCCTCGGTCACGGGCGACGTGGTGCCGTCGTCGATATCGACACCGGTATCGCGCAGCACCTCGGCCAGGCGATCCCAGGCGTCGGCCTGATCCTCGGAAAACGGCAGTGCGGGCAACGGCATGGCGGCACCCTAGCCGCAGCCTGCGGCCAAGGCCAGACGACGCGGATGCGGCGCGGTCAGGCTCAGTGCGGGCGACCGCCGGGCGGCGCGCCGTGGCCGCCGGAGTCGTCGGTGTCATCGCCGATGGCCAGTGCCGCGATCTCGGCCCGGGCGACGCGCATCGCATGTTCGGCCTGCTCCGCCAGCGCAGGCAGGCCGTTGGCCTGCGCGTAGGTGCGCAGGTCCATCAGCACCTCGAAGATCCAGTCATGGCGCATCGCGCCCCCGGGGCGGGCATTGGGTTAATCCGCGCTAACCTTAAACCCGACCGCCGCCCGAGAGTATCCCGATACCCCGCGACAGTCCGTTGCCACGGCGGATACAGCAAGAATTTGCCAACGCTGCGCGAAACTGTGGCAGCCGCCCGTCGGATCAGGCCGATCTGCTGGCCTCCAGCGTGTCCTCGAAGGTGCGCAGGCCGGTGCGGGGGGCCTGCACGAGCACGGCCATGTTGCCGGGCTTGTGCTGGTTCTTCCACATCTTCGTATGGGCCTGCGGAATCTCGGCCCATGCAAAGACCTCGGACATGCAGGGATCGAGGCGCCGCTCGACCATCAGCTTGTTGGCGGCAGAGGCCTGCTTCAGATGGGCAAAGTGGCTGCCCTGAAGGCGCTTCTGGTGCATCCACATGTAGCGCACGTCGAAGGTGCAGTTGAACCCGGTGGTGCCTGCGCAGATCACGACCATGCCGCCCTTCTTGCACACCAGCGACGACACCGGAAACGTCGCCTCGCCCGGATGTTCGAAGACCATGTCGACGTTCACGCCCTTGCCGGTGATGTCCCAGATCGCCTTGCCGAAGCGGCGCGCCTCTTTCAGCCAGTCGTTGTATTCGGGGCTGTTCACCTTGGGCAGCTGGCCCCAGCACTTGAAGTCGTTGCGGTTGATCACGCCCTTGGCGCCGAGCCCCATGACGAAATCGCGCTTCGTCTCGTCGCTGATGACGCCGATCGCGTTGGCGCCCGCCGTGTTGATGAGCTGGATCGCATAGGAGCCGAGCCCGCCGGACGCCCCCCAGACCAGCACGTTCTGGCCGGGCTTCAGGTCATGCGGTTCATGGCCGAACAGCATCCGGTAGGCCGTCGCCAGCGTCAGCGTGTAGCAGGCCGATTCCTCCCAGGTCAGGTGGCGCGGGCGGGGCATCAGCTGCTGCGCCTGCACGCGGGTGAACTGGGCAAAGCTGCCGTCCGGCGTCTCATAGCCCCAGATCCGCTGGGTGGGGCTGAACATCGGGTCGCCACCGTTGCATTCCTCGTCGTCGCCGTCGTCCTGGTTGCAGTGGATCACCACCTCGTCGCCGACCTTCCAGCGCTTGACCTTGTCGCCCACTGCCCAGACGATGCCCGAGGCATCCGATCCGGCGATGTGATAGGGCTGCTTGTGGCCGTCAAACGGGCTGATCGGCACGCCAAGCCCCGCCCAGACACCGTTGTAGTTGACGCCCGCCGCCATCACGAGCACCAGCACCTCGTTCGAGTCGATCTTCCAGGTATCGACAACCTCGACCTGCATCGCCTGTTCGGGTGGACCGTGCCGGTCCCGCCGGATCGACCAGGCATACATCTGCCGCGGCACATGGCCGAGCGGCGGCATCTCGCCCAGAGCGTAGAGGTCCTTCACGGGGGCCTCGTAGGGAACGATTCCCGGTGCGTTGTCCAGTGCCATGCGGGTCTCCTGTCATCCAATGTGTATGCCGCAATGCAGAATCATGACGGCGTTGCAGCAGGGATAGCTATCGCCGCGCAACATTGCAATAGAACACAGGTCAGGTTTGTAATTTTATGTCTGCCGCGTTGCGGCATTGTCCTCCAGGCGCTGCAGCACCGGCGCGGCGTAGAAGGCCAGAAGGTCCGGCGCGGCCGGGATCAGACCGCCCTCGCCTTCGGCCACGATCCCACGGGCGACCAGCGGCACAAGGCCCGCCCCGGCCACGTCTTCGGCAGGCAGGCGCAGCACCGCGCCTTCGGCCGCAAGGCGTTCGGCCAAGGCGGCGACGCGGGCGGGCAGACCGGCGCGCGGCACCGGCCCGGACGACAGGGCCGCCGCCACCAGCGGCACCGGGACAACCGGCACGGCAAGGCGGATGCGCGCCATCAGGTCCGCCCCGAGCGCCTCGGTCGACCGGTCGGGGGTGGCGGACAGCCAGCCGCGCAGCGACAGCGGCGCGCCGAAGCCTGCTGCGACCGTGCCGAACCCTGCAAACCGTCCGCGCATCCGCCGCCAGAGCATCCGGCCCACGAAGGCGGCGATGGTGAGCGGTCGCGCCCGGAACCGCCGCGTGCCGGCCGCCGCCGCTTCGGTCAGCAGGCGGTCTTCCAGGACCCGGTCATAGGCCAGCCCCACAGGCACGAACACCACATCGCGCCCCTGCGCATCGAACCCCGTCAGGATATAGTGCAGCAACCCCATCCGCGCATCGCCCACCCGCCCCGTCAGGCTCAGGCCACCTTCGGGGAACATCGCCTGCGTCGTCCCCTCGGCCGTGGCGATCTGCACGTAGCGGGCCAGCACCTTGCGATACAGCGGATTGCGAGAGTTGCGGCGGATGAAGAATGCCCCCATCGCGCGGATCAGACGGGACAGTGGCCAGACACGGGCCCATTCGCCCACCGCGTAGGACAGCGTCGTGCGCTCGGCCACGAGCCAGGTGATCAGCACATAGTCCATGTTGGACCGGTGGTTCATCACGAAGATCACGGTGGCCTTGGGGTCGATCTGGGCCAGGGCCTCGTCCACCTGCCCGATCCTGACGCGATAGAGCAGCCGCGAAAGCGCCCGCGCCGCGCGCGTGGCGAATCCGAAGTAGAGGCTTGCGGAAAAGCCCGGCACGATCTCGCGGGCATAGCCCTCGGCCTCGGCAAAGGCGACCGCGGGGGGGGCGCCGGTTTCCGCCGCATGTTCGGCGACCGCCTCCATCACCTTGGGATCATAGGCCAGGCGCGTGACCATGTCCTTGCGTCGGGCCAGACGGAAGGGCTCGATGGGCCGCTGGAGGCGGGTGTTCAGGCGGGCGACCACTCGTTCCATCCGCCGCCGCAGGAACCACCGGATTCCCGGCCCGATCACCCGGTCCAGCGTTGCCACCATCGCGAGGATCAGCACCAGAGCCAGCAGCCATACGGGGATCTCGACGGTATCGGCCATGGGACGACCGTAGGGTGCCACGGGCGTCCGGTAAATCCCGCCATGCCGCAGCGCAGCGGATTGACAGCGGAACGAAATGTCGCCTACCTGCGCGATGACGAAACGATATTGCGCGCCGATTCACGGAGACCCCGATGACCGCACCCAAGGAAGCCCCGTGGCTGTTCCGGACCTATGCCGGGCACTCGACCGCCGCGAAATCGAACGCGCTCTATCGCACGAACCTGTCGAAGGGCCAGACCGGGCTGTCGGTGGCCTTCGACCTGCCGACCCAGACGGGCTATGACAGCGATCACGAACTGGCGCGCGGCGAGGTCGGCAAGGTGGGTGTGCCGGTGGCGCATCTGGGTGACATGCGGCTGCTGTTCGATGCGATCCCGCTGGACCGCATGAACACCTCGATGACCATCAATGCCACGGCGCCCTGGCTGCTGGCACTGTATGTTGCGGTGGCCGAGGAACAGGGGGCCGACATATCGGCACTTCAGGGCACGGTGCAGAATGACATCATCAAGGAATACCTGTCGCGCGGCACCTACATCTGCCCGCCGCAGCCCAGCCTGCGGATGATCACCGACGTGGCGGCCTGGACGCGGGAACACCTGCCGAAATGGAACCCGATGAACGTCTGCTCGTACCACCTGCAAGAGGCTGGCGCGACGCCGGAACAGGAACTGGCCTTTGCACTGGCCACCGCCCAGGCGGTGCTGGACGACCTGCGCCGCAAGGTGGCGCCGCAGCACTTCCCCGAGATGGTCGGGCGGATCAGCTTTTTCGTGAATGCCGGCATCCGCTTTGTCACCGAGATGTGCAAGATGCGCGCCTTCGTGGACCTGTGGGACGAGATCTGCCTTGAACGCTACGGAGTCGCGGATGCCCGCTATCGCCGGTTCCGCTATGGCGTGCAGGTCAATTCGCTGGGCCTGACCGAGCCGCAGCCGGAAAACAACGTCTACCGGATCCTTCTGGAAATGCTGGCCGTCACCCTGTCCAGGAAGGCACGGGCACGGGCCGTGCAGCTGCCGGCCTGGAACGAGGCGCTCGGCCTGCCCCGTCCATGGGATCAGCAATGGTCGCTGCGGATGCAGCAGGTTCTGGCCTATGAAACCGACCTGCTTGAATATGATGACCTTTTTGACGGCAACCCGGCGGTTGACCGCAAGGTCGCGGCGTTGAAGGACGGCGCCCGGGCCGAGCTTGCGGTGATCGACGGCATGGGCGGGGCGGTGGCCGCGATCGACTACATGAAGGCGCGGCTGGTCGAGGCCAATGCCGAGCGGATCGCCCGGATCGAGGGCGGCGAGACGGTGGTGGTGGGGGTGAACCGCTTCACCTCGACCGAACCCTCGCCGCTGACCACCGGCGAGGATGCCATCATGACCGTCGATCCGGCGGCGGAAGCCGAACAGGTTCAACGGCTTGCCAACTGGCGGGCCACCCGCGACGCGGCGGCGGTCGCGGCCGCGCTGGCACGCCTGCGGGCGGCCTGCGCAAGCGGCGAGAATGTCATGCCCGCTTCGGTGGCGGCTGCGAAGGCGGGTGTCACGACGGGGGAATGGGGGGCCGTGGTGCGCGCCGCCTTCGGGCAGTACCGCGCGCCCACCGGGGTTTCGAAGGCCCCGTCGAACCGCACCGAGGGGCTGGAGCCGATCCGCGAGGCGGTGTCGAACGTCTCGGCGCGGCTGGGGCGGCAGCTGAAGTTCCTTGTGGGAAAACCGGGGCTTGACGGCCATTCCAATGGCGCCGAACAGATCGCGGCGCGGGCGCGGGACTGCGGGATGGACATCACCTACGAGGGCATCCGGCTGACCCCGGCCGAGATCGTGGCGGCGGCGGCGGACCAGAAGGCGCATGTGCTGGGCCTGTCGATCCTGTCGGGCTCGCACCTGCCGCTGGTCGCCGAGGTGATGCAGCGGATGCGGGCGGCGGATCTGGGCCAGGTGCCTGTGATCGTTGGCGGAATCATCCCCGACGAGGATGCGGCGCGGCTGCGGGCGATGGGTGTCGCTGCGGTCTACACGCCCAAGGATTTCGAGCTGAACCGGATCATGCTGGACATCGTGGGGCTGGTGGACCGGGCGCCGGTGGCGGCGGAATAGCTCACGGCGTCCAGACCACCCGGAAGCGTTCGCACAGCAGCGCCGTGTCGGCGGTGAAGGCGGGGTCAAGCGCCTGATACCATTGCAGCATTCCGGCGCGGAACGCGGCAGCGTCGGGCCATTCGGCATAGGCCGCGATGAAATCCGGCGGCATCGCGTTCAGGCAGAGGCGCGTCATCGACAGGGTTTCGACCACCGCGCGGGGGCGTCCGGCCGCGCCAAGGAGGATCGACAGGTCACCGGGTTTCGGGGGCGGCTGATCACCGAATTCCTTCGGATGCGAAGATGTTGCGGTCTTGCTGCCGCAGACCACCAGATCTGCACCCTCGTCCGATCCCGCCCCGATCCCGAAGGCGGAATGGAACCGGGCGTCGGCATCGGGCGGCGCCGCGCCCGATGCCATGTAGGCGGCCCAGAAGGCAGCCTGCCCCTCGGTCATGCGTGGATCGCACCGTCACCGCAGGCCAGCGCCGCCTCGCGCACAGCCTCACTATATGTGGGGTGCGCGTGGCAGGTCAGCGCAAGATCCTGTGCAGATGCGCCGAACTCCATGGCGACGCAGATCTCGTGGATCAGGTCACCGGCCATCGGCCCGATGATATGCGCGCCCAGAATGCGGTCAGTGACCTTGTCGGCGATGATCTTCACGAAACCCTCGCCCTGATGCACCGCCTTGGCGCGGGCGTTGCCCATGAAAGGGAATTTCCCGATCTTGTAGGCGCGACCTTCCTCTTTCAGCTGTTCCTCGGTCTTGCCGACATTGGCGGCCTCGGGCGTGGTGTATATCACGCCGGGGATTACCCCGTAGTTAACGTGGCCATGCTTGCCCGCCAGGATCTCGGCCAGGGCCATGCCCTCGTCTTCGGCCTTGTGGGCCAGCATCGGCCCCGCGATGGCATCGCCGATGGCGTATATGCCCTTGATATTGGTCGAGAAGTGATCATCGGTCTTGACCGTGCCACGGGGGCCCATCTCGACCCCCAGCGCGTCGAGGCCGAGACCCGCCGTATAGGGTTTGCGGCCCGTGGCCACCAGAACGGCATCGGCCTGCAGGCTGTGCTCACTGTCGTCCTTGCGCAGCCGGTAGCGCACGGTGGCCTTGCCCTTGGTCACGTCGGCACCCTGCACCGCTGCCCCCAGGACGAACTTGAGCCCCTGCTTCGACAGGATTCTCTGCAGGTTCTTGGACAGTTCGCCATCCATGCCCGGCGTGATGTGGTCGAGGTATTCGACCACCGTCACCTCGGCCCCCAGACGGGCATAGACCGAACCCATTTCGAGGCCGATCACGCCCGCGCCGATGACCACCAGCCGTTTCGGGATGGATTTCAGCGCCAGCGCGCCGGTGGAGGTGACAATGACGGTTTCGTCCACGGTCACGCCGGGCAGCGCGGCGGATTCCGAACCCGTTGCGATCACGATGTTTTTCGCGTTGTGAACCTCATCCCCGACCTTCACCTGGCCGGGCGCGGGGATCGCGCCCCAGCCTTTCAGCCAGGTCACCTTGTTCTTCTTGAACAGAAACTCGATGCCCTTGGTGTTCTGGCCGATCACCTCGTCCTTGTAGGCCAGCATGCGCGACCAGTCGACCTTGGGCGCGGCGCCCATCAGGCCCATTTTCTCAAAGTTCTCATGGGTTTCGTGCAAGAGGTGGGTGGCGTGCAGCAGCGCCTTCGACGGGATGCAGCCGACGTTCAGGCAGGTGCCGCCCAGCGTTTCGCGGCCTTCGACAACGGCCACCTTCTGGCCCAGTTGCGCCGCGCGGATGGCGCAGACATAGCCGCCGGGGCCCGCGCCAAGGATGATCGTATCGAAGTCGGCCATGGTTCTTACCTTTCGGTTAACGGTCTGGCATGCGTCTGGCAGGCGTCTGGCTTGCGTCCAGACATCCGGCGGGCGCGCGCGGTCATGTCAGGGTGGCCAGGATCATGGCCACGGTGGCGAGAAATCCCGCGGCCCAGATGACCGAGCGCCAGGGCACCCAGCCGAAGGCATAGGCGGGAACATAGAGGATGCGGGCGGCGAGGTAGGCCCAGGCGCAGACGGCGGTGAAGCCCGAGGACTGGCCCGACAGGGTGACGACGACCACCGCGAGGGTGAACATGATCAGCCCCTCGAAGTGATTGTTGAGCGCGCGGAACAGCCGGCCGGTGCGGGGGCTGACCTGTTCGATCAGCGGCTTGCCCAGCCGGTCGGGATCGCGGGGCGACATGGTTTTTCGCGACCCGAGTTCGAGGTTCGCGGGCACCGACATCAGGACGTATTGCACGGCCTGCAGGAGGCCCGCGAGGGCGAGGGCGGTGAGTTCGGGGGTCATGGCTGCGCCTCTCTGGCCATTGCTATGTCCTCTGCCAGTTCAAGTTTCGCAGGGCCCTGGTAGGGTGCGCTTCAGCGCACCTTGGGCGCGGGGTGGTGGTGCGCTGAAGCGCACCCTACGCAATGGCTCATCCGTCAGCGCGCGCTTCCCACGACGCATCTGCATCACCCGTGACAACGCTGACTTCCAGCGCCTCCTTGTCGTGGCCAAGGTCGACGTAGAGGATGGGTCCACCAATGAATTTGATCGTGACGTTCCGATCATTGTCCTGTCGCACCCATTCGACTGCATAGCCTTCAAGCAGATAGGTCAGTCGCGCACTGATTCCGGTGAGGTCGTCTACTCACAGATCCATCAGCAGCCGCCGCGGATCCTCAAGCGCCTCCTTCACCCGGACGAGGAAGGTGACCGCGCCCTTGCCGTCCACGATGCGGTGGTCGTAGCTGAGCGCAAGATACATCATGGGCCGGATCACGATCTGGCCGCCGACGACCACGGGTCGGTCCTGGATCTTGTGCATGCCGAGGATGCCGGACTGCGGGGGGTTGAGGATGGGGGATGACATCAGGCTGCCGTAGACGCCGCCGTTCGAGATGGTGAAGCTGCCGCCCTGCATCTCGGCCATGGAGAGCTTGCCGTCGCGGGCGCGCAGGCCCAGTTCGGCGATCTTCTTCTCGATGGCGGCAAAGGACATCTGGTCGGCGTCGCGCACGACGGGGACGACGAGGCCCGAGGGGGTGCCGACGGCCACGCCCATGTGGACGTAGTTCTTGTAGATCACGTCGGTGCCGTCGATCTCGGCGTTGACCTCGGGCACCTCCTTCAGCGCGTGGCAGCAGGCCTTCACGAAGAAGGACATGAAGCCCATCTTGACCCCGTGCTTCTTCTCGAAGGCGTCCTTGTATTCGTTGCGCAGGCCCATGATGCCGCTCATGTCGGCCTCGTTGTAGGTCGTGAGCATTGCGGCGGTGTTCTGCGCGTCCTTCAGGCGGCGCGCGATGGTCTGGCGCAGGCGGGTCATCTTGACCCGTTCCTCGCGCGCGGCGTCATCGGCGGGGACCGGGGCGCGGGGGATCGGCGCTGCCGCCGGGGCGGGGGCCGGGGCGGGCGCGGCCTTGGCGGCGGCCACGTCCTCTTTCATCACGCGGCCGTCGCGGCCGGTGCCGGTGACCTGGTCACGGCTCAGCCCGGCCTCGGCCATCGCCTTTTTCGCGGCCGGCGCATCCTCGACATCGCGGCGCGGCGCGACGGTTTCCGGCCCGGCGCCGGGCGAACCCACCGCCTCGGCCGCGGCCGCCTTGGGTTCGGCCTTCTTCGGTGCAGGGGCGGCGGCGCCCTCGGTGATCACGGCAAGGCGGGCATTGGCGGCCACGGTCGTGCCTTCGGGCGCGAGAATCTCGGCCAGGACGCCGGAGACGGGCGCGGGCACCTCGACCGACACCTTGTCGGTTTCCAGTTCGCACAGCATCTCGTCCTGCGCCACGGCGTCACCCGGCTTCTTGAACCAGGTGGCCACGGTCGCCTCGCTCACGCTTTCGCCCAGGGCGGGCACCATCACGTCGGTCATGTCTCAACTCCTTGGGCCGGGGGCGCCCGGCATATGCTTCTTCAGGCGAGGGTCAGGGCTTCGTTCACCAGCGCGTCCTGCTCCGCCTTGTGGCGGGAGGCGAGGCCGGTGGCGGGCGAGGCGCTGGCGGCCCGGCCCACATAGCGGGCGCGGGAATGCGAGGCACCGATGCGGGTCAGAACCCATTCGAGGTTCGGCTCGACAAAGCTCCACCCGCCCTGGTTCTTGGGTTCCTCCTGGCACCAGATCATCTCGGCGCCCTTGAAGCGTTCCAGTTCCTTCACGAGGCTGAGCGCCGGGAAGGGATAGAACTGTTCGAGCCGCAGCAGGTAGACATCATCGGCGCCGCGCTTGTCGCGTTCGGCCAGAAGGTCGTAGTAGACCTTGCCCGAACAGATGACGACACGTCGGATCTCGGCATCGGGCCTGAGCGTCAGGTCGGAATGGCCCTTCTGCGCATCGTCCCACAGCACGCGGTGGAACGTCGAGCCGGTGGTGAAATCCTCGGCGTCCGAGATGCACATCGGATGCCGCAGCAGGGATTTCGGCGTCATCAGGATCAGCGGCTTGCGGAAGCTGCGGTGAACCTGGCGGCGCAGGATGTGGAAGTAGTTGGCCGGGGTCGAGCAGTTCGCCACGATCCAGTTGTCGTTGGCCGACATTTGCAGGAAGCGTTCGGGCCGGGCCGAGGAGTGTTCGGGCCCCTGCCCCTCATACCCGTGCGGCAAGAGGCAGACGAGGCCCGACATGCGCAGCCACTTGCTTTCGCCCGAGTTGATGAACTGGTCGAACATGATCTGCGCGCCATTGGCGAAGTCGCCGAACTGCGCCTCCCACATCACCAGGGCGTTGGGTTCGGCAAGGCTGTAGCCGTATTCGAAGCCGAGCACGGCGTATTCCGACAGCATCGAGTCGATCACCTCATACCGCGCCTGACCCTCGCGGATGTGGTTGAGGGGGTAGAAGCGTTCCTCGGTCGACTGGTCGATGAAGGCGGAATGGCGGTGGCTGAAGGTGCCGCGCGTGCAGTCCTGCCCGGCCAGGCGGACGGGGAAGCCCTCGGTCACCAGCGAGCCGAAGGCCAGCGCCTCGGCCGTGGCCCAGTCGAAGCCGCGGCCGGATTCGAACATCGCCTTCTTGGATTCGAGCTGGCGCCCGATGGTCTTGTGCAGGTCGAAGCCCTCGGGCACGCGGGTCAGCGCGGCGCCCACCTCGGCCATGGTTTCGGGGGCAATGGCGGTCTGGCCGGGCTGGTAGTCTTCCTTTTCGCGGTCGAGGCCGGACCAGCGGCCGTCCAGCCAGTCGGCCTTGTTCGGGCGGAAGTTCTTGCCCTGCTCGAATTCCTCGTTCAGCCGGGCCTGGAAGGCGGCCTTCATGTCCTCGATCTCGCCCTCGGGGATCAGGCCGTCGCGCACCAGCCGTTCGGTATAGAGCTGCAGCGTCGTCTTCTGCTTGCGGATGCGGGTGTACATCGCGGGGTTGGTGAACATGGGTTCATCCCCCTCGTTGTGGCCGAAGCGGCGGTAGCAGAAGATGTCGATCACCACATCCTTGTGGAACTGCTGGCGGAATTCGGTGGCCACCTTGGCGGCATGCACCACCGCCTCGGGGTCGTCGCCGTTGACGTGGAAGATCGGCGCCTCGACCATCAGGGCGATGTCGGTCGGATAGGGGCTGGAGCGCGAGAAGTGCGGCGCGGTCGTGAAGCCGATCTGGTTGTTCACGACGATATGGATGGTGCCGCCGGTGCGATGCCCCTTCAGCCCCGACAGGCCGAAACATTCGGCGACCACGCCCTGCCCCGCAAAGGCCGCGTCGCCGTGCAGCAGGATCGGCAGCACCGTGTGGCGGTCGGCGTCGTTGTACTGGTCCTGCTTGGCGCGGACCTTGCCCAGCACCACGGGGTTCACCGCCTCGAGGTGGCTGGGGTTGGCGGTCAGCGACAGGTGGACGGTGTTGTCGTCGAAGGTGCGGTCGGACGAGGCGCCGAGGTGGTACTTCACGTCACCCGAGCCGTCGACATCCTCGGGCTTGTAGCTGCCGCCCTGGAATTCGTGGAAGATCGCCCGGTAGGGTTTCTGCATGACGTTGGCCAGCACCGACAGGCGGCCGCGGTGGGGCATGCCGATGACCACGTCGCGCACGCCCAGATTGCCGCCGCGCTTGATGATCTGTTCCATCGCGGGGATCAGGCTTTCGCCGCCGTCAAGGCCGAAGCGCTTCGTTCCCATGTACTTGACATGAAGGAACTTCTCGAAGCCCTCGGCCTCGACAAGCTTGTTCAGGATGGCGCGGCGGCCCTGGCGGGTGAACTGGATTTCCTTGCCCAGACCCTCGATCCGCTCCTTAAGCCAGGCGGCCTGCTCGGGGTTCGAGATGTGCATGTATTGCAGCGCGAAGGTGCCGCAGTAGGTGCGTTTCACGATCTCGACGATCTGGCGCATGCTGGCATGGGTCAGGCCCAGCACGTTGTCGATGAAGATCGGGCGGTCCATGTCGGCCTCGGCAAAGCCGTAGGACCGCGGGTCCAGCTCGGGGTGGTTGGTGTCCTCGCGAAGCCCGAGCGGGTCGAGATCGGCGGCCAGATGGCCACGGATACGATAGGCGCGGATGATCATCAGCGCGCGGATGCTGTCGAGAACGGCGCGCTTGATCTGGTCGTCGGTCAGGGCGACCCCGCCCTCGGCGGCCTTGGCGGCGATCTTCTGCGCGGCGGCGCGGCCCTCTTTCGCGGGGGCCTGCGGCCATTCGCCGGTCAGCGCGGCGGTCAGGTCATCGCCGGGCGCCGGCGGCCAGTCATTCCGCGCCCATGACGGGCCCCGCGCCGCGCGCTGCGCATCCACCTCGGTCTCTCCGAGGCTGCGGAAGTATTCGGCCCATCCGGGCTCGACCGAGTTCGGGTCGGCCGCATGGCGGGCCTGCAACTGGTCGATGTAGTCGGCATTGGCGCCATCCATGAAGGTCGAGGCGCGGAAGGCGGCGTTGGGGGTCTGTTCGGTCATCGGGCGGGCTCCCTGTTCGCGGTGGCCGCGGGGCGCGGCGTGGCGAGGTAGTTGAAGGCGAGGAACGGATACTCGCGATACAGCGCGAAGGTTTCGGCGGTGATCGGCGGGCGGTTGTAATGCATGTCGAAGACGGCGCGGATGTCATAGGCCATCTCGTCCGTCAGCCAGGCGAACAGCGCGGGGTAGTCGGCCATCGCAAGGTCGGGGTCGCGGGCGGCGCCCGCCTCGAACAGGATCACGGGCCGGTCGCGCGACAGGATGCGCGCGGCGCCGCGCAGGGCGGGGTATTCGAAGCCCTCGACGTCGATCTTCAGGAAATGCAGCGGCACGTCCCGGGGAATCATGTCGTCCAGGCGGCGGGCGGGAACGGTGATGGCACGGGTGGCGCCCCGGCTGGCGCGGTCGGCCAGCGAGGAGAAGCCGGGGTTGGCGGTGTTGACATGGAACATCACCGGGCCGGGCGTGTCGCTTGCCGCCTCGGCAAAGACCTGCGCGCGGGGGAACCGGCGGGCCAGGAGCGCGGCCTTCTGCGGCACTGCCTCGACCGCGAACAGGCGCCCCCCGGGCGCAAGCCGCGCCAGAAGCGCGGTGAACGAACCGACATGCGCGCCCACGTCCGCGGTGTTCCAGTCGGGCCGGATCAGCCGGGCCAGGACCTTCGGCATCAGGATGGCTTCCTGCCGCAGCAGGCCGAGTTCGGGATGCCGCCATGTCTGCCCGAAGCCCAGCATCCGGTGAAGCCGGTCGAACAGCGGCCCGGCAGGACTGGTTGCCAACCTGTGGCGGAGCCAGAGGCCCGCACCGGGGGCGCCAAGCGTCTCAGGGACGGGCATGGATCAGCACTCCGGCGCCCGCCGCGATCCAGCGGGCGTTCGGTTCCGCATGGGCGAGCGTCTGGGCAAAAGCAACGCCAAGCGCGAGGAACAGGGCGCCGAACGCGGCGAGCGCCGCGCGCGACGGTCGGTCGGATGGCTGGTCGGTGCGGTCGTCCATGCGCCTTGCCTCCCCTGCGCGTGCCGGTCCGTCAGCCCTTGATCGCCGCCTGCACCGCCTGCCCCAGATGCGCGGGGCTTTCGGCGACCACGATGCCTGCGGCCTTCATCGCCTCGATCTTCGACTCGGCGTCGCCCTTGCCACCCGCGACGATGGCGCCCGCATGGCCCATGCGGCGGCCCTTGGGTGCCGTGCGGCCCGCGATGAAACCGGCGGTGGGCTTCCAGCGGCCCTTCTTGCGTTCGTCCGCGAGGAACTGCGCCGCGTCCTCTTCGGCCGAGCCGCCGATTTCGCCGATCATGATGATCGCCTCGGTTTCGGGGTCGGCCAGGAACATCTCGAGCACGTCGATATGCTCGGTCCCCTTGATCGGGTCACCGCCGATGCCCACGGCCGAGGACTGGCCGAGGCCCAGATCGCTGGTCTGTTTCACAGCCTCATAGGTAAGGGTGCCGGAACGCGACACAACCCCCACCTTGCCGCGCCGGTGGATATGGCCCGGCATGATGCCGATCTTGCAGGCGCCCGGCGTGATGACGCCCGGGCAGTTCGGCCCGATCAGGCGCGACCTGGAATTCAGGATCGCGCGCTTGACCTTCATCATGTCGAGCACCGGGATGCCTTCGGTGATGCAGACGATCAGCGGAATTTCCGCGTCGATGGCCTCGAGGATCGAGTCGGCGGCGAAGGGCGGCGGCACGTAGATCGCCGTGGCATCGGCGCCGGTGCGGGCCACCGCCTCGTGCACCGAGTCGAACACCGGAAGGTCGAGGTGCGTGGTGCCCCCCTTTCCGGGGGTCACGCCGCCGACCATCCGGGTGCCGTAGGCGATGGCCTGTTCCGAATGGAACGTGCCCTGGCTGCCGGTGAAACCCTGGCAGATGACTTTGGTGTGTTCGTTGACGAGGACGGCCATGGTCTTTCTGTCCTGATAGGGGGCCCCGGGGGGCCGGAGTCTTTAGGTGTCGCCAATGGTGAAGCGGAGCGCGGCGCCGGTTTCGCTGGTGCAGGCGGGGTCCTGCCCCTCGCCGGTCAGTTGCAGGAGCGTGCCCTGCCCGAGGTCGATCACGGCGCATTCCTCGCCGTCGGTGCCGAGGATCTGCATCCCGGGCCAGTCTTCCGTCGCCGCAAGGATGACGCCAAGCGCGGCCTCGGTGCCCATGGCATCGGTTTCGACCATGCAGAAGCCGGGTTCGTGCCAGTGCATCGCCCAGAGCCCATCGGTCCAGTATTCCGCCGTGCCCTCGAACTCGGCATCGGCGGCCTCCCAGGCCCCGTCGATGAACAGGCCCTCGGCGATGGCGGGATCATAGACGATCTCGGCGCAGGCGAGGATCGCGCCAGCCAGCCGCGCCTCGGGCGTCTCGTCCCGCAACAGTTCGACAATCACGGCGGGGCCGGGGGTTTCCGCCAGAACGGGTGCCGCGGAAAGGATCAGGGCAAGAAGGGCGCGCCGCATCGCGTCAGATCCGTTCCAGCATCGCGCCGACGCGCGACGCCGGCCCGTAGCCGCCGGTGCACCTGCCCGGGTGGATATCGCTTGAGGCTTGCATGGCGACGAGGGCCATCTGTCTCTCCCTGGGGTTGGGTTCGGCGCGGCACATGCGGGGCGGGCGGGGCCGCGCCCCGCGGGCCTAGCCCTTCACCGCCTTGACGATCTTCTGCGCCGCATCAGCCAGGTCGTCGCCTGCGATCACGTTCAGGCCCGACTCGGCGATGATCTTCTTGCCGAGATCGACGTTGGTGCCTTCCAGACGCACGACCAGCGGCACCTGAAGGCCCACTTCCTTGACCGCCGCGATGATGCCTTCCGCGATGATGTCGCAGCGCATGATGCCGCCGAAGATGTTCACCAGGATGCCCTTCACGTTGGGGTCGCTGGTGATGATCTTGAAGGCTTCGGTCACCTTCTCCTTGGTCGCGCCGCCGCCCACGTCGAGGAAGTTCGCGGGTTCGGCGCCGTAGAGCTTGATGATGTCCATCGTGGCCATGGCCAGCCCGGCGCCGTTCACCATGCAGCCGATCTCGCCGTCCAGCGCGATGTAGTTCAGGTCGAACTTCTGCGCGGCGAGTTCCTTGGGGTCTTCCTCGGTCTCGTCCTTCAGCGCCATGATGTCGGCATGGCGGTAGAGCGCGTTGCCGTCGAAGCCCATCTTGGCGTCCAGCAGTTTCAGGTTGCCGTCCTTCATCACCACGAAGGGGTTGATCTCCAGCATGTCCATGTCCTTCTCGACGAACAGCCGGTAGAGGTTCCTGACGATCCCCACGCATTGCTTGACCTGGTTGCCGGTCAGGCCAAGCGCAAATGCGACGCGGCGGCCGTGGAAATCGGACAGGCCGGTGGCGGGATCGACCGTGAAGCTGACGATCTTTTCGGGGGTGTCATGCGCCACGTCCTCGATCGACATGCCGCCCTCGGTCGAGCAGACGAAGGAGATGCGGCTGGTCTGCCGGTCGATCAGCAGGGCGAGGTAAAGCTCGCGCGCGATGTCGCTGCCGTCCTCGATGTAGACGCGGTTGACCTGCTTGCCCGCGGGGCCCGTCTGGATGGTGACCAGCGTGCGTCCGAGCATCTGGCGCGCGAACTCGGCCGCCTCGCCCACCGAACGCGCCAGTCGCACGCCGCCCTTCTCGCCCGCCTCGGGTTCCTTGAAATGGCCCTTGCCGCGACCGCCCGCGTGGATCTGCGCCTTGACGACCCACAGAGGCCCGTCGAGTTCGCCCGCCGCCGTCTTGGCCTCTTCCGCGCGAAGCACGATGCGACCGTCGGACACGGGGATGCCATAGCTGCGCAGAAGCGCCTTGGCCTGATATTCGTGGATGTTCATGGGATGCGCCGCCTCGTGCTGGCTGTCTTCGGGGGCGGAGTGACACGAAATTGCGCAGTTGCAAAACGCCTTCTGCACCGGGGCGGCGTTTTGGCGCGGAAATCGGGCATATGTGATCACAGCCAGAAAAAGTGTGATCACAACCTCGATTCCCGGCGCATCGCCAATGATTCGCGACGGTGGCGCCGGGCCTGCGTTGACACCGCGCGGGGCCGTGCCTATCGCCGCGACATGCGGGCAACCGGGCGGGGTAACCGGAAAGGTGCGGATGGCGGACTGGGGCGTGGCGGCACTGGTGGACGAACCGCGCGACCTGCTGGTGGCCTTTGCGGCGCATTGCCTGGCGCAGGGCGCGGCGGGGGTGCATCTGTTTCTTGACCGCGCGCGGCCCGACGTGATGGCGGCCCTGGGCGGGCGGCCCGGGATCAGGCTGACCACCTGCGACGCGGACTGGTGGGCTGCCCACCGGCGCGAGGGGCGTCCCGCCCTGAACACCGGGCGGCAGCAGTTTGTCGTGAACCTGGCGCTGCGCGACTGGCCGCACGACTGGATGCTGCATTGCGATGCCGACGAATTCCCGATGGCCGAGCGGCCGCTGGCCGATCTGCTGGATGCCGTACCGGCGGGACGGCAGTTCGCGCATGCCGGCGTCGCGGAACGGCAGTTCCTGCGGGGCGCGGCGCAGGGAACGATCTTTGACGGGGTCTTGCGGCTGGGTCGGCCGGGCGACGGCACGCGGGCCGCGGGGCTGGGCGCGGCGCTGGCGCCCTGCCTGAACGTTCACGGCCTGATCGGGCATGGCGCGGGGAAATGTGCGGTCCGCAGGGGGGCAGAGCTTCGGGTCGGGGTGCATTTCCCGATGCCGCATGGACGGGGCCTTGATGCCGCCGCGCAAGAGGACTGGCGCCGGACAAACGGCGTGTCGATTGCCGCCCGCCTTGCGCATTTCGACGGGCTGACCCCGCTGCACTGGGTGCTGAAGATGCTGCGGCGCCAGTTGCAGGCCGAACGCCAGGCGACGCCCGGCGCGCCGCCCGATTTCGGCAAGATCGGCGCGGCCCGGCGCAACCAGGTCGCGCTGGTCCACGGGTTGCGGCAGGATCCCGTGGCCCTGGCCGCGGCCGTCGACGCGCTGCTGGCCCTGGGGCCGGACGAGGCGGCGGCGCTGGCGGCGGCGGGCACCGTGATCGGCCCCGCACCGGACATCGCCACGACGGCGCGGCGGGTGTTCCCCGACCTCGACCTCGATTTCACGCCTGCGGCCTTCGACCGGCACCTGCGGACCTTGCAGGCGGCGCTGATCGCGGAGACCGGCCTGACGCTCTGATCGGCGGTTCAGTTCAGCAGGACCGCGAACATCACCGCATCACCGCGCACCAGCGACTCGAAGTCCTGCCAGTTCGCGGGGCTGACACGCTCGCCCTTCTCGGCATAGGGCAGCAGCCCCTCGCCCTGCACCCAGGTGACCAGATCGACGGCGGGCGGGTTCTCGAACATCTTGCGCAGGTTCAGGCCCGCCTCGGCGCCCATGCGCCAGTGGGGCATCAGAAGCCGCCCCTCCAGAAGCCCCTCGGCATCCGCAAGAACCGCCTGCCAGCGCTTGCCGGTCCCCTCGGGCATGCGGATGCCCAGGGCCGATTCCTGCCGGTCGTTCGGCACCCATTCGCGGTCATTGTCGGACTCGGCCTCGACCAGCGCCCAGAAGCGGCGGTTCTCGGCGATCATCGCCGTCAGGTGGCCATGCGCCGCCTTGGTCAGCGTGGCATCGGGCGGGGTCGAAAGGGCGATCAGGATGATCGCCGCACGGTCCACCTGGCGCCCGAAGATCGCGTCCAGCGCATTGGGCGGCGGCGTGTCGCCCCAGAGTTCCTTCATCGCGGCGGACGAGGCCAGCACCCGCTCGACCGCCGGGGCGGGGTCGAAGGCCAGGGCCAGCGTCGCGAAGGCCGACAGGAAATGGGTGTAGGCCCCCAGCCAGGCCGCATCGGCCGTGTCGAAACGGATAACCGGATCGGGCGGCGGTTCCATGAAGCCGCGTGCGGCGCCCGCCATGGTCAGGCCGGCCACCCGCGACACCTCTTCGCCCGCGTCGCGGCTGCCGTTGCCGTTGATGTCGAACCACAGGTCGGACAGCGCGATTTCCACGGCCACCTCGCGCCCGTCCAGCCGGGCGAGCGCGTCGCGCGCCGCGTCCATGTTCGTCTGCACGCCGGTCAGCAGGTCGGTCAGGTCGTCGGGGCGGAAGGCGCGCGCGGCAGGATTTTCCGGGATCGGCAGGCGCATGATCGGCAGTTCGGACCAGTCGGCCCGCACGCCGGTCTGCCAGCGCAGCTGAAGCGCGCCCTCGACCCCCCGCAGGAACCGCACACCGGCCAGCGCGAACAGGTCGTCCGCCGTGGGATCGGCCAGCGCCGCCAGCCGCGCCTCGGTGCGCGCAAGCCCGTTGCTGCCGATCTCGCGCGACAGCGACAGGTCGGCGGCGGCGGGGGTGGCCAGGGCCAGCGAAAGGGCAAGGGTGAGCGCACGCATGATGTCCTCCGGGTTGGGGCATCCTGAACCTGCGGGGCCGGTCGATCAAGCGCCGGTGCGCATCCCGGCCAGGCCCGGATGTCAGACCGGGCGGGCCACCAGCAGCCGCTGGCCCCGCGGCAGGCGGTCGGGTCGAAGGACGGCATCGAACCCGGTTGCGGCGAAGTCGGCCAGGACGGACGCCGCGGCACGGTGCCAGGGCGGGCGATCGGGATGGGTGACCACGCCGTCCGGCTGCCGCAGCGGGCCCGCCTGCCCCTCGGGTGCCAGGAACACGGTGACAAGCAGGCCGCGCAGGCCCGGGCATCGGGCCCGCAGCGATGCCAGGGCGGGACGCAGGCGGTCGGCGGGCAGATGGGTAAAGACGGCAAAGGCAATCGCCATGTCGATCTCGTCGGGCACGCCCGGAAAGGCGAAGTCCGCATCCCCGACCAGCCGGGATTCGGGCAGGCGGGCGGGATCGTCCAGTTCGGTCTCGCGCCCCCGCAGCATCAGGGCACGGCTGGCATCGGTGGCCCAGTAGTTGCCGGGTTCGAGGAAGGGCACCGCCTTGCACCCCAGCCGCAGCGACCCCGCGCCGATGTCGAGCAGGCGGTGGCGCGGTTCCAGCCCCTCGGCCCGCAGAAGCGCCAGTTGCAGCCGCCCGGTTTCATCCCAGCGACCGCCGACGATGTCGCGGTGGCGGCCCTGCGCAAGCGCCCGGTCATAGAAACCGGGCACGAGATAGGGTGAGGGGATGCTGCGGTCGGGCATCGCGCGCGCCGGGGCGAACCGCGCCGGTGGCGGCGCGGCCCCCGCTGCTGGCCGCGTCAGGCCAGCGTCGGGTCGATGCCCTTGCAGGCGGCGACAAGGCCCTTCACCGCATCGACCGACTTGTCGAACATGGCCTGTTCGGCGGTGTTCAGCTTGATGTCGACGATGCGCTCGATCCCGCCCGCGCCGATGATCGTGGGCACGCCCACATACATCCCGTCCAGCCCCAGCGCGCCCTTGACGAAGGCGGCGCAGGGCAGCAGGCGCTTCTGGTCCTTCAGGAAGGCCTCGGCCATCTCGATGGCACTGGTCGCGGGCGCGTAGAAGGCCGACCCCGTCTTCAGCAGGCCCACGATCTCGGCACCGCCGTCGCGGGTGCGCTGCACGATCGCGTCCATGCGTTCCTGCGTGGTCCAGCCCATCGCCACCAGATCCGGCAGCGGGATGCCCCCCACCGTGGAATAGCGGACCAGCGGCACCATCGTGTCGCCATGCCCGCCCAGCACGAAGGCGGTGACATCGCGCATCGAGACGTTGAATTCCAGCGACAGGAAGTGCCGGAAGCGCGCCGAATCGAGCACACCCGCCATGCCCACCACCATGTGATGCGGCAGGCCCGAGAATTCGCGCAGCGCCCAGACCATCGCGTCCAGCGGGTTGGTGATGCAGATCACGAAAGCCTTGGGCGCATGGGTCTTGATGCCCTCGCCGACGGCCTTCATCACCTTCAGGTTGATGCCCAGAAGGTCATCGCGGCTCATCCCGGGCTTGCGTGGCACGCCGGCGGTGACGATGCAGACGTCGGCGCCCGCGATGTCGGCATAGCTGTTGGCGCCCTTCAGGCTTGCGTCGAACCCTTCGGACGGGCCGGACTGCGCGATGTCCAGCGCCTTGCCCTGCGGCGTGCCCTCGGCGATGTCAAAGAGCACGATGTCGCCCAGTTCCTTGATGGCGGCAAGATGCGCGAGCGTGCCGCCGATCTGCCCCGCGCCGATCAGCGCGATCTTGGGTCTGGCCATGGGTTCCCTCCGGTTCCGATGTGGTTGGTCGGGCGTTGCCTATGCCGAAGCCGCCCCGCGCGCAAGGATGCTGCGTTGCGGCATAAACGCAACCCCTGTTTGTTGCGCCAAAGGGGCGCTATGGCGACGTCATGGATGGATGGGTTTTCTGGGTGCTGGCGGTGACGGCCGCCATGCTGGTGGGCATGAGCAAGGGCGGTCTGCCGCTGATCGGCATGCTGGGCGTGCCGGTGCTGGCGCTGGCGATCTCGCCGGTCACGGCGGCGGGCATCCTGCTGCCGATCTTTGTCGTGTCGGACATGTTCGGCGTCTGGGCCTACCGACGGCAGTTCAACGCCCGCATCCTGGTCATCATGGGGGCGGGGATGACGGCCGGGGTCGCCCTGGGCTGGGCCACCTCCAGCATGGTCAGCGAACGGATGGTCACCGGAATCGTCGGAACCATCGGGCTGGTCTTCGCGCTCACGCTGATCCTTCGGCGCGGACCGGGCGAACCCCGGCCCGTCCGCGTCGGGCCCGGCCTGTTCTGGGGTGCGGTGACGGGCTTCACCAGCTTTGTCAGCCATTCGGGCGCGCCGCCCTACCAGGTCTATGTGCTGCCCCTGAAGCTGCCCAAGCCGATCTACGCAGGCACCACGACACTGGTCTTTGCCTGGGTGAACGCGGTCAAGCTCGTGCCCTACTGGGCGCTCGGACAGCTGTCGCCACAGAACCTGGCGGTTGCCGTGTGGCTGGCGGTTCCGGCCGCCCTGGCGGTGTTTCTGGGCGTGCGGCTGGTGCGCTGGCTGCCCGAGGCGCTGTTCTTCCGGATCGTCACCTGGGCGCTTCTGCTGATCTCGGTCCGATTGCTGTGGCAGGCGGTGGTCTGACGGGCGGGGCCGGGCCCGCGGGGTCAGGCCGGGGCGCCCCGGGCGGGCAGTTCCTCGGTCACGGCCCCGAAACCGTGGCCGCTGGCGACAAGGCAGGTCATCCCCTCTGCCGTCGTCACGGTGATGGTCCAGCTGCCGGTTTCCCGGCTGGCATGAACCTCCATCAGCATGTTGTTGGCCGCCAGACCGACAGACTGGCGGGTTTCGGCGTAGTTGTCGGCAAGTTGGGCCAGCACGCCGGCGCGCGGGCCGCATTGCGCCGCCGCCTGCGCCTGGGTGGCAAGGATCAGCCCGGCAAAGCCGAGCGACAGCGCGAACAGGTCCTTCATCATGCGATCTGCCTTTCCGGGTTTGCGCCGGGGTGGACCGGCGATGCAGCCGTGGTTCCGGCGCATGACGGAAAGGCTGCGCCCGCTTTCGAACCATGAGGTTAACGCGCCGGGCGCGTGAACACAGGGCGAACTTTCTGCGGCGCGGCACATTCTCCCTTGCCGAATGTGCCAAAATGGTGATCCCTCGCGCACGAAAATTGCCGGGGAGAGAATCATGAACAGCCATCCGACGATCGGCCTGGCACGCCCCTGCCGCTCGGTGCTCTACATTCCCGGGTCGAAGGAGCGCGCGCTGGAAAAGGCGCGCGGCCTGCCTGCTGACGCGATCATCTTCGATCTCGAGGACGCGGTGGCGCCGGACGAGAAACCGGCGGCGCGGGCGTTGCTGGCGCGGGTGCTGGCCGCCGCCGACTATGGCCCCCGGCTGCGGATCGTGCGGGTGAACGGGCTGGACACGCCCTGGGGGGCGGATGACCTGGCCGCCTTCGCCGGCAGCCCGGCGGACGCGGTCCTGATCCCCAAGGTCGGCGCGCCGGGCGACCTGGACGCGGCCGCCGCCCGGGTGGCGCAGCCGCTGTGGGCGATGATGGAGACGGCCGCCGGGATGCTGAACGCCGCGGCCATCGCGGCGCATCCGCGCCTTCAGGGCATGGTGATGGGCACCAACGACCTGGCGCGCGAACTGGGCGCGCGGTTCCGGCCGGACCGGCTGGCGATGCAGGCGGGGCTGGGGCTGTGCCTGCTGGCGGCGCGGGCGCATGGCCGGGTGATCGTGGACGGGGTGTTCAACGCCTTCCGCGATGCCGAGGGGCTGCGCGCGGAATGCGAACAGGGTCGCGACATGGGGTTCGACGGCAAGACGCTGATCCACCCGGACCAGCTGGCCGTGGCGAACGCGGCCTTCGCGCCGTCCGAGGCCGAGACGGATCTGGCGCGGCGCCAGATCGCGGCGCATGAGGCGGCGCTGGCGGCGGGCGAGGGCGTGGCGGTGGTGGATGGAAAGATCGTCGAGAACCTGCATATCGTGACGGCGAAGGCGACGCTGGCCAAGGCGGCGGCGATCGCCGGGATGGAGGCAGCACAGGGGGCGCCGTGATGTATCTGTTGGTCCTGATCCTTGGCGTGGCGCTCTGGGCGGGCGCGCATCTCTGGAAACGGCTGGCGCCCGGCAGCCGGGCGGCCTGGGGCGAGAAGGGCAAGGGGCCGGTCACGCTGGCGCTGCTCGGGTCGGTCGTGCTGATGGTGGTGGGCTACCGGGGCGCCGAGCCGGTGCAGCTGTGGTATCCGCCGGCGTTCCTGACGCATGTGAACAACCTGCTGATGCTGGTGGCGTTCTACCTGTTCGCGGCGTCGGGCATGAAGACGCTGGTGACGCGGGCGGTCCGGCATCCGCAGCTGACCGGCTTCAAGACCTGGGCGGTGGCGCATCTGCTGGTCAACGGCGACCTGGCCTCGGTGATCCTGTTCGGCGGGCTGCTGGCCTGGGCGGTCGTCAGCGTGATCCTGATCAACCGGGCGCAGCCCGCGTGGGAGAAGCCCGACCAGTCGTCGCTCGGCAAGGAGATCGGCGCCGGGGTCGGCGCGGTCGTCGTGACGGGCGGTGTGGCCCTGATCCACATCTGGCTGGGCTACTGGCCGTTCGGAGGCGCGTGATGAAGCTTTACCGGTTCCTGACCGAGGACGACACCTCGGCCTTCTGCCACAAGGTGACGGCGGCGCTGAACAAGGGGTGGCAGCTGCACGGCGGGCCGACCTATGCGTTCGATGCGGCGAAGGGCGTGATGCGCTGCGGGCAGGCGGTGGTGAAGGAGTCCCCGGGCACCTACACGCCCGAGACGAAACTGGGCGAGCACTGAGGCGTCCCACGGTGGGACGCTTTTTGGACCAAGCAAAATCAATGGGTTATCTTTCGGGATTCACCCTTTGTTAAGAGTTTGCCGCCGCCGGGCTGCTGGCGCGGCGGCGGCGGACGGACCGGGCAGGAGCCAGACCGAATGACCAAGACCAATCCGGGCCGCTTTTTCGAGGACTACCGGCTGGGCGAGACGATCATCCATGCGGTGCCGCGCAGCATCAAGATGGGCGAGCGGGCGCTGTATCATGCGCTGTATCCCGCCCGGCACGCGCTGCATTCGTCGGACGCGTTTGCGCAGTCCTGCGGATTGCCGTTCAGCCCGCTGGACGATCTGGTGACGTTCCACACGGTCTTTGGCAAGACGGTGCCCGACATCAGCCTGAATGCGGTGGCGAATCTGGGCTATGCCGAGGGGCGCTGGCTGACCCCGCTGTGGCCCGGCGACACGGTGCGGGCGGAATCGACCGTGATCGGGCTGAAGGAGAACTCGAACGGCGCCTCGGGCGTGGTCTGGGTGCGGACCCGGGGGATCAACCAGCACGGCGAGGTGCTGCTGGAATATGTGCGCTGGGTCATGGTGCGGAAGAACCGGCGCGAGGCCCCGGCACCCGAACCGGTGGTGCCGGTGCTGGCGCCCGCCGTGGCGGCGGGCGATCTGGCGATCCCGAAGGGGCTGGACTTCACGCGCTACGATGTCGCGCTGGCGGGCGAGCGCTGGCGGCTGGCCGACTATGCGCTGGGCGAGCGCATCGACCATGTGGACGGCGTGACCATCGAGGAAGCCGAGCACATGATGGCGACGCGGCTGTGGCAGAACACGGCCAAGGTGCATTTCGACGCGACGTTCCGCGAGGACGGGCGGCGGCTGATCTATGGCGGGCATGTGATCAGCCTGGCGCGGGCGCTGTCATTCAACGGGCTGGCCAATGCGCAGATGGTCGTGGCGCTGAACGGCGGGGCCCATGCGAACCCCTGCTTTGCGGGCGACACGGTGCGGGCCTGGTCGGAAGTGCTGGACCGGGCGGAGACGGCGGCGCCCGGCGTGGGGGCGATCCGGCTGCGGACGGTGGCCGTCAAGGGGGCGGCGGAACCCTTTGCGCTGAAGGGGGCCGACGGCAGATATCTGCCGGACGTGCTGCTGGATCTGGACTATTGGGCGCTCATGCCGGCCTAGCCGGGTTGAGCCCAACCGCCCCGGCGTGGCATGAAAGGCCATGCTGCGGCCCCTGACCCTGACGGTGAGCCTGCTGTTCGCCCTGCCCCTGGGCGCCGAGAGCCGCCTGGCGATGCGGCCTTCGGCGGCGGATGCCGCGCAGGCGGGGTTCGTAGAGTCAAATCTGGTCTTCATGTTCCACCACGAGGTCGCGCATGCGCTGATCGACGTGCTGGGCCTGCAGGTGGAGGGGCGCGAGGAAGATGCGGCCGACACGCTGTCGGCCATCCTGATCGACCGGCTGCGCGACGAGCAGGCGGCGGTTTCGCTGTTCTACGACGCGGCGCTGGCCTTCCTGTACTATGCCGAGGAGACCGAGGCGGATAGCGGCCAGACCCGGTGGGGCCGCCATTCGCTGGATATCGAGCGCTATGACAACCTGGTCTGCCTGTTCTATGGCGCGAACCCCGACGACCGGGCGGGGCTGGCGCGCACGCTGGGCCTGACGGACGCGCGGCGGCGGGCGTGCCCGACGATCTTTGCGCTGGCCGCCGAGGACTGGCGCGGCAAGCTGGCGGGGATGCCGCCGCAGGACCACGGGCCGGGCCTGCGGCTGGTGGTTCCGGCGGGGCGCGACGCGCTGACCCGGGTGATCGCGGCCGAGGTGCGGGCGCTGAACGGCGAATACGGCTGGCCGCGCTGGGTGGATGTGACGGTGGAACCCTGCGGCGAGGCGAACGCGTTCTACGACCCCCGGGCGCGGCGCATCGTGGTCTGCACCGAATATGCCGAGGATCTGGGCCGGCTGTGGCGGTCGCATCATGGCGACTGAGTCGCCCGGCCCCGTCCGATTTGTGATCACACCTCGAAAATTCGTGATCACAACCCCTGGATTTCTGCACCTGCATTGCCGCGCCGGATGGATTCCGCGCGTTCCGCCGCGTGACTTGCGCGAAAAATCCGCTATTCAGGATGGAAAAGGATCCAGCGCTTGCCGGCGAACCGGCGGCAGCGAGACGCACGAAGGGAACCGATGATGGCTGAAGCAAAGCGGGTCGAACGGCCCCTTTCCCCGCACCTTCAAATCTACCGCCCGCAACTGACCTCGATCACCTCGATCCTGACACGGATCACCGGGAACGCCCTGATCGTGGGGGCGGTGCTGGTGGTGTGGTGGCTGCTGGCCGCGGCGACCTCGCCTGCGTATTTCGCGCTGGTGGACGGGCTGCTGCGGTCGTGGCTGGGGGTGCTGGTGCTGACCGGATCGCTCTGGGCGGTCTGGTATCACTATCTGGCGGGGCTGCGGCATCTGTATTTCGACGCGGGCAAGGGGCTGGACATACCCACGGCCGAGAAGCTGGGCTGGGGCTGCATCGGCGGGTCGGTGGTGCTGACCGTCCTGACGCTGCTGGTGATCTGAGGGGGATGGAATGCGCTATCTGACCGACCGCAAGCGCGCCGTGGGGCGCGGGGCATCCGGCACCGGGACCGAGCATCACTGGTCGATGCAGGTGTCGGCCGTGGGGCTGGCGATTCTGGTGCCGACCTGGGTGTTCATCTTCGGCCGCGCGCTCGGCGGCACGCAGGACGAGGTGGTGGCCACCTTCGCCCGGCCGTTCCCGGCGATCCTGACGGCGCTGCTGCTGGTGGTGGGGATGCGCCACTTTGCCAAGGGTGCCACGATGATGATCGAGGACTACGCCCGCGGCACCACCCGCAAGATCGCCGTGATCACGGCGATCTCGATTTCCTATGCGATTGCGGCGACGGGGCTGTTCGCGCTCGCCCGCATCGCGCTCTGAGGTTCTGACATGGCTGCATATCCTTACGAGGTTCACGACTACGACGTGGTCGTGGTGGGTGCCGGCGGCGCGGGGCTGCGCGCGACGCTGGGCATGGCGGAACAGGGCCTGCGCACGGCCTGCGTGACCAAGGTGTTCCCGACCCGGTCGCACACGGTGGCCGCGCAGGGCGGCATCGCGGCCAGCCTGTCGAACATGGGGCCGGACAACTGGCAGTGGCACATGTACGACACCGTGAAGGGGTCGGACTGGCTGGGCGACACGGACGCGATGGAATACCTCGCGCGGGAGGCGCCGAAGGCGGTCTACGAGCTGGAACACTACGGCGTGCCGTTCAGCCGCACGGAAGAGGGCAAGATCTACCAGCGGCCCTTCGGCGGCCACACCACCGAGTTCGGCGAGGGCCCGCCGGTGCAACGCACCTGCGCGGCGGCCGACCGCACCGGCCATGCGATCCTGCACACGCTCTATGGCCAGAGCCTCAAGAACAACGCGGAGTTCTACATCGAGTATTTCGCGCTGGACCTGATCATCACCGACGGGCGCTGCACCGGCGTGGTGGCCTGGAAGCTGGATGACGGCACGATCCATGTGTTCAACGCCAAGATGACGGTTCTGGCGACCGGCGGCTATGGCCGGGCCTACTTCAGCGCGACATCCGCCCATACCTGCACCGGCGACGGCAACGGGATGGTGGCGCGGGCGGGGCTGCCGTTGCAGGACATGGAATTCGTGCAGTTCCACCCCACCGGCATCTATGGCGCGGGCTGCCTGATCACCGAGGGCGCGCGGGGCGAGGGCGGATACCTGACGAACAGCGAGGGCGAGCGGTTCATGGAACGCTACGCGCCCACCTACAAGGATCTGGCGTCGCGCGACGTGGTCAGCCGCTGCATGACGATCGAGATCCGCGAGGGCCGGGGCGTGGGCGCGGGCAAGGACCACATCCACCTGCACCTGAACCACCTGCCGAAAGAGGCGCTGGACCTGCGCCTGCCGGGCATTTCGGAAAGCGCGCGGATCTTTGCGGGCGTCGACGTGACCAAGGAGCCGATCCCGGTGCTGCCGACCGTGCACTACAACATGGGCGGCATTCCCACGAACTACTGGGGCGAGGTGCTGAACCCCACGCCCGAGAATCCCGACGCGGTGTTCCCGGGCCTGATGGCGGTGGGCGAGGCGGGCTGTGCGTCGGTCCATGGCGCGAACCGGCTGGGGTCGAATTCGCTGATCGACCTGGTGGTGTTCGGCCGCGCCGCCGCGATCCGCGCGGGCAAGGTGGTGAACCCCGGGGAATCGGCGGCACCGGTCAATCGGGCCGAGGTGGACCGGGCGCTGTCGCGGTTCGACGGGTTCCGCCACGCCAAGGGATCGGTGCCGACGGCGGACCTGCGGCTGGAGATGCAGAAGACGATGCAGGCGGATGCGGCGGTGTTCCGCACCGACAGGACGCTGGCCGAGGGCTGCGGCAAGATGGACGCCATCGCACGCAAGATGGACGACCTGTCGGTGACCGACCGCAGCCTGGTCTGGAACAGCGACCTGATGGAGACGCTGGAACTGGCCAACCTGATGCCCAACGCGCTGGCCACCATCGTGGCCGCCGAGGCGCGCAAGGAAAGCCGTGGCGCCCATGCGCATGAGGACTATCCGCAGCGCGACGATGCCACCTGGCGCAAGCATTCGCTGGCCTGGGTGGACGGCGCGACGGTGACGCTGGGCTATCGCCCGGTGCATCTGGACCCGCTGACGACCGAGGCCGAGGGCGGGATCGACCTGAAGAAGATCGCGCCCAAGGCGCGCGTGTATTGACCGGGTTCGGACGGCAGACGGGTCGGCGGTCCATGCCGCCCGGCGCCGTGCGGGCCGTCAGGACCGGAGCGGAAGGAGCGGCAATGCGGCGTCTGGGATCGGCTGGCCGGGGATGGCTGGGGGCGGCAACGGCGGTGCTGCTGCTGTCGGCCTGCGACCCCGCAGCCACGGCGGGCGGCGTGAAATCCGCCGCCGCGCGGTCGGTTCTGGTGTCGGTGGCAGAAACGGTGATGCCCGCCTCGCAGGCCGAGACGGCGGCCTTCTGCCTGGCCAGCCACGCGACCCCGGCCGAGATCGACAGTCTGGCGCGCGATGTGGGCACCCGGCCGGGCACCACGACCTATGCCACCGCGCGCGCCATCGCCGCGCGGCCGGACGCGCAGATCTGCCTGCGGGAGCGGGGCGTGGCCCCGATGCGGCTGTGACATGGCGCGCGGCGGCGATCCTTGCGGCGGCGGTGGCGGCCTGCGGCCCGATCCCGGTCGAGGATGCCGAGCGGATGTGTCTGGACGAGGCGCGCGGCGCGCGGGCGCCGCGTGGCGAGGTGATGGTGGGCGGCGGCACGGGGGGCGTGGGCGCGCGGGTCGTGCTGGACGTGTCGTCGGATTTCCTGCTGGGGCGCGACCCGTCGGCGGTGTTCGATGCCTGCGTGCAGAGCCGTTCCGGCCAGCCGCCGACGCGGCCGCTTTCGGCGCAGCCGGGGTGGAGGCGGTGATGCGGACGGCCGAGGACCGGGCCGAGCGCGACGACCTGCGCCGCCGCCTGCGCCGTCAGGGGCTGGTGGCGCAGCCGGACAAGTCGGGGCCCGGGCATCTGCGCGCCTTCGGCCTGTCGCCGGACGTGATCTTCGACGTGGGCGTGGATACCGGCACACCCGCGCTGTACCGGGCCTTTCCGCAGGCGCAGTTCGTGCTGGTGGACCCGCGCCCCGAGGCGCGCGCGGCGCTGGCGGGCCCCGACGCGCCCGCGCGCGCCGTGTTCCACGAGACGGCGCTGGGCGCGGCGCGGGGACGGATGGACCTGTCGATCCCGGTGACGGCGCGGGGCATCGAGGGCGCCCGCGCCTCGCTGGGCCGCCCGGTGGGGCGCATGGCGCGGGCGATCACGGGGTATCGCAGCATCGAGGTCGAGGTCACGACGCTGGATGCGCTGGCGCAGGCCTGGCCGGGGCGGCTGGGCCTGAAGATCGATGCGGAAGGTCACGAGGCCGCGGTGCTGGAGGGCGCGCGCGCCAGCCTGCCGCGGTGCGATTTCGTGATCCTGGAACTGTCGCTGACGCGGCGGTTCGAGACCACACCGCGCCCGAGCGCGGTCTTTGCGATGCTGGCGGCCGCGGGACTGGAGTTCCGCGATGTGCTGCGCAGCACGGGCGACGGCGCGGGGGGCCCCGCGCCGCGGCTGTTCGACGTCCTGTTTACCCGCTGGCCCGACGCCGGTCTGGCCGTCAGAGGAGACTGATCCATGGTGCAGTTCACGCTTCCCAAGAATTCCGCCGTCCGCACCGGCAAGACCTGGCCGAAGCCCGATGGCGGAAACGTGCGGAAGTTCCATATCTACCGCTGGAACCCCGACGACGGGCAGAACCCGCGGGTGGATACCTATTTCGTCGACATGGACAGCTGCGGCCCGATGGTTCTGGACGCGCTGATCAAGATCAAGAACGAGATCGACCCGACGCTGACGTTCCGCCGGTCGTGCCGGGAAGGCATCTGCGGGTCCTGCGCGATGAACATCGACGGGATCAACACGCTGGCCTGCATCTACGGCCTCGACGAGGTGAAGGGCGATGTGAAGATCTACCCCCTGCCCCACATGCCGGTGATCAAGGACCTGATCCCCGACCTCACACATTTCTATGCCCAGCATGCCAGCATCATGCCCTGGCTGGAAACCAAGACGAACCGCCCGGCGAAGGAATGGCGCCAGTCGATCGAGGATCGGGAAAAGCTGGACGGTCTGTACGAATGCGTGATGTGCGCGTCCTGCTCGACCGCCTGCCCGAGCTACTGGTGGAACGGCGACAAGTATCTGGGGCCGGCGGCGCTGCTGCATGCCTACCGCTGGATCATCGACAGCCGCGACGAGGCGACGGGGGAACGGCTGGACGATCTGGAGGATCCGTTCAAGCTCTACCGTTGCCACACGATCATGAACTGCGCCAAGACCTGCCCCAAGGGGCTGAACCCGGCCCGGGCGATTGCGGAGATCAAGAAGATGATGGTGGACCGGGTGGTGTGACGGCATCACGGGCTGCGGCCAAGGCGCGCAGCCGGTCGCAGGCGGCGGCGTTCGGTGCTATCTTGTCCGTCAGGGAGGGCAAGCCGGACGAGGTGCGCCCGATGACGAACGTGATCCCCTTTCCCCGCAGGACAGTGCCCCCGCGCACCGCCGAACCGGCGGCGTGCAAGGCCGACGAGGCGCCGATGCCGCGCGTCGACCTGGCGCCGCTGATCCAGATGTATGCCTATTGGGCGGCAGACTAGGCGAAGGCCGCCGTCAGCGCGATGTCCACCATGTCGGCGAAGGAGCGTTCGCGATCCTCGGCGGGCAGGGCCTCGTGCGTCAGCAGGTGGTCGCTGACGGTCAGCACGGCCAGCGCCCGCCTGCCATGGCGGGCGGCGATGGTGTAAAGCTCGGCCGTCTCCATCTCGACCGCCAGGACGCCATGTTCCTGCAGGACGGCCCCCAGGTCCGGCCGCTCGTCGTAGAAGGCATCCGACGAGAGGATGGCCCCGGCATGCAGCCCGAAGGCGCGGCCCCGCGACCGGAGCGCCATCGCGGCGCCGTGGGCCGCTGTCAGCAGGCCGAAATCCGGCGTCGGGGCAAAGTTCGCCTCGCGGAACATCGGGCGCGACGGGAAGGACAGGGTGCAGGCCGCCGTGGCCAGCACGACGTCCCGGATCGCCACATGCGGCTGCATCGCGCCCGCCGACCCGATGCGGATCAGGGTTTTCGCGCCATGGTCGCGGATCAGTTCGGTCGCATAGATCGCCATCGACGGCATGCCCATGCCCGTTCCGTGGACCGTCACCGGGCGCCCCTGCCAGAGGCCGGTGAACCCCAGCATGCCGCGCACCGCATTGACCTGGCGCGCGTCGGTCAGGAAGGTTTCGGCGACCCAGCGGGCGCGATAGGGATCGCCCGGCATCAGGACGGTTTCGGCGATCTCGCCGGGTTTCGCGCCGATATGTGTGCTCATGCTTTCCTCGCTGTCACTGCGTCGCAGGCTAGGCGAGGGGCGCGCGCAAGGGAATGGCGAAGCGGTCAGGCGGACAGCGCCTGCCAGGTCGGCGCGTTGGGGCAGAATCCGCAGTCTGCGGCGCCGACCGATCCGTCCAGCACCCGGGCGCGTTCGAGCGTGCGGCGGCATTGGGCGGTCTGGCGGCAGGCGGCGCAGGTTTCGGCCACCTCGCGCCACAGCAGCGGATCGGCGGCAACCGCGTCGGCGTCGACCCCGAACACGGCCGCCATCGCGCGAAGGCGCGCCTCGCCGTCGCCGGTGAGCCGGGCCAGCATCAGCGCCTCGTCCCGCGAGAGGCCCAGATCGGTGAGCGTCCGGTCATCCCATTCCGCGATCGCGGCGGCATCCTGCCGCGCCTGTAGCCATGCCCTGAGTCGCGAATACACTGTCGCCTCCCTTGCCGATGCCGGGATATTCTGGGGCCGGGGCCGTGGGCTGTCCTTGATCCGGGTCAACTGGCCAGATGGCGCAGACCCTGCGTCACGTCGGTGCGCACCGCCAGGCGCAGCCCGGGTTCATCACCCGCCCGCAGTGCGGCCAGGATCATCCGGTGATGCTGGGGCGGTTCGCGGCGGCGCAGCCGGGTATAGAGCGCGCGCATCGTCGGCCCCAGTTGCAGCCAGACGGTCTCGGTCAGGGCCAGCATCGCGGGGGCCTGCGCGCGCAGATACAGCGTGCGGTGAAATTCCAGGTTGGTGCGGATGTAGGCGACGGCGTCCTGCTTTACCACGGCTTCGGCGTTCAGCCCGTTGATCGCGGCAAGCCGGTCGATCAGCGCGAAATGCGCGCGCGGCAGGGCGCGGGCCGCCAGTTCCGGTTCCAGGAGCGCCCGGATCGCGGCCAGTTCCTCGATCCGCTCGGGCGTCAGTTCGGGGGTCGAGACACGGCCCGAGGACGACAGGGTCAGCGCGCCTTCGGCGACCAGGCGGCGCACCGCCTCGCGCGCGGGGGTCATCGAGACGCCGAACTGCCTGGCCAGGCCCCGCAGCGTCAGCGGCATGCCCGGCGCCAGTTCGCCATGCATGACCTGCCCCCGCAGTGTGCGATACAGCCGTTCATGCGCGGCAGCGTTGGGGTCGAGCGGACGGGGGGATATGGGCATGATCGCCAGCCAAGCACCGGGCGGGCGGGCGGTCAATCCCCGGCCCGTCAGAACCGCAGGGCGTGCAGCGCGTGACCCTCACCGCGCAGCCAGGCGCGATGGGCGGCATAGTCGGGGCAGAGCCGGGCGACGGCCGCCCAGAACGCAGGGGAATGATCCATGTGCGCCAGATGCGCGACCTCATGCGCGGCGACATAGTCGAGCACGGGCGGCGGCGCCAGGATCAGCCGCCACGAGAACATCAGGCGACCCTGCGCGCTGCACGACCCCCAGCGCGACCGGGGGTCGGACAGCACGAGCGTCGCAAAGCGGCGCCCCAGCGTGGCGGCGTGCCTGTCGCAGGCGGCGGCCAGCCGGTCGCGGGCCAGGGCGCGCAGGAAGGTCGCGGCGCGGCGCGGCGCCATCTCGGCCGGGCCGGGCACCAGGAGGCGGTCGCCCTCGATGCGGACCGACCGGCCGGTGGCCGGTGTCAGGACGAGGTCGCGGCCCTCGACCGGGACGCGGCCACCCGGAGCCAGGGCGATGACCCCGGGGATCGCCGCAAGGGTGCGCCGCAGCCAGCCCTCCTGCGTCGCAAGGAAGGCCTCGGCCTCGGCCGCACGGACGCGGTGCGGCACGGTCAGCGTGACGCGGCCGTCGCCCCGGCTGACCCGCAGCGACAGGCGGCGCGCGCGCGCCGAGGCCCGCAGGATCACCTCGACCGGCGGCGGTCCGGGCAGGTGCAGCCGGTGCGGCAGGCCGACGGTCGGGAAGGGCAGTCGAAAGGGCATCGCGGGCCTTGCGGGGGACGCCGCCACCCTAGCCGGACACGGCCGCCGCGCAAGCCCCGCAGGAGGGCTTGACAGGGCGCGACGGTTGCGGCAAGCGGCGCTTTTCCGGATAAGCCGCCCCCCTTCCGGGGCGGCCCGCGACAAGGGGAATCCGACATGCCCAAACCCGAATGGGGCACCAAGCGAATCTGCCCGACCACCGGCAAGCGGTTCTATGACCTGAACCGGACGCCCGTGGTCAGCCCCTATACGGGTGAGGTGGTGGATATCGAAAGCGCCCGCCGCAAGGCCGTAGCCGCCGTGATCAGCCGCGTCACGCCCGAGAAGGACGACGACCTGCTGGTCGAGGACATCGCCGCCGACGACGACCTGCTGGTGCCCGGGGCCGCCGATGACTCGGATATCGACGACGATCTGCTGGAGGAGGACGCGGACGAGAACGTGTCGCTCGACGATCTGGCGGATGTGGCCGGGGCCGAGGAAGAGCCCTGAGACGGCCGTGGGGGGCGTATTTTCCGCTTGCAGCGGGAAACGCCCTTCACTAGAGAACGCGAACGGCGCGGCAGCGCGCCGGACCTCCGGTGGGGCCATAGCTCAGTTGGGAGAGCGCTTGAATGGCATTCAAGAGGTCAGGGGTTCGACTCCCCTTGGCTCCACCAATCAAACACATCCAGATCAAGATGTTGCAGGCCCCGCCACGTTGCGGGGCTTAGTCATTTCCGGATCAGGTCAGCATCAGGTCAGCACGCGGCGGGATTTGGCGGGGGCGGCGACGCGCCGCATGTGCGCAGGCCGGGGCGTCTTCATGGGCCGAACAGCCAAGCATATTGCGGCAGGGGACCGGGCCGCACGGGGGAATCGACCCGTCCGTCCTGCCGGTCGGGGATAGGGCCTGCGCCCCGTCGATCCGCGGAACCGGGTCCGCATCCCGGGTGCGTCATCGCAGCATCGCCGTGCTGAGGGACCGCGAAACCGGCAGGTTCGCGGCGCGCAGGCGCGGGCCCGGCCGCCCGCGCGAAGACTGCCGCTGGAGGAACGGCGTGACGTGCAGGAAGCGGCCGGATGCCCCCTTCGTTCGGTCGGTTCACCCCTGAAGCTGTCCGCAAGCCGGGCCGGGGGACGCCTGTTTGCGGACCATCGCCAGAAAGGCCACGAATCCGGCCGAGGGGTTGCGGCGGCCGGGGTAGTAGAGGCTGAACCCCGGGCGTTCCGGCGTCCAGTCTTCGAGCAAGCGGATCATGCGGCCGGCGGCGATGTCGTCGGCCACGTCCGCCTCGTGGAACAGCCCGATCCCCGCACCGTCCAGCACGGCGGCGCGGGCGATGGCGGCTTCGTCCACGGTCAGGCGGCCCTCGGCCTCGAACGCAACCTGCTCTCCGTCCTTTTCCAGCGGCCAGCGCAGCAGGGCGCCATTCGGCAGGCGCACGCGGATGCAATGGGCGGGGTCGAGATCGGCGGGTGAACGGGGCGCGGGATGGATGGCCAGCCATTCGGGCGCGGCGACGACCGCGTGACGCTGCGGTTGGCCCAGGGCCAGAGCGATCATGTCGCGCGGAACCAGATCGGCCGGGCGGATGCCCAGATCGAAGCCCTCGGCCACGATGTCAACCAGCCGTCCCTCGGTCACCAGATCGACCTGCATGTCGGGGTAGCGGCGCAGGAAGGCCAGCACCACGGGCGCCACCGCCCTGCCCGACTGAACCGAGGCATTGATCCGCAGCGTGCCCGAGGGCGTCTCGCGTTGCGAGCGGACGGTTTCCATCGCGGCGCGGATTTCGGCGATCGCAGGCGCGACACGGGTGACGAACTCCCGCCCCGCATCCGTCAGGGCGACGCTGCGGGTGGTGCGGTTGAAAAGCCGCACGCCGAGACCCGCCTCCAGCCGGCCGACCACGTGCGACAGGGCCGTGGTCGACATGCCCAGGTCCAGCGCCGCGGCCCGGAATGACCCGCGCCGCGCGATGGCCAGCACCGCCTCGATACCCTTCAGGCCCGTCTCGGTCATTGTCCCGATCCTGTCATTACTTCATGCCACATTATCCCGATTATGCGGATTACCGTCGAGGTCTAAGTTGGGGACAGAAACGCACAGGAGTGTCAGATGATCCTGCCGACCCCGATCGACACATATTTCGCGGCCCAGGCGCCGCAGGACGGCACGGCATTTGCGGCGGCCTTTGCCCCGGATGCCATCGTCCATGACGAGGGCGCAACCCATCGCGGTCCGGACGAGATCGTGGCCTGGTGGAAGGCCGCGAAAGCCAGGTATCGCCACCGGGCCGAGCCCCTGGACATGACCGAGGCGGGGGGCACGTTCCTGGTCCGCGCGCGGGTCAGCGGCGATTTTGCCGGCAGCCCTGCGGTGCTGACCTTTGCCTTCGGCCTGGCGGGCGACCGCATCCAGAACCTGAGGATCGGCTGATGGACCCCTTCCTGACGCTGCGCGGAAAGCGCGCCCTGATCACCGGCGGCACCCAGGGCGCGGGTGCCGCGACCGTGGCCCTGTTCCGCGCACTGGGCGCGCGGGTTCTTACCTCGGCCCGGAAAACGGCTGATCTGCCCGCGGACATGTTCGTGGCCGCCGATCTGACCGACCTTCAGGGCTGTGAAGCCCTGGCCCAGGCCGTGCGCGACCGGTTGGGCGGCGTGGATATCATGGTGCACATGCTGGGCGGTTCCTCCGCGCCGGGGGGTGGCTTTGCGGCCCTGGGCGAGACCGAGTGGCAGAATGAACTGAACCTGAACCTGATGCCCGCCGTTCGCCTTGACCGCGCGCTTCTGCCCGGAATGATCGCGCAGGGGTCGGGCGTCGTGGTGCATGTCACCTCGATCCAGCGCGCCATGCCCCTGCCCGAGGCGACCACCGGCTATGCCGCCGCCAAGGCCGCGCTGTCGGTCTACAGCAAGAGCCTGTCCAAGGAGGTCGCGCCGAAGGGTGTGCGCGTGGTGCGCGTGTCGCCAGGATGGATCGCCACCGACGCCTCGATCCGGCTGGCCGAACGGCTGGCAGCCGAAGCGGGGACAGATCTTGAGGGCGGCAAGCGGATGATCATGGACAGTCTGGGCGGTATCCCCCTCGGACGGCCATCAACCCCGGACGACGTGGCAAACCTGATCGCTTTCCTTGCCTCGGACCGGGCGGCGAGCATCACCGGCGCCGAATATGTGATCGACGGCGGCACCGTGCCAACGACCTGACATCACAAGCGTTTTCACCGCATCGAGAGCTTCTTCCGTCACCGGCGGCGGCTTGTGCCGCCCTGCACAGGGCTGTTGGACCAATGGGGGCCACGTCACCGTCCGATGCCGAACTGCTGGCGATAGGCTGCGGGGGGCAGCCCGGTCAGTTTCTGGAAAAGTTTCCGGAAGGCGGCCGGGTCGGAGTAGCCCACATCCCAGGCGATGCGGTCCACCGGAGTCAGCGACCGCTCCAGCGCCTCGCGCGCCTTGGCGATGCGGACCTGCTGAAGGTATTCGACCGGGGTGAAGCCTGTCGCGGTGCTGAACCGGCGCAGGAAGGTGCGGGCGGTCATCCCGGCCTGATCGGCCAGATCGGCCACGCCATGCAGGGTTGCGGCCTGGGCGTGGATCAGGTGCTGGCTGGCGCGGATCGCATCGTCGCCATGGTCGAAGCGCGGGATGAACTGGGCGAAGGGCCGCTGGCTGTTCCGCGGTGGTTCGATCAGCAGGAACCGCGCGGTGGCCAGCATCGTCGCGGGACCAAGCAGGCGCCCGACCAGCGTCAGCCCAAGGTCGGCCCAGGCCAGGATGCCGCCCGCGGTCAGGATGTCGCCCTCGTCCACCACCATATGCGCGTCGGCCAGATGCACCTTCGGGAAGCGTTCGGCCAGTTGCCGGGCAAAGGCCCAGTGCGTCGTCGCGCGGCGGCCGTCGATCAGCCCGGTCTCGGCCAGCACGAAGGCCCCGGCGCAGACCGAACACAGCGTGGTCCCGGCAGCGTGCCGGTCCCGCATCCACGTCGCGGCAGCGGGCGCGGGGGCCATCCGTTCCGGCATGACGATGCTGGGCGGGGCGATGATATGGGTCAGCCGGTGGTCCGTGCCGGGGTGACTGTCCCAGACGCAGGTCACGCCCGCATCATCCGCCTGCCAGTGCGACACGCGGAAGCCGCGCTGCGGCTCGCCCGTCCAGTCCTCGGCAATCTTGAACAGATCGGTCAGCCCGTAGACCGCCGCCAGCGCGCAGCCCGGGTAGATGAGAAGGCCGATCTCGGCCACGCGCTCCACGCCCCGCGCCATTGTCCGATATACCCCGATCATTGTCATTTCCGCCACGTCCATCCCTGCATTGCAGGGCGTAGCTTGTCCATACCGAAACGAAAGGCACCGCGATGAACCCGACACTGACCAGACGCACGCTGATGACCACCGGGGCCGCTGCGGCCGCCCTTCTGATCCTGAACCGCACAACCCACGCGCAATCCCAAGGAGACCTGATCATGGCAACCTTCACCACCGCTGACGGCACCAACATCTTCTACAAGGACTGGGGCCCGCGCGACGCGCAAGCAATCGTGTTCCACCACGGCTGGCCGCTGTCGAGCGATGACTGGGACACCCAGATGCTCTACTTCCTCGAGCAGGGCTACCGCGTCGTCGCCCATGACCGCCGCGGCCATGGCCGGTCGGACCAGACCGACACCGGCAACGAGATGGACACCTATGCCCAGGACGTCATCGAACTGGCCCGGCATCTGGACCTGAAGAACGCGATCCACATCGGCCATTCGACCGGCGGAGGCGAGGTCGCCCGCTATGTCGCCCGGGCCGAGCCTGGCCGCGTCGCCAAGGCCGTGCTGATCGGTGCGGTGCCGCCGGTGATGGCCAAGACGGAAAGCAACCCCGACGGCATCCCGCTGGAAGTGTTCGACGGCTTCCGCGCCGCGCTGATCGCCAACCGGGCGCAGTTCTTCCTCGACATCGCCTCCGGCCCCTTCTTCGGCTTCAACCGCGAAGGTGCCACGGTCAGCCAGGGCCAGATCCAGAACTGGTGGCGGCAGGGCATGATGGGCGGGGCCAAGGCGCAGTACGACTGCATCAAGGCCTTTTCCGAGACCGACTTCACCGAGGATCTGAAGGCCATCGCCGTCCCGGTGCTGGTGCTGCACGGCGAGGATGACCAACTCGTCCCGCTTGCCAACACCTCGGCTCTGGCGGCCAGGCTGGTGCAGAACGGCACGCTGAAGACCTACCCGGGCCTGTCGCACGCCCCCTTCGCGACCCATCCGGAGCTGGTGAACGCCGACCTGCTGGCCTTCATCCGGGCATGAACAGCCCGATCCGGGGACGGGTTCGCCCCGTCCCCGGACACTGATCGCCCGATGTTCGATGAGGACGGCGACGGCCTGGACGGTGCCGCGCGGCTGACGGCGAACGGTGACCCTGCCTTCAAGGGCGCGCGTCCGGACTCACAAGATGACAAACTGCGCGTGGCTGTCCTGAAGATGGGCCACCGTCATGTCGTCGATCCGGATGATATCGGCGTCGGAGAAATGCAGTTCGACCCGCCTTCCGATCTGCATCGCATGGCTGGCGATGAAATCGCTGACGGAAAGATCGCCCGCCGCCTCCCACAGGGCCTGCGAGATCCGGACAGTGTCATCCGCCGAGAAATCGGTGATCCGGTCACGACCGAACCCGATGTCGAAGACAAAGACATCTGCCCCGAAGCCGCCGGTCATGACATCGTCCCCGGCGCCGCCGATCAGGGTGTCGTCACCGTCGCCGGCGACAAGCCGGTCGTCGCCCCACAGACCCGAGAGGATGTCGTTGCCCGCACCGCCCGATATCACGTTGTTGCCGGCGTCGCCCGTCAGGCTGTCCGCATGGGACGAGCCGGTCAGGTTCTCGATACCGATCAGCACATCGCCCCTGGCGTCACCGCCCCGGGCGGACCCGAGAGCAAGGTTCACCTCGACGGCTGCCTTCGAGGTCCGGTAGCTGGCGGTATCGATCCCGTCACCCCCGATCAGCAGGTCCGCCCCACGGCCACCGACAAGCCGGTCGTTCCCGTCGCCACCGTCCAGCGTGTCATTGCCCGCACGCCCCTGAAGACCATTCACCCCCGAATCGCCCGTCAGCACGTCGCCGTGACGCGAACCCACCACATTCTCGAAACCGGAGATCACGTCGCCGGTGGCGTCCCCCCCGGTGGCGGACTGGAAACCGCCCGGCAGCGCGGTCAGGTTCACCTGAACGGCGGCCGTCGACGTGGCATAGCTGACAGTATCGCGGCCGTCCCCGCCGGACAGCGTGTCGCGCCCGCCGCCCCCCGAAAGCACGTCATTGCCCGCCGCCCCGGCCAGCCGGTCATTGCCCGAGCCGCCCCGCAGGTGGAACTCCTCGACATCCGAGAAGTGCTGCTCGACGGTGCCGAATACCGGCACGCTGGTGCGGTAATAGGAGGATGCGCCGGACTGCACGAGGGTGATGTTGGACACCGTCGCCGACCAGTCGATGATCAGCCGGTCATAGCCCTCGCCCGCGTCGAAGTCGGCAAAGCCCAGCGACAGCAGGTCCGTCGCATAGGTGTCATCCCCCGCCCCCGCGCTGAAGTAGTGCGAGACGCCGTAGAGGCCGGACGACGACGCCACCCCCCGCGTGTCGTAGAGGTCGTTGCCCGCACCCGTATACAGGTACATCCGCTCCATCCCCAGGATGCGGGTCTCGGACGCGGTCCCTGCGTAATACACCGCCTCGGTGGTCTGGTTCGCGGCCAGCACCATCGCGATGTCCTCGGCCGGGTCGGTCTCGCCCTCGCCCCAGCGCAGGTCCAGCGACGCCCAGTCCTGCCCCGCGCCCGCATCCAGCGTGTCGCCCCGGTCCAGCCCGTAGACGCGGTCGCTGCCCGACCCCGTGCGGAACCAGTCCCGCCCGCCCACCGCGTAGACGATGTCGTTGCCCGACCCGGTCCGCAGGTCGATCTCCTCGACGCCCGAGAAATGCTGCTCGACCGAGCCGAACACCGGCACGCTGGTGCGGTAGTAAAGCTCGGTCGAGGTGCTGACCCGCGTCACGTCCGCCGCCGTCGCCGACCAGTCGATGATCAGCCGGTCATAGCCCTCGCCCGCGTCGAAGTCGGCAAAGCCCAGCGACAGCAGGTCCGTCGCATAGGTGTCATCCCCCGCCCCCGCGCTGAAGTAATGCGAGAAGCCGTAGAGGCCGGACGACGACGCCACCCCCCGCGTGTCGTAGAGGTCGTTGCCCGCACCCGTATACAGGTACATCCGCTCCATCCCCAGGATGCGGGTCTCGGACGCGGTCCCTGCGTAATACACCGCCTCGGTGGTCTGGTTCGCGGCCAGCACCATCGCGATGTCCTCGGCCGGGTCGGTCTCGCCCTCGCCCCAGCGCAGGTCCAGCGACGCCCAGTCCTGCCCCGCGCCCGCATCCAGCGTGTCGCCCCGGTCCAGCCCGTAGACGCGGTCGCTGCCCGACCCCGTGCGGAACCAGTCCCGCCCGCCCACCGCGTAGACGATGTCGTTGCCCGACCCGGTCCGCAGGTCGATCTCCTCGACGCCCGAGAAGTGCTGCTCGACCGAGCCGAACACCGGCACGCTGGTGCGGTAGTAAAGCTCGGTCGAGGTGCTGACCCGCGTCACGTCCGCCGCCGTCGCCGACCAGTCGATGATCAGCCGGTCATAGCCCTCGCCCGCGTCGAAGTCGGCAAAGCCCAGCGACAGCAGGTCCGTCGCATAGGTGTCATCCCCCGCCCCCGCGCTGAAGTAGTGCGAGACGCCGTAGAGGCCGGACGACGACGCCACCCCCCGCGTGTCGTAGAGGTCGTTGCCTGCACCGGTGTAGAGGTGCATCCGCTCCATCCCCTGGATGCGGGTCTCGGACGCGGTCCCTGCGTAATACACCGCCTCGGTGGTCTGGTTCGCGGCCAGCACCATCGCGATGTCCTCGGCCGGGTCGGTCTCGCCCTCGCCCCAGCGCAGGTCCAGCGACGCCCAGTCCTGCCCCGCGCCCGCGTCCAGCGTGTCGCCCCGGTCCAGCCCGTAGACGCGGTCGCTGCCCGACCCCGTGCGGAACCAGTCCCGCCCGCCCACCGCGTAGACGATGTCGTTGCCCGACCCGGTCCGCAGGTCGATCTCCTCGACGCCCGAGAAATGCTGCTCGACCGAGCCGAACACCGGCACGCTGGTGCGGTAGTAAAGCTCGGTCGAGGTGCTGACCCGCGTCACGTCCGCCGCCGTCGCCGACCAGTCGATGATCAGCCGGTCATAGCCCTCGCCCGCGTCGAAGTCGGCAAAGCCCAGCGACAGCAGGTCCGTCGCATAGGTGTCATCCCCCGCCCCCGCGCTGAAGTAATGCGAGAAGCCGTAGAGGCCGGACGACGACGCCACCCCCCGCGTGTCGTAGAGGTCGTTGCCCGCACCCGTATACAGGTACATCCGCTCCATCCCCAGGATGCGGGTCTCGGACGCGGTCCCTGCGTAATACACCGCCTCGGTGGTCTGGTTCGCGGCCAGCACCATCGCGATGTCCTCGGCCGGGTCGGTCTCGCCCTCGCCCCAGCGCAGGTCCAGCGACGCCCAGTCCTGCCCCGCGCCCGCATCCAGCGTGTCGCCCCGGTCCAGCCCGTAGACGCGGTCGCTGCCCGACCCCGTGCGGAACCAGTCCCGCCCGCCCACCGCGTAGACGATGTCGTTGCCCGACCCGGTCCGCAGGTCGATCTCCTCGACGCCCGAGAAGTGCTGCTCGACCGAGCCGAACACCGGCACGCTGGTGCGGTAGTAAAGCTCGCTCGAGGTGCTGACCCGCGTCACGTCCGCCGCCGTCGCCGACCAGTCGATGATCAGCCGGTCATAGCCCTCGCCCGCGTCGAAGTCGGCAAAGCCCAGCGACAGCAGGTCCGTCGCATAGGTGTCGTCCCCCGCCCCCGCGCTGAAGTAGTGCGAGAAGCCGTAGAGGCCGGACGACGACGCCACCCCCCGCGTGTCGTAGAGGTCGTTGCCTGCACCGGTGTAGAGGTGGACCAGTTCGATGCTTTCCCAGACCGTCTGAACCGCCGTCCCCGCATTCACCGTGACAGGACCCGATTGCGTGTCGAGGAGCCGCAGACGGAAGTCGAGGCCGAGGTCGACGTCATCGCTGGTGCGCTGGCTCACCAGGGCAAAGTCGTGGCCTGTCCCGCCGCTCAGATCCGCCGCGCCGCGATAGGCATAGAGCCGGTCATTTCCGGCACCCCCATGCAGCGTGTCGTCACGATCGCCACCAAAGAGAATGTCCGTTCCCGAGCCCGACCGCAGATCATAGGATTCGAACCCGGTGAAATGCGCCTGGATCGTTCCGAATATCGGGACGCTGGTCTGGTAATAGCTGACATTCGACGTCTGGACGCGGGTGACATTCGACGTGGTGTCCGACCAGTCGATGCGCAGCGTGTCGATCCCTTCGCCACCATCGAGCGTGTGTTGCCCGCGCGAGGCCAGGGTCAGGCGCAGGTCGTCGTCCCCGCTTCCGCCGTAAAGCTGCTCGACCCCGCCGCCGCCCGCGATCAGCGTGTCGTTGCCTGCCCCGCCCGACAGAAGGTCGTTGCGGCTGTTGCCGATGATGAGGTTGTTGCGGTTGTTGCCGGTGATGGCGACGTTGCGGAAGGCATCGACGACCGTCAGGTCCTCGACGGTCGTCGCATTCGCGGCCATGTCATAGCCACCCGCAGTGGCGGTCGAGAACTCGATCAGATCGCGACCGCCGCTGTCCAGCACGACATCGGCCGCATTGTCCAGGATGTAGACATCGCGGCCCGCGCCGCCATCGAGCGTATCCGCCCCGGCAAGGCCGTTCAGCGTATCCGCGCCCGAGGTGCCGACGATCAGGTTGTCCAGAGAATTGCCGGTGCCGCGCCGCGCCGCGCCGGTCAGCACCAGCACCTCGACGGTCTGCTGCCCGGCCATGTTCAGCGACCAGTCCACCGAGGCCTCGACCGTATCGCTACCCGTTCCGGTTTCCGTCACGACATCAGCGGCATTGTCGACCCGATACAGATCGTTGCCGTCACCGCCCTGCAACAGGTCAACCCCGAGCCCGCCGTCCAGGATGTCGGCCCCGTCGCCACCGTAGAGCGTATCGTTGCCGTCCTGGCCCGCCAGCGTGTCGTTGCCTGCGAGGCCGATCAATACGTCATGGCCGGCAGCGCCGGTCAGACGGTCGGCATGCACCGAACCCTCGAACTCCTCGATGTCGACATAGGTGTCGCCCTCGGCGTCGCCGCCGGTCTGCGCGGCAAGCGCGAGGTCGATGGCCACCCCCATGGCCGCCGTACGATAGCTGGCGCGGTCGATCCCCTCGCCGCCATTCAGCGCATCGGCACCCCCGCCGCCAATCAGCGTGTCATTGCCGTCCGCGCCGATCACCAGCTGGTCAAGCGCGTTGCCTTCCAGGCGACCCGAGAAGATCGCCGGAGCCAGGGCGAGGATCTGGACATCGGCGTCGGCCGCCAGCGTGTAGCTTGCAAGGCTGACGATCGCCGTATCGATGCCGCCATCCACGCCTTCGACGATGACATCGCCCAGGCTGTCGATCAGATAGGTGTCGTCGCCCGCACCGCCGATCATGCTGTCCGCGCCGGTGCCACCGTCCAGCACCTCGCCCGCGGCCGAACCGATCAGCGTGTCGTTGCCGCCCGCACCGTTCAGCCATCCGCCGGGCAGTGCCGCGGCATTGGCCGTGATCACGTTGTCCAGCGCATTGCCGGTACCGACCACGGCGGCGCCGATCAGCGTCAGGTTCTCGATGTCGCCCTGAGCGCCGGTCGACAGCGACCAGTCGATCGCGGCCCGCACCTCATCGATACCGGGGTCATCGCCGGGACGTATCTCGCCATAGCGGTTCTCATCCACGACATCGCCAGCATCATCGACGTAATAGACATCGTCCCCGGCCCCGCCGACCAGCGTGTCGGCCCCCGCGCCACCGTCCAGTATGTCATGACCGGCCGAGCCCAGCAGCACATCCGAGCCACCCTGCCCCGAAAGCACGTCATCGCCATCGAGGCCCACGAGCATCTCGTCCGCCGCGCTTCCGGACAGCGTATCGGCATGTCGCGATCCCTGCAGCACCTCGACGTTGGCCAGCCGATCCCCTTCAGCCTCGCCGCCGCGGCCCTCACCCGTGCCAAGGTCGACGTCAACCCCGGCATCCGAGTAGGCATAGGACACCATGTCCTCGCCTGCGCCGCCGTCGATCGTGTCCGCGCCGGCACCGCCCAGAAGGATGTCGTCACCGTCACCCCCCGCAAGCACATCGTTGCCATCACGCCCGAACAGCGTATCGACGCCGCCCCCGCCCGACAGCGTGTCGCCGGCGGAACCGCCTGCCAGAAGGTCATTGCCGTCACCGCCGGAAAGGTCGCCCGCGATCTCGAGCGCCGCCCCCAGTGCGATCTGGTCGTTGCCCGCCCCCGCGTCGCCGACGATCCGGCTGACGCCTGAAAAGCCCTCGGCGTAGCCGTCGATCGAAACGAAGGTTTCACCGCCGATGCCCGCCGACACGTTCACCGTTTCCGGGCCATCCGTCGCCCCGCCGACGGTCCGACCACCGGCAAGCGCCCCCACGTTCAGCGTCAGCGTTCCCCCGGCAAGCGTCCCAAGCCCCAGCGGCGCCTCGACAGGCAGCGTTGCCCGTTCGGCAAAGTTGAAATCGGCAAGCGTCAGGCGAGGGCTGTCCAGCCGGAACACGTCGGCGCCCAGCACCCGCGCCGCCAGCGAGAGGCCCACCGTGATCGACCCCGAGGTATCGAACAGACTGAACGGATTGGCCGTCGCGGCGTCGATGAACTCGTCGAAATACAGCCGTCCGGGGACCGATTGCAGGCCGTCGGCCAGATCCAGCAGGATGGTCCCGGTGATGTCGCCACCGCCATAGATACTTGCGATCAGCGCGTCGAGGTTCACGCCAAGGTTGATCGCGGCCTGCAGGGCCACTTCCGTTGCGGGCCCGTCAATGATGTAAAGCCCGTTCAGCGCCGTGGTGATCGAGGCGCCGGGCTGCGTCAGCCCCCGTGTGTCATATCCGAAGGCAAGGTCGAACGCGGCACTGACCATGCCGCCGATGGCCACGTTGATACCCGGGAACACCGGGATCTGGATCAGAGTTTCGCTGCCGGCAGACAATTCCACGCGCGGAAAGTCGATCTCGATGAGGTCCGCATTGCCTCCGAACAGCAGCTTGATGATCTGCGCGGGGTCCTGGAGGATCGGCAGGCTGAATGTGCTGCCCGAAGCCATCTGCTCCAGAATGTCGCGTCCGCCACCCGCGCCTTCCCAGCCGCCCCCCGACAGGGCGGAGATCGCATCGGTCAGGGTCTGCGCCAGGGAGTCGAAGTTTCCGGATGCCTCGGCCAGATCGAAGGCCAGTGACCGGATGTCCTGCCCCGGCCCCAGCGAGAAATCGCCGAACACCAGGTCGGCCGCGGCCAGATCGACCGACGACAGGAAATCCGCCCAGGTCAGGATATCCGACGCCAGTTGTATGAAATCCTCGATCGGCCCGAGATCGAGCGCCTGGTCGGCCAGCCGCAGCAGGTCGAGCAGGTTGATCTTGCCGTCGCCGGTCTTGTCGAGCAACGTCTCCCAGTCGGGCAGCAGCTTGAGCATTCCGATATCGGCCGTCACGACATCGAGCGCGATGCGGATAGGCCCGAGGACCGGTCGGATCGCATCGAAGACCGGCAGCATCACGTCCTCAAGGAAGCTGCCAAGATCGAGCGTCACATCACCGACGACGACGGTCGGTCGAGATCCGAAGGTCTCATTCTGGTCGAACGGATTGACGATGGCGTTCGCGAAATCCCAGTCGACGTTCAGCAGCGCCGAGACCGAGGGCAGTGCCCCCGACCCAAAGTCTGCGGCCAGCCCCAGCCGGATATCCGCCGCGCCGCTTGCCGTGACCGCGAGGAAGTCGGACGACAGTTCCGACAACCGCAACTTGCCGTCCGCATCGGTCAGTCGCACGTCGAAATCGAGCGCCACGGACGAACCCTGATCGCTGATCTCATAGGACAGGATGCCGAAGTTCCCGCCCTGGGCCAGGTCGAGATTGCTGCCGCCGACCGAAAGCTCGATCCCCTGCCCCGCGCCGGTCTGCAGATAGAAGCCGACGGCATCGAGGCCCATGGTGAGGTTGAACGCCGCGTGGGCCTCGACGTCGATCGTACCCTCGACGCTCAGCGCCATCCCGGGCAGCCCGAGGTCGGTCGGCACGCCCACGGTCGCCGAGCCGATGTCATAGCCCGAGAACGACAGGACAAAACCGCCAGGGCCGACATCGGCATCGACGTTCACACCGGCAATGCCACGATCACGTATGGCGTCATCGACGGCATTCTCGATCTCGGCGACAGTATAGGTTGCGGCGCCTGACAGCGTCGCGAGCCCGCTGGCCAGCGCAAGACGCAGGTTCAGCGCGATGTCCGAAGCCGCCCCGCCCGCCGCGCCGAGCGATGCGCCCGCCAGCGGCAGCGTCTCGGCCAGTGCCTGCGCACGATATGCAGCGTTCAGCGCGTCAAGCGCCGAAGTCGCCCCGGCGCGAAGGGCGTTGACCTCTGCCTGCGAAAGACCTGTCATTTTTCAATCTCGTCCGGTGCGGCTGGCACGGCGAGAACCGACAAAAGACTTTCGTTGCAGAGCTTTGCCAAGGAACCCACCAAGCTTTCGCGGGCAGACTATTGACCATTTCGCGTCTGTTCAATTGGCAACGCCATGATGACAGCATTTGTCATGAAAGCAGCTTGCGGCGCCACGCGCGCGGAACCGACGCGACGCGAACGGGTGACGGGCAGGCCGTGCGGATCAAGGGACGTCTCGCTTCACACCGGTCTGCCCGGCGGAGGACGTACCGACGAAACCGGACGCAGGCCACCCCAGGCGCTTCCCGCTTGCAGGCAGGCCTGGGGGATACGCGCCAAGACGATACTTTTCTAATTAAATCAGTAATATATGGCAGCGATAGGGGGGCCTGACTTCGGACGTTCTCGACTACATTGCAAAGCCTGCGGAGGGTGCACGGCTGACCAGTGGCACTCTGTCCTGTCATCGCAGCGCGTTCCTGGAAGCGCTTTTGTCGATGCAAAGGCACTGCCCCGAAGAACGTGCCACAGTGGCTGCAAGCGGTGCGTTGACACTGCTCCGAGGCCAAGAGACTTGTGCCGTACCCGGGACCAGCGGGCCGAAGCCGCCGATCTGGTCGAGCATCCTTTTCGTTGCGCGCCCTAGCGGGCAAGGTGGATCTCGAAGACAGCGCCCGATCCACCAGACCGGCAAATGGCCGTGCCGGCGTGGGCCTTGGCAACATCGGCAACGATCGCGAGACCGAGCCCACAGCCGCGCGACTGGTCCGAATCCAGCCGGAAGAAGCGGTCGAAGATGCGTTCGGTCATTTCGGGGGGGATTCCGGGGCCGTCGTCACCAAAACGCAGCGTGATGCCTTGCGGGGCAAAGTCGACCGCCACATCCAGATGCCCGCCGGGACGCAACCCGTATTTTCCGGCGTTGTCGAGAAGGTTGGTCACCAGTTCCTCGACCAGAACGGGGTCGCAATCGACCGGACGGGGTGTTCCCGTGATGGAAAAGCTGACGTCCACGCCGCGCCGAAGCTGGGTTTCGGCAAAGGGGCGCACCCTGTCACGCAGCAGCGTCACGATATCCACAGGCTGGACGAATTCCTTCAGGCTGCGCCCCCTGACCCTTTCCAGTGACAGAAGCTGTGCCGTCAGACGGCTGATCGCGCGGGCGCTGTCGGCAAGATCGGCCACGCGCGACCGCAGGTCCGCTTCGATCGGGGCAGTCATCGCGGCCTCGGCCTGACTTTGCATGGCAGCCACCGGGTTGCGCATCTGATGCGCCGCATCCGAGATGAAGCTGTCACGCAGGGCAAACGCCCGGGAAAGCCGTTCAAAAAGCGAGTTTGTGGTCACCACCAGCGGGCGCAGTTCCGGCGGAACCCAGCGGCGGATCGGGCGCAGGTCGTCGGCACTGCGCTGGCCGATGGCGTCGCGCAGGTCCAGAAGCGGCTTCAGCCCGACCTGAATTCCGAACCACAGGATCAGCGCCGCAGTGACGATGACGGACCCCAGGAGCATCACCGATTGCGTGACAAGCTGGCGCGACAGGGCGTGCCGCTGGCTGATCGTCTGCCAGACCTCCACCGTCACCCAGCCGCCGAATTGCGGTTCGCTGATGAATTCCCGCAGCACGACCGCGCGCACCGGCTGTCCCAGCGAGGTGCTGTCGAAGAAAACGGGCTCGCCGCCCTGGCTGACAACCCCGTCGGGCAGGTTCGGCGGGTCGGAATAACCGGTGACGAAACTGCCTCCCGGCCCGGTGATGCGGTAATAGACCGGGTCCCCAAGCGCGGCGGTCAGGTCCTCCAGCAGCTGTTCGGTCAGGATGTCGCCTTCGGAAATCACAACATCGCGCGAGATTGTCAGCGCGACGGCCAGCAGGGTGTTGTCATAGAGCTCCTGCGACAGCCGGTTCGCGGCCTGATAGCGGGCAAAGGATGCCGCCGCCGCCACCACGATCAAGGGCAGGATCAGCAGCAGGAACAGCCGCCCGCGCAAGGAGATGTGGCGCGGCATCATCCGTCGTCCAGCATGTATCCCAACCCGCGCGCCGTCCGGATGGTGGCGCCCGATCCGTCGATCTTGCGGCGCAGGCGCGAGACCAGCAGCTCCACCGCGTTCTGTTCCACCGCGACCCCGGTGCCATACAGCGCATCGGCGATCCGGTCCTTGTCGATCAGCCGTCCGCGCTGATCCAGCAGCAGTTCGAACAGCGCGAGTTCCCGGCGCGGCAGGTCCAGGTTGCGCCCGTCCAGCAGCACGATGCGCTGGTCGCGGTCATAGGTCAGGCGCCCGATGCTTTCGCGTTGCGGGGCAACCGTGGGCCTGCGGCGGGCCAGGGCGCGCAGGCGGGCCACCAGTTCCTCCATCTCGAAGGGCTTGACCAGATAGTCGTCGGCCCCGGCCTCCAGCCCCTCGACCCGTTCGGACGTCTTGCCGCGCGCGGTCAGCACCAGGACAGGTGTCGCATCCCCGCGGGCGCGCATCCGCCGGATGATCTCCAGCCCCGAAAGCCGGGGAAGATTGATGTCGATGATGGCCACATCTGCATGACCGGTCGTCAGGAAACTGTCGCCATCAGCGCCATCGTCCATATGGTCAACCGCATGGCCCCGGTCCCGCAGGGCATTCTCGATGCCTCTGGCAAGGCTCTGGTTGTCCTCGATCAGGATGACCCGCATCGCAATCTTTCTTCCGACCGGACAGGTTGCCGACAGGAAATCCCCCTATTCATTTCCGATGAAGCCGGGCTGGGGAGGAAAAATCAAGCACGGCTGAATCCTGCGCTGTCCCCGCGCCCGCGGGGCGCAGTGCGTGCGAGACTGGACACGAGGGAGGACGACATGACGGAACAAACGAAGATTACCCGGCGCGTGGCGCTTGGACTGGCAGCCGGCGCGATGGCACTTGGCCTTGCGGGCCCCGCGACTGCAGAGGCCGATTTCTCCGGAAAGACGGTGGAATGGATCATCCCGTTCTCGGCCGGGGGCGGGTCGGACACCTGGGCCCGTTTCAACGCGCCGCTTCTGTCAAAGTACCTGCCGGGCAACCCGGTCGTGGTCGTCGTCAACGAACCCGGCGGCGGCTCGACCAAGGGGACCAACCTGTTCGCCGCCCGGGCCAAGCCCGATGGCCTGATGATCCTGGGCACCTCGGGCTCCACTCAGTTCCCGTATCTCCTGGGCGACCCGCGCGTGCGCTACGAATACAAGGACTGGAAGATCGCGATGGCCGGCCCGACCGGCGGCGTGGTCTATACCACCCCGGCCCTGGGCCTGAAGGGGCCTCAAGACATCGGCATGCTGAAGGGCCAGCAACTGGTCTATGCCAGCCAGGGCGCGACCTCGCTGGACCTGGTGCCGCTTCTGGGCTTCCGGCTGATGGGCTTCGACGTGCAGCACGTCTTCGGCTTCAAGGGCCGCGGCGACGGCCGCCTGGCCTTCGAACGTGGCGAGACCAACATCGATTACCAGACCTCGTCGGCCTACATCAAAAGCGTGCAGCCGCTGGTCGATGCCGGTCAGGCCGTTCCGCTGTTCAGCTGGGGCGTGCTGAACGAGGCGGGCGAGGTCGTGCGCGACCCGACCTTCCCGGACCTGCCGTCCTTTGTCGAGGCGTACCAGACCCTGACCGGCAACGCCCCGTCGGGCGCCGATTATGACGCCTACTTCGCCTTCTTCACCGCCGGTTTCCCGGCGCAGAAGATGGTGTTCCTGCCGAAGGACACGCCCGACGACATCGTGGCGGCCTACCAGAAGGCGTTCGAGGACATGAAGGCCGACCCCGACTACCTGGCCAATGCCGAGGCGGTGCTGGGCTCGTACGACCAGGTGACCGGCCAGCTGGCGCAGGCGCTCTTCGAGAAGGGCACGACCATCGCCCCCGAACTGCGCAAGCAGGTGGCCGGCATGCTGGGCACCGAATACGGCGTGAAGCTGGGCGAGGACTGATCCCTCGGCCATCTTCCTGCGGGTGGCCCGAGCCACCCGCACCCTGTCCCGCTCTGATTGCTGACCCGTCGCCGCCGCGCGACCAACACGGGGAGTGTCCGGCCGTGGTCGATACCCTTTTCACCGCGCTTGGCGCGCTGCTGACCCTCGAGCACCTGTTCTACATGCTGATCGGCGTCTCGGTCGGGCTGGTGATCGGCGTCATCCCCGGGCTTGGCGGCATCGCCGGCCTGTCGCTGCTGATCCCGTTCCTCTACGGCATGGACGAGATCACCGCCCTTGCGATGCTGATCGGACTAGTCGCGGTGATCCCGACATCGGACACCTTCTCGTCGGTCCTGATGGGCATTCCCGGGTCCTCGGCCAGCCAGGCGACCGTACTGGACGGCTTTCCCCTTGCCCGGCAGGGCCAGGCGGCCCGGGCGCTGTCGGCGGCCTTCATCTCGTCCATGGCGGGCGGCATCTTCGGCGCGGTGGTGCTGACCGGGTTCGTGGTCGTCGCGCGGCCGATCATCCTGTCCTTCGGGTCGGCCGAATTGTTCATGCTGGCCCTGTTCGGCCTGTCGATGGTGGCGGTCCTCGCCGGGCGCAGCCTGGCCAAGGGGCTGGCGGCCTGCTGCATCGGCCTGATCATCGGCTCGATCGGCGGGGCGCCAGCCACCGGCGAATTCCGCATGATCTTCGGCTTCGACTATCTCTATGACGGCATCCCGCTGGTGATCGTGGGCCTTGGCTTCTTCGCCATCCCGGAAATTGCCGACCTGTTGCGCAAGAACTCGGCCATCGCATCGGGCCATGCGCTGGGGTCGGGCTGGTTCCAGGGCTTCCGCGACTGGTGGGCGAATGTCTGGCTGTCGATGCGATGCGCGGGGCTGGGCTGCATCATCGGCGCCATTCCCGGCCTTGGCGGATCGGTGGTGGACTGGATCGCCTATGGCCACGCCGTGCAGACGGTCAAGAAGGACCCGCAGTTCGGCAAGGGCGACATCCGCGGCGTGATCGCGCCGGAAAGCGCCAACAATGCCATGCAGGGCGGCGCGCTGCTGCCGACGATGCTGTTCGGCATCCCGGGGTCGGGGGCCATGGCGGTGTTCCTGGGTGGCATGGTGCTGCTCGGCATCCAGCCCGGCCCCGCGATGGTGGGGTCGGATCTGCACATCACCTATTCGGTGGTCTGGTCGCTGGCGCTGGCCAACGTGATGGGCGCGGCCATCTGCCTTGCGCTGGCCATCCCGATCTCGCGGCTGACGCAGATCCCATTCCAGCGCCTCGCCCCCTTCATGATCGTCCTGATCTGCTTCGCCGCTTTCCAGGCCACGCGGTCGCTGGCCGATCTGGTCGCGCTGCTGGTGCTGGGGGTACTGGGCGTCCTGATGAAGCGGTTCGGCTGGCCGCGCCCGGCACTGCTGATCGGCTATGTGCTGGCTCCGCAGGCCGAGACCTATCTCTACCAGGCGCTGCAGTTCAACGGCTGGTCCTTCCTGGGACGTCCCGGGGTGATCGTCATCGGGCTGATGACGCTGGCCTCGGTATACTTCGGGCTGCGCAACCGGGTGGATGAGCACGGCAGCGTCGTGCCCAAGGCCGATGACGCGCCGGACAAGCCGGGCCTGCGGGTGCATCTGCCGCAGATCGGCTTTGCGCTGGCCATGGGTGCGGTGCTGCTGGTCGCGCTGCTTGATGCGTTGAAACACGATTTCCTGGCGCAGGTGTTTCCGCTGTCGGTGGCGGTGATCGGGCTGGGGATGCTGGCCGTCCTGATCCCGCAACTGGTGGCAGGCAAGACCGGGCACCACGCGCATTTCGACGGCGAGCTGACGGGTGACCATGTCGGCCAGCCGGGCATCGGCAGCCTGTGGGGCGGGCTGGCCTGGATCGCCGGACTGGTCGGGCTGACGGCGCTGGTCGGGTTCTATGCGGCGCTGCTGGTGTTCTTTCCGGCGTTCCTGATCGTCCGGGCCAAGGCCGGGCCGCTGGCCGTGGTGCTGATGACGGCGGCGGCGGCGGGGTTCATCCTGCTGCTGGCCTGGGCGCTGGCGCTGAACTTCCCCTCGGGGCTGTTGCAGGACGCCGCGGACCTGCCCTGGCCTTTCCGCTGACCGCATCCGGCCCCGCGCCCCCCGGCGCGGGCCTTTTCCGTTTGCATGAGGATACGATGATGGCCCAGACCGCCATTCCCTTTCATTTCTTTCGCGGCGGCACCTCGCGCGGGCCGTACTTCCGGCGCGAGGACCTGCCGCAGGACCGCGAGACGCTGGCCCGCGTTCTGGTCGCCGCGGTCGGGTCGGGGCACCGGCTGAACATCGACGGCATCGGCGGCGGGGCGGCGGTGACGACCAAGGTGGCCATGCTGTCGCGGTCGGACACGAACGATTGCGACATCGACTATTTCTTTGCGCAGGTCAGCGTCGAGGATGGGCTGGTGGACTTCAAGCCTACCTGCGGCAACATCCTGTCGGGCGTCGGGCCGGCCGCGCTGGAAATGGGGCTGATCGACCCGCAAGGCGATGTCACGCGCATCCGCATCCGCTCGGTCAACACCGGCGCCAAGGTCGAGGCCGTCGTGCGCACACCGGGCGGTCAGGTGGATTATGCCGGCGATGCCGCGATCGATGGCGTGCCCGGCACGGCGGCTCCGGTGTTCCTGAACTTCATGGATGTGGTGGGGTCATCGACCGGCGCCCTGTTGCCGACCGGGCAGCTGCGCGACGTGATCGACGGGATCGAGGTGACCTGCATGGACGTGGCCATGCCCATCGCCATCGCCCGCGCCAGCGACTTCGGCCTGACAGGCTATGAGACGGTCGAAGAACTGGACGCCAACCGCGACTTCTACGCCCGGATGGAGCCGATCCGCCTGCAGGCAGGGCAAAAGATGGGCATGGGCGACGTTTCGAAATCGGTCACCCCGAAATTCGCGCTTCTCGCCCCGCCACGGCAGGGCGGCACTGTCACCGCGCGCTACTTCATGCCGTGGAACTGCCATCCGACGATGGCGGTGACCGGGGCGCAATGTCTGGCGTCCTGCGTCCTGACCCCCGGCACCGTGGCCGAGGGGCTGTTCACCGCGCCCCAGGGCGTGCCTGCCCTGGTCCTGATCGAACATCCCAGCGGCGCCATCGACGTGACTGTCGACTATGAAAACGGTAGCAACGGTTTTGTCCTGAAGTCGGCCGGGCTCCTGCGCACCGCGCGGCTTCTGGCCCGGGGCGAAGTGATGGTGCAGGGGGCGGTCTGGGACGGGAAATGAAGATCCATATTCTGGACGACTGGTTCGATACGCTGCGCGGTTTGCCCTGTTTCCAGCGGCTGGCGGGCCACGATGTCACCGTATGGACCGATCACGAACCCGACCCGGCCCGACTGGCCGTACGGGTGCAGGAGGCCGAGGCGCTGGTGCTGTTTCGCGAAAGAACACGGATTGGCGCCGAACTTCTGGACTGCCTGCCCAACCTACGTCTGATCAGCCAGCGCAGCGTCTACCCCCATGTCGATGTGGTTGCCTGCACCCGCAACGGGGTGCTGCTCTGTTCCAACATGCATGGCGACGCCCCCTCCTATGCGGCGGCAGAGCTGACGCTTGCGCTGATGCTGGCCAGCTTCCGTCAGATCCCGCAGCAGGTGGCCAGCATCCGGCAGGGCGATTGGCAGATGGGCGTCGGTCGCACCCTGCGCGGGCGGACGCTCGGCCTTTACGGCTATGGCCGCATCGCCCGGGCGGTTCAGGGCTATGCCCTGGCCCTGGGGATGCAGGTCCAGTGGTGGGCGTCCGAGGCAGGCCGTGCCCGCGCCCGCGGCGATGGCAAGACCGTTGCGGACGGCCGCGAGTCCTTCTTTGCGACCTCCGATATCGTCAGCCTGCATGTCCGACTGAAGCCGGAAACGAAAGGCATCATCACCGCCGCCGATCTGGCGGCGATGCGCCCGCGCAGCCTTCTGGTGAACACCTCCCGATCAGGGCTGATCGCGCCCGGCGTGCTGGAGGCAGAGATCGCCCGGGGCCGCATCCATGCGGCGGTCGATGTCTTTGACACCGAGCCCCTGCGCGACCCGCAGCACGGGCTGCTGACACATCCGAATGTCCTGCCGACACCCCATATCGGCTATGTGACCGAGGACGAACTTGACCTGCAGTTCAGCGATATCTTCGATCAGGTCAACGCCTATGCGGCCGGAATGCCGATCCACATGATCAACCCCGAAGTCTGGGACCGCGGGGCTTAGTTCCGCTATCCGCGCCTGACGCCCACCAGCCGGGCGGCGACGGGCGCGCCCAGGATCACGACGACCATCCGCGTCAGGTGGTGCAGGATCACAAAGCCCAGGTCCGCCCCCGTGACCAGCGCCAGCACCGTCATTTCCGCCTGCCCACCGGGCGCAAAGGCCAGGAAGCCCTCGACCGGGCGGGCGAGGCCGGACAGGGTGACGATTTCGGTGAACAGCGCGGCGAGCGCGGCCAGAAGGACAACAAAGGCCAACCCCGACAGCACGAAAGCCCGCAGTTCGCGCCAGGTGACGCCGACATACTGCACGCCGATCCCCAGCCCGATGAACAGTTGCGCCGCCAGGATCGCCTCGGCGGGCGGGCGCGTGTGGACTACATCGGCCAGCGACAGCGCCGCCGTCAGGATCATCGGCCCAAGGATCGAGGCCCCGAACAACCCTATCCGCTCCGCGATCTTCCAACCCGCCACGGCCGCCACGGCCAGAATGACCAACTCGCCCATCGGCATGTCGCGCGCCGGGGTGCCGATCGCACCGCTCAGGCTCGATCCGTAAGCCCAGGTCAGGATGACCGGCGCCATCGTCACGATGATCAGCACGCGCGTCGCATGGATCAGAGACAGCGCGCGCACATCCGCCCCCGCCTCCTGCCCGAAGGCAACCATGTCCTGCAATCCGCCCGGCATTGCGGCATACCACGCCGTCGCCGGATCGTGACCCATACGCCGGAAGAACGGGAACCCCACCAGTCCGATGATCGCCACATACACCGGCACCAGTGCCACGCTGCCCGCCATCTGGGGAATACGTCCGACGACCTCGGGCGTGATCGAGGCCCCGACCGCCGCGCCCAGAACCGTCCGCGCCAGCGTCGAAACCGGCCCCATGCCCTTCAGCGGCGCACCGGCCAGCGCGGCGATCAGGCACGCCGCCATCGGGCCGAACAGGAATGGCAAGGGCAGATGCAACAGGTGGAACAGCACGGCGCCCGCCAGTGCAAGGGCCAGCGTTGCCCCGCGTCGGGCCATGTCGGGCGGCATGATGTCTCCCTGCGCAGATTTGTATCCAACTGTATACATCAGGACACAGCCGCCGCAAGCGAGTCGTTTCATGTCCGATGACAGCGAGCTTCAGGCAGCCGTCGCAGGCGTCGCGCGGTCACGGGCCGGCAGCGGCCGCGAACCTGCATTGCGCCGGCAGTCAGGCCGCCGGCCCTGCTGGACACGGCCGCCCCCGGCACCGATATTCGCGGGCATGAGTCTGCCTCCCGGTTTCATCGACGAGTTGCGCACCCGCATCACGCTGTCGTCCATCGTGGGGCGCCGGGTCACATGGGACATGCGCAAGTCGAACATGGCCAAGGGCGACTGGTGGGCGCCCTGCCCGTTCCACCAGGAAAAGTCGGCCAGCTTCCATGTGGATGATCGCAAGGGGTTTTACTATTGCTTCGGATGCCATGCCAAGGGCGACGCGCTGACCTTTCTCAAGGAGAGCGGCAACATCGGTTTCATGGAGGCGGTCGAGGAACTGGCGCGCGAGGCGGGCATGACGATGCCGGCACGCGATCCGCAGGCTGCCCAGCGGGCGGACAGGCGGACGCAGTTGGCCGCGGTGATGGAAGAGGCCGTCAAGGTCTACCGACTGCAGTTGCGCACGGCGGCTGCCGGTCCGGCACGCGACTATCTGGCACGGCGGCGCCTGTCGGACGCAACGCTTGACCGCTGGGAAATCGGTTACGCACCGGATGCAAGGACATTCCTGATCTCGGCCCTGGCCCAGAAGGGCATCGGCATCGACATGCTCGAAACCGCGGGCCTGGCGGCCAGGGCGGAAGATGGCAGTTTCTACGACCGGTTCCGGGGCCGTATCATCTTTCCGATCCGAGACGGTCGGGGGCGCGCGATTTCTCTCGGCGGCCGGGCGATGGATCCGAACGCACGAGCAAAATACCTGAACGGGCCCGAGACAGAACTGTTCGACAAGGGTCACAACCTGTTCAACCTCGGTCCGGCGCGCGAGGCGGCAGGCAAGGGCCAGCCGCTGATCGTGGCCGAGGGCTACATGGACGTGATCGCGTTGGTCGATGCGGGTTTCGGGGCTGCGGTCGCCCCCCTCGGCACCGCCGTGACCGAGGAACAGTTGCGCCTGATGTGGCGCGTCCATCCGGAACCGGTGATCGCGCTCGATGGCGATCCGGCGGGCATACGCGCGGGGCTGCGGGTGGTGGACCTGGCGCTGCCCCTGATCGAGGCCGGACAAGGCCTGCGCTTTGCGATGCTGCCGGGCGGCAAGGACCCAGACGACCTGATCCGGGCCGAGGGCGCGGCGGCGATGGGCCGCGTGATCGCGGCTGCGGAACCTATGGTCAACCTGCTATGGCGCAGGGAAACCGAGGGCGCGATCCTGGACAGCCCCGAACGCCGCGCCGCTCTGGACAAGCGGCTGCGCGCGGCCATCGACACGATCAGGGACACTTCGATCCGCGCCCATTACGCCGAAGAAATCCGCCGCATGCGGTGGGAACTGTTCGGTCAGGGCCGTCGCCCGACCCCGCCACGCGGGCGCGGCACCGATCCGGCCGCGCGGAGGCATCTGGCGGCCCCCACCGCGACGGCCCGTGCCTCTTCGCTGGTGACCGGTGACGAGGCGCAGTCAGAGATCCTGATCGAGGCGGTGATCCTCGCAACGCTTTGCGGCCATCCCCGCATGGTCGAGACATTCCTTCCAGAGGTTGAAACGACGGCGTTCAAGGGTGAAGGACACGACGTTCTGCGCCATGCGCTGCTGGCACTGCATCCCTGCGACCCGTCGGCGCTTCGCGACGCCCTGCCGCAGGATGCGCGCGCGGTCCTTGAACGGCTGGCCGCCGACGCCCATGTTCGCGTTGCCCCTCCGGCGCGTCCGTCCGCTGAGGACGAACTGGTCCGGCTCTGTCTGGCGGAGGGCTTTGCCAAACTGTCCGCGCGCCGAGGTGTCCGGGCCGAGATCATCGAGGCGATGGAGGACATGACCGGGCTGGCGGACGAGGGGATCACATGGCGGCTGTCGCAGGCGGCGCATGCGGCGCACTCGGCGGAACGGACGCCGCTGGACACCGGAAACGACCTTGGAGAGGATCGCGCGGCACTCTCCCGAAGGCTGCAGGAGCTGCTCGACAGTGAGCCCTGGATCAAGAAAAGGCGCTGATCCGCTTTCCCCTGCCGTGATTCGCGCTATTGAGTCGGGATGGTGCGCAACTGATTCGCACCCCGCCCCGTCCGCACCGACGCGCCCGTATCGAAGGAGCATCCATGGCCCTCAAGGACACCGACGACGCCAAGCCGGAAGCTGACGAGGCCGATACCTCGCTCGACATGAGCCAGGCGGCCGTCAAGAAGATGATCGCGGAAGCGCGCGAGCGCGGCTACATCACCTATGACCAGCTGAACACGGTCTTGCCGCCCGACCAGGTGTCCTCGGACCAGATCGAGGACGTCATGGCGATGCTCAACGAAATGGGCATCCAGGTGACCGAGGCCGAAGAGCCGGAAGAGGGTGAGACAGCGGGCGAACTGGTCGAGACCAGCGGTTCTCGCGAGATCGCCCTGGCCGGGGCATCGACCGAGGCGCTCGACCGGACGGACGATCCGGTGCGGATGTATCTGCGCGAGATGGGTTCGGTCGAGCTTCTGTCGCGCGAAGGCGAGATCGCCATCGCCAAGCGGATCGAGGCCGGGCGCAACACGATGATCGCGGGGCTTTGCGAAAGCCCGCTGACGTTCCAGGCGATCACGATCTGGCGCGACGAACTGCTGTCGGAAGACATCCTCCTGCGCGACGTGATCGACCTGGAGGCCACGTTCGGGCGCAGCCTTGATGGCGACGACGAACTGGTCGGTCCTGATCTGGAAGGGGTCGAGGTATCGGCAGCCCCGCGCCGCGCGGGGGGCAGCGAGCCCGAGCTTGACGCCGACGGCAACCCGATCATGCGCGCCGATGATGACGACGACGACGACGAGGCTTCGGCGATGTCGCTGGCGGCGATGGAGGCCGCGCTGAAGCCGAAGGTGCTGGAAACCCTTGACCTCGTCGCCCGCGACTATGCGCAGCTTGCGGCCATGCAGGAAGCGCGGATGTCCGCGACCCTGTCCGAAAAGACCCGCTTCTCGGCCGCCGACGAGGCGGCCTATCAGAAGCTGCGGTCCGAGATGGTCGTTCTGGTGAACGAGCTTCACCTGCACAACAACCGGATCGAGGCGCTGATCGACCAGCTGTACGGGATCAACCGCCGGATCATGGCGATCAACTCGAACATGGTGAAGCTGGCCGACGCCGCCCGCATCAATCGCCGCGAGTTCATCGACGAGTATCAGGGCTACGAGCTTGATCCCACCTGGCTCGACCGGATGGCGGCGAAGTCCGGACGCGGCTGGCAGGCGCTGATCGAGAAAAGCCGTGACAAGGTCGAGGAACTGCGCACCGAAATGGCCCAGGTCGGCCAGTATGTCGGCGTCGACATCTCCGAGTTCCGCCGCATCGTGAACCAGGTGCAGAAGGGCGAAAAGGAGGCCCGGCAGGCCAAGAAGGAGATGGTCGAGGCCAACCTGCGCCTGGTGATCTCGATCGCCAAGAAATACACCAACCGCGGGCTGCAGTTCCTGGACCTGATCCAGGAGGGCAACATCGGCCTGATGAAGGCGGTGGACAAGTTCGAATACCGCCGCGGCTACAAGTTCTCCACCTACGCGACGTGGTGGATCCGGCAGGCGATCACCCGCTCGATCGCCGACCAGGCCCGCACGATCCGTATTCCCGTGCACATGATCGAGACGATCAACAAGCTGGTGCGGACGGGGCGGCAAATGCTGCACGAGATCGGCCGCGAACCGACGCCCGAGGAACTGGCCGAGAAGCTGCAGATGCCGCTGGAAAAGGTCCGCAAGGTGATGAAGATCGCCAAGGAGCCGATCAGCCTCGAAACCCCCATCGGCGACGAGGAGGACAGCCAGCTTGGCGACTTCATCGAGGACAAGAACGCCGTCCTACCCCTGGACAGCGCCATTCAGGAAAACCTGAAGGAAACCACGACCCGCGTCCTGGCCTCGCTGACCCCCCGCGAGGAACGGGTGCTGCGCATGCGGTTCGGCATCGGCATGAACACCGACCACACGCTGGAAGAGGTGGGGCAGCAGTTCAGCGTCACGCGCGAGCGCATCCGCCAGATCGAGGCGAAGGCGCTGCGGAAGCTGAAGCATCCGAGCCGGTCGCGGAAGTTGCGGAGCTTCCTCGATCAGTGAGGGATCATGTTCGTTCCACACTCGATTGGCGTTGCCTTGGCTCCAGCCTCATTGCTCGTCAGAGCCAGAAGATGACGGCTGCGGCGAGCGCGACGGCGGAGAGGACGGTCATGGCGCACCTGGCGTAGCGGGTGGCAATGCGGCGCCAGTCCTTCACCCTGCCGAACATGATCTCGATCCGATTGCGGCGTCTATAGCGACGCCGGGCGCATCTGACGGCCATGCCGCGGGACTTCCAGCCGGGAATACAGGGCTTCATGCCCTTGTCGTTCAGCGCTTCCCCGAACCAGTCGGCCCTCGCCGGTTCGCTTGAACCGGTGGCGCATGCCGGCTCGATAGCCGCGGCCGGCGATCAGCCCTTCCGCGCCAGGCAGGCTGCCCATCAGTGGTCGACACGTCGATTTCAGGCCGCCGGGTTGGGGTTCTGGGGAACCGCAGCGGTATGCAGCGGCAGCGACAGACCGTGCCACGACCCTCAAAGCGCGCAAGCTTGCGGGCCCGCTTGCGTCATCCCGCCCGCTGTCCTAGACCGCTGCGGCGATGACCAAGATCGCGGGCAGCGATCTCCAGAGCCTGCGATGGATGAGTGGCCGAGTGGTTTAAGGCACTGGTCTTGAAAACCAGCGAACCGAAAGGTTCCGTGGGTTCGAATCCCACCTCATCCGCCACATTCAGACACCGAATCCGTCCAAGGGCCCCGATTGGGGCCCTTTTTCTTTTGTTTCAAAGGGCGTTGGCAGGCAAAAGGCAGCAGAAACCGAACGAGGCGGGCGTATACCAAACTAGTGGCACCCCAGTCCCTCCATCGACTGAAGTCACACCAAGAGAGAGACCGTGTCGTTCAAGGTCACGACTCCATCCTGCTCGACCGAACAGTAGATTCCGCGCAGGCGATAGTGGGCGGTGGCTTCGGCGCGCACCCAGCGATAGGCGTCCTTGCCGCAGCGGACCTTCCACTTGGCGCAACCGTCGTTCGGTTCGTCGCTGACGCGCAGGATCGCGGTGCCGGCTTTGAGCAAGGTGCCTGTGGGCAGGTTGGCGCGGCTGAGATCGAGGTCGACGGCGATGTTGTCGCCCGGATGGAGGCGAGGCTCGCGCGAGCGCCAGACCAGATCCAGGACGCGCGCGGACGTCAAACTGACCTGATTGCGCGGATCGGGGCTGCCATCGGGCAGGGTCAGCCAGGGACGCGAGGCCTCGAAGTCGCCCAGGACACCGGTGGCCCGGGTCAAGGTCAGGCTTTCGGGAAAGTTGCGCTGGTTGGGCTTTGGCCGTGCGCACAGGAGGCGGATCGGGCCATCGGTGCGGGGCGCTGCAAGGACCTCGGGCAAGGCGGCCTCAAGGCTGGCGAGATCGGCGAAATCGGGGGGCAGGGCGTTCATGGCATGGCCTCCTTGGCCAAGAGGGCGCGGACGCGGGCGGTGTTCTGATGGCGGGCGTCGCAGCTTGAACAGGCGATCGCGGGGGAATCCTCTGCGCCGACGGGCAGGCGCTGCGCAGCGGCCCAGGCCAAAAGTCCCAGGCCCAGCAGCGCAAAGCCCAGAAGCAGGGTTCGCCTGCGCGTCCTCACTCTGCCGCCGCGCGCCAAGCGGGTGGAAGTTCGGCACCGACATCGATCTTTTCATGCTGCATGGGCAGATCGATGTCGATGGGGCGGTCAAGTTCCCGGGCGTAGCGGTGCCCGGCATAGGTGGCAGCGGCGATGATCGCGGGCGCCTCGGCATCGCCGATGCGGGCAAGGGTAAACGGCAGGGGGCCCGCGTCCTTCAGCGCGTGATAGAGGTCATCGACCGGGGCGCGCTGGCCCACCAGCACCAGGTTCGCGGCTGTCAGAACCTTCTCGCGCCCGGAGTGTTCGCAGGCGAGCGTCACCGCTTCCCCGTCGAACCACTGCATGCCATGCGCCGTCAGAAGGTTCACCCCCATTCCCATGAGGTATCCCGGCACGCGCCAGCCTTCGCCGGTGTTCTCGGTCCATCGTGACACACGGTCATCCGGTGTCACCAGCGTCACCTCCAGCCCCGCCTTGCGGAGACGGACGGCGATCACACCCCCCATGTAATAGCCGTCGGCGTCATAGATCACCGTCGGCCCGTCGGGCAGGCGGCCGTCCATGATGTCGTCGGGGGTGAATATCTGCGTGCCCGCGTCAGCGATGGGTTCGAACCGCTTGGCCCCGAACAGGTCGCGCCGCCAGCGGGCGCCGGTGGCGATCACCACATGGTCGGCGCCGAAGTCGCGGATGTCCTCGGCCGTCAGGCGGCTTTCCAGATAGACCTCGACATTGGGCATCTTCGCGATCTGCCCGGCACGGTAGTCGCGCACGCGGATATATTCGCTCATCCCCGGCAGCGCCGCCTCGCGAACCACACGGCCGCCCAGCACACGCGCGGCTTCGGCCAGCGCCACACGATAGCCGCGCTGACCCAGCGCGCAGGCGGCTTCCAACCCCGCAGGCCCCGCGCCGACGATCAGCACCTGGGTATCCGATCCCTTGGCGTCGATCTTTTCCGGGTGCCAGCCGCGCCGCCATTCCTCGCCCATCGTGGGGTTCTGCGTGCAGCGGATCGGCACCGACAGGCTGTCGCCGGAATAGCAGACGTTGCAGCCGATGCATTCGCGGATGTCCTCCAGCCGCCCTTCCTCGATCTTCTTCGGCAGGTAGGGGTCGGCAATGGAGGGCCGCGCCGCGCCGATCATATCGGTGACACCAGACTTGATCATCCTGACCATGGTGTCGGGCGAGGTGAAGCGGCCCACAGTCACCACGGGCTTGGTCGTCATCGACTTGACCCAGGCCATGTAGGGTTCAAGCGAGCCTTCCTTTGCAAACCGCGACGGACCCATTTCCAGCGAATAATCCTGGATGTTGATGTCCCACAGGTCGGGCAGTTCGGCCAGCATGGCGAACATATCCTGCCGTTCTCCAATGGTCGGACGGCCATCTTCGCCTGTCTCGGCATCGGCGGCAAAGCGGACGGCTACGGCGCAGCGGTCGCCCACGGCGTCCTTCGTCTCCTCGATCAGCTCGCGCACCAGACGGGTGCGGTTCTCCAGCGACCCGCCATATTCGTCGCTGCGCGTGTTCGTCTCGGGGTCGAGGAAATGCGCCAGGAGGTAGTTGTGCGTCGCATAGACATAGACCAGATCGAATTCGGCCGCCTTGGCCCGCAGTGCCGCGTTGCGGTGCCAGCGGCGGAAGTTGCGGATATCCTCGCGGTCCATCGCGCGGGACTGAAAGGGGTGGCCCAGGCCATTGGGGCGGCTGGCCACGTCCATCGACACCAGCCGGGTGGCAAGGTTCGCGCTGCGCGAGCCGCCATACCAAAGCTCGACTCCGGCGAGGGCGCCGTGTTCATGTACCTTGTCGGTCATGAGCCGATGGCTTCGGATGTCGCCGTCATCCCAGAGGCTTGCCGAGATATGCAGTTGATCGTCAGATGCGGGGTGGATCGAGCAGTACTCGGTATTGACCACCCCCCAACCACCCTGCGCCTTGACCCCGCGCATTTCCGCCACCGTCCGTGGGCGCGCCCAGCCCATGCCGGTGCAATGCGGCACCTGATAGAAACGGTTCTTCGTCGTCACCGGGCCGATCCTTACCGGGGTGAAGAGAATGTCATAGCGCGGGTCGCGGGTCATGGCGGGTAAACCTCTGGATCAGTCCGTTGCGGGGCCGATGTCGAAATGCCTCGGGAACAGCATGGCGATCATGCGCATCGCCCGGTCGCGGCAGACAGAGCGGCGGAACTCATTGGGATAAAGCAGCATGTTGAGCCAGAGCCCGTCCCACATCGCTTCGGTGGTCAGCACGGTTTCTACCGGGTCGATCCCGACGTAGCCGGCCTCTTCGATCATCTCCGCGATCAGCGCGGCACTGGCCTCCAGCCGTTCGTCATCTACATCCCCCACGGCGCGGCGATAGATGTCGCGCGCGCCTGCGTCGCCATAAAAGGCGAACCACACCGCCAGCTTGCGCCGCGCACAGATCGCCGGGTGAAAGCGAGATTCAACGATGGCGCGCAGAAGGTCGGCGCTGGATCGGTCCGGCCCCTGCAGGCGGGATTGCCAAAGCGCGCGTTGTTCATCCGCAAGATGCTGCAACACGGCCTCGAACAGGCGTTCCTTGCTGTCGAAATGAAAGTTCGCCAGCCCGACCGACACGCCCGCAAGCTCGGTCACCTTGGCCATCGTGGTGCCGGAAAGACCGAACTTCGCAATGCAGTCGATCATCGCCTCGATCAGTTGCAGCCGTCGCTCAGCCTTTGCTTCGGCCCTACTGCTGCGCGGGGCGCCGGGTTTCGGGCTGGCTTCGTTCATCGCGTTCCTCTTGCGTGCTGTCCGGTCTCGTCCGCATCAAGTATCAGGATCGCATCGTCCTTCCACGTCATCCAGACCGTCTGGCCTTGCGCCATGTCGTCGCCCGTCTCTTGCAGCGCCACGGCGACCGGCGTCCGGTGGCCTGCAAGCCCGACATGCAGCATGTGCCGTCCGCCCAGATACTGCTGCGCCTGCACCACCCCTTCGACGGCCCGCCCTTCGGGCTTGCGCGCGGTCAACGCCAGCTTTTCAGGGCGGATCGCGACCGTGACCGCCCCGCCCGTGGCGTGACGCGCGCCAAGACCCGCCACAGTGATCTGGCCCAGCCCCACAACCTCGACCTCACCTGACGGGCGCAGGATGCCGGGAAAGAAGTTCATCGAGCCGATGAACCCGGCCACCGTGCGATTGTGCGGACACTCATAAAGCACCGAGGGCGTGTCGACCTGCACCACGCGTCCCGCCGCCATCACCGCCACGCGGTCCGACAGGGTCAGCGCCTCTTCCTGGTCGTGCGTCACCAGAAGGAAGGTGATCCCCAGCCGCTGCTGCAACAGCCGCAACTCCAGTTGCATCTGTTGGCGCAACTGCTTGTCCAGCGCGCCAAGGGGTTCGTCCAGCAGCAGGACCTTCGGCTTCAGGATCAGCGCGCGCGCCAGCGCCACGCGCTGCTGCTGCCCGCCCGACAATTCGTTCGCGCGCCGGTCGCCATACCCGGGCAGGGCGATCATCTCCAGCATCTCGCCGACCATCGCCTCTTGCCGGTCCTTGGGCAGGCCAAGGCGGCGCAGGCCGTAGGCAATGTTGTCGCGCACGTTCAGGTGCGGAAAGATCGCGTAGTTCTGGAACACCATGTTGACCGGGCGCAAATGCGGCGGAAACTCCTGCATTTCCTGCCCATCGATCAGGATGGTGCCCGAGGTCACGCCCTCGAACCCCGCGATCATCCGCAGCAGCGTGGTCTTGCCCGACCCCGAGGCGCCCAGCAGAGAAAAGAACTCGCCCTGCCGGATGTCGATCGACACGTCCTGCACCGCCTTGACCCGGCCGAAGGACTTGTTGACCCCGCGGACCGAGATCATCACCGCGCCCGTCGCCGCCGTGGCATCCGTTTGTATCCCGCCCTGCACGTTCATCGCCCGGCCCCCGCTTGCGGCTGGCCCACGCGCATCAGGCGCAGGCTGGTGAAGACCAGGATGAAACTCGCCAGCAGGATCAGCGTGGACAGCGCCAAGAGCGACGGGAAATCCTGCGGGAACCGCAGCTGGCCCCAGATGTACATCGGCAAGGTGGACTGCGCGCCAGACAGGAAGAAGGCCATGAAGAACTCGTCGAACGAGATGGTGAAGGTCATCAACAGGCAGGCAAGGATGCCCGGCATGTTGCAGGGCAGCGTCACGCGCCAGAAGGTCTGCAGGGGCGGCTCGCCCAGGTCGGCCGAGGCTTCCTCCAGCGACCGGTTGAACCCGATGAAGCGCGGCAGCAGCACGGAAATCGCGTAGGGCAGGCAGATCACTATGTGCCCGATGGTCACGGTGACCAGCGACAGTTGCACCCCCATCCGGTTGAGCAGCGTCAGCAGTGCCACGCCCAGGATCAGCCCGGGCAGCACCAGCGGCAGCATGATGAACCCCACCGCAGGCGCCTTGCCCGGCATGCGGTAGCGCGCGATAGCAAGTGCGGCAGGGATGGCGATGGCTGTACACAGCACGCTGACGAAGAGCGCGACCTCAATGCTGTTCCAGAACGCGCGAAGCAGCGGCTCGCGGCTGAAGAGGTCGGCGTACCAATCCAGCGTGAAGCCTTGAAGCGGGAACTTCACATAGACGCCCGCGTTGAAGGAAAACAATGGGATGAACAGGATCGGCAGATACAGCAGCACCGCAAAGACCGCCGCATAGACGGCCAGCGGGCGGTTCGGCTGATAGAACCCGGTGTACCTTGCCATCGCCTACCTCTGGACCAGCCGATTGACGCCCACAAAGGCCAGCCCGGCCGTGGCGATGGTAAGCATCATCACCACCGCCAGCGCCGCGCCCGCAGGCCAGTTGTTCATCGGTCCGAACATCGCCTGCACCAGATTGCCAATCATCATGCTGTCGGGTCCGCCGACCATCAGCGGCGTGATGTATTCGCCCATCGTGGGCACGAACATCATGATGAAGGCGGCCAACACCCCCGGCAGCGACAGCGGAAAGGTGATCCGCCAGAACCGCCGCGCCGGACCGTCGCCCAGGTCTGCAGCGGCCTCCAGATAGGTGCGGTTGATCTTTTCGAGGCTGACATAGATCGGCAGGATCGCGAACGCCGCCCAGGAATGGGCCAGCACGATCGTCACGGCGGTCTGGCTGTACAGAAGCGCCGCCACCGGCTCGTCCACGATGCCAAGGGACAGAAGACCGGTGTTCAGCACCCCCTCGTAGCCCAGCACCACTTTCCACGCAAAGACCCGCAGCAGATAGCTCGTCCAGAACGGCAGGGTCAGCACGATCAGCCACAGCGCCTTGTTGCGATGCGTATGGAAGGCTACGAAGTAGGCCATCGGATAGACCAGGATCACCGTGAACGCCGTGCATGTCAGCGCGATCACCAGCGTCCGCAGGATCAGAACCCGGAACATCGGGTTCTCCACCATGGCAGTGTAATTGCCCATGCCCGGCGTTGGGTCGATATCGTAACCCGCCAGCGACCATGTGCTCATGGTCAGCGTCATGCCCAGGGGAAACAGGATCGCCGCCGCCATCAGGATCAGCGCGGGTGCCAGCAGCAGATGCCCGCGCCAGCCTTCGTGCCGGTGAAGGAACCGCGTCAGCGCATTCGGGCGGGCCAGCGCGGCGGTCATGCCCTAGAACCCCAGCTTGATCTGTTCCCAGGTCGAGGTCATGCGCTGGTCCCATTCGGCCGATTGCGGACTGCCGAAATGCCCGGCTTGCAGGATGTCCAGCGGGTTCCGGGACAGGCCAAGGTTGGCCAGATCCTCGTCGGAAAATGAATCAAACGCCTTGCGGTTGGCCGCACCATAGCCATAGCCGCTCATCTGGTAGACTGACGCCTTCTCGCTGATCAGCGTGTCCAGCACCTCGTAGGCGCTTTCAAGCTTGGGCGCGTCCTTGTGCAACATCTGCCCGCAGACCCATGTCAGCGCCCCTTCCTTTGGCTTGGCGAATTTCACCGGCACGCCCTGCCCGGTCAGACTGACCACCGAACTGTTCCACGCCATGACCGCAACAATCTCACCAGCCGCCAAAGCTGTGTCGCTGGAGGTGGTGTCATCGGTATACATCCGGATCAGAGGGCGCTGTTCGCGCAGGGCCGCTGAAATCTTCTCGAACGCCTCGTCCGTATGGATCTGGTCAAAGGGCACGCCCGCCTTGATCGCCGCGCACCACCATGCATCACCGCCGCCCGCCAGCATACCCAGACGCCCCGAGTATTTGGCGTTCCACAGCATGTCCCAGCTTTCTTCCGCGCCTTCCAGATCATACAGATCCGTGCGGTAGGCCACCGAAGTCTGGCCCCATTCCCATGGCATCATCCAGATCTTGTCGCCCGCGCGGTTGTACGCCACATCCCACAACTCGGGGATCACATCAGGCCAGTTCGACAGCCGTGTCGGATCAATCGGCTGGAACAGGCCAGTGTCCGACCAGCGCGGCACATCCGAAAGGCAGGGCATCACGATATCGGCGACAAAACCCGACTTCAGCTTGTTCAACGCCTCTTCCGCCGAACCATAGGTCGAAAAGTTCGGAAGCTCGCCGTGTTTCGCGACATAGTCCTCAAAGAACGCAGGATCGTCGAATCCGCCCCATGTGAACCATGTCGCGTGATCCTCGGGCGCGGCCAGTACGCGGCGGGGCATGAGCGGTATCGTTACCGACACGATGCCGACCGAAGCCAGCGACCGGGTGAACGCCCGGCGGCTGAGCTTGCCTTCGCGCATCGCGCCCAACTGGTCGAGAATGTCCATCGGCATCACCCTCCTGTCTGTGTGGCCTGCCCGGTTGCCGGGTGCCTGCTGCGTGGCCGGCGGTGCAGGCGCCGGCCTGCCTTAATTCACTGAACGTTCATTCAATCAATTCATTGACAGGCCCCCCGAGTCAAGCGTTTCCTGCACGCCATCGCAAATGCCGCCGACGACAGGAGAACCGCCATGCACGCGAACCCCCGTGTGATCCGTCTTGACCCCGCGGGCCCCGACGGCGCGGGCCTGCAACCGCTGGAGCTAGACCCCGCGACCTTCCAGTCGGCGCTGCCGGTGCAGAACTACCACCTGTATTTCGAGGACGAGTCGATCGGCCTTTCGGTCGGCATCTGGGACACCACCACGATGCAAGAGGCGTTCGGCCCCTATCCGACCGACGAATTCATCCTGGTGCTGGAAGGCGCCTTTGCCATGGTCAACGGCGAGGGTGGCGCGGTGACGGCCAAGGCGGGGGATTCGGTGTGCTTTCACCAGGGCATCCCGACAAGCTGGAAGCAGGACGGCTACCTGCGCAAGGTCTACCTGACGCTCGCCGATCCGGCGGCCGGCATGCCGGTCAAGGCCAGCGCCGAGGGCGGTGTGATCGTCCTGCGCCAGCCGCCGGAAAGCGACGGGGCCATCGTTTATCGCAATGATCCCGGCACGATGGTGGTGCGGCACATCGCATCCGGCGCCTTCGAAAGTCCCTTGGACGCTGCGCAGGCGCATATGCTTGTCCAGCTTCTTTCCGGCGAGGTGGAGGTCAACGAACCCGGCGGGGTTTCTCAGGTCTTCCGCGCCGGGCAGGTGTTCTTCATCCCGCAAGGCACTGTACATGGGATGAAGGCCAGCACCGGTTTCAGGGCCTATCGGGTCAGCGTCGGCCAGTAAGCGACGGCAGATGCCGGTCAGAGGTGGCGCTTGGCCGTTTCGGCAAGGTTGGGTGCGGCCGAAAGCGCATCTGCCATCGCCAGCAACCCAGGCGCGGTGGCAGAGACCTGGTCGCGGTCCAGCCAGGTCAGGATCACCCAGATCAGGAAATCCACGCCCATCGGCCCGCTGCCCAGCAGGAACGGCCCTGCCCCGACCGCATCCTCCAGCAGCGCAAGGTGGCGAAAGACATAGGCCTCGGCCGCAGCCTTGATCCCGGGCACACCGGCGGGGTCGGTGGTGTAGCGGTCAGTGTAGTAGACGCGCAGCACGGCCTCGTAGATGTTGGCATGGGTGAACGCCATCCATCGATCATGCTGCGCCCGCAGGGGCGATCCGGGTGGCGGGGCAAGGCCGCTGCCCGGGTTCGCATCCGCAAGATGCGACAGGATCGCGGGCAGTTCGGTGACCACCGACCCGTCCGGCAGGACAAGCGCAGGGACCTGCCCTCGCGGGTTGATCGCAAGGAAGTCCGGGTTTGTCAGGTCGCCTGCTGCAGGATCAAGGTCGACCCTTTTATGCGCTATGCCACCTGCCAGCAGCGCCAGTTCCACCGCCGCCGACCCTGACCCTGCATAGCCATACAGCTGATAGCCTGCCATCGTCCTCTCCCTGCCCGTTCGCTGGGCCATGCCCGCCAGTCCAAGGCTTTGCACCATGCCGGCCCCCGCTTTGCAAGCGCCCGGCCGCCCTCCGCGACGTGACAGGGCCACCCCGGCGAATGGTCGCAACGGACAGGGGTTGCGCGGGTTGGCTCATCCCTCCCGCCGCCCGCCGGCCGCCAAGCGCGCCGCCGTCTGGCGACCGGTGATCAGCGCACCGTGGACCGTTGCGGGCTGGTCGGGCGAACAGGCCTCTCCTGCAAAGTGCAGCCGCCCATCCCAATCAGAGCCGAACAGCGCCTTGCGATCCTTGCGGCGGGTGCCTACGGCCTTGAATGAATAGGCCCCAAGCGCGAACGGGTCCTGCCGCCAGCGGCTGACCTGCGCGCCGATGGGGTCGGGCACGGCGCTGCCGAACATCGAGCGCAAGGCCTCCATCGCCAGGGCGGTCGTGGCGCGGTCATCCAGCGCCTCGATCTCATCCGCCGTGCGCGCGGCGTTGAACCCCGCCAGCAAAGGATGGCCGGTCGCGCGCAGATAGCTGGTCCAGTCGGCCCAGAGCGTCTCCGCCGGGCTGAGGTAGTCGATCCAGTCGGCATCTTCGGGCCAGAACACCCGGTCGAACCGCAGCACGCACTTGTTCAGAAGGCCCATGCCAAGGCTGTCGATGGCGCGTTGGCGGCGGGGGTCAAGCGGTTCTGCAAAGGCCACTCGGCCCGACTGCAGGACTCCGAGCGGCAGGGTGACGATGGCGCAATCGGCCTCGTGCCTGCCGCTGGCCGTGGTTACCGCAACGCCTCGCGCCGTGGGCGCGATGGCGGTGACCGGTTCGCCAAGGCGGATGTCCAGCCCCCGCGCCAGATGCGCGATGATCGGACCGAACCCCGGTGTCACCACCGCCTCGTCACCCGGGAAATCCGTGCCGTCATCGAAATGCCAGGCCGACATGCGCGACCAGTCGCCGGAGTATTCGTGTTCGATCCGCGTGTTGATCGCCAGCCGCGCCTCCGCGCGGTCATGGGGGCCAAGCGCCTGCCAGTCGGGATGTGCGGTGATTGCCGCCTCAAGCGAGACATCGGCCTCCAACCCGTCCACCGCCGCCCGAGCAAGCTCCAGCAGTTTCATCGCGCGTTTTGCGGGCTTGATGAAATCGACAGGCTGACCGAGGTGATCATAAGTCACCGACCGCGCATAGGTCGTGGGGGTGATCCTCAGCCCGACCTTGCGGGCCAGTTTCGTGACCGGATTGCCCTTGGTTCCATGGATCCAGCTCGCGCCCATGTCCACCGGCAGGTCTGGCCACAGGTGGCTGGTATGCGTCCGCCCGCCGGTGCGGCCCCGCGCCTCGATCACCGTCACCCGCGCCCCGCCCTTGGCCAGCCGCGACGCCGCACCCAGCCCCGCCATTCCGGCGCCGATCACCACCACATGCGGCGGCGTCACCCGCGCACCCGTTCGCCCTTCGGATCGTAAAGCGGCGACAGCGAGACGGTCGCCGCCACGAGCAGGTCGTTGATCTGCACCTCGAACCGCTGCGCGCGCAGCCGCTCTGCCGTCACGCCTCCGGCCAGTTCAACCATCCCCAGCCCCACCGAGGCACCCAGCGTCGGCCCGAAAGCCCCCGCGCGGACATAGCCCACATCCACCCCGTCGCACAGGATCGGCTCGTTGCCGAACAGCAGCGGCTCGGGGTCGGAAAGCAGGAGTTGAACCAGCCGCCGCGCCGGCGGGCCCTCGGCCCTCTGCGCCACAAGTGCCTCGCGCCCGATGAAATCGGGCTTCGAGAAATCCACCACGAACCCCAGCCCCGCGGTCAGCGGCGTATCGGTATTGTCGATGTCCACCGCGAAATCGCGGTAGCCCTTTTCCAGCCGCAAGGACTCCAGCGCCACCAGCCCGCAATGCACCACCGGCAAGCCCGCCGCCCGGATTGCCCCGGTCAGAGCATCATGCGCCGCGTGCGAATACTCGGTCGGGATATACAGTTCATACCCCAATTCACCCATATAGGTCACCCGAACCGCCCGCACCGGCACCGGGCCGCATTCGATCATCGCGCTTTGTCGGAAGGGCAGCGCCGCGTTCGATAGGTCCGCCCCCGACAGCGCCTGCAACACCTCGCGCGACCTTGGCCCCTGCAGCGACAGGATCGTATAGGCCGAGGACACATCCGTCACCGCGCAGACCTCGCCCGGCAGGGTGTGCCGCCGCAGCCACGCCAGCGTGAAGGACTGCAGCACATCGCCCGTGACCAGCAGAAACTCCTGATCCCCCGTCCGCGTGATCGTCAGGTCCGACAGGATACCCCCCTGATGGTTCAGCCATTGCGTATAGACATTGGCCCCCACCGGCACGTCGATGTTGTTGGCGGATACGCGGTTCAGCACCGTCAGCGCATCGCGCCCCTGCACCACGATCTTGCCCATGAAGCTTTTGTCAAACAGCCCCACGGTGGTGCGCGTGGCAATGTGCTCAGTCTCGGCCAGCTTGTGCCAGGGCTGGCGGGCGTGGGTGTATTCCACCTTGGGCGGGGGCGCGTCGGGGCAGAACCAGTTCGGCATTTCCCAGCCCGAAAGCTCCACGAAATAGGCGCCCATCGCAGCGTAACGGTCATGCAGCGCGAGGCGGCGCATGCCGCGCGCTGTGGTGTGCTTGAAATGCGGCAGGGGCGCGTAGGTGAAGGTATAGCCGAGCGATTTCGGGATGCGCGCGCCAAGGAAGGCACGCGTCGCCTGATGCGGGCGGCTGCGGGCGGGGGCAAGGCCCGTCACATCCTGATCCGTCACCCCGGTCATCAGCAGGTCGGCCATGATCTTGCCCACCCCGCCCGCCGACAGGATGCCCAGCGAGTTCAGCCCGTTGGCAAGGAACAGCCCGTCCACCTCGGGGCTTTCGCCCACCAGATAGCTGCCATCGGGTGTAAAACTCTCCGGCCCGCAGAAGAACGTCTTGATCCCTGCCTCGTGCATCACCGGATAGCGCGTGAATGCATGTTCAAGGAAAGGTGTCATCCTGTCCCAATCCGGCGGCAGGGTCGAGAAACTCGCGTCTTGCGGGATGCCTTTCAGGTTCCACGTCGCCCCTTCCGGCTCAAACAGGCCAAACAGCAGGCCCCCGCCTTCCTCACGCACATAGGTAAAGGTCGTCGGATCCTCCACCACAGGCATCTCGGGGGTCACATCCGCCAAGGGTTCGGTCAAGAGGTAGTAGTGTTCCGCCGCCTGCAACGGTACCGCTACCCCCAGCTTTGCGCCCAACTGGCGCGACCACATGCCCGTCGCCAGCACCACCTTGTCCGTGCGGATGTCGCCTTCAGCCGTCCGCACACCCGTGACACGCGCCCCTTCCGTCAGAATGTCCGTAACCGGCGTCCCCTCAAGGATAAGTGCCCCCCGCGCCCGCGCCCCCGCCGCCAGCGCCATTGCCGCATCGACCGGGTTCACCCGGCCATCGGTTGGCGTGTAAAAGCCCGAGATGATCCCCCTTGCTTCGATCAGCGGAAACAGCGCCGCAATCTCGGCAGGCGAAATCTCGTGCCGTTCCACCCCTTGCGTCCGCACGAAATTCGCGTCCCGCCGCAACACATCGCGCCGGACGGGGTCGCAGGCCAGATGGATGTGGCCGCACTGCCGAAACCCGGTGGAAAGCCCCGTCTCCCCCGGCAGGTCCAGATACAGTTGCCGCGTATACTGCTCGATCCAGATCAGCGTATCCGTTGACATGCCCCCCGAGGCGATCAGACCCGCCGCATGCCAGGTGGTGCCCGAGGTCAGCTTGTCACGCTCAAGCATCAACACATCACGAACGCCCAGCCGCCCGAGGTGATAGGCGATCGAGATGCCGATGATACCGCCGCCGATGATGACGACCGGTGCATGCTTGGGAAGGGCCTTCGTCATCGCAGTCGTCCCACTTTGTCAGACGATTCCCAGTCATCGAGCAGCGCACCAACCGCCGGCAATTGGGGGGTGGGAATGGTCTCCGATTGTTTCCCGCTTTGGCATTTCGTTGAACGATTATTCAACGAAGCAGTTTGCAACCGTGTTGTCAATGCGGTCGTGCAGCGGACCAAGTCTGCCGTTACGAATACAGGTCAGGCCAGCGTTCATGTCGTTGTTTCGCTGGAGTTAAGGTTCTTGAAGGAGAATCATTTCTTCCGCCGAGGCCGCAGGTTCCCCTGACTATGACGCCAGTCAGTGGAGCTGCACCAGCACGCGACCGCTTCAGGCTCACGCGCAATGTCAGCGCCACGCGCAATGCGCCGCAAATGGAGGTCTGCTTGCCGCTCGTTCGATGTGGCAGTTCCGCGACGATATCAGACCGCTCTCCGCCCGAAGATGTCACTCGCGAACCGTCGGGCATGACTCGGACGGGGTTCGCGACCCTGTAGTTTGGAGCGGCGGGGCGATCTGGCCGCCCCGCCGCGGATCAGACCAGGAACAGGTCGTCGGCCAGCACGATGTTGCCCACGATGATCGGCCCGGCGTTCTGCACGAAGATCGTGTCGCCATCGCCTTCGAGCGTGATCAACAGACCGCCATCGCGTGTCTCGAAAGACCGGATGGTCGCCCCCGACTCGAGCACGATGGTGTCGAGAGCGGCGTTGTAGTCGGTTATGACGTCGCGGTCCCGAATGCCGTCGCTGGCATCGGCGCCGAAGACGAAGGTGTCCTCACCCAGGCCGCTTGTCAGGCGGTCGTTGCCTTTGCCACCGATGATCACGTCGTCGCCCGTGCCGCCGATCAGCCGGTCGTTGCCACTGCCGCCAAGGATCAGGTCGTCGGCTGCAGTGCCGCGCAGGGTGTCCTTTTCCGACGTGCCCTCCACCAGGTTCAGGTTCCGCTCCGGCTGGGGCAGGGTGACCCCGTCCTGGCTGAAGCCGACGTCCAACCAGGTCAGGTCGTGGTCGGTGATCGTGAAGCTGATGACCCGCGCCACGTCCAGGATCGACTTGCCGACCGCGGCCAGCGCGTCGGTGTCGAACAGGAAGGTGTTGGTGCCGATGCCGTAGGACGCAGGCGAGCCGCCGCCGAACATCACCGCCTCGATCCCGGTCAGGATGGTGCCGTCGGTGAAGGTCAGGTTGGCCAGCACCTCGATGTCCTGGGTCACGACGGGCTGCGGGCCACCGCCGAGGATCCGGACCCCCAAGGTCACGCCTTCGCCCACGTCGTCGCCGCGGATCAGGTCGCCGTCGACCAGCGTGGCGATCCCGAAGTCGGTTTCCAGCGTTACATTGAACGTCGGGTTGACGATGAAGCTCTGGCTGTTCTGCGAGAACCAGATGGCGGTCGTGGCGATGCCTTCCACCAGGTCCGGCACCGGCGGCGGCGGCGGTTCGGGCAGGCCGCCGCCGGAAAAGCCCAGGTCGGCCCATGTCAGGTCGTGGTCCGTGGTCGTGAAGCTGATGACCCGCGCCACGTCGATGACCGATTTGCCGACGGCGGCCAGCGCGGCGGCATCGAACAGGAAGGTGTTGGTGCCGATGCCGAACGAAGCAGGCGATCCACCGCCGTACATCACGCCATTTACCCCGGTCAGGGTTGTGCCGTCGGTGAAGGCGATGGTGGTCCGAACCTCGGTCGGCCGGGGTTCGCCCGCGTCGTTGCCGCGGATCAGGTCGTCGTCGACCAGCGTCACAACCCCGATCTCGGCGTCGAGAAAGACGTTGAACCCCGGGCGTTCGATGAAGCTTCGGTTGTCCTGCGAAAAGGACATTGCCGTGGCCTGCGTGGGTTCTTCCGGCTCGGGCTGGGGCTCGGGTTCGGGCAGGTTGCCGCCGGAAAAGCCCAGGTCGGACCAGTTCAGGCCATGGTCGAACCGCGCGAAGCTGTTCACCTTGGCCACATCGTTGATCGACTTGCCGACCGCGGCCAGCGCATCGGTGTCGAACAGGAAGAAATAGTTGCCGCCGACGTTGTAGTTGGCGCCGTCCACCAGCGCCCTGACCCCGGTCAGGATAGTGCCGTCGTCGAAGGTCAGGCTTGCGAGGATCTCCCGGTTCTCGTCGAAGAACGAACGCCGGCCGCGCCCGAGGGTCGCGCCCTCGCGTTCGTCGTTGCCGCGGGTCAGGTCGTCGTCGACCAGCGTCGCGACACCAAGATCGGTGCGGACAGGCGGGGGCGACTTCGTGTTGATCAGAAAGCTTTGACTGTTCTGGATGAAGTAGGTGGTGGTCGCCGCTGCCGTCATGTCCAACTCCCTGTGCCGCGGTTTCATGGGACTGTTCGGCCACAACCCCTGAACGTTTCACGGCAGACATCACGTTGGCGTGTCCCGGTGACAGCTTGGCGGTCGAAGGCGGAATGCAATGTCCGCGGCACCTGGATCGTGGACTTTGCCGCCGACCTTGCCGACGCAGATACCCAAAGACGCCCATCCATGCACGGACGATAGGCCGACGGGCCGATGGGTCACATTTTCTGCAGGCGCAGCGGGAGTTGAGTCGGCCATTTCGCGAGCCAGGTCATGTCGACAAAAGGCGGAACCAGAGGCGGATCGATGTGATGTCGATGAAACCGAGGGAGCTTTCGGCGGCCTTGTCGTAACGGGTAGCGACGCGGCGGGCGTTCTTCTGCTTGTTGAAGTACCGCTCGACGCGGTTGCGGAGCCGGTAGGGCTTGCGGTCAATGGCCACGCGCAGCTTACGGGATTTTCGCATCTGGATCACCGGCACGACATCGCGACCCTCCATGGTTTTGCGAACCCTGTCAGCATCATGGCCACGATCCGCAAGCAGGACGCGGGGCTCGGGCAGGTCGTCGTCCATGACCAGATCGAAGCCTGGATAGTCCGAGGTCTGCCCCGGCGTGATGTCCGACCTCATGGGCATGCCGGTGCCATTGACGCGGAGGTGGATCTTGGTCGTGAAGCCACCGCGCGAACGGCCAAGACCCTGTCGCGGAGTCCCCCTTTTGCGCCCGCTGCCCTATGAAGGGCGCGGACCACGATGCTGTCGATCGACTGGAGCCCAAACGGCACGATCCGGCTTTCGTTCAGGGCTTCCATGATCTGCTCCCACAGGCCCGCCAGGGTCCGGCGCCGGAACTGGCGGCAAACGCTGGACCACTTTCCGAACTCTTCCGGCAGGTCGCGCCGAGGAAAGCCCGTCCGCGGGATCCAGAAAATCCCATCCGGAACAAGGCGGTGGCTCGCGGGTCGGCGTCCGTTCGGCGCGCGGACGGCCAGAACGAAGCGCTCGTGGAATTCCCGTTCCTCATCCGAGATCAGGTCTCGTGCCAAGCTGGTCTCCATCGTGGATACCAGCATGAATCACGATCATCACGCCCTGTGAATCCATTTAGTCTACACGACCCAAGGTGACCGAATATTCAATGAATTCAAGGTGGGGTGGCGGACCCGGAGCGATTCGAACGCCCGACCCTCAGATTCGTAGTCTGATGCTCTATCCAGCTGAGCTACGGGTCCGTCGTGGGATGGTCATCTATCCCCCCGACCGGGGGTTTGCAAGGCGGAAAAGCGCGGGGTCAGCCCTCGACCGGCCCTTCGCCCCTGGGCAGGCGGATCGCGAACTCGGTGCCCTCGGCATCGGTCTTGACCAGGTCGAGCCGTCCGCCATGGCCCCGGACCAGTTCGGCCGCGATCGCAAGACCCAGGCCGGTGCCCCCCTTGCGGCTGCCGCCCTGAAAGGCGGTGAACAGGTGCTCGCGCGCCTTCGGCGGCAGACCAGGCCCGGTATCGCCCACCTTGATCCACCAGTCGGCCTCATCCTCGCCGCCCGAGATCTCGATCGTGCCGCCCGCGCCCTGCGCCTCGATCGCCTGCCTTGCATTGCGAACCAGGTTCGACAGCACGCGATAGAGCTGCTCGGCATCCGCCCGGATGGTCATGCCCGGGGGCACGTCGATCAGGCAGGAAATGGCACCCTGCGCGGCCTCGCCGTCAAGCCCTTCGCCCGCCGCGACATCCTCGGCCAGCAGCCGCAGGTTCAGCCGAACCAGACGCGGCGGGGGTTCCTCGGCCTTGCCGAAGGCCAGCGTCGCCTCGCACAGATGCACGGCGCGGGAAATCGACCCCACCAGCTTCGGTGCCACGCGCGCAACCACCGGGTCCTGCGAGCGCTCGATCCGGTCGGCAAACAGCTGCGCCGTGGTCAGGATGTTGCGCAGGTCATGGCTGATCTTGGCCACCGATCCGCCAAGCTGGGCCAGCCGCTCCTTCTGCCGCAGGGCCCCGGCCAGCTGGGTCTGCAGGCTCATCAGCGCCTCTTCGGCCGCGCGCAGTTCGGCCACACCGGCTGTGGGCGCGATCACCCCGCGCGCGTCCTCGGGGGCGGCGGCAAAGGCCGCCATGTGGCGCACCACCCGGGCGATCGGTGCCACGATCAGCCGTCGCGCCGCGATGAACAGAAGGGCTGCGGTCACCCCCGATATCAGCGCCGACAGGATCAGGATGCGCAGCCCGTAGTCCAGCATGGCATTGCGCAGGGGGCCGCTTTCCAGCGTGATCTCGATCAGCAGTCCCGCGTCCTGCACCGGGTTGCCGATCACCCGGATCACCCGGTTCTGGCCATCGGCGAGCTGGGCCATGGAATCGCGAATCAGCTCCCATGGTCCTGACAGCCGAAGGTCGAAGGTGGCGGCCACCGGCCCGGGAATCGGCGACGACAGGATCAACTGGCGCAACTCGTCCCGCCGCAGCACCACGTTGAACACGCCCGCGTTCGACAGAAGCTCGGCCTCGAGTTCCGTGCTGATCTCGCCATCGGTCGCCAGCAGCGCCAGCGAGGCGATCTGCGCCTTCTCCAGCCGAAGGATCAGATAGTCGGCACGGAACCGGGCGATCGAGGGCACGAAGATCAGCACCTCGGCGATCATCACGAAGATGACCGTCAACACGAGGAACCGCCCCGACAGGCTGTTCAGAAAGCCGAAGCGCCTGCCCGCCACCTGATCCTTGCCCCTTTGCGCCCGTGCCGCGCCGCCTCGGGGGCCACCATCCCCTAGGGCAGGTATCGCTGCACGAGGCCCACCACACGCTTGATCCAAGGATTATCAAACAGTTTCGGGGAAAAATAGGCGCCCGCCGCACGTTTGCCGATTTCCGCCATCGTGGGATAGGGCAGCACTGCGGCAGACATGGCCGACATGCCCAGCCGGGCCGAGATCGCCAGTGCCCAGGGCGCGATCAGCTCCCCCGCCATCGGCCCGGCGATGCCCGCACCCACCGGGCGCCCCCTGGCGACCATCACCTTCAGCAGGCCCTCGGTCCGGCCTTCCGCCTGGGCGCGGTCATTCCCCGCGAAGGGCACACGAAGCACCGTCAGGCGGCCACCGTATTCCTTGCGCGCCTCGTCCTCGGTCAGGCCGACCTGGGCGATCTCGGGGTCGGTATAGGTGGCGCGGGGAATGTGATCGGTGCGTGCCCTGGCCGGCAGGCCAAGCACGATCTGCCGCACCACCACCCCCGCGTGATAGCCTGCAAGATGGGTGAACTGCATCCCCCCGGCCGCATCGCCCACCGCGTAGACCCGCCGGTTCGAGACCGAGCGCAGCGAGGCGTTCACCTTCACCCCCCGGCGGTCATGGTCCACCCCCGCCGCCGCGAGATCGAGCCGGTCCAGCGCCACCACCCGCCCCACGGCCACAAGCAGGTGCGTGCCCTCGATCACACGCCCTTCGCCCAGCGTCACCCGGATCGCGCCCGCAGCCCCCGCGATGGCGGTGGCGGGCGTGCCCTCGACAATCTCGACACCCTCGGCGCGCACCCGGGCCAGCGCCACGGCGGCCAGTTCGGCATCCTCGCGCCCGAGCGCCCGGGCCGCCTCGACCACCGTGACCCGGCAGCCAAGGCGCCTGTGCGCCTGCGCCATCTCGATACCGATCGGACCGCCGCCCAGGATGATCAGGTGTTCGGGACGTTCGCGCAGGCCAAAGACCGTCTCGTTCGTCAGATAGGGCACCGCATCCAGCCCCGGTACGGGTGGCACGAAGGGGCGCGAGCCCGTGGCGATCACGAAGCGCCGCGCGGTGATCCGGCAGCCGCCCGCCTCGACGGTCTTGGGGTCGGTGAACCGCGCCCAGTCGCGGATCACCCGCACCCCCAGCCCCTCGAACCTCTCCTGGCTGTCATGCGGGGCGATGGCGGCGATCACCTGCGCCACATGGTCCTTGGCGGCGCCGAAATCCACCTGCGGCACCACCGGCGCCACGCCGAACCCCGCGCCGCTTTCCTGGGCATGGGCGGCCTTGGCCGCCGCGATCAGGGCCTTCGACGGAACGCAGCCATGGTTCAGGCAGTCGCCGCCCATCTCGGCCCCCTCGATCAGGACGACGCGCGCGCCCATCTGCGCCGCGCCGGCCGCAACCGACAGGCCGCCCGAGCCGGCGCCGATCACGCAGATGTCGGTGTCGATGCGATCCATGGTTCAGCCCCTGCGCCAGCGTTTCAGAAGGATGGGCAGCGCCGACAATGCGGCAAGACCCAGGATCGGCCCCAGCACATGCGGGGCAAAGATGATGCCCAGATCCGGCGTCTCGCCCCGGGCAAAGACCTTGCCCAGACCGGCACCGACCGAGGTATAGACCACACCGCCCGGAATGATCCCCAGAAATGTGGTGATCGCAAAGCGCGAAAGCCTTACGCCCACGAAGGCCGGGATCAGGTTCGCCAGAAAGAACGGCACGGCAGGCACGAGCCGCATCAGGAACAGCACCGACCATTCGTTCTCGCGCAGCGCCGCCTGCAAGCGCGCCGCAGCGCCTCCGCCCGTCTCGATGCGCTGCGCGATGCCGGCACCGAAACCCGCCCGGGCCGCCAGGAAGATCGCCACGGCCCCGGCCGTCGCCGCGACGACGTTGAACAGGGCGCCGGGAAAGATGCCGAACAGGAACCCGCCGGTCAGCGTGGCGATCGTGGCACCGGGCAGCGACAGGGCGACGATGGCGGCATAGGCCAGGACAAAGGCCAGGGCCGCCAGCGGATAGTTGGCGTCGCGGAACGCGATCAGCGTCTCGCGGTGTTCGGCAAGCGCCTCGAACCCCAGGTGATCGCGCAACAGGAACGCCCCCGCCACGGCGGCGCACAGGATGGCCAGGAAGGGCAGTTTGCGTGCCAGCCCGGTCTTCGGGGCGGGCTTCGGGTGGGGGCCGGTGGCCATATGCAGCGTCGCCTCTTCCTTCGGGTTCCCGGACCATACGCATTACGCGGCAGCCTGGGGCAGGTTACCTGCGGTCACGCGCGATTGAACAGCGGGGCCGGGCCTGAAACATCACCGCGCGGGCACGCCGCCCCGCACGCGATTCTTGCCGCAAACCCGGACGGGTGCATTGACTTGGGGGGCGCGGGTCCGTAAAGGGCGGGCTTCGAATGATGCGGCGCTCGAATCCGTCCGGTTTCGCGCTGCCCTGATGGATGGAGAGCCGCGATGAAGCGCACCTATCAACCCTCGGAACTGGTCCGCAAGCGGCGCCACGGCTTCCGCGCGCGCATGGCCACCAAGGGCGGCCGCCTGGTTCTGGCCGCGCGCCGCGCCAAGGGCCGCAAGAAGCTTTCGGCCTGATCCACCGGCCCCCGCGCGGGCCATCCGGGACAAGACCATGACACCGCCGGAGGATGGGCAGACAGGCAGCGATGCCGGGTGCCCCGGGTCCTCGGCGGTGTTGTCGTATGCGATGCTTTCCCGGCGGGCCGATTTCCTGCGCACGGCGCAGGCGCGGCGGCAGGGGACCGCGGGCTTCCTGCTGCAGGCAAGGGACCGGCGGGACGGGTTGCCCGGGGTGCGCGTGGGGTTCACCTGTTCCAAGAAGATCGGCAACGCCGTCGCCCGCAACCGGGCCAAGCGGCGCCTGCGCGAGGCCGTGCGGGCGGTTCTGCCCCGGCTGGCGCGGCCGGGCTGGGACTATGTGCTGGTAGGGCGGCCGGGTGCCACCACGGAGCGGGAGTTCGCGCTGCTGCTGTCCGACCTTGAAACCGCGCTGATGACTGTGCACGGGGGGCGGCGATGAGCCCGCTTGCCCATCTGGTCGCCCTGCCCGTCCGGGCCTACCGCCTGTTGCTGAGCCCCTGGGTCGGTCATGGCTGCCGGTTCCAGCCGACCTGTTCGGCCTATGCCCTGGAGGCACTGGAGCGGCACGGCGCGATCCGGGGCAGTTGGCTGGCGATCCGGCGAATCGGGCGGTGCCATCCGGGGGGCGGGTCGGGATACGACCCGGTTCCGGGGGCAGACCCGGAGCATGACCACGGCAAGTGACCCGGGCGTCCCATCGTGGGACGCTTTTCACCGCGTTCGAAATCAACAGGTTGGAGTCGCGCCTTCATCATGCGTTAAGGATTGCGCGCCCGGTGCCGCGCCGGCCTTCGCCGCGATGCCCCGCCCGGGCCGGGCGTTCAGGCCAGACCGGCGATCAGGGCGCGCAGCGTGGCGATGCCCTCGCCGGTCTCGGCGGACGTCAGCACGATCTCGGGAAAGGCCGCCGGATGTCTGGCAAGCGCCGCCTGCACCTGTGCCACGGTCGCCTCGCGCGTGGCGCGGTTGACCTTGTCGGCCTTGGTCAGCACGGCCTGGAAGGTCACGGCGGACCGGTCGAGCAGCGTCAGGATCTCGGCATCCACTGCCTTGATCCCATGCCGCATGTCGATGAGCACGAAGGCGCGGCGCAGGGTGACCCGACCCGCCAGATAGGCGCGCAGCAGCGCCTGCCACTTCGCCACCGTGGCCACCGGCGCCTCGGCATAGCCATAGCCCGGCAGGTCAACCAGATAGCGCGTGTCACCCAGGGCGAAATAGTTGATCTCTTGCGTGCGTCCGGGGGTGTTCGAGGCGCGCGCCAGTGTCTTGCGCCCGGTCAGCGCGTTGATCAGGCTTGATTTCCCGACGTTGGACCGGCCCGCGAAGCAGACCTCGACCCGGTCTGCCGGCGGCAGGCCCGACATCGCCACGACGCCCTTGACGAAATCGACCGGGCCCGCGAACAGCAGGCGCCCCGCCTCGCGCGCGGTCTCGTCAGGTTCGGGCGCCTCGGGGAATGGCAGCGTCATGCGAAGCCGCAGAGGTCGCCCACGGCGACCTCGCCCCCTTGCACGACGCGGGCATAGACGCCGAAATCCTGATGCCCACAGCCATCCTGCAGCGCCTGCAGCGTCGCGGCATCAAAGCGGCCGGTTTCGGGGTTGGCCTCGGTCGCGCGGCAGCGGGTGATGCGCTGTTCGACATGCAGCGTGGCATCGCCGATGCGGATGTCGCGCCCGACCAGATCGAACTCTTCCCAGGGGGCAAGACCGTCAAGCCAGATGTTGCCGCGCCAGCGGTGGATCGACAGCGCCTGGCCCAGCCGCTGCGACAGCGCGCGATTGGACGACAGGTTCAGCACCGCGACGAAGGGATCGGGCACGTCGGTCATCGGCACGCCGGGCACGTGGATGACATGCGCGGGGTCGGGCCGCACCTGCGGCCAGAACGGGCGCAGCCAGTCGATCAGCCGGGACTGGTCGCCGGGGTCATCGGGCGCGACGGTGATCGCGGCCGCCCGGGGGTGGCGCAGCGTGACGCGGCGCGCGGCCTCGTCAGAGGTGCAGGACACCGCCATCAGGTCGGCCGAGGCCCAGCCGCGCAGGAAGTTGAGCTTGGGCTGCCAACTGTCGGTCGCGGCGCCAAAGCGCGCGGCGGCATGGGCCACCGCCCATTCGCGGTCGAACGGAAAGGCCCGGCCCGCCGTCAGCACCGCGCGCGCGATCTCTTCATGACCGCCCGACTTGATCGGATGGCGGCAGAGATGCGCGACGCTGCCGTTCATTTCTTGGCCGGGGTCTTTTTCGCCGGGGCCTTCGGACTGTTGGCCGCGGGCTTGGCGCCGGCGGCGGCGGCTGCGGGCTTCTTGCGGAAACTCGACTTGATGTTGCCGAAGATGTCGGGGGTGTGGCCGTGGCTGCGCATGATCAGGAACTGCTGGACGAAGGTGATCACGTTGTTCGCGATCCAGTAGACCACCAGGCCCGAGGCAAAGCCGCCCAGCATGAACATGAAGATCCAGGGCATCCAGGCAAAGACGGCGGCCTGCGTCGGATCGGTTGGCGTCGGGTTCAGTTTCTGCTGCAGCCACATCGAGATGCCCAGAAGGATCGGCAGGATGCCGATGAAGATCAGGTGCATCAGGCTGCCCACCACCGGGGCGTCCCAGGGCAGGATGCCGAACAGGTTGAACAGCGACGACGGGTCGGGCGCCGAAAGGTCGGTCAGCCAGCCGAAGAACGGGGCATGGCGCAGCTCGATGGTGACGAAGATCACCTTGTAGAGCGAGAAGAAGATCGGGATCTGCAGCAGGATGGGCAGGCAGCCCGCCGCCGGGTTCACCTTCTTGTCCTTGTAGAGCTGCATCATTTCCTTTTGCAGCTTCTGCTTGTCATCGCCCGCGCGTTCCTTCAGCGCCTCCATCTCGGGCTGCAGTTCCTTCATCCGCGCCATCGAGACATAGGACTTGTAGGACAGCGGAAAGACGATGGCCTTGAGCACGAAAGTCAGCGCGATGATCGCCAGGCCCATGTTGCCGATGGCGGCGTTGAGCCAGTGCAGCAGCGCGAAGATCGGCTTGGTCAGGAAGAAGAACCAGCCCCAGTCGATGGAATCGATGAACCCCGGGATGCCCGCGTTGTTCTGATACCCCCGGATCGTGGCCCATTCCTTGGCCCCGGCGAACAGGCGGGTGGCCGATGTCGCGGTCTCGCCGGTGCCCACGGTCATCAGCGCCTTGCGGGTTTCCACCTGGTAGATGTCGGACTGGGCGACATACTTGGCGACGGCGGTGAAGGGCTGCCCCTGCTGCGGGATCAGCACCGTCATCCAGTACTTGTCGGTAAAGCCGATCCAGCCGTCGGTCGTGGCCTCGGTCACCTGGGCCTGCGCGGCCTCGCGCGCGACCACGGGAAGGTCGCGCAGGTCGTCATAGTCGGTTTCAGCCAGCTTGCCGTCTGCGCGGGCGACGACGCCTTCGTGCAGGACGAAGAAGTTCTGCAGGTCGCCCGGCTTGCCGTGGCGCGCGACGATGCCGTAGGGCTGCAGGCTGACGGGGGCGCCGGTGGCGTTCGTCACCGCATCGGTGACGGTGAACATGTAGTGGTCATCGACCGCGATGCTGCGGGTAAAGGTCAGGCCCTTGCCGTTGTCCCAGGTCAGGGTGACCGGCTGGCCGGGAGCCAGGCGCGCGGCGGGGTCGGCGGTCCAGGTGGTGTTGGCGCCCGGCACGTCGTCGAAGGTCAGCGCACCGGCAGGCGCCCAGCCGTAGAGCGCATAATAGGCGTTGGGCTGGCCCACGGCGGTCAGCAGGTGCACGATGTCGGACCCCGGCGCCAGTGTCTGGCGATAGGTCTTCAGCGACAGGTCGTCGATCCGGCCGCCGAGGGTCGAGATCGAACCGGTCAGGCGCGGCGTGTCGATGTCGAGGCGCAGGGCCTGGGCGGCCACCGGTTCGACCGGCGCGGCGGCGGTGCCGCCGGCCGCGGGCGGGGTGGCCGCCTCGGTCGCCGCGGCCGGGGCGCCCGCGTTCGGGTCGACCACCGGTTCGGGCGGCGGGAACAGGATGAACCACACCAGGATGACGAGGAAGCTGAGCGCCGTCGCCAGGATGAGGTTCCGGTTGTTGTCGTCCATCGGTCGCACCAGAGGTCCGGGAATTCGGGTCAGGGGTGCTTCAACGACAGGGGGGGCGAAAGGTCAAGCGGATTCCCCCCGCGCGGGCGGTGCGCGGCACCCTGCCCTAGCGTGCGCGGTGTCCGATGCGGGGGGTCGCGGTCTGGCGGGCGCGGTGCGCTGCGATCCAGGCCAGCGTATCCTCGGCGGGCATCGGGCGGGCAATCGAGAACCCCTGGACATGGCCGCAGCCGAGTTGCGCCAGCATCGCATGTTCGGCCGCGGTCTCGACCCCCTCGGCCAGGGTCTCCAGCCCCAGCCGTTCGGCCATCGACAGGATCGCCGAGACAATGCGCTGCTGTTCGCGATCGTCGTCGATGCGGGTGACGAAGCTGCGGTCGATCTTGACCCGGCGCACGGCGAAGCGGCGGATGTTGGTGATCGAGGCATGGCCGGTGCCGAAATCGTCCAGGTCGATGCCGCAGCCCATGCGCGACAGTTCCGCGACATTGGCCACGATCACATCGTTCTCGGTCTCGGCCACCACGTTTTCCAGCACCTCGATGGACAGCCGTTCGGGTGTCAGGTCGAACCGGTCGAGTTCCCAGCGCAGCTTCTCGGCGAGTCGCGGGTTGCGCAGTTCGGCGCCCGAGAAGTTGACGCCGACGGTCGGGATGCGGTGCCCGGCCTTTTCCCAGCGCGCCATCGCGACCAGCGCGTTGTAGAGGATCACCTCGCCTAGCCGGTCGGACAGGCCCGCCTCCTCGATCGCGGGCAGGAATTCGGCGGGCGGCACGACGCCGCGTTCCGGATGCACCCAGCGCGCCAGCGCCTCGAACCCGGTGATCGCGCCGGTATCGGTGGACAGCTGCGGCTGGAACCAGGGGCGGATCTGCCCTTCGTCCAGCGCGGTTTCCAGCTGCGCGCGATAGGCGTCGCGGTCGGCGCGCTTGCGCGCCATGTCGGGCGCATAGGCACGGATGGCACCGGGCCCGTTGCGCCGCGCCTCATCAGCCGCCACCTGCGCGGCATCGAGCAGGGCGCGACCGTTCGGCAGGGGCGCCCGGGCGCCCAGGCAGAATCCCACCGAGGCCTGGACGTAAAGCCTTGCGCCATCGACAGAGATCGGAGGCGCCAGCGCGGCCTGCACGCGCGCGGACAGCTGCACCATGATTTCCAGGTCGAGCCGCCGCACCGGACCCAGCGCCACGGCGAAGCCGCCGCCTTCCAGCCGTGCCACCGTGTCGCCCTGACGCAGCGCCGAGCAGATGCGCTCGGCCGAGCGCGCCAGAACCTCGGTCTGCGCGGCCCGGCCGTGGCGATCCAGCAGGCGGTCGGCATCGTCAAACTGGACGACCAGGCATCCCGTGGTCATGCCCGTCACCTGGCTGTCGCGCAGAACCTCGTCCATCTGGCTGACGATCTGGGGGCGCAGCGCCAGCCCCGACATGCCTTCGGCCAGCGGCGGCAACTGCGGGTCGCGGAACCGGAAGGCGCCGGCCATGGCGAACAGCATCGGCATGCCCAGCGCGATCAGGATCAGCCAGCGTTCGCCGCCGAGCCAGAAGGCGGCCAGCGTGACCGCCGGCAGGAATACCATGAGTTCGGGCCGCCGGATCAGCCCCAGCGCCCACGCCGCCCCGGCCATCAGCCGCGTCCCGTCCAGATGCCGCATCGCAGGGCCCCCTTGCCGCACGGTGCGCCCGCCGCACCGCCGCAGACCCTAGGGCCCTGCCCCTGATCGTTTTCTTAATCGCGCGCGGAAAGTTGCGGCGGATTTTCGGCGATCTCTCCGGATTCGCCCCGCAGCAGCGCCGCGAAGTCGAACAGCGCCGGATCGGCCAGATGCGAGGGCCGCACGTTCATCAGGGCGCGGAACATCACCTGCCGCCGCCCGGGCGTGCGGGCTTCCCATTCGTCCAGCAACCGCTTGACCTGCATCCGCTGAAGCCCCTCCTGGCTGCCGCAGAGATCGCAGGGAATGACCGGATAGCCCATCGCGCGGGTGAACCGGTCGCAGTCGGCCTCGGCCACGAAGGCCAGCGGGCGCAGGACGTGCAGATCGCCATCCTCGTTCAGCAGTTTCGGCGGCATGGCGGCCAGCCGCCCGCCGTGGAACAGGTTCATGAAGAAAGTTTCCAGGATGTCGTCGCGGTGGTGGCCCAGCACCACGGCGCTGCATCCCTCCTCGCGCGCGATGCGGTAGAGGTTGCCGCGCCGCAGCCGGGAGCAGAGCGAGCAATAGGTCCGCCCCTGCGGCACCTTCGACACCACGACCGAATAGGTATCCTGATACTCGATCCGGTGTGGCACGCCCATGCGGGTCAGGAAATCGGGCAGCACGGTGGCGGGAAACCCGGGCTGGCCCTGGTCGAGGTTGCAGGCCAGCAGGTCCACCGGCAGCAGGCCGCGCCACTTCAACTCGTGCAGGATCGCCAGCAGGGCATAGCTGTCCTTGCCGCCCGACAGGCAGACCAGCCAGCGGGTGCCCGGCTCGACCATGCCGTAGGTGTCGATCGCGTCGCGCACCTCGCGCACCAGGCGCTTGCGCAGCTTGCGGAATTCCAGGCTGGCGGGTGCGCCGTGGAACAGCGGATGGATTTCGGCAGGCTCGTCGTCGTCCAGCATCGGCCCCTCCGGTTGTGCCGTGCCGCTTTGCGCCATCGCCCGGCGCAAATCAAGCGGCCGGGCCCCGCCCGGTTCAGACGTGCTGGGCGCCGTTGACCTCGATCTCGGCCCCCGAGATGTAGGAGGACTGGTCGGAGCACAGGAACCAGATCACGTCGGCGACCTCGCGGGGCTGGCCAAGCCTTTGCATGGGCAGCCTTTCCACGATCTTGTCGGTGCCGGGCGACAGGATCGCGGTTTCCACCTCGCCCGGGGCGATGGCGTTGACCCGGACGCCCAGGGGGCCGAAGTCATGCGCCATCTCGCGCGTGAGCGCGGCCAGCGCAGCCTTGGAGGTGGCATAGGCCGCCCCCGCGAAGGGATGGACGCGGACGCCCGCGATCGAGGTGACATTGACGATGGCGCCCCGCGCGGCCGAAAGCTCGGGCTGCAGGCCGCGTGCCAGGATCACGCTGGAGAAGAAGTTCACATGGAACACCTGGCCCCAGACCCGGAGGTCGGTGTTCAGCGTGTTCAGGCGGCCGCCCCCTTCGCCCTTGGGGCTGATTCCCGCATTGTTCACAAGGGCATGCAGGCGGCCGCCGATCTTGGACTTGATGGTCTCGATGGCGGCGATGGTCTTGTTCGGGTCGGCCAGGTCAAGCTGGATGTGGTTGTCCTCGCCCCCCGGCCAGGGGCAGCGGGGATCGAAGGGCTGGCGCGAACAGGTCAGCACCCGCCAGCCTTCGGCCGAGAACCGCTTCACGGTGGCATGGCCGATGCCGCGAGAGGCGCCGGTGAGGACGAGGACCTTCTGTTCTGGCATGTCGGGCTCCTGCCGGGCGATCCTGACGGTTCCGGTCGGGAACGGCAAGCGGCTTCACAGGGGCGCGCCAAAGGGGTAGTCGGGGACAGCAACCGGGGGCCGCGGATGAGACGCCAGACCATGACCATCGAAGACAGCATCGCAACCGCTCGTATCCTGAGCGAGGCACTCCCCTACCTGCAGCGCTACTCGGGCGCCGTGGTCGTGGTGAAGTTCGGTGGCAACGCGATGGGCGACGAGGCGGCAATGGCCGAGTTCGCCCGCGACATCGTGCTGATGAAGCAGGTCGGCGTGAACCCCGTGGTGGTCCATGGCGGCGGGCCGATGATCAACGAGATGCTGCAGAAGCTGGGCATCCGGTCGGACTTCGTGCGCGGCAAGCGGGTGACCGACAAGGCCACGGTCGAAGTGGTCGAGATGATCCTGTCGGGTCTGGTGAACAAGCGGATCGTGCAGGCGATCAACGACCAGGGCGGGCGGGCGGTCGGGATTTCCGGCAAGGACGATGACCTGATGGTTTGCGAGGCGGATGATCCGGAGCTGGGATTCGTCGGGAAACCCGTTGAAATGAATGTGCAAATCCTGCGCGACCTGTATGGGGCCGGGATGATTCCGGTGGTGGCGCCGGTGGCCACGGGCATGGCCGACAACGAGACCTTCAACGTCAACGGCGACACGGCCGCGGGTGCGATCGCGGGGGCCCTGCAGGCCGACCGCCTGCTGTTGCTGACCGACGTGTCGGGGGTGAAGAACCGGGCGGGCGAATTGCTGACGCAACTGACGCCCGAGGACGTGCGGGCGATGATCGCGGACGGGACGATCGGGGGCGGGATGATCCCCAAGACCGAGACGGCGCTGATGGCGCTGGACGAGGGGGTGCGGGCGGTGACGATTCTGGACGGGAGGGTGCCGAATGCCTGCCTGCTGGAACTGTTCACCGAGCATGGTACGGGGTCGCAGATCCGGTCGACGGAGCCGCGCATCAAGCCGCGTGTGCGGCGGTAGCCAAGCCCTTGCGGGCGCTGCATTAACACCGGGGATTAACGGGGTGTGAACGGTCTGGCCTGCGTCTGGCCTGCGTCTGGCACGCGTCTGGCCGAGGTCGGGCGCGCGGACGGTTAACACGGCCGGCGAATCGGGGGCGACGCAGGGGCGGGGCGGACAACCGTGGTCCGGGCCATCACGTTCACCACGGCGCAAGTGTTCCGGGACGCGGCATGGCCGACGGGGTGATCCTGCGGCTGGCGATCTTCCTCAAGGTCTCTGTCAGCTTGGCCTCGTCGTCGTCGCACTCAAGCTGGCGGGCTATTTCTCGGAAGCGGTCGACCCGCGGACGTTCGTCTTGCTTAACCATATGATACGCATATATTTTTCGTGCGTTAAACGCATGACGCAGATTTTTCTTGGCGCAACTTGCCCTGTACCGTATATTTGTTGTGGGGTGGGACGCACCTCCCCCAAGATGTAGCAACGGCCCCGTGGCGAAACTGGTAGACGCAGCGGTCTTTAAAACCGAAACCTTCCTAGGGTGTTGCGGGTTCGATCCCCGCCGGGGCCACCACTTCGGAGAAGAGGATATGGCAAGAGGTCCGACTATGCAAAGCCTTCAGGAAAGGCTGGATTCTATCCGGCGCGACCTTGATATGGCGCTGCGTGAAGTGGAGAAGATCAGAGCGCAAGAAGCCTTGATCTTGGACATGCAGCGCGAGGCTCGCGGTGAGCCGAAAACGAAAATCCGCGCACCTAGGTCCAACGTCAAACAGACGATTCTGGACCTTCTGGCGGATGCTGGTGACGCGGGCCTAAATGCCGCCTTGGCAGTTGAAACTGCGGCCAAGGCTAAGGTGACGCTTGAGCGCGGCACAGTGTCAAGCCTCCTGTCTCGCCTCAAGAATGAGGGGGTCGTGAGCTACGATGGCTCGCTCTACAGGCTGGTGAAGCCAAAACAGGACACATCCCCAAATGTCCATCCTCTTAGAACTTCGGGCGTTTTCTCATGATGTGAGCGCCGAGAAGCCCGCCCCCACTAGCGTTAGGCCCTGAGAAGCTTGCTAGGGGGGCGGTTTAACGTCCAGCAAGGGAGAACCCTCATGGACACCGACGAAACGCGGTACATTTACCGCGCTTCTATCCGCCTCCGAAACGGAACGCGGATTTTCGCTTGGCAGTATGGGCTAAAAGCGTTCAGGATCAGACTGAAACACGGCTTCCCTGAACAACCCAGACTGCCCGGCCTTTGACAGACCGGAGGGGCGGGCAACCGCCCCTTCTTCTTTGGAGAGGTAGACGCAACGGCGAACCGTTACCTTCCTAGGGGTTTGACCACCACTTCCGATTCGGATGATGTAACATTCTCTGACTGCGTACCATTGCCGAAGGACGCGGAGTCGGTTTGCGCAAGCTATTGCGCGCAGGACAGTCGCTTGCCGACACTCCCTTGGAGCGCAACGCTTGCCCGCGCTACGTCATCGACGCCGTTCGCCACACGGTTGCTGTACCGGAATGCAAACTCTGCGGCATAGCGATACAGGTGCTTCTTGCCGCAGCGCTGGTCGACGCCCTTCATGCCGCGCTTGAAGATGCTGAAATAGGGTTCCACGGTGTTCGTGGTCACGTCGCCGCGCACATACTCTTCCGCGCCATGGTTGACGGACGCATGGCCCGCAAAGTGCTGGTAGAGGTTGTCGTACTGCATGGCTTCGTCAGTGTGGACCGTCGCGTCCTTGGCGATGTTCGCCTTGAGGATCAGCAGGAGCGTAGACACACCGCATCAAGTTGCCCGCGTGGCTGGAGTTCGGTGCGGCCGTTCTGATCCTCGACCTTGCGATCTGGCTGTCGGCAACCGCGATCTTCAGCCACGCCAATCTGGCGGTGCCAGGCTGGCTGGACCGGGTGCTGCGGGCGGGGATCGTGACCCCCGACGGCACCGCGTTCACCATTCGTTGCACCGTCCTGCGCATGACAGCAATTTCGGCTTTGCGCTTTCGGTCCGGGACCGCATCTTCGGAACGTATCGCGCGGCCCCGGAGGCCGGACATGACGGCATGACGGTGGGGTTGGAATGGCAGGACAAGAGACCCGCGCGCCTGGGATGGAGCCTGATGCTGCCGTTCCGGCGACACTGGCGGACATTGCGCTGCGGCTGGCGGCCGAACGGCTGGAGGTACTGGGCGGGTTTGCCTGCGCGGAGGACGAGCCTGGCCTGCCCGGGGGCACGCGGACGGTGCTGATGGTGGGGCCGGGTGCGGGGTTCTGGCCGCATCTGACGGCGGCGGCGGAATGGCAGGACGGCGCCCCCGATCCGGTGGATCGCTGGTCGCGCCGCGTGGTGGGACGCATCGCCTGCGACCTGGGGGCCAAGGCGCTGTTTCCCTTCGGCGGGCCGCCGTGGCATCCGTTCCAGACATGGGCGATGCGGACCGGCCGGGTCTGGGAAAGCCCGGTGCGCCTGCTGGTGCATGACGCGCAGGGATTGTGGGTGAGCTTTCGCGGGGCGCTGGCGCTGAAGGCGGCAATCGACCTGCCGCCGCCGCCCGCCGCGGCCCCCTGCGAGACCTGCGCGGGCCGCCCCTGCCTGACCGCCTGCCCGCCCGGCGCGCTGACCGGCGCGGGCTATGGGCTGGCCGAGTGCCACGGCTTTCTGGACCGCCGCGCCGGAGCGGATTGCATGGGGCGCGGCTGTGCCGTGCGGCGCGCTTGCCCGGTGTCACAACTGTATGACAGGATGCCCGAACAGTCGGCCTATCACATGGGCCAGTTTCACCGGGGGGGACGATGAAGCGCCTGATCCTGACACGGCATGCCAAATCGTCCTGGGACGATCCGCTGACCCCCGACCATGACCGCGACCTGAACGAGCGCGGCAAGGCGGCGGCGGCCGACCTGGGGCAGTGGCTGGCCAGCCGGGGCTATGTGCCGGACGAGGTGCTGTGTTCGGACAGCCTGCGGACGCGCAAGACCTGGAGCGGGCTGGCCCCCGCCCTGCCCGGGACACCGATCCTGGAGCTGAAGCCGGCGCTGTACCATGCCGGGCCGGATGTGATGCTGGCGGTGCTGCGGCATGGCCGGGGCGATACGGTGATGATGATCGGCCACAACCCGGGGATTGCGGAGTTCGCGCACCGGCTGGTGGTGCGGCCGCCGCTGCACGAGGGGTTTGCGAAATATCCCACTGGGGCGACGCTGGTGGCGGATTTCGCCGTGGACAGCTGGGCCGGGGTTTCCCTTGGCACCGGCGCGACAGTCGATTTCGTGGTGCCGCGCGAGCTGGTGGGATAGCGGCCCGCCCGGGCGTCAGACCTTGGCCCCCGGTGCCGGACCGGCGGCCTGCGGCGGTGTGGCCTCGGGGGGGGCGCTGTCGGCGGGCGGGGCATCGCGGAAGGCCGGGTGCTGCGGAAAGATGACGGCGGCGGCGGCGCGGGCGGCGGCGGCCTCGTCGGGCTGGCCGAGGCGATCCAGGAGGGCGATGCGGCGCAGATGGGCGCCGAGCTTGCCCTTGGCCGCAGCGATGACCCGCGCGTAGAGATCAAGCGCATCGCCGGTGCGGCCCGCATTCTCGGCGGCCCGGGCGGCGACAAGGGCCATGTCGGGATCGGCGGCCAGTTCCAGCCTGCGGGGGGCCAGCGCGCGGTCGAGGTCGGACAGGAGTTGCGCGTCGCCGCTGCGCATGATCGCGGCGGTCAGAACCTGCACCGCCTGGCGCAGCGGTCCGTCATCGGGACGGGCGGCGCGTGCGGGCGTTGCGGCGGGCGCGGCGCGGACATGGGCGATGGTGTCGCGCATCGGGGCCAGCCAGGGCAGCATGGCCCGGGCCTGCGGCACCGCGTCGAGCACCTGCGCGGCATCGGCAGGGGCAAGCCAGCGGTTGCCGCCGGGATCGGCCAGTGCGTCGAACACCTGCCGCGCCAGATCGCCCCAGGCCGAGGCGGCGGGCGCGGCATCCGGCGCGCGGCGCTGGCGGTGCAGCCCGGGCTTGACCCCCTGCCGCGCGAAGGCCAGCAGGCTGGCCGGGCGCGTGGGCAGCGCAAGGTCGCGCGTCAGCGCCTGAAGCACCGGCTGCGGCTGGCCCACCAGATCGGCATGGCGCACGAGATAGATCCCGTCATCCGGCGGGTCGGCCAGAAGCCCGGTCGTGGCCACCACCCAGAGCGCGCGCATCGGTTCGGGCCGGCCGATGAGGCGGTGTTCGTGGCGGTTGCGGGTGGCGCGGGCCACCTGGCTGGCCACCACCTCGTCAGGGTGGCGCAGGATCATCACCGCACGCGGCCGGAAGCCGGCATCGGCCGCCGCGCGGCGCCAGAACGGCCAGAGCGCGCAGATCCGGGGGTCCTTGACCGCCGCCGGGCCGTCGCCTTCCAGCGCGAAGCGCAGCAGGGTTGCGGCATCCTGGCGGAAGGGATCAAGCTCGGACAGGCGGCGCGCAACCTCGCCCGCATGGAGCGACCAGTCGTCCCAGGAGGAACCGAGTGCCGCCAGCATCCGGTCGTTGAGGTCGCGCACGCCGGGATGCTCGAAGAACCCTTCGGGGTTTTCCTCGGCGCGCACGTCCTCGAATTCGCCCAGCGTGCAGCCGAGCGCCTGGAGCGCCGCTGTCAGAACCGAGGTACCCGAGCGATGGACGCCAAGAACGAAGATCAGCGGCCGCACCGGGATTGCCCCTGTCAGTGGCCGAGGATCTGGCTGAGGAACAGCTTGGTGCGATCGCTCTTGGGGTTGTTGAAGAACTCCTTGGGTTCGTTCTGTTCGACGATCTGACCCTGGTCCATGAAGATGACGCGGTTCGCCACCGCCTGGGCAAAGCCCATCTCATGCGTGACGCAGAGCATGGTCATGCCTTCTTCCGCGAGCTGGATCATGGTGTCGAGCACCTCCTTGATCATCTCCGGGTCGAGGGCGGAGGTGGGTTCGTCGAACAGCATGATGCGCGGCTTCATGCAGAGGCTGCGGGCGATGGCGACGCGCTGCTGCTGGCCGCCGGACAGTTGCCCCGGATACTTGTGCGCCTGTTCGGGAATCTTGACCTTGCGCAGGAAGTGCATGGCGGTTTCCTCGGCCTCCTTCTTCGGGGTCTTGCGGACCCAGATCGGGGCGAGGGTGCAGTTCTCGAGGATCGTCAGGTGCGGGAACAGGTTGAAGTGCTGGAACACCATGCCGACCTCGGAGCGCACCTTGTCGATGTTCTTGAGGTCGGAGGTCAGTTCGGTGCCGTCCACGACGATCTTGCCCTGCTGATGTTCCTCAAGCCGGTTGATGCAGCGGATCAGCGTGGACTTGCCCGAGCCCGAGGGCCCGCAGATCACGATGCGCTCGCCGCGATGCACGGACATGTTGATGTCGCGCAGGACGTGGAACGTGCCGTACCACTTGTTCATGCCGACGATGTCGATCGCGACCTCGTCGCTGACCTGCATGTGGCTGCGGTCCACCTTGCGTTCGATGGCTTCCATGGTGGTGCTCCTTACCGGTGGTCGGTTTTCAGCTTGCGTTCCAGATACATCGAGTACCGGGACATGCCGAAGCAGAAGATGAAGAACAGGGTGCCGACGAAGATGTAGGGTTCCCAGTAGATACCCTTCCAGTCGGTCGAGGCGCGCACGGCATCGGTGATGCCCTTGAGCGGGTCGAGCAGGCCCACGAACACGACGAGCGTGGTATCCTTGAACAGCCCGATGAAGGACGACACGATCCCCGGGATCGAGATCTTGAGCGCCTGCGGCAGGATGATGAGCCGCTGCGCCTGCCAGTAGTTCAGGCCCAGCGCGTCCGCCGCCTCGTACTGCCCCTTCGGCAGGGCCGCCAGGCCGCCGCGGATCACCTCGGCGATATAGGCGCTGGCAAACAGCGTCACCATGATCACGACGCGCAGGATGATGTCAAAGTTCGATCCGGGCGGCAGGAAGTAGTTCAGCAGCAGCGAGGCGGTGAACAGCAGCGTGATCAGCGGCACGCCGCGGATGAATTCGATGAACACCACCGAGAGCGACTTGACGAGGAACATGTCCGACTGCCGCCCCAGCGCCAGGGCGATGCCCAGCGGCAGCGACAGCGAGATCGCCGTGATGCCGATGATGACCGACAGCACGAAGCCGCCGAACCTGTCGGAGCGGACGGTTTCCAGCGAGAGCGGCACGATGTCGGCAAGGATGCCGGTGATCGGCCCCGCGAGGAACAGCCACCACAGCACCGGCGCCAGGACCGCGCCGACCGCGGCGACGATGACGTTCACCGGCGCAAGCGCCCGGTAGGCGGCATAGCCGACGGCGAAGCCTGCCAGGGCCACGACGGGGAACCACAGCGTGCCCCCCCACAGCAGCCAGTAGCCCAGCCCCGGATAGACCGCCGCGAACCACAGCGCCTTGCGCGGGATCTGGGTGAACAGCACCGGCGCCAGCGCCACGAACATCAGGACCATGGCCAGGTTCGGACGCCAGTAGAGGTGGTTGGGGTAGAAGCCGTAGATGAACTGGGTCCAGCGTTCGCGGATCACCGCCCAGCAGGCCCCGGTCGCGCCTTCGCCCCAGGTGGCCTGGATGACCGCGCGGCATTCGGCCAGGTTGTCGGCGGTCCAGACCGAATTGCGCAGCCATGGCCAGGCGGAGGCGACAAGCCAGTAGATGGCGAACAGGCCGAGGATGGTGAGGATCGAGTTGAACCAGCCCGAGAACAGGTTCTCGCGCACCCACTTGACCGCGCCCTTCTCGGTCAGCGGGGGTTCCATGGGGGCCAGCATCTGGTCGCGGACGAAGGTGGCGGTGCGGGTCATGATCAACGCTCCTTCAGTTTGACGCTGGCGTTGTAGACGTTCATCACGCCCGAGATCACCAGGCTGATGATGAGGTAGATCAGCATCATCAGCAGCACGCATTCCAGCTCGCGCCCGGTCTGGTTCAGGGTGATGCCGCCCAGCGTGCCGCGCAGGTCAAGATACCCCACCGCGATGGCCAGCGACGAGTTCTTGGTCAGGTTCAGGTATTGCGAGATCAGCGGCGGGATGATCACCCGCAGCGCCTGCGGCAGGATCACGAGGTTCATCGTGCGGCCCGGGCGCAGGCCCAGGGCGAAGGCCGCCTCGGACTGGCCCTTGGAAATGGCCATGATGCCCGCGCGCACGATTTCCGCGATGAAGGCCGCGGTATAGAGCGTGAGGGCCAGCCACAGCGCCATCAGCGAGTTCGACACGTTGATGCCGTCGACGAAGTTGAAGCCCTGAAGCCGGGGATAGGCCAGGTGGAAGCCCAGCGCGACCAGCACCGCGACGACCGGCACGATCCAGATCAGCAGAGATTTCCACCAGGTGACCGGACGGTCGCCGGTGGCTTCCTGCACGCGGGTCGCGTTGGCCAGAAGCGCGCGGTTGGCAAAGAAGCTGAGCAGCAGCGCGGCGATCAGCGCCAGCAGATCGACCGATACGTTGAACAGGCCCAGGCTGATTTCGCCCAGCGACCGCGAGAACAGCGGGTCGGGCACGGCGGTGTAGCGGTTGGTCACGGCGATGGTGTCGAACAGCTGCATCGACATGCCGGGCGTGCCGTCGGGCAGCGTGCGGTAGGCGTTCGGGCCGGGCGTCGCCTCGATGAACACCGTGTAGATCAGCAGGATCCACAGCAGCAGCGGCACGTTGCGGAACATTTCGACATAGACGGTCATCAGCCGGCCGACGAGCCAGTTCTTCGACAGGCGCAGCACGCCCACGAAGATGCCGAGCACGGTGGCGGCGAGACAGCCGAGGAAGGCCACGAGCAGGGTGTTCAGCAGGCCGATCAGCATCGCGCGGCCATGCGTGCTGTCGTTGGTGTATTCGATCAGGACCTGCGGGATGTCATAGCCCGCGCGGGTCCAGAGGAAGGAGAAGTTGAAATCCTTCCCGAGCAGCTGGAGGTTCCGGTAGGCGTTGTCCACCAGCCAGGCTGCCCCCGCCATGACGAGGAAGAAGACCACGACCTGTATGGTCAGCGACCGATACCGCGTGTCGTAGATGAGCATGGAGAGCCGGAATGACTCTTTAGGCACGTCGGTGATGACCGCCATGTTCGCTATTCCCCCTGTGTCCGGGCCGACGCGTTTGCGCGTTCTGGTCTGTCGGTCCGTTCGGACGCGGACAGGGCCGGGTGTCATGTTGTGTCGGTGTGAAAAGGGCGCGCCGTGGCGCGCCCTTTCCGGTTGTCGTTCTCAGCGGAACGGCGGCGAGTACAGCAGGCCGCCCTGGGTCCACTGCGCATTCAGGCCGCGTGCCAGGCCGATCGGCGTGCCTTCACCCAGTTCGCGGGCAAAGATTTCGCCATAGTTGCCGCCCACGGCGATCGCGCGCTTGGCCCATGCCGCGTCGAGACCCAGCATCGCGCCCAGATCGCCCTCGGTCCCCAGCAGCCGCTTGACTTCCGGGTTGGTCGAGTTCGCGGCCATTTCCTCGAGGTTGGCCGAGGTCACGCCGTATTCTTCCGCCGCGATCAGCGCGTTCAGCGTCCAGCGCACGATGTCGCCCCACTGCTGGTCGCCATGGCGAACCAGCGGGCCGAGCGGCTCTTTCGAGATGATCTCGGGCAGGATGACGTGGTTGTCGGGGTCGGTCAGCGTGGCGCGGGTGGCCGCGAGGCCGGACGCGTCGGTGGTGTAGGCGTCGCAGGCACCCGACGCATACTTCTGTTCCATCTCGGCGTTGGTTTCGGCCGGGACGGGCTGGTAGGTGATGTTGTTCGCCTTGAAGAAGTCGGCGAGGTTCAGCTCGGTCGTGGTGCCGGTCTGGATGCAGACGGTCGCGCCATCAAGTTCCTTGGCGGAGGACACGCCCAGATCCTTGCGCACCAGGAAGCCCTGGCCGTCGTAGTAGTTCACGCCGGCCCATTCGAACTTGAGGTCGACGTCGCGCGAGAAGGTCCAGGTCGAGTTGCGGGCCAGCACGTCGATCTCGCCCGAGGCGAGCGCGGTGAAGCGGGTCTGGCCGGTGGTCGGCACGAACTTCACCTTGCTGCCGTCGCCCAGCACGGCGGCGGCCACGGCACGGCACACGGCGACGTCAAAGCCGGTCCAGTTGCCATTCGCGTCGGGCAGCGAGAAGCCGGTCAGGCCCGTCGTCACGCCGCAGTTCAGTTCGCCCCGGGCCTTCACGTCGTCGAGCGTGGCAGCCGCCGACATGCCGGCGGCCAGCGCGACCGTCGCGGTCAGCGTGGCGAAGAATACCGATGATTTCATGTTTACCTCTTCCTGATTGGCGCCGCGCCTTGGCGGCGGGCATCTTTTTCCCTGCCCTGTGCAAGGTCTTGCCGACAAGCGGTCCTTGCCAGCGTTCCACACTTTCGACCGAAGCGGTTTGAAAGGTCAAGTGCAACCGGGTCCGCCTGTGATCCCCCCGAGATTTCAGGGACTTGCCGGGGAGACGGCCACGAAGCGGGCAGGTCTGCCCGGATTTTCAGCAATCCTGTGTCCCGCACAATCCGAAGAATCGGGCGGCATGGCCATGTGCGCTGCGTTTCAGCGCCTCGGATTCGGCCGCCTCGTCGTCCCGGCCCCAGAGTTCGGCCTGCCAGTGTTCGTCGATCCGCGACATGTCGAAGGCCGCAGCGGCCGTCAGCCGCCCCCCGGCAACGGCAAGGCCGAGGACCAGCGATCCGGGAATCGCCACGAGATCATGCAGCGCGGAAAGCTGGAACGGGGTCAGGCCGTCCAGCCGCCGGGCCAGCGCGGCAAGGCTGGCGGGGGGCTGCGCGACCGGCATGACGCCGGTGACGCTGCGCAGCGGCGCCGACAGATGGTCGGCCGCCCAGGCGAGCAGCGGGTCCCAGGCGGCAGCCTGGCGCGCGGCGAGTTCGGCCGGGGCGGACGCCCGGTAGCAGAGCAGGTCGGTGGCGCCGTAGCCCGCCAGTTCCGCCGCGACGGCGGCGGCCTGAGGGGCGACCTTGTCGATGGCGGAATGGGCGATGCGGGCCAGAGGCATGGTGGCCGGGCGCACCTCGGCCTGCTGGGCCTGCCATTCGGCGGCGATCGCCTCGGCCAGCGGCAGGCTGGGCAGGACGAGAGGCGCCCTGGCCGGCGTCTTCAGCGCGCGCCCGTCGAGCAGCACGGTCCAGCCGCCGCCTGGCACCGCCCCTGCCCGGGCCTCGGCCCAGAACCGTTTGCGCGGCCAGCCGGACATGGGCTAGCGGATCGCGGCGAAGGGATCGGCGGGCACGTCGTCTTCCTTCCAGTCGAGCAGTTCCCAGGTGCGGGCCATGTGTTCGGGCAGCGGCGCCGTGAAGGTCATCGTCGCCTTGGTCACGGGATGCTCGATGGTGATCTGGCGGGCGTGCAGGTGCAGCTTGCGGCTGAATTCGCCGCCGATCCCGGCGCCCCAGCCATCGCCCGCATTCTCGGCCGCCGATCCGCCATACTTGCCGTCGCCGATGATCGGGTGGCCGATCTCGGCCATGTGGGCGCGCAGCTGGTGGGTGCGGCCGGTGACCGGTTCGAGCGCCATCCACGACAGGCGCGAGCCAAGGAACCAGAGCGTGAAGAAATCGGTCTGCGCCCGTTTCGCGTCGGGGTGGTCCGCCATCCTGGCGGGATGGATGCAGACCATCCGTTCGCCCTCGCCGCCGCGCCCGTGGCCCGGCGCCTTCATCAGCGCGAACTTGACCGAGCCCTGCTTGGGGTTGGGCACCCCGGCCACCACGGCCCAGTAGATCTTGCGCGCCGCGCGGTGACGCAGCGACTCGGACAGGGCACGGGCGACACGGTCGGTGCGCGCCAGCATCAGGACGCCCGAGGTATCCTTGTCGAGCCGGTGGACGAGCTTGGGGCGTTCCTTGTAGCCGAAGGTCAGGGCATGGGTCAGACCGTCGACATGGCGGTCGCCCTGCCCCGACCCGCCCTGCGAGGGCAGGCCCGGCGGCTTGTTCAGCACGATCATGTGCTGGTCCATGAAGATCACGGCGTCCTGGATCATCCGGGCGTCCGAAGGCGCGATGCGCGGACCCTCGGGCCGTTCGGGTGGCGGCGTGTCGGGCAGGGGCGGCACGCGCACGGCCTGCCCCGGCGCCAGCCGGTCGGCAGCCTTGACGCGGCCCCCGTCGACGCGCAGCTGGCCGGTGCGGCACAGTTTCTCGACCGCGCCCTGGGTAAGCTGCGGGAAATGCCGCTTGAGCCAGCGGTCAAGGCGCATGTCGGCTTCGTCCTCGGCCACGGTCAGGGTCTGCACGCCGGTCATGAAAGGCCCCTTGCGAGGAGAACGCCGACGGCCAGCGCGGCGAGGGAAAGGATGACGGAGGCCCCGACATAGAGCGCGGCCGCCCCGGCCTGGCCGCGTTCCCACAGGCAGAAGGCATCGAGCGAGAAGGCCGAGAAGGTGGTGAACCCGCCAAGGACACCGGTCAGCACGAAGGGTGAGAACCGCCCCTCGCGCGTCAGCAGGACAAAGAGGATGCCCATCGCCAGCGACCCCGCCACGTTGACGACCAGCGTGCCCAGCGGAAACCCTGGCAGGCAGGCCCGCGCCGCCCCCCAGGTGACCAGGTAGCGGCCCACGGAACCGATGGCGCCACCGAGGGCGACCTGGAGAAGGATGGCGGGGGTCATCCGCACCCCATGGGGCGCCGCGCCCGGCTTGTCAACCGGGCGCCCCGGCGCCGCGCGCCGGACGGGGCATGCTGCGGCGATGGCCTAGCTGCGGCGCTTTGCCCGCAGCCCCGCGAACCAGTCGAGACGTTTCTTCAGGTCACGCTCGAACCCGCGTTCGGCGGGCAGATACAGGACCGGCCGCTTCATCCCCTCGGGGAAATAGTCCTGCCCGGAAAAGCCGTCCTCGGCGTCGTGGTCGTAGGCATAGTCGCGGCCGTAGCCCAGATCCTTCATCAGCCGCGTCGGCGCGTTGCGGATGTGCAGGGGTGGCGGCTGGCTGCCGGTGTCGCGTGCCAGCGCACGGGCGGCCTTGTAGGCGGTGTAGGCCGCGTTCGATTTCGGCGCGAGGGCAAGGTAGACCACCGCCTGCGCCAGCGCCAGTTCCCCCTCGGGGCTGCCCAGCCGTTCGTAGGTTTCCCAGCCCTGAAGGCAGACGGCCTGGGCCTGCGGATCGGCCAGCCCGATGTCCTCGACCGCCATGCGCGTCAGGCGGCGGGCCAGGAAGCGCGGATCCTCGCCGCCCTCCAGCATCCGGGCGAACCAGTAGAGCGCGGCGTCGGGGTCGGACCCGCGCACGGACTTGTGCAGCGCCGAGATGAGGTTGTAGTGCTCTTCCCCCGACTTGTCGTATTTCGCGGCACGGCGCTGCAGGCGGGCGGCCAGCGTGTCGGGGTCTAGCCGGGTGTCGCCCTTCCAGGCCGCCACCTGCTCGACCAGGTTCAGCAGCGCCCGGCCGTCACCATCGGCCATGTCGATCAGCCGTTCGCGGGCCGGGCCGGTCAGCGGCAGGGCGCGGCCAAGCTCGCGCTCGGCGCGCTGCGCCAGACGTTCGAGATCGGCCGGGGACAGGCGTTCGAGCACGATCACCTGCGCGCGCGACAGGAGCGCCGCATTCAGTTCGAAGCTCGGGTTCTCGGTGGTGGCGCCGACCAGAAGGATCGTGCCGTCCTCCATATGCGGCAGGAATCCGTCCTGCTGTGCCTTGTTGAAGCGGTGGATCTCGTCCACGAAAAGCAGCGTGCCCTGCCCCTGCTGGCGCTTCATCCGCGCGGTATCGAACACCCGGCGCAGGTCGGGGACGCCGGTGAAGATGGCGCTGATCTGGACGAAGGCGCGATCGGTTTCCGTCGCGAGCAATCGGGCGATCGTGGTCTTGCCCACCCCCGGCGGCCCCCAGAGGATGAGCGAGCCCAGCGAACCCGCGGCAAGCATCGCGCCCAGCGGGCCGTCGGGCCCCAGCACATGCCCCTGCCCGATGACATCGGACAGCCGCGCCGGCCGCAGGCGGTCGGCCAGCGGGCGGGGAGGTTCGGGGGCGGCGGCGGTATCGAAGAGATCCGGCATGGATGCCTGCGGCTGACCCCGGGGCAAGCATCCCCGGGCAGCCGCAGGCTATGCCAGCACGGCAGCGGACGGAAGCATGCGCAGCATCAGAACCGGAACCGCAGGATCACGCGCTGGCCCTCGCGCAGCGCCTCGACCTGCCAGAGGCGCGGACGGTCGCCCGACAGCCGGGCAACGTCGCCGGGCGACCGCACGGGCTGGCCGTTGATCGCCACGAGGATGTCGCCGGGGCGCAGCCCGGCGCGCGCCGCGCGGTCGCGGGCATCGGTGACAAGCGTGCCCGAGGCCGAGAACGGCAGGCCATGTTCCGCGATCAGCGCCGGGTCGATGCGGGCGACGGTGAGGCCGCGCAGCGCCACGTCACCGGTGATGGCGGTCTCGTCGCGGTCGCCCACGGGGGGCGGGATCAGCGCCACCTCGGTGTCGCGCGTCTGGCCATCGCGGGCATAGCCCAGCGTCGTGGAGGCGCCGGTGCCCGCGACGGCAAGGCGGAACATCACCTCTTGCGGGCTGTTCACCGGCTGGCCGCCCAGCGTCAGGATCACATCGCCGGGGCGCAGGCCCGCGGCGGCGAAGGGGCTTTCCGGGTGCAGGTCGGTGATCACCACGCCTTCGGGTGCGGCAAGGCCCAGCGCCTCGGCCAGGCCCGGATCGACGCCCTGCCCCCCGATCCCCGCCCAGGGCCGGGTGAAGCGCGCGGCACCGGCCCGCGCCTGGTCGAGCACCCGGGCCACGAGATTGGCGGGAATCGCGAAGCCGACCCCGTTCGATCCGCCGCCGCGCGTCAGGATCGCGGTGTTGATGCCCAGCAGGCGGCCCTGCATGTCGATCAGCGCCCCGCCGGAGTTGCCCGGGTTCACCGCCGCGTCGGTCTGCAGGAAATAGCCGCGCCCCGACCCGAGGCTGAGGGTGGACCGGCCCAGCGCCGAGACGATGCCGGAGGTCACGGTCTGCCCGACGCCGAAGGGGTTGCCGATGGCCAGCACCAGATCGCCCACCTGTGCGGCGTCGCTGTCGGCCAGTTCAAGGACCGGCAGGGCCGCCGCATCGCGCAGGCGCAGGACGGCGAGGTCGCTTTCCTCGTCCGACAGGACCAGATCGGCGGCAAATTCGCGTCGGTCGGCCAGCACCACGCGGATGTCCTGTGCCCCGCCGACGACATGGTAGTTCGAGACCACGAGGCCGTCACCGGTCAGGATGACGCCCGAGCCCAGCGCGTTCTGCACGCGCGGCTGGGCGCGGCCCAGATCGCCGAAGAAATCGCGGAAGAACGGATCGGCGGCGAAAGGGTTCACCCGGTCGGCGACGATGCGCGTGGCATAGATGTTGACGACCGCCGGAGCGGCGGCGCGCACCAGCGGCGCGAATGTCAGCTGCACCTCGGCCCGCGTGGCGGGCACGGTTTCGGCAGCCAGCGGCAGCGCGAGAAGAACGGCGGCCAGAACGGCCGGAAGACTGCGGTGAATGCCCATGTCTCACCAGTTCGGATGTCGGCGGCGCCCGGGATATGGACATCCCCGGGCGCCGCCGCAAGCGCCGACGCGACCCACCCGCGTCCGCGCGGCCCTTGCCTGGCTCAGTGCAGCGCGGAGGTGAAGTCCATCATGACGACCTGGTTGTTGACGTTCTCGATTTCCATCACCGGGCCCATCGCATCCATCTTGACCCCGACGCGGTTGCACCAGCGCGGCCAGTTGGCGTTCAGCAGCGTCAGGCAATGCGTGGCGCCAAGGCGACGCGCGGCCTTGCCCAGTTCCTCGACCAGCCGGGCGTGGACGGCACGGCGCTGCGCCATGGGCACGTCATGGCTGACGAACAGGCGCGAGCTTTCCCAGATGTTCTCGGCCACCGGCGCCTCGTCATAGAGCAGCGTCGAAGGGATGGTGTCGAGAAGGCCACGCTGCGCGTCGCGGATCATGTAGGTGTAGATGCCGCATTTCGTGGTGGTGGGCGTCAGGCGGTTGCCCGCCAGCACGCGGCCGAGTTCGTCATGCACGACGACCCAGCGCGAGGCCGGGGTATCGTACTGGTCGTATTCCATGCCCATGGCCTCGGGCAGGTTCCATTTGTTGTGAACGATGAAAAGTTCACGCCGGGCGCGCATGTAGTTGGCAAAGAGTTCGCCATGGTTGTGGAGGTTGGCGAACGAGAGGGTCGTGGTCTGCATGATGTGCTCCTTGCAGGGTTGACGGTCGAATAACCTTGCAGGAGGCAGATCGGTTCAGATCAGCCGATAGTCTTTCGCGCGCTGGATAGCTTCGGCGGTCGTCCGAGCCATGAGCCGGATGCGGGCCGATGTAATGCGGGCCTTCAGCGCGCTTTCCGATATCCCCAGCTTGGCGGCCGCGGCAGCATGCCGGTCGCCCCCTGCAATACAGCGCAGCGCCTCGACCTGGGCGCGCGTCAGTTCCTCGGGTGGCTCGGTCACGTCGTGCAGTCGCAGCACGATGGACTCGGCCAATGCGATCTCGTTGTCGGCATACTCCCGATCGGGGCGCGCCAGCGAGGCGATGGTGCGCGACTTGATCGGTCCGCAGGAGACCGTGAAACCATAGCAGAGACCGAACTGCGCGGCCTCCTTGAAGATGCCGAAGGGATCGGGAAGCAACGGGTCGCTCCAGCGGATCCAGCCGGTGCGCGAGAACCCCCAGGCGGTGGCGGGGTCGCGCAGCACGAAACCGTTGTCGGTGTAGTGATCGAGCCAGGCCTGGTCGTAGGTCTGGAACGTCATGAGCGGCGCGGTAAAGCGGATATGAAGGCCGAGGAAATAGCCCGCAGGTGCCAGCAATGTCAGCTGGTGCAGCTCCAAGTCTATGCCCGCCTTGATCGACATGTCTGTTTCGACAGGTTTCATGATTCTAGGTCAACCATAAATTGCATGATGCAGCTAAACCAGTCGTATGGACCGTTTCCGATGCTGCGTCGGGACTTGCGCCAGTTTGGTCGGCGCGTTCCCGCAAATCCGGTGGACCAGATCCCGCGTGGACCAGCGCCGCAAACCAGAATGCCCGCCTGTGGGGCGGGCATTCGGCGATGGCAGCACTGCGGTGCATGTCCGTGTCAGGCTTCCGCGGCGTCTTCGGCCTCGGTGCGGGCGCGGTCGCCGGCACCCTTGGCCGAAGGATCGCGATCGACGAACTCGATGATCGCCATCGGCGCCATGTCGCCATAGCGGAAGCCGGCCTTCAGGACGCGGACATAGCCGCCCTGCCGGTCCTTGTAGCGCGGGCCGAGGATCGCGAAGAGCCGTTCGACATGCTTGTCTTCCTTGAGCTGCGCGGCAGCCTGGCGACGGGCGTGCAGGTCACCGCGCTTGGCCAGCGTGATCAGCTTCTCGATGACCGGTCGCAGTTCCTTGGCCTTGGGCAGCGTCGTCTTGATCTGCTCGTGCTCGATCAGCGCGCCGGACATGTTGGCGAAAAGCGCCTTGCGGTGCTCGTGGGTGCGGTTGAGGCGGCGGTAGCCGCGGGCGTGACGCATGATGGTCTCCTATGGTCTCATTTTGCTTTGTGTTGCCGCCCGTGCGTTGCGGGCCGCGTCGTTGGGGCGGGATTGCCCGGGGTGGTCATGATGCGCCTGAATGCGCACCCTACGTAGGGTGTGCCTTCAGGCGCACCGTCGCTTCAGAACTGGTCCTCGAAGCGCTTGGCCAGATCCTCGATGTTCTCCGGCGGCCAGTCCTCGACTTCCATGCCGAGGTGCAGGCCCATGCCGGACAGCACTTCCTTGATCTCGTTCAGCGACTTGCGGCCGAAGTTCGGGGTGCGCAGCATCTCGGCTTCGGTTTTCTGGATCAGATCGCCGATGTAGACGATGTTGTCGTTCTTCAGGCAGTTGGCGGAACGGACCGACAGTTCCAGCTCGTCCACCTTCTTCAGCAGCAGCGGGTTGAACTCCAGCCCGGCGTCCTCGATGCCCTTGGTGGCCGACTCCGGCTCCTCGAAGTTGACGAAGACCTGAAGCTGGTCCTGCAGGATGCGCGCGGCATAGGCCACCGCATCCTCGGGCGACAGCGAGCCGTTGGTCTCGACCTTCATCGTCAGCTTGTCATAGTCGAGCACCTGGCCCTCACGGGTGGGGGTGACCTCGTAGCTGACCTTCTTGACGGGCGAGAAGATGGCGTCGATGGCGATCAGGCCGATCGGGGCATCCTCGGGCTTGTTCTTGTCGGCCGCGACATAGCCCTTGCCGGTATTGACCGTCAGTTCCATGAACACGTCGGCGCCGTCGTCGAGGTGGCAGATCACGTGATCCTTGTTCAGCACTTCGATGCCGTTGGATTCCGAGATGTCGCCCGCCGTCACCACGCCCGGCCCCTTGGCCGAGATGGTCAGGCGCTTGGGTCCCTCGACCTCCATCTTGATCGCCACGCCCTTCAGGTTCAGGACGATGTCGGTCACATCCTCGCGGACGCCGGCGACGCTGGAAAACTCGTGCAGCACGTTGTCGATCTGCACCGAGGTGATGGCGCCACCCTGCAGCGAGGACATCAGCACGCGGCGCAGCGCGTTGCCCAGCGTCAGGCCGAAACCCCGCTCCAGCGGTTCCGCGACCAGGGTCGCGGTGCGGTTGGCATCCGGCCCCGGCTTGACGACCAGTTGCGCGGGCTTGATCAGTTCCTGCCAGTTCTTGTGGATCATGCGTGTCGCCTCCATACTAGCCCGCTGCCCATGTCCAGAAAGCTGCGGACGCCCGAGGTTATCGAAATGACGAATCCGGGCCGCACCCTGGCGGGGCGGCCCGGCGGATCAGGCAGGTGTCAGACGCGACGGCGCTTCGGCGGACGGCAGCCGTTGTGCGCGATCGGCGTCACGTCGCGGATCGAGGTGATGGTGAAGCCCACCGCGGCCAGCGCGCGCAGCGCCGACTCGCGGCCCGAGCCCGGCCCCTGCACCTCGACCTCCAGCGTGCGGACGCCGTGTTCCTGCGCCTTGCGGCCGGCATCCTCGGCGGCCATCTGGGCGGCGTAGGGGGTCGACTTGCGGCTGCCCTTGAAGCCCATCGTGCCGGCCGACGACCACGAGATCGCGTTGCCCTGCACGTCCGAGATCAGGACCTTGGTGTTGTTGAAGGACGAATTCACATGCGCCACGCCGGCGGCAATGTTCTTGCGTTCCTTCTTCTTGACGCGGGAAGCGGCGGCTTTGGTATCGCGTGCCATATCTGTGCGCTCCCCTTACTTCTTCTTGCCGGCGATGGGTTTCGCCGGGCCCTTGCGGGTGCGGGCGTTGGTATGCGTGCGCTGGCCGCGAACCGGCAGGTTCTTGCGGTGGCGCAGGCCCCGGTAGCAGCCCAGGTCCATCAGGCGCTTGATGTTCATCGACACTTCGCGGCGCAGGTCGCCCTCGACGGTGTAGTTCGCGTCGATATGTTCGCGAATCGCCAGCACTTCGGCATCCGAAAGCTGGTTGACGCGGCGGGCGCGGTCGATGCCGACAGCCTCGCAGATCTGTTCGGCGACGAAGGGGCCGATCCCGGTGATGTAGGTCAGCGCGATCGGAACGCGCTTTCCGGTGGGAATGTTGACGCCGGCAATACGAGCCAAGGCCTTGTCCTTTCGTTGCGGTTCCGTGTTGCCAGAACCTTTTTTCACAACCGAAGGGGGCCAACCCCGGCTGGGCGGGCCCCTTTCACGATCCGTCCCGGCCTGTGTCATGCCACAGCGGACGATTCCCTTGCGGGACGGTGTGCCTTAAGGGGTTTCCCCCGGGGCGTCAAGGGCAGCCGACACGGGACGTTCAGGCTTTTGCGGACCTGTCAAGTGGTGCCGTCAAGCGCCTTCGCCACCGCCGCCGAAACCGCGTCCACCTCGGCCAGGCCATCGACGCCCGACAGCTTGCCCTTGGCGTAGTAGTAGCCGATGAGCGGCGAGGTCTTCTTGTAGTATTCCATCAGCCGCGTCTTCAGCGCGTCCTCGGTGTCGTCCGCGCGGCGGCGCAGGTCGGTGGAGCCACATCTGTCGCAGACGCCCGGCGTCGCGGTCGGCCGGGTCTGGTCGTGATAGACCTCGCCGCAGTTGCCGCAGGTGAAGCGGCCGGTGATGCGGGCGACCAGCGCGGCGTCATCCACCTGCATCTCGATCACCGCATCCAGGCCCTGCCCCATCCGCGCCAGCAGCTCGCCCAGGGCATCGGCCTGTTTCAGCGTGCGCGGAAAGCCGTCGAAGATGAAGCCGCCGGGCGAACCCTGCGCAATCCGCTCCTCGATCAGGCCGATGACGATCTCGTCCGTCACCAGTTCGCCCCGGTCCATCACCGCGGCGACCTTGCGACCCATCTCGGTTCCGCTGCTGCGCGCGGCGCGCAGCATGTCGCCGGTGGACAGTTGCACCATCCCCCGCGCCTCTTCCAGAACCCGCGCCTGGGTTCCCTTGCCCGCACCGGGAGGGCCCAGAAGGATCACGTTCGCCATGGAAAGCCCCCGTCAGCGTCTCTGGGGCGCCTTGGGCGCCGTGCCGGGCTTCTTGCGCCCCCGAAGCTGCGACTTCTCGATCAGGCCCTGGTACTGGTGCGCCAGCAGGTGCGACTGCACCTGATTGATCGTGTCCATCGTCACCGACACCACGATCAGCACCGAGGTGCCGCCGAAGTAGAACGGGATCGCCAGTTCGTTCCGCAGGATTTCCGGCAGAAGGCAGACCGCGACCAGATAGGCCGAACCCAGCACGAGGATGCGGGTGACGACGTAGTCCAGGTATTCCTCGGTCTTCTTGCCCGGCCGGATACCGGCGATGAAGCCGTTCTGGTTCTTCAGGTTCTCGGCCACGTCCTCGACCTTGAAGGCGACGTTGGCGGTGTAGAAATACGCGAAGAACACGATCATGGCCGCGTAGAACAGCAGGTACAGCGGCTGGCCCGGCCCCAGATAGGCCAGGATGGTCGACATGACCGGCCCGGTCTGCTGGCCCGAGAAGGTTGACACCGTGACCGGCAAGAGCAGCAACGACGAGGCAAAGATCGCCGGAATCACGCCCGAGGGGTTCACCTTGACCGGCAGGTGCGACGACCCGCCGTCATAGACCTTCATGCCCACCTGCCGGCGCGGGTACTGGATGGTGATCTTGCGCAGCGCGCGCTCCATGAACACGACGAAGGCGATCACCGCCACGACCATCACCAGCACGCCCACGATCACCGCCGGCGACAGCGCGCCCGACCGGCCCTGGCTGAAGAACTGGGCCAGCGCGGCGGGGATCTCGGCCACGATGCCGACGAAGATGATCAGCGAGATGCCGTTGCCGATGCCCCGCGCCGTGATCTGCTCGCCCAGCCACATCAGGAACATGGTGCCGCCGACCAGCGTGATGACGCAGGAGGCGATGAAGAACCAGCCCGGGTTGGTGACAAGCTGCCCCGACTGCAGGCTGACCGCGATGCCATAGGCCTGGAACGTGGCCAGGAACACGGTGCCGTAGCGGGTATACTGGTTCAGCTTCTTGCGGCCCTGCTCGCCTTCCTTCTTCAGCTGCTCGAAACGCGGCACCATGGCCGACAGCAGCTGCACGATGATCGAGGCGCTGATGTAGGGCATGATGCCGAGCGCGAAGATGCCCATGCGGCTGATCGCGCCGCCGGTGAACATGTTGAGCATGCCGCCGATGCCGGTGGTCAGGTCCTGCATGAAGTCGCGCAGGGCGGTGCCGTCGATGCCGGGCACGGGAATGAAGGTGCCGATGCGATAGACGATCAAGAGGCCGATCGTGAAAAAGATGCGCTGCCGCAGGTCGGTGGCCTTGCCCAGAGCACCCCAGCTCAGGTTGGCCGCCATCTGTTCCGCTGCCGATGCCATGCTTGCATTGTCTCCGGGTCGGAAGGAATGCGCCGCCGGACCGGTCTCCGGTCGGCGGCGCGGGAAAACCACATGTCATGTAAGCCGCGCGCGCGCGGCCCACAAGCCACGAAAGCGCGGGTTACTCGGCCGCGGCCGCCGGGGCCTTGACGGTCAGCGTGCCGCCTGCCGCCTCGACGGCGGCGATGGCCGAGGCCGAGGCCCCGGTGACGACCAGCGAGACCTTCGAGGTGATGGCGCCCTTGGCCAGCACGCGGATACCGTCGCGCTTGCGGGCGGTGACACCGGCGGCGATGATCGCGTCCTCGTCGATCGGCTGGCTGGCGTCGAGCTTGCCGAGGCCGATGAATTTCTCGATCAGGCCCAGGTTCACCACGGCAAATTCCAGGCGGTTCGGCTTGTTGAAGCCGCGCTTGGGCAGGCGGCGATAGAGCGGCATCTGGCCGCCTTCATAGCCGCCGAGGGCCACGCCGGAGCGGGACTTCTGGCCCTTGATGCCGCGACCTGCGGTCTTGCCCTTGCCGGAGCCGGGGCCGCGCGCCACGCGCTTCTGCTTCTTGGCGGCGCCGGGATTGTCGGAAAGTTCGTTCAGTTTCATGTCGCATTCTCCTGTGCCGGAAGGCCCCTGCCTGCGACGGGCGGGAGCAACGCGGCGATTCTTGTTGATTCTGCGGCCCTCGGGCCACCGGCGGCGTTTACACGAGGGCGCGGCGCGTGACAAGGGACGGGGTGTCCCACGGTGGGACGCGACGGCGCATCAATGGAATCAATGCGTTGGCGCCGCGCCTTCAGGGTCTGTTAACACTCTCGCCCTGATGCACCCTTGCCGGCGCCGCAAAAGGGAACGCCCCCGCGACGGCGCGGGGGCGTTCTGTCTCGTGCCTGCGGGGCCGGACCCCGCATCACCGGCATCGGCCGAGGATCAGCCGCGCTCTTCCACGATCCGCACCAGATGCGAGATCGAGTTGACCATTCCGCGAACCGAGGGCGTATCCTCAAGCTCGCGGGTGCGGCGCATCTTGTTCAGGCCGAGGCCCTTGAGCGTCGCGGTCTGGATGGCCGGGCGGCGGGCAGCCGAGGCCACCTGCTGCACGACGATGGTTTTCTTGCCGGTCATCTATCAGGCCTCCACCGCCACGGCTTCCGCCTCGGGCTTCTTCAGGATCTCGGCCACCTTCTTGCCGCGGCGCTGCGCGACCATGCGGGGGCTCGATTCCTTCTGCAGACCGTCGATGGTCGCGCGGATCATGTTGTAGGGGTTCTGCGAGCCGATGGATTTCGCCACCACGTCCTGCAGGCCCAGCATCTCGAACACTGCGCGCATCGGACCACCGGCGATGATGCCGGTCCCCGCGACGGCGGTGCGCATCACGACCTTGCCCGCGCCATGGCGGCCTTCCATGTCGTGATGCAGCGTGCGGCTGTCCTTGAGCGGCACGCGGATCAGGCTGCGCTTGGCCTGTTCGGTCGCCTTGCGGATCGCCTCGGGCACTTCCTTGGCCTTGCCCTTGCCGAAGCCGACGCGGCCCTTCTGGTCGCCGACCACGACGAGCGCGGCAAAGCCGAAGCGCTTGCCGCCTTTCACCGTCTTGGACACGCGGTTGATCGCGACGAGCTTTTCGCCGAACTCGGGGTTCTCCTCGCGGCGGTCGTCGCGGCGGCCCTCGCGGCGGTTCTCACGTTCTGCCATCTGTCACACTCCTCAGAACTTCAGGCCGCCTTCACGGGCAGCATCGGCCAAAGCCTTGATCTTGCCGTGAAAGAGGAAACCACCGCGGTCGAAATAGCAGGTTTCGACGCCCGCCTTCCTTGCACGCTCTGCGATCGTCGCGCCGACCTTGGCCGAGGCTTCGACGTTGTTCTTGCCGTAGAAGCCCAGGCCCTTTTCGAGGGTCGAGGCCGCAGCCACCGTCACGCCCTGCGCGTCGTCGATCAGCTGGACGCTGATGTTCTTGGACGAGCGATGCACCGACAGGCGCAGACGGCCCGCCGACATTGCCTTGAGCTTGTTCCGCACCCGCAGGCGGCGTTTCAGGAACAGCTCTCGTTTCGTGTTTGCCATGTTCCCGATCCTTACTTCTTCTTGCCTTCCTTGCGGAAGATGAACTCGCCCTTGTAGCGGATGCCCTTGCCCTTGTAGGGCTCGGGCTGGCGCCACTCGCGGATGTTCGCGGCGACCTGGCCGACGAGCTGTTCGTCAATGCCTTCCACGACGATCTCGGTCTGCTTCGGCGAGGTCACGGTGACCCCCTTCGGCACTTCGAAATTCACCTCGTGGCTGTAGCCGAGCGAGAGTTTCAGGACGTTACCGGCCACCGCGGCGCGATAGCCGACGCCCTGGATTTCCAGTTCCTTGCGGAAGCCGCTGGTCACGCCGGTGACGAGGTTGTTCACCATCGACCGGGCGAGGCCCCATTGCTGGCGCGCGCGCTTGGACGTACCGCGCGGCGCGACCTTCACCGCGCCCTCGTCGATGGTCAGCGTCACGTCGTCGGTCGCGGTGAAGCTGCGGGTGCCTTTCGGACCCTTCACCTCGATCGTCTGACCCGAGATCGTGGCGGTCACGCCCTTGGACAGCGGGACGGGTTTCTTGCCGATACGAGACATTGCACCCTCCTCAGAACACGGTGCACAGCACTTCGCCGCCAACATTGGCAGCGCGCGCATGTGCATCGGACATGACACCCTTGGGCGTGGACACGATGGAAACGCCGAGGCCGTTGCGGACCTGCGGGATTTCCTTCACGCCCATGTAGACACGGCGCCCGGGCTTGGAGACGCGCTGGATCGTGCGGATGACCGGCGTGCCCTCGAAGTATTTCAGCGAGATGACCAGTTCGCCCTGGCCGTTCTCGGTTTCCTTGCGCTCATAGCCGCGGATGTAGCCTTCGTCGGCCAGCACATCCAGCACCCAGGCCCGCAGCTTCGACGCCGGCGTGGCGACGGTGGACTTGCCGCGCATCTGCGCGTTGCGGATGCGGGTCAGCATATCGCCGAGAGGATCGTTCACAGACATATCCTGCCCTCCTTACCAGCTCGACTTCACCATGCCGGGGATCTGGCCGAACGAGGCCAGTTCACGCAGCATGATGCGGCTGAGCTTGAGTTTGCGGTAATAGGCGTGCGGGCGGCCCGTCAGCTGGCACCGGTTGTGGATGCGCGTCGCCGACGAATTGCGCGGCAGGCCAGCCAGTTTCAGAGTGGCCTTGAACCGCTCTTCCATCGGCCTTGTCTGATCGTAGATGACCGACTTGAGGCTTGCCCGCTTGGCGGCGTGCTGCTTGACCAGCTTGGCACGCTTCACTTCGCGGTTCACCATGGATTTCTTTGCCATGTCTCTCTCCTCCCGCTCAGGCCGTGAAGGGCATGTTGAAGTGCTTCAACAGCGCCTTGGCTTCGGCATCCGTCTTGGCGGTGGTGCAGATGATGATGTCCATGCCCAGCACGTCATCGACCTTGTCGAAGTCGATTTCGGGGAACACGATCTGTTCCTTCAGGCCCATGGCATAGTTGCCCCGGCCGTCGAAGGAGGTGGCCTTGACGCCGCGGAAGTCGCGGACGCGGGGCAGCGCGATCGAGATCAGGCGGTCCAGGAATTCGTACATCCGGTCGCCGCGCAGCGTGACCTTGCAGCCCAGCGGCATCTGCTCGCGGACGCGGAAGCCCGCGATCGACTTCTTCGCATGGGTCACCACGGCCTTCTGGCCGGCGATCAGCGTCAGCTGCTCGGCCGCGGCCTTGACCTTCTTGGTGTCCTTGACCGCCTCGCCCACGCCCATGTTGATCACGATCTTGTCCAGACGCGGGATCATCATGTCGTTCTTGTACGAGAACTCGGTCTTCATCGCCGGGCGGATCGTCGCCTTGTAGGCGGCCTTCATCCGTGGCGTGTAGGTGCTTTCGTCGAGCATCAGATCGCCTCCCCGGTGGATTTGGCGTAGCGCACCTTCTTGTCGCCTTCCATGCGGAAGCCGACGCGGGTGGCCTTGCCGTTGGCGTCAACGATGGCGAGATTCGACAGGTCGATCGGCATGGCCTTGGCCACGCGGCCGCCCTGTGACGACGCCGACTGCTTGGTGTGGCGGATGGCGATGTTGATGCCTTCGACGACGGCCTTGTTGTCCTTGGGCATGACGGTGGCGATCTCGCCGGTCTTGCCCTTGTCCTTGCCGGTCAGCACGACGACCTTGTCGCCCTTCTTGAGTTTCGCGGCCATCAGAGCACCTCCGGCGCCAGCGAGATGATCTTCATGAAGTTCTTCGCGCGCAGTTCGCGCACCACCGGCCCGAAGATGCGGGTGCCCACGGGCTCCATCTGCTTGTTCAGGATCACGGCGGCGTTGCGGTCGAACCGGATGGCGGTGCCATCCTCGCGACGGACTTCCTTGGCGGTGCGGACGACGACGGCCTTGTGGACGTCGCCCTTCTTCACCTTGCCCTTCGGAATCGCCTCTTTCACCGACACCACGATGATGTCGCCGACCGAGGCATAGCGGCGGTGCGACCCGCCCAGAACCTTGATGCACTGCACCCGGCGCGCGCCGGAGTTGTCAGCGACATCCAGATTGGTCTGCATCTGGATCATTTCAGTCTCCCGACCTTCGGGGCTGGGCCCCGGGGTTTCGTTAGACTGGCAGCAGTGTCGGTCAGGCTTGCGCCGTCTCGGTCACCACGTGCCAGCGTTTCGTCTTCGAGATGGGCGCGCATTCCTCGATACGGACAACGTCACCCACCTTGAACTGGTTCATCGGGTCATGCGCCCGGTATTTCTTGGACTTCCGCACGGTCTTTTGCAGCAGCGGATGCTTGAACCGACGCTCGACCAGGACGGTGATCGTCTGTTCGTTCTTGTCCGAGGTCACGGTGCCTTGCAGGATGCGCTTGGGCATGTCTCGCTCCTCAGTTCGCTTGGGCGGCGGCAGCCGCCTTTTCGTTCAGCACGGTCTTGATGCGCGCCACGTCGCGGCGCACGGCGCGCATGCGGGCGGTGTTCTCAAGCTGGCTGGTGGCCTGCTGGAAGCGCAGGTTGAACGCTTCCTTCTTCAGCGCGACCAGGCTGTCGCGCAGCTGGTCCGGCGTCTTGTCGCGCAGTTCCTTGGCGTCCATCGCCATTCTTCCTTCCACAATCACCGAAGTGCCCCAGCAGATGCGCGGGGTAACACTGAACCCGGTGGATCAATGATGAACCCGCAATTCCAGTCACCCGGAATCGCAGGATGCGTCCCATTACAGGATGAGCCAAGCCGCGACAAGGGAAAGTTGCGCAAGCGCCGGCGCGGCGGCGGCGGCGGCGGCCCGCCTTGTCGGCCTGCCGCGGCCCAAACGCAACACCTGACCGCTTTTGTCGGTGCCGCCGCCCGGAAAGAATTCTTCGTACCTCACAGCTCGGGCAAGGTTTTCCATGAGGCAACCAAGACCGGCAAAGACCGGTGCATCCCATGAGCAGGCAACCCCATGAATATTGCAGTCCCGATTGACACCTCCGCAAACGCTATCCGCACAAGCAGCTATGAAGGCGTATTGCCCAAACTGCCGATGGGCTATCCGAATGGCTGGATGTCGGCCAAGGACCTGACTGTTCTCTACAACACGGCCCGGAACTCCTCGGGCGACGTTCTGGAGGTGGGCCCCTGGCTTGGTCGTTCCTCGAGCGCGATTGCCGCGGGCCTTCAGGCCCGCGAGGCTGCGGGGGCCCCGCGCGCGAAGTACGACCTGATCGACTTCGGCATCACGACCGCCGCCGAGTGGCAGGAACGCTTCAACGAAAAGTTCAACATCGCCAAGGATAGCGGCCGGGTCGTCGAAGCCGTCTATCATCCCGGCGGAACGATTGCCGTTCTGATCCAGAACCTCAAGAACAACGGCCTTCTGAAATACGCCACGAACATCATCCGGGGCGATTTCCTCGACTGCCCGCTGTCGCGGAAGTACGGGATGATCTTCTGCGACGCCACGCATGACGAAGCCGAAATTCATCGGCACCTGCCCAAACTTGCCTCGCAGGCGGCTCCCGGTTGCGTGATGGTGTTTGATGACGTCGTCACCGACGCCCGCGCCGATCTGATCTGCGACTACCTTGACGTGTCGCAGCGTTTCCTGACGCGCGAGGTCTATCCGCGCAAGGCTGACCGCTGCAAATTGCTGATAGTCGAACTGCGCACATGAACTGTGCTTGGCGTCCAAACGCAGCCGCCCCGCCGGAAGGTCCGGCGGGGCGGCACGCTGTAATAGACAGAGAACTGAAAGTCCTTCTTACCAGTCTTCGCGCTGCACGACGCGCGTGGTCACCGGAAGCTTCATCGCACCCAGGCGCAGCGCCTCGCGCGCGATCGGTTCGGCGACGCCGTCGATCTCGAACATGATGCGGCCCGGTTTCACCTTGGCCGCCCAGTAGTCGACCGAGCCCTTGCCCTTGCCCATCCGCACCTCGGTGGGTTTGGACGAGACCGGGACATCCGGGAACACCCGGATCCAGACGCGGCCCTGGCGCTTCATGTGGCGGGTGATCGCGCGGCGGGCCGCCTCGATCTGCCGCGCGGTCACACGCTCGGGCTCGGTCGCCTTCAGGCCGAAGGTGCCGAAGTTCAGCATGAAGCCGCCCTTCGCCTCGCCGTGGATGCGGCCCTTGTGCTGTTTGCGGAACTTGGTCCGTTTGGGTTGCAGCATCTTCTCTCTCCGTTACGCGCGTTCGCGGTCGCGGCGGGCACCGCGCGGAGCGGGGCCATCCTGGGCTTCGGACAGGCGGCGGTCGTGGGCCTGCGGATCATGCTCAAGGATCTCGCCCTTGAAGATCCAGACCTTGACGCCGATGATGCCGTAGGGCGTTTCCGCCTCGTCCAGCGCATAGTCGATGTCGGCGCGCAGGGTGTGCAGAGGCACGCGGCCTTCCCGATACCATTCGGTGCGCGCGATCTCGGCACCGCCAAGGCGGCCCGACACGTTCACCCGGATGCCGAGGGCACCCATGCGCATCGCGTTCTGCACGCCGCGCTTCATGGCGCGGCGGAAGGACACCCGGCGCTCCATCTGCTGGGCGATGCTTTCGGCGACAAGCTGCGCGTCAAGCTCGGGCTTGCGAATCTCGACGATGTTCAGGTGCAGTTCCGACTTGGTGAAGGCCGTCAGCTTCTTGCGGAGCCCTTCGATGTCGGCGCCCTTCTTGCCGATGATGACACCCGGACGGGCGGCATGGATCGTCACGCGGCACTTCTTGTGCGGCCGCTCGATGATCACCTTCGACACGCCGGCCTGCTTGGCTTCCTTGTGGATGAACTCGCGCATGCGGAGATCTTCCAGAAGCAGGTTGCCGTAGTCCTTGCTGTCGGCGAACCAGCGGCTGTCCCAGGTGCGGTTGACCTGCAGGCGCATCCCGATGGGGTTGACCTTCTGTCCCATTACGCGGTCTCCGCTTTCTGACGCACCTTGATGGTGATTTCGCTGAACGGTTTCATGATCTTGCCGAAGCGGCCGCGCGCCCGCGGGCGGCCCCGCTTGAGCGTGATGTTCTTGCCGCACCAGGCCTCTGCCACCACCAGCTCGTCAACGTCGAGACCATGGTTGTTCTCGGCATTGGCCACGGCCGACTGAAGGCATTTCAGCACGTCGTGCGCGATCCGCTTCTTCGAGAAGGTGAGGTCGGCCATCGCCTTGTCGACCTTCTTGCCGCGGATCAGCGCCGCGACGAGGTTCAGCTTCTGCGGGCTGGTCTTCAGCATCCGCGTCTTGGCCATCGCCTCGTTGTCCGCCACGCGGCGGGGATTCTTGTCCTTGCCCATGGCTTACTTCCTTTTCGCTTTCTTGTCGGCGGCATGGCCGTAGTAGGTGCGTGTCGGCGAATACTCACCGAACTTCTGACCGATCATGTCCTCGGTCACCGCCACGGGGATATGCTTCTTGCCGTTGTAGACCGCGAAGGTCAGGCCGACGAACTGCGGCAGGATGGTGGACCGGCGCGACCAGATCTTGATCACCTCGTTCCGGCCGCCCTCGCGCGCCTTCTCGGCCTTCTTCAGGACGTAGCCGTCGACGAAGGGGCCTTTCCAGATAGAACGTGCCATGGATCAGCGCCCCTTCTTCTTGGCGTGCCGCGAGCGGACGATCAGATTGTCCGACGCCTTGTTCTTGCGGGTCTTGTTGCCCTTGGTGCCCTTGCCCCACGGGGTGACCGGGTGACGGCCGCCCGAGGTGCGGCCTTCGCCGCCGCCGTGGGGGTGGTCGATCGGGTTCATCGCGACGCCGCGCACCGTCGGGCGGATGCCCATGTGCCGGCGGCGACCCGCCTTGCCGAGGTTCTGGTTCGAGTTGTCGGGGTTCGACACCGCGCCGATGGTCGCCATGCATTCCTGGCGCACCATCCGCAGTTCGCCCGACGACAGCCGGATCTGCGCATAGCCGCCGTCACGGCCGACGAACTGGGCATAGGTGCCCGCCGCGCGGGCGATCTGGCCGCCCTTGCCGGGCTTCATCTCGACGTTGTGGACGATCGTGCCGATCGGCATGCCCGAGAACGGCATCGCGTTGCCGGGCTTCACGTCGGTCTTGGCGCCGGCGATCACGCTGTCGCCCACGGCCAGACGCTGCGGCGCGAGGATATAGGCAAGCTCGCCATCCTCGTACTTGATCAGCGCGATGAACGCGGTGCGGTTCGGATCGTATTCGATGCGCTCGACGACCGCCGCCATGTCGAACTTGTTCCGGCGGAAATCCACAACGCGGTAGAGCCGCTTGGCCCCGCCGCCCTTGTGCCACATCGTGACGCGCCCGGTGTTGTTCCGTCCGCCCGTCTTGATCAGACCCTCGGTGAGAGCCTTGACGGGGCGGCCTTTCCACAGCTCCGAACGGTCGATCAGAACCAGCCCGCGCTGGCCAGGCGTCGTCGGTTTGTACGACTTGAGTGCCATGCTTTCTGTCTTCCGTCTGCTTGGCGGGCCTTGCGGCCCGGGTTGCCCTTCAAAAAGTCATCGGCCCCGGTCGCCCGGGGCCGCCCTGGATTCGCGGCCTTCTATCAGAGGGCCATCTCAGAGGCCAGTGGACACGTCGATCGTGTTGCCTTCCTCGAGCGTCACATAGGCCTTCTTGCGGTCGGACCGTTCGCCGGGGCGACCGCGGAAACGCTTGACCTTGCCCTTCGAGATGGTCGTGTTCACGGCCTTCACCTTGACGCCGAACACCGCCTCGACCGCTTCCTTGATCTGCGGCTTCGAGGCGTCCATCGCCACCTGGAACACCACCGCGCCCGACTCGGACGCCATGGTGGCCTTTTCGGTGATGACCGGCTTCTTGATCAGGTCGTAATGTTCCGGTTTCGCGGTCATTTCAGGCGCGCCTCCAGCGCTTCGACCCCGGCGCGGGTGATCACGAGCTGATCACGGCGCAGGATGTCATAGACGTTGGCCCCGATCGAGGGCAGCACGTCCACGGTTTCGAGGTTGCGCGCGGCCAGCGCGAAATTCGCGTCGACCGTCGCGCCGTCGATCACCAGCACGCGCTTCCAGCCCAGGTCCTTGGCAACCTTGGCCAGGGCCGAGGTCTTGGGCGCGTCCATCGCGGCGGCTTCAAGGATCACCAGCTCGCCCGCCTTGGCCTTGGCAGACAGGGCGTGGCGCAGGCCGAGCGCGCGGAACTTCTTGGGCAGGTCGTGCTCGTGGCTGCGGGGCGTCGGCCCCTTGTAGACGCCGCCGTGCCGGAAGATCGGCGCCTTCTTGGACCCGTGGCGTGCGCCGCCGGTGCCCTTCTGGCGGTAGATCTTCTTGGTCGAATAGCTGACGTCCGACTTGCCCAGCACCGAATGGGTGCCGGCCTGGGCCTTGGCCCGCTGCCAGCGCACCACGCGGTGCAGGACATCGGCGCGCGGCTCAAGGCCGAACAGCGCCTCGTCCAGCTCGATCTCGCCGGCCTTGCCGCCGTCAAGCTTGATCACATCGAGTTTCATGCCTCACCCCCATCGGCCGCGACTTCCGCGACCGGAGCAGACGCCGCCGCACGGACCGCGGCCGGTTTCGGCGCTTCCGCATGGGCGGGTTTCTTCACCGCGTCCTTGATCGTGACCCAGCCGCCCTTGGAGCCCGGCACCGCGCCCTTGACCATGATGATCCCGCGCTCCGCATCGGTGCGCACGACCTCGAGGTTCTGGGTGGTGACGCGCACGGCGCCCAGGTGGCCGGCCATCTTCTTGCCGCGGAACACCTTGCCGGGGTCCTGGCACTGGCCCGTGGACCCGTGCGACCGGTGGCTGATCGACACGCCGTGGCTGGCCCGCAGGCCGCCGAAGTTGTGCCGCTTCATCGCACCGGCAAAGCCCTTGCCGATCGAGGTGCCCGCGATATCCACGAACTGGCCCGCGAGATAGTGGTCGGCGGTGATTTCCGCGCCCACGTCGATCAGGCAGTCGGGCGTCACGCGGAACTCCGCGATCTTGCGCTTGGGTTCCACATTCGCCCTGGCGAAGTGGCCACGCATCCCCGCGCTGGTGCGCTTGGCCTTGGCCGCGCCCGCGCCAAGCTGCACGGCGGTATAGCCGTCACGCTCGGCGGTGCGCTGCGCCACCACCTGCAGGTTGTCGAGTTGCAGAACGGTCACCGGCACCTGCCGTCCGTCTGCCATGAACAGCCGGGTCATGCCCAGCTTCTTTGCGATCACGCCGGAGCGCATTGGCCTGCCCCCCTTACACTTTGATTTCGACATCCACGCCCGCGGCGAGGTCGAGCTTCATCAGCGCGTCCACGGTCTGCGGGGTGGGGTCCACGATGTCGAGAAGCCGCTTGTGCGTGCGGATTTCCCACTGGTCGCGCGACTTCTTGTCGATGTGCGGACCGCGCAGAACGGTGAACTTCTCGATCTTGTTCGGCAGGGGGATCGGCCCCCGCACCGTGGCACCCGTGCGCTTGGCGGTCGAGACGATTTCGGCGGTGCTGGCGTCCAGCACGCGATAATCGAACGCCTTGAGCCGGATGCGGATGGTCTGACCTTGCATCTTGTTCGTCCTTGGGCAGGGTGGGTGGGTTTTTCACCCACCCCACATTGTCTTGCTTACGCGATGATTTTCGAGACGACGCCTGCGCCGACGGTGCGGCCGCCTTCGCGGATGGCGAAGCGCAGCTTTTCCTCCATGGCGATCGGGGCGATCAGTTCGACCTCGAACTTCAGGTTGTCGCCCGGCATCACCATCTCGGTGCCTTCCGGCAGCTGCACCGTCCCGGTCACGTCCGTCGTGCGGAAGTAGAACTGCGGGCGGTAGTTGGCGAAGAACGGCGTGTGGCGCCCGCCCTCTTCCTTGGTCAGGATGTAGGCCTCGGCCTCGAACTTGGTGTGCGGCTTCACCGAGCCGGGCTTGCACAGCACCTGGCCACGCTCCACGCCCTCGCGGTCGATCCCGCGCAGGAGCGCGCCGATGTTGTCGCCCGCCTCGCCCCGGTCCAGAAGCTTGCGGAACATCTCGACCCCGGTGCAGACCGACTTCTTCGTCGGGCGGATGCCCACGATCTCGACCTCGTCGCCGACGTTGATCACGCCACGCTCCACCCGGCCGGTCACCACCGTGCCGCGGCCCGAGATCGAGAACACGTCCTCGATCGGCATCAGGAACGGCTGGTCCACCGCACGCGCCGGCGTCGGGATGTAGTCGTCCACCGCCTTCATCAGCGCCCGGATCGAATCCTCGCCGATGTCCTTGCGCTCGCCGATCATCGCCTGGTGCGCCGAGCCCTTGATGATCGGGATGTCGTCGCCGGGATAGTCGTAGGACGACAGGAGCTCGCGCACCTCCATCTCGACCAGTTCCAGCAGTTCCTCGTCATCCACGAGGTCGATCTTGTTCAGATAGACCACCATGTAGGGAATGCCCACCTGCCGGCCCAGCAGGATGTGCTCGCGCGTCTGCGGCATCGGGCCGTCCGACGCCGCGCAGACCAGGATCGCGCCGTCCATCTGCGCCGCGCCGGTGATCATGTTCTTCACATAGTCCGCGTGGCCGGGGCAGTCGACGTGCGCGTAGTGGCGCGCATCCGTCTCGTATTCCACATGCGCCGTCGAGATCGTGATCCCCCGCGCACGCTCTTCCGGCGCGCCGTCGATCTGGTCATAGGCCCGGAACTCGCCGAAATACTTCGTGATCGCAGCCGTCAGCGTCGTCTTCCCATGGTCAACGTGACCAATGGTCCCGATGTTCACATGCGGTTTGTTCCGTTCAAACTTTGCCTTACCCATGGGGGCATCTCCTCAGTTCGGTGTCGGTGGCGGCGGGGTGAACCCCGCCCTACGGGGCGGTAGGGCGGGGCTCACCCCGCCGCACCGGTCAAGCGTATTTCTTCTGGATCTCGTCCGAGATGTTCTGCGGCACCGCGTCATAGTGGTCGAAGAGCATGGTGAACACCGCACGCCCCGACGACATCGAACGCAGGTTGTTGATGTAGCCGAACATGTTGGCCAGCGGCACCATCGCGGTGATGACGTTGGCGTTGCCGCGGCTGTCCTGGCCCTGCACCATGCCCCGGCGGCTGGTCAGGTCGCCGATGATCGAGCCGGTGTATTCCTCGGGCGTCACGACCTCGACCTTCATGATCGGTTCCAGCAGCTTGGCGCCGGCCTTCTTCAGCCCTTCGCGCATCGCGGCGCGGGTGGCGATCTCGAAGGCCAGGACCGACGAGTCGACGTCGTGGAAGGCACCGTCGACCAGCGCCACCTTGAAGTCGATCACCGGGAAGCCGGCCAGCGGACCCGAGTCCATCACCGACTTGATGCCCTTCTCGACACCCGGGATGTATTCCTTGGGCACCGCACCGCCGACGATCTTCGACTCGAACGAGTAGCCGACGCCCGGTTCCACCGGGTCGATCTGCAGCTTGATGCGGGCAAACTGGCCCGTGCCGCCGGTCTGCTTCTTGTGCGTGTAGTCGATTTCCGTCGGACGGCTGATCGTCTCGCGATAGGCCACCTGCGGGGCACCGATGTTCGCCTCGACCTTGAACTCGCGACGCATGCGGTCGACGAGGATGTCAAGGTGAAGTTCGCCCATGCCCTTCATGATGGTCTGGCCCGACTCGATATCGGTCTCGACACGGAACGACGGGTCCTCGGCAGACAGGCGCGCCAGCGCCAGGCCCATCTTTTCCTGGTCGGCCTTCGACTTGGGCTCGACGGCGATCTCGATCACCGGCTCGGGGAAGGTCATGGTTTCCAGGACCACCGGTTTGGACGGATCGCAGAGCGTGTCGCCCGTGGTGGTGTCCTTCAGGCCCGCCAGCGCGATGATGTCGCCCGCGAAGGCCTCGCCGATCTCTTCCTGCTTGTTGGCGTGCATCATCACCATGCGGCCGATGCGCTCGCGCTTGCCCTTGGTCGAGTTCAGGAGCTGGTCGCCCTTCTTCATCTGGCCGGAATAGATCCGGGTGAAGGTCAGCGAACCCATGAACGGGTCGTTCATGATCTTGAACGCGAGGCCCGAGAAGGGCTCGCTGTCATCGGCATGACGCTCGATGTTGCGGGTTTCCGTCTCGTCGCCCGGGGCGAAGCCGACATAGGCCGGCACGTCCAGCGGCGAGGGCAGGAAGTCGATGACCGAGTTCAGAAGCGGTTGCACGCCCTTGTTCTTGAAGGCCGAACCGGCCGTCACCGGCATGAAGGTCAGCGACAGGCAGCCCTTGCGGATCAGCGCGCGCAGGGTCGCCTCGTCCGGCTCCTCGCCTTCGAGATAGGCCTCCATCGCGGCATCGTCCATCTCGACGGCCAGTTCGATCATCTTGCCGCGCCATTCCTCGGCTTCCGCCTTGAGCGCGTCACGGATCGGCTGGCGCACCCAGGTCGCGCCCAGGTCTTCGCCCTGATACACCCATTCTTCCATGGTGATCAGGTCGATGATGCCTTCCAGCTTGTCCTCGGCGCCGATCGGAAGCGCGATCGGGCAGGGCGTCGCGCCGGTGCGATCCTTGATCATCCGCACGCATTTGAAGAAGTCGGCACCGATCTTGTCCATCTTGTTGACGAACACGATGCGCGGAACCTTGTAGCGGTCGGCCTGGCGCCAGACCGTCTCGGTCTGCGGCTCGACGCCCGCGTTGGCGTCCAGAAGGCAGATCGCGCCGTCCAGCACGGCCAGCGAACGCTCCACCTCGATGGTGAAGTCGACGTGGCCGGGGGTGTCGATGATGTTGAAGCGGTGCTTGTCGCCATGGGTCACGCCGTCGAGCGTCCGCGCCCAGAAGGTGGTCGTGGCCGCCGAGGTGATGGTGATCCCGCGCTCCTGCTCCTGCTCCATCCAGTCCATCGTCGCGGCGCCGTCATGCACCTCGCCGATCTTGTGGGACTTGCCGGTGTAGTAGAGAATCCGTTCGGTCGTCGTGGTCTTGCCGGCATCGATGTGGGCCATGATGCCGAAGTTGCGATAGAGGTTGAGCGGATATTCGCGGGCCATTTCGGCGGTCCTTTACCAGCGGTAATGGCTGAACGCTTTGTTCGCGTCGGCCATCTTGTGGGTGTCTTCACGCTTCTTCACCGCGGTGCCGCGGTTGTTGCAGGCATCGGCCAGTTCGGCGGCCAGACGCTCTTCCATCGTGTTCTCGTTGCGCTTGCGGGCGGCGGTGATCAGCCAGCGGATCGCCAGCGCCTCGCGCCGCTCGGTGCGGACCTCGACGGGAACCTGGTAGGTGGCCCCGCCGACCCGGCGCGACCGCACCTCGACCGAGGGCTTCACGTTATCCAGCGCCTCGTGGAAGGCCTGCACAGGCTCGCGCTTCAGGCGGGTCTGCACACGCTCCAGCGCGCCGTAGACGATGGTTTCGGCGACGGATTTCTTGCCGTCCACCATCAGGTTGTTCATGAACTTGGTCAGCACCGTGTCGCCATACTTGGCGTCGGGCAGGATTTCGCGCTTTTCGGCGGCGTGACGACGGGACATTTCTCAGTTCCTCACTTCGGACGCTTCGCGCCGTATTTCGAGCGGCGCTGACGACGGTCTTTGACGCCCTGGGTATCCAGAACGCCGCGCAGGATGTGGTAACGCACGCCCGGAAGGTCCTTGACCCGGCCACCGCGGATCAGGACTACCGAGTGTTCCTGCAGGTTGTGCTTTTCGCCGGGGATGTAGCTGATGACCTCGAAACCATTGGTCAGGCGCACCTTTGCAACCTTCCGCATGGCCGAGTTCGGCTTCTTCGGCGTCGTGGTATAGACGCGCGTGCAGACGCCGCGCTTCTGCGGGCAGGATTCCAAGTGCTGCGACTTGGACTTTCTCACGTTCGCTTCCCGCGGCTTGCGGATCAGCTGTTGGATCGTCGGCATCAGGTTCTCGCCCTTCTTCAACCCGTTCGCGCCCCCCGGGGGGCAATCTTCACGCGCCTGCGCGTCCGCAAACGCAAAAACCGCATGCGTCCCCATTCGCGGGGACGACGCGGTGGAATTCCAGAGGATCGGGGCGCGGGGCCCGGATCGTGACCACATCGGTTCAGATACCCGTCGGGCGCGGTGCACCCGTCAGGTGCGGGGCGTATAGGGGGAGTCGCAGGGGTTGTCAACACGGGCTGCGCGGCGCCGCGGCGTCAGCGGCGCACCCGGTTCAGACGCGCCTCGCGCCACAATGTGAACAGGCCCGACGCCACGATCAGCCCGGCCCCGGCCCAGGTCAGGGCGTCGGGAAGGGTGCCGAACACCAGCCAGCCCAGCAGGATCGCCCAGATCAGCGAGGTATAGCGGAACGGCGCCACGATCGACACATCACCCGACCGCATCGTCTTGACGATGAACAGATATCCCAGGACGACCATGATCGCGGCACCGGCAAGCTGGGCCAGTTCCCCCGCCGAGGGCGCCACCCAACCCTGCCCTTGCAGCGCGCCGACACCCATTCCGACGATCCCCATCGCCATGACTGCCACCGAGGTAAGCAGCGCGATGGTGACCGATGGCAGACTGGTGGAAAACCGCCGGGTCGACAGGTCGCGCACCACCACGAACAGCACCGACAGCACGCCCACGACTGACCAGATGTCGAACCCCTCTGCCCCCGGGCGGATGATCAGCAGGACACCCAGAAATCCCGTGCCGATGGCCAGCATGCGCCGCCAGCCGACAGGTTCGGCCAGGAACAGCGCCGCCGCCAGCGTCACCGCCAGCGGCAGCGACTGCATGATCGCGGACAGGTTCGCCAATGGCATGTGCATCAGCGCCGACAGGAACGTCAGGGTCGAGGCAAGCTCGGCGAAGGTGCGCAGCGCCATCCGCCCCCGGTCCGCACGTGGCAGGGCGATGCGCCATTGCCCCAGCGCCCGGGCCAGGGCCAGCAGAAGCACGGCCGAGATCGCGCCGCGTATCGCGATGGCCTGCATCAGCGGCAGGCTCTGCGTCACGGACTTCATCAGCGCATCGTTGCCGGTGAAGGCGGCCATTGCCACGCACATGAACAGGACGCCACGCGCGTTGTCGGACAGGATCAAGACGGGCCTCGCTGCACCATGGGCGGGGCAGCGGTATCCCTTGCCGCAGCAAAGGACAAGGGCGCGCGGCGGGCATGGAAAACCCCGCCGCCCGGAGAGGGCGGCGGGGTCTGGGTCTGCCGTCCGGCAGGCCGGCTTACAGGTCGCGGCTCTCGATCGTGTCCACGAGTCCCGAATCGCCCTCGACGTCGATCACATCGTCCATCGGCGCGGCCAGCGCGGCCGCAGCCTCTGCCTCGGACCGGCGCAGGTCGATGACCTGCTGGTCGCGGTCGGTCGCGATCTTCTTGACCCGCGTCGTGGCCCCGCCGGTCCCTGCCGGGATCAGTCGGCCCACGATCACGTTCTCCTTCAGCCCCACCAGCTTGTCCCGCTTGCCCTGGACCGAAGCCTCGGTCAGCACCCGCGTGGTTTCCTGGAAGGACGCCGCCGAGATGAAGCTGCGGGTCTGCAGGCTTGCCTTGGTGATGCCCAGCAGGATGGGCTCGGCCGAGGCAGGGCGCAGGCCGCGGTTTTCGGACTTGGCGTTCTCTTCGTCAAGCTCGGCCTTGTCCACATGCTCGCCCTTGAGCAGCGTGGTGTCGCCGGATTCGAGGATCTCGAACTTCTGCAGCATCTGCCGCACGATCACCTCGATGTGCTTGTCGTTGATCTTCACGCCCTGCAGGCGATAGACGTCCTGCACCTCGTCGATCATGTAGTTCGCCAGCGCCTCGACCCCCATGATCCGCAGGATGTCATGCGGCGCGGGGTTGCCATCCATGATGTAGTCGCCCTTCTGGACAAAGTCGCCTTCCTGGACGGGAATGTGCTTGCCCTTGGGGATCATGTATTCCTGCGGCGTCAGCGTCTCGTCCACCGGCTCGATGGTGATGCGGCGCTTGTTCTTGTAGTCCTTGCCGAACCGCACATAGCCGTCGGTCTCGGCAATGATCGCGTGGTCCTTGGGCCGCCGCGCCTCGAACAGTTCCGCCACGCGGGGCAGACCCCCGGTGATGTCCTTGGTCTTGGCGCCTTCGCGCGGGATACGCGCCACCACGTCGCCGGGACGGATGTCCTGCCCGTCCTCGACCGACAGGATGGCATCCACCGACATCGCATAGCTGATCGGGTTGCCGCCATCGCCCCGCACCGGGTCACCGGTTGCCGGGTCCATGATGATGACTTCCGGCTTCAGGTCGTTGCCACGCGGCGCCGACCGCCAGTCGGACACGATCTTCTGCGTCATGCCGGTGGCTTCGTCGGTTTCCTCGCGCACCGAGATGCCCGAGACCAGGTCCACGAACCGCGCCACGCCGCCCTTTTCGGCGATGATCGGCAGGGTGTAGGGGTCCCATTCGAACAGCTTGGCGCCGCGCTTCACCTGCTGGCCGTCCTTCACGTGCACCTTGGCGCCATAGGACACCTTGTGCGACGCGCGTTCCTGCCCGTTGTCGTCGATGATCGCGATGGACATGTTGCGGCCCATCACCACCTGTTCGCCCGCCGCGGTCTCAAGAAGGTTGCCGTTGCGGAACTCCACCCGGCCCTCCTGCGACGCTTCGAGGAACGACTGCTGGCCGCCCTGCGCGATGCCGCCGATGTGGAAGGTCCGCATCGTCAGCTGCGTGCCGGGCTCGCCGATCGACTGCGCGGCGATGATGCCCACCGCCTCGCCGATGTTCACCAGCGTGCCGCGGGCCAGGTCGCGGCCATAGCACATGGCGCAGACGCCTTCCTCGGCCTCGCAGGTCAGCGGGCTGCGGATGCGCGCCGATTGCACGTTCGCCGCGTGGATCGCATCCGCGCGCCGTTCGTCGATCAGTTCACCCGCCGCGACGATCACCTCTTCGGTGCCCGGCACCACGATGTTGTCCGCCGCCACGCGGCCCAGCACGCGCTCGGCAAGCGATGACACGACCTCGCCGTCGTTCACCGCGGCCTCGGCGGTGATCGCACGTTCGGTGCCGCAATCATGGCTGCGCACGATGCAGTCCTGTGCCACGTCCACCAGACGCCGCGTCAGGTAACCCGAGTTGGCGGTCTTCAGCGCGGTGTCGGCCAGACCCTTCCGGGCGCCGTGGGTCGAGTTGAAGTATTCAAGAACGGTCAGGCCTTCCTTGAAGTTCGAGATGATCGGCGTCTCGATGATCTCGCCCGACGGCTTGGCCATCAGGCCGCGCATCCCGCCAAGCTGCTTCATCTGCGCGGGCGAACCCCGCGCCCCCGAGTGCGACATCATGTAGACCGAGTTGGGCTCTTTCTCGGCGCCCGCATCGTCGTAACGGACGGCAGAGATTTCCTGCATCATCTCGGCGGCCACCTTGTCCGAACACTTGGACCAGGCATCCACGACCTTGTTGTACTTCTCGCCCTGGGTGATCAGGCCTTCCATGTACTGCTGTTCGAATTCCTTCACCTGGTCGCGCGTGGCATTCACGATCGGCCATTTGGTGTCGGGGATCAGCATGTCGTCCTTGCCAAAGCTGATGCCGGCACGGAACGCCTCGCGGAAGCCCAGCGTCATGATCTGGTCGCAGAAGATCACCGATTCCTTCTGGCCGCAGTAGCGGTAGACGGTGTCGATGACGGTCTGCACGTCCTTTTTCCGCAGCAGGCGGTTCACCAGTTCGAACGGCGCCTTGGCGTTCAGCGGCAGCAGATTGCCCAGCCGCAGGCGGCCCGGCGTGGTGTCATAGCGCTTCCAGACCTCGTTGCCTTCCTCGTCGATCTGGCGGATCCGCGCCTTGATCCTGGCGTGCAGGTGCACCACGCCCTGGCTCAGCGCGTGCTCCACCTCGTCGATATCGGCAAAGGCCATGCCTTCGCCGGGCATGCCCTTGCGCTCCATCGTGACGTAGTAGAGGCCCAGGACCATGTCCTGCGACGGCACGATGATCGGCGCGCCGTTGGCGGGCGACAGCACGTTGTTCGTGGACATCATCAGGACGCGCGCCTCAAGCTGGGCTTCCAGCGACAGGGGCACGTGAACCGCCATCTGGTCGCCGTCGAAGTCGGCGTTGAAGGCCGAGCAGACCAGCGGATGCAGCTGGATCGCCTTGCCCTCGATCAGGATCGGCTCGAAGGCCTGGATGCCCAGACGGTGCAGCGTCGGCGCGCGGTTCAGAAGGACCGGGTGTTCCCGGATGACTTCATCCAGGATGTCCCAGACCTCGGGACGTTCCTTTTCCACCAGCTTCTTGGCCTGCTTGACGGTCGAGGAAAGCCCCTTGGCCTCAAGCCGCGAATAGATGAACGGCTTGAACAGTTCGAGCGCCATCTTCTTCGGCAAGCCGCACTGGTGCAGCTTCAGTTCCGGGCCGGTCACGATGACCGACCGGCCCGAGAAGTCGACGCGCTTGCCGAGCAGGTTCTGGCGGAACCGGCCCTGCTTGCCCTTCAGCATGTCCGACAGCGACTTCAGCGGGCGCTTGTTGGTGCCGGTGATGACGCGGCCGCGACGGCCGTTGTCGAACAGGGCGTCCACCGCTTCCTGCAGCATCCGCTTTTCGTTCCGGACGATGATGTCCGGCGCGCGCAGCTCGATCAGCCGCTTCAGTCGGTTGTTCCGGTTGATGACCCGGCGGTAGAGGTCGTTCAGGTCGGACGTGGCAAACCGGCCGCCGTCCAGCGGGACCAGCGGGCGCAGTTCCGGCGGGATCACCGGAAGGACGGTCAGCACCATCCATTCCGGGCGGTTGCCGGATTCCAGGAAGGACTCGACGATCTTCAGCCGCTTGATGATCTTCTTCGGCTTCAGTTCGCCCGTCGCCTCCTTCAGCTCCTCACGCAGCTGGTCCGCCGTCGCCTGCAGGTCGATGGCCGCCAGCATCTCGCGGATCGCCTCGGCGCCGATGTTGGCGGTGAAGGCGTCGGCGCCGTACTGGTCCTGCGCGTCGAGGAATTCCTCCTCGGTCATCAGCTGGCCATAGGTCAGGTCGGTCAGACCCGGCTCGATCACGACGTAGTTTTCAAAGTAGAGGATGCGTTCCAGATCGCGCAGCGTCATGTCCAGCATCAGGCCGATGCGGCTGGGCAGCGACTTCAGGAACCAGATGTGGGCGACGGGCGCAGCCAGTTCGATATGGCCCATCCGCTCGCGCCGCACCTTCTGCAGCGTCACTTCCACACCGCATTTCTCGCAGACGACGCCGCGATACTTCATGCGCTTGTACTTGCCGCACAGGCATTCGTAGTCCTTGATCGGCCCGAAGATGCGGGCGCAGAACAGGCCGTCACGCTCGGGCTTGAAGGTCCGGTAGTTGATGGTCTCCGGCTTCTTGATCTCGCCATAGGACCACGACAGGATCCGCTCCGGACTGGCCAGAGAGATCTTGATCTCGTCGAAGGTCTTGACGGGGGCAACCGGGTTGAACGGGTTGTTGGTCAGTTCCTGGTTCATTTCATCATCCCAATCAAAGGGTTGCGGGGGAAGAGCGGCGGGGCAAGCCCCGCCCTACGTAGGTCGGGGCTTGCCCCGACTCCGCCTCACTCCTCCTCCGCATCCAGGAGTTCCATGTTGAGGCCGAGGCCCCGCACTTCCTTGACAAGCACGTTGAACGATTCCGGCACGCCGGCCTCGAAGTTGTCCTCGCCCTTGACGATCGACTCGTAGACCTTGGTCCGGCCCGCCACGTCGTCCGACTTCACCGTCAGCATTTCCTGAAGGGTGTAGGCGGCGCCGTAGGCTTCCAGAGCCCAGACCTCCATTTCCCCCAGACGCTGGCCACCGAACTGCGCCTTGCCGCCCAGCGGCTGCTGGGTGACGAGCGAGTAGGGACCGGTCGAACGTGCGTGCAGCTTGTCGTCGACAAGGTGGTGCAGCTTCAGCATGTACTTCACGCCCACCGTCACCTTGCGCGCGAACTTCTCGCCCGTGCGGCCGTCAAAGACATCCGACTGGCCCGACTGGTCGAACCCGGCGCGCTTCAGCGCATCGTTCACGTCGGCCTCCTTCGCGCCGTCGAACACCGGCGTCGCGATCGGCACGCCCTTGGTCACGTTGCCCGCCAGTTCAAGGAAATCATCCTCGTCCCGGTCGGCAAAGGCCGCCTCGTAGGTGTCGTCGCCATAGGCGATGCGCATCGCCTCGCGCACCGGGGTCAGGTCACCCGACCGGCGATAGGCCTTGAGCGCCTCGTCGATCTTGATGCCGAGGCCGCGCGCGGCCCAGCCCATGTGGGTTTCCAGGATCTGCCCGACGTTCATGCGCGAGGGCACACCCAGCGGGTTCAGCACCAGATCGACGGTCGTGCCATCCGACAGGAACGGCATGTCCTCGGTCGGCACGACCTTGGACACCACGCCCTTGTTGCCGTGGCGCCCGGCCATCTTGTCGCCCGGCTGCAGCTTGCGCTTCACCGCCACGAACACCTTGACCATCTTCATCACGCCGGGGGGCAGGTCGTCGCCGCGGCGCACCTTTTCCACCTTGTCCTCGAACCGGTGGTCCAGCGCACGCTTCTGCGCCTCGAACTGGTCGTGCAGCGCCTCGACCTCCTTGGCCTCGGCTTCCTCGCCCAGGGCAAGCTGCCACCACTGGCCGCGGCTCAGCGTCGACAGAAGCTCGTCGTTGATCTCGGACCCGGCCTTGACGCCCTTCGGCCCCTTGACCGCGACCTTGCCCATGATCAGCGACTTCAGGCGCGAATAGATGTTCCGCTCCAGGATCGCCAGCTCGTCGTCACGGTCGCGCGCCAGACGCTCGACTTCCTCGCGCTCGATCTGCAGCGCGCGTTCGTCCTTGTCCACGCCATGCCGGTTGAACACCCGCACTTCCACGATCGTGCCATAGGCCCCGGGCGGCAGGCGAAGCGAGGTATCGCGCACATCGCTGGCCTTTTCGCCGAAAATCGCGCGCAGCAGCTTTTCTTCCGGCGTCATCGGGCTTTCGCCCTTGGGGGTGATCTTGCCCACAAGGATGTCGCCCGGCTGAACCTCGGCCCCGATATAGACGATCCCGGCCTCGTCGAGGTTGCGCAGCGCTTCCTCGCCGACGTTCGGGATGTCGCGGGTGATCTCTTCCGGCCCGAGCTTGGTATCGCGGGCCGCCACCTCGTATTCGTCGATGTGGATCGAGGTGAAGACGTCATCCTTCAGGATGCGCTCGCTGATCAGGATCGAGTCCTCGTAGTTGTAGCCATTCCACGGCATGAAGGCGACGACCACGTTCCGGCCAAGCGCGAGCTCGCCCATGTCGGTGCAGGGGCCGTCGGCCACCACCTCGCCACGCGCCACCGTGTCGCCCACCTTCACCAGCGGGCGCTGGTTGATGCAGGACGACTGGTTCGATCGCTTGAACTTGCGCAGGCGATAGATGTCGACGCCCGGCTCGCCCGGCTCCAGCAGTTCGGTCGCGCGCACGACGATACGCTGCGCATCGACCTGGTCGATCACGCCCGCACGCCGCGCCATGATCGCGGCACCGCTGTCGCGCGCCACCACGGCCTCGATCCCGGTGCCCACGAAGGGCGCGTCCGATTGCAGCAGGGGCACCGCCTGGCGCTGCATGTTCGATCCCATCAGCGCGCGGTTCGCGTCGTCGTTCTCGAGGAACGGGATCAGCGAGGCCGCGACAGAGACAAGCTGCTTCGGCGACACGTCGATCAGGTCCACGGCATCCGACGGGTTCAGCATGAACTCGCCACCCTTCCGGGTGCTGACCAGTTCGTTGACGAACCGGCCATCGGCATCCAGCGAGGCGTTGGCCTGCGCCACCGTATGCCGCATCTCCTCGGTGGCCGACATGTAGACCACGTCATCGGTCACCTGGCCGTCGACCACCTTGCGATAGGGGGTCTCGATGAAGCCGTACTTGTTCACCCGGGCGAAGGTCGCAAGGCTGTTGATCAGGCCGATGTTCTGGCCTTCCGGCGTCTCGATCGGGCACATCCGGCCATAGTGGGTCGGGTGGACGTCGCGGACTTCAAAGCCCGCGCGTTCGCGGGTCAGACCGCCCGGCCCCAGCGCCGAAAGGCGGCGCTTGTGCGTGACTTCCGACAGCGGGTTAGTCTGGTCCATGAACTGCGACAGCTGCGACGAGCCGAAGAATTCACGCACCGCCGCCGCCGCAGGTTTCGCGTTGATCAGGTCCTGCGGCATGATCGTGTCGATTTCCACCGACGACATGCGCTCCTTGATCGCCCGCTCCATGCGCAGCAGGCCGACGCGGTACTGGTTTTCCATCAGCTCGCCGACCGACCGCACCCGGCGGTTGCCCAGGTGGTCGATGTCGTCGATCTCGCCCTTGCCGTCGCGCAGTTCGGTCAGCGCCTTGATGCAGGCGATGATGTCGTCGCGGTCCAGGGTGCGCTGCGTGTCGGGCTTGCCCAGATCGAGGCGCATGTTCATCTTGACCCGGCCCACGGCGGACAGGTCATAGCGTTCCTTGTCGAAGAACAGCGTGTCGAACAGCGCGCTCGCCGCCTCGACGGTGGGCGGCTCGCCCGGCCGCATCACGCGGTAGATGTCCATGAGCGCGGTATCCCGCCCCATGTTCTTGTCCACCGCCATCGTGTTGCGGATGTAGGGGCCGACGTTGACGTTGTCGATGTCCAGCACCGGAACGTCGGTGATGCCCTGATCCAGCAGCAGCTTGACGGTGCCGCCCTTGGGCTGGCCGTCGCGGTCGTAGTCCATCGTCAGCTCGTCGCCGGCCTCGACCCAGATCTCGCCGGTTTCCTCGTTGATGATGTCCTTGGCGACATACTTGCCCACGATGTTGTCGAAGGGCACCAGCAGCTCGGCGATGTTGCCTTCGCGCGCCCAGGTGTTCGCCATCTTCGGCGTCACCTTCTCGCCCGCCTTCAGGATCACCTCGCCGGTCGCCGCATCCACCAGGTCATAGGACGGGCGGGTGCCCGACAGGCGCCTGGGGAAGAACTTCGTGGCCCAGCCCTTGTTCTTCACATGGCGATAGCTGACCGTCTCGTAATAGGCATCCATGATGCCTTCCTGGTCCATGCCCAGCGCATAGAGCAGCGTCGTCACCGGCAGCTTGCGGCGACGGTCGATCCGGGCGAACACGATGTCCTTGGCGTCGAACTCGAAGTCCAGCCACGACCCGCGATAGGGAATGATGCGGCAGGCGAACAGCAGCTTGCCCGACGAATGGGTCTTGCCCTTGTCATGGTCGAAGAACACGCCGGGGCTGCGGTGCATCTGCGAAACGATCACCCGCTCGGTGCCGTTCACGATGAACGTGCCGTTCGACGTCATCAGGGGCATGTCGCCCATGTAGACGTCCTGTTCCTTGATGTCCTTGACCGACCGCGCGCCGGTGGTCTCGTCCACATCGAACACGATCAGCCGCAGCGTCACCTTCAGCGGCGCGGCATAGGTCATGTCGCGGCTCTGGCACTCGTCCACGTCGTACTTGGGCTTCTCCAGCTCGTAGCGCACGAACTCCAGAACGGCCGTCTCGTTGAAATCCTTGATCGGGAAGACCGACTGGAACACGCCCTGGATCCCCTCGCCGTCGGCCGGCTTGTCGCCGTCGCCCGACCGCAGGAACAGGTCGTATGAGGATTTCTGAACCTCGATGAGGTTCGGCATCTCCAGCACTTCGCGGATCTTGCCGAAGTAGCGGCGGATGCGCTTCTGGCCAACGTAGGACTGCGCCATGCTCGTGGTCACCTTTCGTCTCTGTCGCGGGCGGGCGGCCGTCGGGGGCACGGGCGCACGCCGTTTGCGAGAGGGGGCAGGGTTCCATTCGTGCCGTCCGTCCCACCGGGCGGCTCCCGAACCCTTTGCCGCACCCGGGGGGAGGGTCCGCCACGCGGACCCCCCGCCAGGAGGCGGGCCTTTCTACGGACACGACCGGGCCCGGCGAAGGCCGGACCCGGTCACATCTTCGTGCTGTCAGGATGCCGGCGGCATCCCGCCGGTCACTTCAGCTCGACCTTGGCGCCAGCCTCTTCGAGCTTCTTCTTCATGGCTTCGGCGTCGGCCTTGTTGGCCTGTTCCTTCACCTTGCCGCCGGCTTCCACCAGGTCCTTGGCCTCTTTCAGGCCCAGGCCGGTGATGGCGCGCACTTCCTTGATGACGTTGATCTTGTTCGGGCCGGCTTCCACCAGCACGACGTCGAACTCGGTCTTCTCTTCCTCGGCCGGGGCAGCGGCGGCGCCCGGGGCGGCAGCCATCATGACGGCGCCACCGGCGGCCGGCTCGATGCCATACTTGTCCTTGAGGATCGTCTTCAGTTCCTGGGCCTGGAGCAGCGTGAGGTTCACGATCTCTTCGGCGAGTTTGTTCAGATCAGCCATTTTTGCTTTCCGTTCAGGTTAGATGGGGTCCAACGACGCGGGATCAACCCGCGCGGGCGAGAGGGATCAGGCGGCAGCCTTCTCCTCGATGGTCGACAGGATGCTCGCGATGTTCGACGCAGGCGCACCAATGGCCCCGGCCAGATTCGATGCCGGAGCACCGATGCAAGCCACGACCTGAGCGATAAGCTCTTCGCGCGACGGCATCGAAGCCACGGCCTTCACACCGGCCGGATCCAGGATCGCACTGCCCATCGCCCCGCCAAGGATGACGAACTTCTCGTTCGTCTTGGCATAGGCCTCGCAGACCTTCGCCGCAGCGACGGGGTCTTCCGAGAAGGCCAGCACGGTCATGCCCGTCAGCAGCGCACCCATCTTCTCGCTGGGTTTGCCGTCGAGGGCGATCTTGGCGAGCTTGTTCTTGGCAACGCGCACGGAACCGCCGACGTCGCGCATGCGCGCCCGCAGATCCTGCATCTGTTTGACCGTGACACCCGCGTAGTGGGCAACCACCACGACGCCAGAGCTTTCGAAGATCTGGCCGAGTTCCTCGACCAGTTTTTCTTTCTGGGCTCTATCCACAGTTTCACTCCAAGGTAGGGGGTTTCCCCCCGGCTCATGTCTTCCCCGGATCGCTCCGGGGCCTTCGGGTCCGTGATGCGTCCCGAAACCAAGACCACCCAGGGGGTGAAATCCGTCTCGTTCCCCATCTCAGGCTGGATATTAAGGTGTTTGCGCACCACCCGCCGTCTCGGACAGGACCGGGCGTCTCCGCCCGGCCATCCCTCTGCTTTCGCATCGGGAATTCACCTTGCGCCCCGTAGGGTGCGCATTCATTGCGCACCCCTACGGATCACATCAATTCGCGGTCGCGCTGGACAGGTCCACCGACACGCCCGGCCCCATGGTCGAGGACAGCGACACCTTCTTCAGATAGGCACCCTTGGCCCCCGAAGGCTTGGCCCGGCTGACCGCATCGACGAAGGCGCGCACGTTCTGCGCCAGTTTCTCGTCGTCAAAGCTGACCTTGCCCACGCCCGCGTGGATCACGCCGGCCTTCTCGACCTTGAACTGCACCTCGCCGCCCTTGGCATTCGCCACGGCCGTCTTGACGTCCATCGTCACCGTGCCGACCTTCGGGTTCGGCATCAGGTTGCGCGGCCCGAGGATTTTCCCAAGGCGACCCACCAGCGGCATCATGTCGGGCGTCGCGATGCAGCGGTCAAAGTCGATGTTCCCGCCCTGGATGCGCTCCATCAGGTCCTCGGCGCCCACGATGTCGGCACCCGCGGCCTTGGCCTCGTCAGCCTTCGCGCCACGCGCGAACACCGCCACGCGCACGACCTTGCCCGTGCCGTTCGGCAACTGGACCACGCCGCGCACCATCTGGTCGGCATGGCGCGGGTCGACGCCCAGGTTCATCGCGATCTCGACGGTTTCGTCGAACTTCGCGGTCGCGGCCTGCTTGATCAGCTTGACGGCCTCTTCGACCGACAGGTTCGCCTTGCCCTCGACAACGGCGCGGGCAGCCTTCAGACGCTTTGCAACTTTTGTCATGATGCTCAGCCCTTCACTTCGATGCCGCAGGACTTGGCCGACCCGAGGATGATCTGCATCGCCCCCTCGATGTCATTGGCATTCAGGTCCTTCATCTTGGTCTCGGCGATCTTGCGGATCTGCGCCACGGTCACCGTTCCCGCCACGTCGCGGCCCGGCTTGGCCGACCCCTTGGCGCGGTTGCGCTTGCCGACCGGCGGCAGGCCGGCCGCCTGCTTCAGCAGGAAGGACGCGGGCGGCGTCTTGAACTCCAGCGTGAAGCTCTTGTCCTGATAGTAGGTGATGACCACCGGCGTCGGGGTGCCCGGCGCGATCTCGGCGGTCTTGGCGTTGAATTCCTTCACGAACGCCATGATGTTCAGGCCGCGCTGGCCCAGCGCCGGGCCCACGGGGGGCGACGGGTTGGCCTGCTGGGCCTTCACCATCAGCTTCAGGCTTCCGATTACCTTCTTGGCCATGATGGCCGCTCCTTTCTCACTGCGCCCCGGCCCTGTCGGGCGGTCAGGCGCGGTTTAGTGGTTCGGTCCGTCACCGGGTCGCCCCGGCGCTCGCCTCCCACGGTTGCCCACTCAGAAGCCTTTCGACACCTGCGTGAATTCCAGTTCCACCGGCGTCGGACGGCCGAAGATCGACACCGACACCTTCAGGCGGCTGTGCGCCTCGTCCACGTCCTCGACCATCCCCTCGAAGCCCTCGAAGGGTCCGTCGGTCACCTTCACCTTCTCGCCCACGTCGAACCGGATCAGGTTGCGCGGCGCGACCTCGCCCTGCTCGACGCGGTTCAGGATCGCGTTGACCTCCTCGTCGCGCATCGGCATCGGCTTGCCCTGCGGCCCCAGGAACCCGGTCACCCGGTTGATCGAGGAAATCAGGTGATAGCCGCGGTTGCTCATCTCCATGCGCACCAGCACATAGCCGGGCATGAAGCGCCGCTCGCTCGTCACCTTCTTGCCGCGCCGCACCTCGATCACCTCTTCGGTGGGCACCAGCACCTCTTCGATCTCGTCCTGAAGGCCCGCATCAACCACGGCCTGCCTGATCTGTTCGGCGATCTTCTTCTCGAAGTTCGAGAGAACACTCACCGAATACCACCGCTTCGCCATGCCTGCCGCATCCCCTCTGTCCCCGGTTGGCCGGGTCTATGTTCTGCCGGACCCGCCAGGGCCCACCGGAACGAAAAAAGCGCGCAACCCGAATCGCTGCGCGCCGATGTCGCCGGAACGGGGGTCGCGATACCGCCCCCGCGCCCGGAGTTCAAGGCGAAATGCGTGTCACCCCACGGCGCCGAGCATCAGGCTCAGGCCCCAGCGGATCGAAAGGTCGACCAGCGAGAAGAACGTGGCGGTCAGCGCCGCCATGATGAAGACCATGATCGTGGTCAGCAGAACCTCGCGCCGCGTCGGCCAGACGACCTTGCCGACCTCGGCGCGTGCCTGCTGGAGGAACTGGAGCGGGTTGGTCCTGGCCATGGTCGGTATCCTGCGCGATCGGGGATCAGGGGCAGATACGCGGACGGGCGGGGGAATTCAAGGGCAGGCGGCGCCTTGGCGGCCCGGCCGTCACGCCATGCCCTGCATCAGCCGCCGCACCGGCGGCCGGGCCTCGCGCGCGCGCTCGTGCAGCGCCATCGCGGCCAGCCGCCGCGCCACCGCCTCGGGCACCTCCTCGGCCGCGCCCCCCCGGCGGCCGCGCAGCGCCGCCAGCCGCGCGACGATCCCCGGCGCGGGCGCGCCGGGCTCCCGGGCGGCGGGCTTCAGACCCCGAAGAATGCGTGCGATGGACAGTGGCATGGCGCTCTCCTCTTGCGGACAGGACCAAGAGTCGCCTGCAACTTTGACGAAAACTTGCCCTTCCGGGGACACGCCCGGGGAAAGATCGCGCCATGTTCGGGACTGGCAGGGGCAGCAGGGCTCGAACCCGCGACCTACGGTTTTGGAGACCGTCGCTCTACCAACTGAGCTATACCCCTATTCCTGCCCGCCGATTACGTCAGCCCGTGCTGGAACGCAAGGGGTCACGCCTCGGCCGCAAGGCGCCGCAGCGCCGCCCGGTCCGGCTTGCCCGCGCCCGTCAGCGGCAGCGCCGCCATGCGCAGCACCTGCACGTCCGGCAGCCCCGGCACCGCCGCGGCCACCGCCGCCGCCAGCGCCGACCGCGACAGCTCCCGCCCCGCCACCAGCGCCAGCCAGGGCACATCCCAGCCGTCGCCGCGCGGCACGCCAAAGGCCGCCGCCGCCGTCACATGCGGCACCGCCAGCGCGGCGGCCTCGATCACCTCGGGCAGCACCGTCACCGTGCCGCAGGACAGCGCCAGATCGGCCCGCCCCGACAGATGCAGCCGCCCTGCCCCGTCCAGGTGCCCGCAATCCGCCGTCAGCATCCAGCCGTCATCGTCGAACGGCCCCTCCGCGTTCAGATAGGCCCCGGTCCGCTGCGCCTCGGGCACGCGGATGCGCAGCCGCCCGCTGCCCGGCTGCGGCTCCACCTCCACCCCCGGCACCAGCGCCCCGATCTGGCCGGGGGCGTCGCCCTCCTGCCCCGGCCGCCCCAGTGCCACGGTGCTCAGTTCGGTCGTGCCGTAGATCACCGTCAGCGGTGCCCCGAACACCAGTTCCACGCGCTGCGGCAGCCCGGGCGGGCACATCGCCCCCACCGTCATCGGCATCCGCACGCCAGGCCCGCCACCGCCCGCCGCCCGGCACAGTTCGGCCAGTTGCGCGGGTGCGGCGATCATCATGTCGACCCGTTCGGCCCCGATCCGCGCCAGCGTGGCCGCCGGTGTCGGTGCAGGCAGGATCACCGCCTGCCCCTCGGCCCAGGCCGCATAGGCATAGCGCCACCCCGCCGCAGACCCGATGTTGAGGCAGGTCATGATCGGCCCGCGCGGCGCGCCCGCCATCTGCACCAGCAGCCGGTGCCGCGCCAGTGCCGTGCCCGGGCCATAGCCGATCAGCTTCGGCACACCCGATGATCCCGATGTCGCCAGGATCAGCCCGGCCTCGTCCCCGGGCACCGGCGGCAGGTCGCCGCCATCGTCGCGGTCCGCCGACCAGTCCGGCCCGAAGGCAACGACCGTCCGCGCAGGCCCGCCGCTGCCCGGCTGCACGACCGCAAGATCGGCACGGAACCCGGTCTGCGCCAGCACGGCAGGCGGCACCAGCAAGGGCCGCGCGCCCAGACGCATCGCCGCCAGCCAGATGCAGGCCTGAACCGCCGGATTGTCCACCCATGCCGCCACCGTCTGCCCTGGCGCGGCGCCCGCGCCCCGCATCCGCCGCGCAAAGCCTTCGGCCGTGGCCCACAGCCGCGCCCACCCGACGCGCTGGCCGTCACCCGTCAGCAGCGCAAGCGCCTCTGGCCGTGTCCCGGCCTGACGCATCAACGACGAAAGGATCACGACAGGTCAGAAACGGAAGAACGCGCCCACGCGCAGCGTATCGACCTTCCAGTCCGGCAGCGTCACCTTGCCGATCGTCCCGCCGGTGTCATAGCTGTCGCGGATCGCCTCGACCCGCAGCTTGAACCGGTCCTGAACCGGAACCTCGATACCGATGCCAAAGCTGGTGCCCGACGACTCGCCGCTCAGATCGGCAAAGGGTCCGCGCATCCGCACGGCGCCCGCCGCGACGAAGAACGACACGTCCTGCGTCTTGATCCCGGCAAGCACCCGCAGGCGCGACACCCCGTCGATGTCGGCGCTGCCCGAGGCCGTCCCGGCCTCGACCTCGCCGCCCAGAAAGAAGTTGCCGCTGACCGGATACTGCACGCCGCCGATCACCGACAGCTCGTTGTAGTCGTCGAACCCCGACGGGCTGATCGACCCGGCGCCGACACCCAGACCCAGATAGAACTCCTGCGCCTGGACAGGTGCCAGGGACAACAGGGCAAACGGCGCGGTCGTGCACAGCAGGCGGAGCATCCGATCCTCCAGATTCGCAGGCGATTCGATCATGCGCCTGCGCCCGCATTCCGTCAACGGCAGGCCGGGGCGGGGCGATTCGCCGTTGCAGGTTAACAGGGCGGTGCGCGCGGCCTGTCGGGACGGATGCCATACGCGGGCCATACGCGGGCGGGACGGTCGCGGGACGGGCACGGCCGCCGGAATGCCCCGGTAAATCCAGCGCGCGCAATGGCTTGGCCGCGACAGTCAGCAAAAGGCCCGCCGCACCCCCGTGCAGCGGGCCAGGCCTCGATCCCGCACGGTCAGATGTTCCCGGCCGACATGCGGTTGATGCCCGGATCATGCGTGCCGGGAAAGGGCGGCGGCGGGAAAAGCCGTTCACGATCAATGGCAGGCACCAGCGCGTCGTCAGTGTTGGGCGTGTCGGTCATGCCGGAAACCTGTGTCGGGTGCGGTTGGCGAAGGCGACCAGCGAGAGCATGACGGGCACCTCGACCAGCACACCGACGACGGTCGCCAGAGCCGCACCGGAGTTCAGACCGAAAAGACCGATGGCCACCGCCACCGCAAGCTCGAAGAAGTTCGACGTGCCGATCAGGGCGCAGGGCGCCGCTACCCGGTGCGGCAGCTGCCAGGCGAAGGCCCAGGCATAGCCAAGCGCGAAGATGCCGTAGGACTGGATGAGGATCGGCACGGCGATCAGCCCGATCAGAAGCGGCTGTGCGATGATGACCTGCCCCTGAAAACCGAAGAGAAGCACGACGGTCAGCAAGAGGCCAAGAACCGAACCCGGTTTGATCCGCGCCGTGAAGCCCGAAACCGCCGCGTCCCCGCCGCGTGCCATCAACGCCCGGCGTGTCAGCGCTCCTGCAATCAGCGGGATCACGATGTACAGGACCACCGAAAGGATCAGCGTCTCCCATGGCACGGAAATGTCGGTCACACCCAGCAGGAAGGCCACGATGGGCGCGAAGGCCACGACCATGATCAGGTCGTTCACCGAGACCTGCACCAGCGTGTAGTTCGGATCGCCCTTTGTCAGCTGTGACCAGACGAAGACCATCGCCGTGCAGGGTGCGGCCCCCAGCAGGATCAGCCCCGCGATGTATTCAGGGGCCTTTGCCGGGTCGACCAGCCCTGCGAACAGGTGGTTGAAGAACAGCACGGCCAGCGCGGCCATGGTGAAGGGCTTGATCAGCCAGTTGATCACCAGCGTGATGACCAGCCCCTTCGGTCGCCGTCCGACATCCTTGAGCGAGCCGAGGTCGATGGCGATCATCATCGGATAGACCATCGCCCAGATCAGCACGGCCACCACAAGGTTGACCGAGGCATATTCCAGCCCCGCCAGAACGCCGAACAGGCCGGGCACGAGGTTGCCAAGCACAAGCCCCGCCAGGATGCAAAGCGCGACCCACAGGGTCAGCCAGCGCTCGAACAGGCTCATGCCGTTTCCTTCTTTCCGGGAATGCAGCAGGCCCCGTCCGGCGGAGGGGTGAGCCCCTTGATCAGGTCAGACAGCGGGGCCAATGCAGTCGGGTTGAGCGCATAGCAAATCCGGGCCCCGTCGATCTCGCCCGAGATCACACCTGCGGACTTCAGGATGCGGAGGTGCTCCGACACCGTGGACTGCGCCAGGCCGACGGCCTCCACGATGTCGCCTCCGATGCAGCCGGGAGTAGCCTGAAGCAATCGGAGGATCCGGATCCGCGCCGGATGTGCGAGAGCCTTTGCCAGGGCGGCCGTTGTCGTCTCGTCCGTTGCCATCGGCGCACTTCCCAAGCCGGAAGGATTCCGTATATCGTCGATCTACGATTTCACCCTCCATCAGACAAGAGAGTCCGTGGCGCTTGAGATCGTGGGTGGCGCGGGGGAGACGCGCTCCGGGGGGGAAATGGATGAAAAGCACGCGTCGCGCCGTGCTGATGGGAGCGGCGGCGTCGGCCGCGCCCTTCGTTGCAACTCGAAGCTGGGCCCAAGGCCCGGCACCCTTCAGATTTGCTCTGACACCCGTCTTCCTCGACAACGACGCAGCGGTCATTTCCGCCCTGCGCGCCGCTTTGGCGGAAGGCATGGGCCAGGACATCGAACTCGTCCAGCGACGCACATATCAGGAAATCTCGGGCGCACTTCTCGACGGTTCCGTGGATGCCGCGTGGACATGCGGCTACCCCTATCTTCAGCACGAGGCAAAACTCTCGCTTCTCGGGGTGCCGGTCTGGCGCGGCCGTCCGCTGTACCAGTCCTACCTCATCGTTGACGCGGACGATCCGGCGGGATCACTCGCCGAGCTGAGGGGCGGGACGCATGCCTTCTCCGACCCAGACAGCAACTCGGGTTTCCTTGTCACGGCTTCGGATCTTGCGCGCCTTGGCGAGACAACGGACCGCTTTTTCGCCCGGACGATCTTTGCCTATGGCCACCGCAACGTGGTGCGGGCGGTTGCCGGCGGGTTGACCCGGTCGGGCAGTGTCGACGGCTACGTCTGGGAGGCCCTGAGCGAGACCGAACCTGACCTGGCTGCACAGACGAAGGTCATCGGGCGGTCGGAATGGTTGGGCTTTCCGCCGTTCGTTGCCCGGGCAGACCGTATCGCCGAACCCGGGATCGCTGCCTGCGGCACCGCCCTGCGCGGGCTGAAGGACAGCGCCGTCGGACGGACGGTGCTGCAGCTTCTGTTTCTCGACGGTGTCATTGCGGGCACGCCAACCCTCTTCGACGGCATCGCCGCCCGGATGGCCGAAATGGGGGACGGTTGACTCATGCGGCGCTTCCGCGACCTGCCCATCACCCTGCGCGTGCCGCTGATCATGGCGGCCCTGATGATCGCCCTGGGGCTGGTCGCGAGCTACGGCGTCCTGGCGGCGCTTGGCCGCGTGCAGGATGCGCGCCTGTCCGAAACCGCGCGCCTGCACATGGAAGGCCTGTCCGTGGCGCTCGGGCCTTCCGTCCTGCGGCAGGATGTGTGGGAGGTCTTCGACATTCTCGACCGCGCGGCGGCATCGGGACATCGCCAACGGCTCTTGCTGACCGTCGTCCAGGACGATGCGGGCCGGGTTCTTGCCGCGACGGATCCTCGGCGTGCACCGGTTGGCGCGGATGCTGCGCCTTTCGAGGCGGATGCCGTGCCGGCCGCGTCGGTTCGCATGACGGGCGACGCGATCCTGCGGGTCGTCGAGCCACTTGTCGTGCAGGGCCGGTCCGTCGGGCGTATCGTGACCGAGATGGACGCCAGCGACCTTCTGGCGGAACGCCGGAGCCTCGCGCTCTGGCTGCTGTCCGGAAACGCGCTTGCCACGTTGCTCCTCGCCTTCGCCGGATGGCTGGCCGTCGCGCGTATCCTGCGCCCGGTCGGCCTGCTGGTGCAGGCGATGGACGGAACGCGTGGCGCACCGCAACCCATACCACCCGGCAACATGCCGCACGGCGATCCCGGCATGATCAGGTTGATTGCCGCCTACAACCGGATGACCGGCGCTGTCGAGGCCCGGGCCGAGGCCGAGCGACGGCTGGCCGAGCGGGAGCGCTTCGTCAGCCTCGGGCGGCTGTCGTCCTCGCTTGCGCATGAGGTGAACAACCCCCTCGGCGGCCTTCTGAACGCGGCGGACACGATCCGAACCTATGCCGACAGGCCCGAGGTCGTGCGCCAGTCGGCCGACCTGATGCACCGTGGCCTGGCACACCTGCGGGATGTGACCCGAGCGATGCTCGACCAGAATCGGCTTGACCGCACGGGGGAGCCATTGCGGCCCGAAGACTTCGAGGACCTGAAGCTTTTGTTCGAGCCCGAGGCGCATGGCCGGTCACAGGCTTTGGACTGGGAAGTGGTCGCCCCCGCCGCTTCGCTGGCGATGCAGCCTTCCGCGCCGGTGCGGCAGATCGTGCTGAATCTTCTCCTGAACGCGGGTGCGGCCGCAGGTTACGGCGGGAAGGTCGGCCTGCGTGTTGCCAATGGCGCCGGTCATCTTTCCATTGTCGTTCGGGACACGGGGACCGGCCTCGATCCGGCCATGGAAGCGCGCCTTCTGGGTTCCGGGCCGTTGCCGCCCGGCGGGGGTGTGGGACTGCGTCTGGTTCATGATCTTGTGGCCGGCCTCCAGGGCCAGGTCGCGCATGACCGGGAAGGTGCCGAGACGGTGATCCGGGTCGACCTGCCGCTTCAGGACCCGACCCATGCTTGAGGGCCGCCGCATCGTCCTTGTTGAAGATGACGACATCATGGGAAACTCGCTTGTCCAGCGACTGACGCTGGAGGGGGCCGAGGTTCAGTGGCACCGCCAGATCGCGCGCGCCCTACCTGCAATCCGCACACCTCGGCGCAGCATCGACGGCGTCGTCTGCGACATCCGGTTGCCGGATGGAACCGGCGAGGAGTTGTACGAGACACTCTTGCGCACGCGCCCACCGCCGCCGTTCCTGTTCATCACCGGACAGGGCGGGATCGAACAGGCCGTGCGACTGATCCGGTCCGGGGCGTCCGACTACATCACCAAACCTTTCGACATGGCTTCCTTCCTCAGGCGTCTGGCGCTGGTCATGCAGGCGCGGCCCGATGTTGAAATGCCGCCGCAATCGGGAATCAGCCCGGCGGCAAGAGCGCTCGACCGGCAGATCGACGCCGCTGCCGCGCGAGAAGGTCCGGTATTGATCACGGGCCCGTCAGGCTCGGGCAAGCTGAGGCTGGCCCGCCGGTTGCATGCAGCGTCTGATCGCTGTGCAGCACCGCTTGTCACCCTCGATGTGGCGCAGGAACCAGATGCGGCCGTCGCCATCAGCGCGGCGGCAGAGGAAGCGCGCGACGGAACCCTGGTCGTCGTGGCCATCGACCGATTGCCAGGGCCGGGGCAGGATCGGATGATGACGCTGGCCCGCAAAGGCAGCCCCAGGCTGATCGCGACGGCCGGTCAGGGTATGGGATTTGATCCGTCCGCTCTGCGTGGCGATCTTGGGGCGCTGTTCGGGGCGCATTCGATCGTCGTGCCGCCTCTTGCCGACCGGCCGGACGATGCGGTCTGGCTTGCACACAGACTGTTCCCCGGCCTGAACGCCCGCCGCGATGTGCCACTGGCGGGGATCGCGGCCATGGCGGACGAGGCGATGCGCGGCCATGACTGGCCCGGAAACGGACGCGAAGTGCGGGCACGGCTTGCGCGCGCGGTGGAGATGGCGACGGGTGGGATGATCACCACAGCGGATCTTTTCCCCGAGCGCGCCGAAGCAGAGACGGTGCGACCCTTGGCCGAGGTGCGCGATGCGGCCGAACGTGCCCAGATTGCCGCGGTCCTCGATCGGACGGGAGGGCAGGTTGGCGAGGCTGCGCGGCTCTTGCGCGTCTCGCGCACGACCCTTTGGGAAAAGATGCAGAAACTGGGGCTATGACTGCCCCTTGCCTGTTCGGAAATCCGAACGTCTGAATTTTCGGCACTTTCCGAACGACTTGCCGCAAGGCAGCATCCGCTTCAAATCGCGCCGCGCCCTGCATTGACTGGCTAAACTGGGCCCAATCCGGAAGCCAGGGAGGGCCCCAGCAATGAAATGCTCGAAGCTCGTCGACGTTGGTCGGCGACAGTTCCTGCGCGGCGGCGCGATCAGCGCCGCGGGTGCGGCCGCTGCCACGTTCATCGCCCCTGCGCCCGCGCAGGCGCAGTCGCTCGCGCGGCTCGACTACCCCTCGAACCGGCTGGCGAATCTGTCGGCCCTCAAGGTCAACGAACCGATGGACATCGCCTATCCCGATTCCGACAGCCCCGGTGTGCTGCTGAGGCTGGGAAATCCGGTCCAGGGGGGCGTCGGGCCGGATGGTGACGTCGTCGCCTTCTCGATCCTGTGCCCGCACAAGGGATGGCAGATGTCCTACAACGCCGGGGACAAGACGCTGAACTGCCCCGGCCATTTCAGCCGGTTCGACTGCGAGGCAGGCGGGCAGCAGACCTGGGGCCACGCGACGCAGAACCTGCCGCAGTTCACGCTGCGGGTCGACGCGAACGGCGACATCTTTGCCGAAGGGGTGGACGAGCTGATCTACGGCCGTCTCTCCAACGTGCTGGCATAGGGGGGAAAGGACATGGCCTACAAACGCAACATCGACCGCCTGCCGATCATCCCCGCGGATGCCAAGGTGCACAATGTCACCTGCCACTACTGCATCGTCGGCTGCGGCTACAAGGCGTACACCTGGCCGCTGAACCGCCAGGGGACGCCGCAATCCAACTGGTCGGGCGAGGACCTGAGCAAGCAGCAATTCCAGGAAACCGATGCCTGGTACGCGCCATCCATGTACAATGTGGTCAAGCAGGATGGCCAGAACGTCCACCTCGTGATCAAGCCCGACGTTGACTGCGTGGTGAACGCGGGACTCGGGTCTGTCCGGGGCGCGCGGATGGCCGAGAACCGCCGGTCCGACGTGACGGGCACGCAGCAACAGCGCCTGACCGACCCGCTGGTCTGGCGTTACGGCACCTGGCAGCCGACGACATGGGATGACGCGCTCGACCTCGTTGCGCGCGTGACGGCACGGGTGGTGGACAAGGACAACGAGGACGACCTTTTTGTCTCGATGTTCGACCACGGCGGCAGCGCAGGCGGATACGAGAACACCTGGGGCACCGGCAAGCTTTATTTCGGGTCGATGAAGGTAAAGCACTGCCGCATCCACAACCGTCCGGCCTACAACTCGGAAGTGCACTCCGGCCGAGACATGGGCGTGGACGAGCTGAACTATCAGTATGCCGACTACGAAGTGACCGACACCATCTTCATCGTCGGTGCCAACCCGCTGGAAACACAGACGAACCTGTTCCTGAACCACATGGTTCCGGGAATGCGGAACGGCGCGCGGGTGATCGTGGTCGATCCGCGCCGGTCGGTCACCATCAATGCCTGCGAAGAGGTCGCGGGCGCTGAAAACGTTCTTCACCTCGCCATCAACTCGGGCAGCGACCTCGCGCTCTTCAACGCCCTTTTCACCCACATCGCGGATCAGGGATGGGTGGATCAGGACTTCATCGCGGCGTCGACCTTTGCCGACGGCATTGCCGTGCCCGAGGATGCCGCACACCCCGCCAATCTCGGGTCTTTCGCGGCGGCGCGCGAGGCCTGCAGGATGCGCCTGGCCGACGCGGCCGCGATCACCGGCCTGACCGAGGCCCAGATCGTCCAGGCTGCGGAATGGATCGCCAAGCCCAAGGACGACGGAAGCCGCCGCAAGACGGTGACGGCCTACGAGAAGGGCATCATCTGGGGCAACGACAACTACCGGACCATCGGCGCGCTCTTGAACATCGCGCTCGCCACCGGGAACGTCGGGCGCGAGGGCGGTGGCTGCTGCCGCCTTGGCGGCCACCAGGAAGGCTACTACCGCCCCGGCGACGGCCATGTCGGCCGGCCCGCGCCCTACTTCGATCAGCTGGTCATCGCCGGTCGCGGCAAGGTGCACCACAACTGGGCGACCGACCACTACAAGACCACGCTCAACGCAAGCGCGTTCAAGCGCGAGTACAATCGCCGCACCAACATGGTGAAGGAGGCGATGGATGCGCGGCCGGGCGCGACGCGCGCCGAGATGGTGGACGCGATCGTGGCGGCGATCGAGGCAGGGGGGCTGTTCTCGGTGCATGTGGACATCATCCACACGCAGAACGCGCAGGCCGCGCATGTCATCCTGCCCGCCGTCGAGGCAGGCGAGATGAACCTCACCTCGATGAACGGCGAACGCCGCCTGCGCCTGACCGAGAAGTACATGGACGGTCCCGGCCAGGCGATGCCCGACTGCCTGATCGCCGCGCGGCTCGCCAATCATCTGCAGCGCGTGCTGACCGAGGATGGGCGGACGGACTATGCTGCCCAGTTCACGGGTTTCGACTGGCAGACCGAGGAAGACGCCTTCATGGACGGCTACCACCAGGGCAACCCCGAGGTGACCTACGAGCGTCTGCGCGCGATGGGCACGAACGGCGTTCAGGAACCGGTCACAGGCTTTGCCGACGGCAAGCTGGTCGGCACGCCGCGCCTCTACGAGGACGGCATGTTCACGCGGCACGGACGCGAGGACAAGAAGGCGCTGTTCATGGCCGCAGGCTGGCGCGGGCTCGAGGCGCCGGGCAAGGAACAGCAAAGGGCGAACCACCGCTTCCTGATCAACAACGGACGGTCCAACATCAACTGGCAGAACTGGTTCCTCGACCAGGACAACGACTTTGTCGCAGATCGATTCCCGTTGCCCTACCTTCAGATCAACCCTGAGGATGCCGCAGAACTCGGGCTGAAGAACGGCGACATGGCCGAGGTCTACAACGACGTCGGAGCGACCCAGGCGATGGTCTACATCGAACCGACGGCACGGCGGAACGAAACCTTCATGCTGTTCGGCGCGCCCTCGGGCACGCAGGGCAACGTGATCAACGCCGGGACGAACACGCTGATCCTGCCGAACTACAAGCAGACCTGGGCCAACATCCGCAAGATCGCGGATGCCAGCCCCAAGATGGCGCAGCTCAGCTTCAAGTCGTGGGAGGTTACGCTCTGACGACCGACAACGTGCCGGGGTGCGCCTGCCGCGCGCCCCGGTTCCTGCGAGCGTGAGCATGACATGCAGATTGCCTTTGTGACCCTTGAGGGCCGCGGCCTGATCGACGACTGCCTGAGCGACGCCGTCGCCCGTCTGCAGGCACGCGGGTTGCGGCTGGCGGGCACCGTCCGGGCCCTGCCGGTCAGTCACCACGCCCATCCCTGCGACACCGACATCCGGGTTCTGCCCGACGGTCCGCTGCATCGGATCAGCCAGCCGCTCGGGCAGGGCTCTCGAGGTTGCCGCCTCGACTCCGGAGCGATCGAAGCTGTTGCGGCCGACGTCGAGGCGAGGCTGGCCGGATGCGATGTCCTCGTGGTGAACAAGTTCGGCAAGCAGGAATGTCTCGGCCGCGGCCTGCGACCCGCCATCGTTCGCGCGCTCGACCTCGGCGTCCCCGTCATCGTTGGCGTCAATGGATTGAACCTGCCAGCATTTCTGGAGTTCGTCGACGGGCTGGCGACACCGCTCGAGGCGCGGGCTTCACGGGTTGTCGCCTGGGCCGAAGGCGCGGCGGCGCGCAACCTCGCGATGACAGAAGCGTCGGACTGAAACCAGGCCAGCAATCAGAATGCAGCTTTGTGCATGCCCACCCTATTCGGCGGGGTGCAGGCGCGGCACGGAGGCACTGGCGCGGCCCTGTTCCCGTTCCCGTTCGGCACGGACCTGTGCAGCCAGCCGGTCGAACGGATCGGGGCCTGACAAGGCAGCGCCGCGTCGCGCCGGAAGCATGTCGCGCAGCGAGAACCCGGGGCGGATCGCCAGTGGCCCGGGGGCCCCGCGCCGGGACACGATGACGGGCGGCAGGGCTGGCGCCGGCGGCATCGCGGCGGCAGCCGGGGGCGGTGCGGTCTGCTTATGTTTCACCATGGCCCAGGCCGGCAGGCCCACGGCAGGCGTCGCGACCGGAACGGCAACGGGGGGTGGCGCAACCGCCGGAACCTGCGGGCGCCGCGTCAGTAAGCCCAGCACCCGCAGAACGCGGCGCACCATCAGTACGATGACGACCAGCATGGCGACGAGGGTCAGCAGGATCGGCGCGATCACCGAAACCGCATCGGCCCCGGCATTGCCCCAGAACCCGGCCCATCCGCCCGTGATGTCCGCAAGTTCGAGCGGCTTGCCGGTCGCCCCGAAGTAACCGCTGAAGGCCTTCATCCACGCCCAGGCACCGAGGCCCACCGTGACGACGGCGATGCCCAGCAGCCGCCGCACCCAGGGCAGCGGCCTTGCGACAGCCGCCTTCGGCGCGGCAGGGGCCGGGGCTGCCGTCGCGGTGCGTCTGCCACCCAGCAGCCGCTTGACACCGATCAGCCCGAACAGCCCGGCGAAGCCGAAGATGATCATCGGCAGGTCGCCGCTGTCGCGGGGCGCGGCGGCGAGTGTGCCGGCCCGTCCGTTCACGAAGGGCTCCACGAAGAAGAACTCCGGCGCGACCGTCAGGCCCTGTTCGCGCATCGCCTTCCTGGCGTGGCTCGCCTCGCCAGGCCGGGCCACGAGGCCGCCGATCTCGACCACCGGCCCCTTGGCGGCAAAGCCGACGGAACTGCCGATCAGATAGGTTGCCACCCGTTCCAGATCATCGGGGTCGATCACGATCCCGGCCCGCGCCACCATGGTGCCGGCGTCGGCCTCGGGATCCATCAGGACGTAGAGCAGGCTTTCGCCCGTGGTGATACCGTTGGTCTTGCGCACCAGCCGCACGTTGTGGTCGGTCGCCAGCGTCGCGCGAATCCGCAGTTCCACCGGCAGCTTCCCGGCCGAGCCGGGGCTGAAGGCCCCCACATTGACCGCAGCCGGCGGTTCGGCCGCCTGCAACGCCTGCCGCGCGGCCAGAAGGGCGGCCTGGTCCTGCTGGACCGACAGACCGAACCATGTCAGGGCCGCCGCAACGGCGAACTGGATCACGAACGGGCCGCCAAAGACGAACCGGAACACATACCCCACGATGCACCTCTGCGCAGTTGTCCGTGCCAGCGTTGCGCGCGGATCGTGGCCGGACTGGGGCTGCCCGATGGCATTCCGGGGCATGAAAGAACACAGGGCCGCCCGTGGCGGGCGGCCCTGCAAGAGGTGGATCGCGTTTTCGGGCGCGAAGCCCTTACGCGATGATTTTCGAGACGACGCCTGCGCCGACGGTGCGGCCGCCTTCGCGGATGGCGAAGCGCAGCTTTTCCTCCATGGCGATCGGGGCGATCAGTTCGACCTCGAACTTCAGGTTGTCGCCCGGCATCACCATCTCGGTGCCTTCCGGCAGCTGCACCGTCCCGGTCACGTCCGTCGTGCGGAAGTAGAACTGCGGGCGGTAGTTGGCGAAGAACGGCGTGTGGCGCCCGCCCTCTTCCTTGGTCAGGATGTAGGCCTCGGCCTCGAACTTGGTGTGCGGCTTCACCGAGCCGGGCTTGCACAGCACCTGGCCACGCTCCACGCCCTCGCGGTCGATCCCGCGCAGGAGCGCGCCGATGTTGTCGCCCGCCTCGCCCCGGTCCAGAAGCTTGCGGAACATCTCGACCCCGGTGCAGACCGACTTCTTCGTCGGGCGGATGCCCACGATCTCGACCTCGTCGCCGACGTTGATCACGCCACGCTCCACCCGGCCGGTCACCACCGTGCCGCGGCCCGAGATCGAGAACACGTCCTCGATCGGCATCAGGAACGGCTGGTCCACCGCACGCGCCGGCGTCGGGATGTAGTCGTCCACCGCCTTCATCAGCGCCCGGATCGAATCCTCGCCGATGTCCTTGCGCTCGCCGATCATCGCCTGGTGCGCCGAGCCCTTGATGATCGGGATGTCGTCGCCGGGATAGTCGTAGGACGACAGGAGCTCGCGCACCTCCATCTCGACCAGTTCCAGCAGTTCCTCGTCATCCACGAGGTCGATCTTGTTCAGATAGACCACCATGTAGGGAATGCCCACCTGCCGGCCCAGCAGGATGTGCTCGCGCGTCTGCGGCATCGGGCCGTCCGACGCCGCGCAGACCAGGATCGCGCCGTCCATCTGCGCCGCGCCGGTGATCATGTTCTTCACATAGTCCGCGTGGCCGGGGCAGTCGACGTGCGCGTAGTGGCGCGCATCCGTCTCGTATTCCACATGCGCCGTCGAGATCGTGATCCCCCGCGCACGCTCTTCCGGCGCGCCGTCGATCTGGTCATAGGCCCGGAACTCGCCGAAATACTTCGTGATCGCAGCCGTCAGCGTCGTCTTCCCATGGTCAACGTGACCAATGGTCCCGATGTTCACATGCGGTTTGTTCCGTTCAAACTTTGCCTTACCCATGGGGCACGCCTCGTGTGGTTGGGGGGCCTCCGCCGTGGTCGGATGCGACCGGCGCGCGGGCCCTCATTGCGACGCGGCGCACTTAGCCGCCGGACGAAGGAAAATCAAGCGGGCGAAGGGCCGCGCGGCGGGTTATTCCACCTCGGCCGAGGTGTCGCGGGGGCCCGGGGGCAGACCGAACCATTCCGGATTGGCCAGCAGGTATTCCTCGATCCGCCGCACCGCCACGAAGGCCAGGCTTTCCATCTGTTCCTCCTTCGTCTTGGTCAGGCCGGAGCCGACGATGGTGCCACCCGAGGTTTCCTCGAACGCGGTGATCTGGTGGCCCTTCCGGTCCTCGTTCAGCATCTCGCCCTTCGCATCGTCGAAGACCGCCACCGTTGCGACGAGGATCGACTTCGGCGAGGCCACGATCGGCACGCCGGGCGGGGCCAGGGCATAGCCGTCCACGGTCACGCCGATGTTGTAGAACCTGTCGCCCTCGTAGCGGCCGAACCGGTCCCTGAGCGCCTTGTCCAGTGCCGCCTGCCACTCCTCGCCCGTGGCCTCGCGCGAGATCGGAACCTTCTGCATGTTGTCGGTCACGACCACGGCCAGTCCCAGGCGGAAATCGCCAAGGTTCGCCGGCGGGTCGTTCAGGTCATCGCGCGCGCAGCCGGTCACCAGCGTCAGCCCCAGCACGGCAACCAATAGACGGAATGCGATCATGGTGTCCTTCCCGGATGTCACTACCGGGGGATAGCCCGCCCGGCCCCCCGGCGCAACCGCCGCACCCCGGCATGGCTGGCCGGACGGCGCCGGGATGCCTATATCCGGCGCTGATGTCCGAGGTCGCGACCATGCTGTCCACCGAACTGCCCGCCGCAAGCCTGCCGGTCCGCGTTCCGCTGACGACCACGCCGCTGGGCGTGATCGGATCGTTCAGGGCCGGACGCCGCAACGTGCTGGAACTGATTCCCGAGATCGCCACCCGCGCGCCCATGCTGTCGGGCCGCACGGTCAAGCGCTGGCACATGGTCATGGCGCCCGAGGCGCTGCGCCGCATCCTGCGCGAGAACGTCGACAACTATCCGAAGTCGGTGGTGACCAAGCTGATCCTCGAACCCGCCATCGGCGACAGCCTGTTCGTTGCGGAAGGCGCCGAATGGATGTGGCAGCGACGCACCGCCGCGCCGGTGTTCAGCCACCGCAACGTCGCGGCACTGGGCCCGGTGATGACTGCGGCCGCCGAACGCGCGGCCGAGCGGATCGGGCGTGCCACGGGCCGCGCCGCCGACCTGTATGACGAGATGGTGGCCACGACATTCGAGGTGATCTCGGATGTCACGCTGTCCGGCGATCCGGCAGGCGGGTTCGACCGGAGCGCGGTGCATCGCGCGATCGAACACTACATCGCCCAGACCGCGCGGGTGTCGCTGCTCGACATCATCGGCGCGCCGCCCTGGGTGCCGCGCCCGGGACGCATGGTTGCCGGATCGGCGATGCGGCAGATGAAGCGCGTGGCCGATGCGGCCATCGACCGACGGCGGGCGGAAGGCGGGCGACCGGTCCCCGATCTGCTCGACCTGCTGATGGCGGGCGAGGATCCGAAGTCCGGCCGACGCATGACCACCGCGGAACTGCGCGACAATCTTCTGACCTTCATCGTTGCAGGGCACGAGACGACTGCCCTGACACTGGCCTGGGCGCTGTATCTGTGCGCCTTCGACGGAGACGTTCAGGCAGAGGCGCGGGCCGAGGCGCAGGCGGTGCTTGGCGGGCGCGCGGCAACTGCCGCCGACGTGTCGGCGCTGCCGCTGATCCGCCGGATCGTGGACGAGACGCTGCGGATGTATCCGCCCGCGGCTTTCCTGTCGCGCACCGCGCGGGCAGCCGACACGCTGATGGGTCGCGACATCCTGCCCGGCGACACGGTGATCCTGCCGATCTATGCGCTGCACCGTCACCACAGGCTCTGGCCCGATCCGGACCGTTTCGATCCGTCGCGCTTTGCCGACCCCAAGGCCATCGACCGTTTCGCCTGGCTGCCCTTCGGCGACGGGCCGCGGGTCTGCATCGGCGCCAACTTCGCGGTGCAGGAGGCGGTGATCATCCTGGCCACGCTTCTGTCGCGGTTCCGGTTCTCGCTGGTGCCCGGCAAGGCGCCGAAGCCGGTGATGATCCTGACGCTTCGGCCGGAGGGCGGCGTGTGGCTGAAGGTGGAGCGGGCCTGACGCGACCCCGCCGCAAGGGCGGGCCCTGAACCGTCGCGCGCCGGCAAGGCATGCGCAGGGCGGGCACGCCGCGGTGCCAGTTCTGTCCGGATGCGGGCGGATGCTCAGCGCAGGCGCACCCGCACCCGCACACGGGCAGACCGGCCATCGGCATCGATGACCGACAGGGTCACGAATCCTTCTCCAGGCGCCTCGATCATGGTCTCGCGCGATGCAAGGCCGACGGCGACCGGCGACCCGTCCGCCAGCCAGGTGAACGGCGCACGCCCGCCGCGCACCCGCAGCATCAGTCCCTCGGGCAGGAGTTCCACCTCGGTTCCGTCGCGGGGGAAGGCGACGGCGGGTGCATCGGGATCGGGCGAGAACACCGCGTCGCGCGGCCGGAAGCGGCGCAGCGGCGCCGGCAACTGCGCATTCGACACCAGCAGCGTTGACGCAGGGGGTTGCGGCAGCGGGTCAAGACCGGGTTTCACCCGCTGAAACGTCTGGAACAGCACCGGTGCGGCAAGATCGCCACCGAACACCCCCGGTACCGGCGTGCCATCCGCCCGCCCCATCCAGACACCCGCCACGTGCCGCCCGTCAAAGCCGACCGCCCAGGCGTCGCGGTGGCCATAGCTCGTGCCGGTCTTGTAGGCGAGGCGGTTTGCGGGTGCCCCCGGTGGTGGTGGCAGCCCCGACAGGATGTCGGCCACCTGCCAGGCGGCCACGGCGCTGAGCACCCTGGCGCCCTCGGCGCCAACCTCGCCCGTGTGCAGGGGACGTGCCACACCGCCGCGCGCGATCGCTGCATAGACACTGGTCAGATCCTCGAGACTGATCCCGACACCCCCGAGCGCCACCGCAAGACCGGGCGCACCACCTGGAAGGCGCGGTGCGGCACCTGCCTGGCGCATCGCCGCCATCAGCCGCGCAGCGCCCATCGCATCGGTCAGCGCGACCACCGGCACATTCAGCGATTGCTGCAGCGCCTCGCGCACCCGGATCGTGCCGCGGAACATCCGGTCGAAGTTCTGCGGCGCGTAACCTGCAAAATCGGTCGGACGGTCGTCGATCATCGTTTCGGGATGCGCGAGGCCCTGATCGAAGGCCAGGCCATAGACCAGCGGCTTCAGTGTGGACCCGGGGCTGCGCAGGGCGCGCGTCATGTCGACGAACCCGGCCCGCGCATCCGCCTGATAGGCCGCCGACCCGACCGAGGCGAGAATCTCGCCCGACCTGTGGTCGGCCACCAGAATTGCAACCTGCATCGCCGCGCCCTGCCCGACCAGCACCTCGGCGGCCAGCTGCTCCAGCCGCGCCTGCAGCCCGGCGTCAAGCGTCGTGCGGTGGAGAGGCCGGTCAGGGTGCGCCAGGCGCAGCCGGTCCGCCAGGTGCGGCGCCAGCGCGGGCACGGCGCGGCGCGCGGTAGGCACGGCCTCCCGCCCGGCGGCAAGGGCGGCCTCGGCGGTGATCAGCCCGGCGGCAACCGCCCGGTCAAGCACGCGCGCCCGGGCAGCCTCGGCCACGACCGCGTGGCGATCGGGGCGGCGTGCGACCGGCGCCTGCGGCAGGGCGACCATCAGCGCCGCCTCGGCGGGCGTGAGGCGGCGGGGCTCCTTGCCGAACCAGGCGAGCGTCGCGGCCCGCAACCCCTCGACGTTGCCGCCATAGGGCGCAAGGTGCAGATACAGTGACAGTATCTGATCCTTGGTCAATTGCCGCTCAAGCGCGAGCGCCAGGCGCACCTGCCGCAGCTTGCCCCGCCAGGCGCCGGTTCCGCTGTCCTCCAGCAGCCGCGCGACCTGCATCGTCAGCGTCGACCCGCCCGACACCACGCGACCGGCGCGCAGCGATTGCCACACGGCGCGGCCGATCGCCCGCAGGTCGACACCCCCGTGGTCGCGGAACCGCCGGTCCTCATAGGCAAGCAGCATCGCCACAAAGGCCGGATCGACAGTGCCCGGCTCCACCGCCATCCGCCACCGACCGTCGGCCACCGTGTAGGCACGCAGCAGCCGCCCGTCGCGCGCGGTCACCTCGACCGAGGTTTCCACGCCCAGAGGCGGCAGCACCGTCGCATCGACCCAGGCGTCCCCGGCATCGCGCGCACCGGCGCCGACCCACAGGGCAAGGGCCAGGCCGAACAGGGCGCGATGGCCATGCATCACTCGGTCACGGTCACCCGGCCCGTTTCGCTGCGGGCGCGGAAGTCGGGTCGATACATGTCCTCGACCGAGGCCGCAGGGTGGTGGAACCCACCCGGCGACACCGCCCGCACCAGATAGGCCAGCCTGAAGGCCGAACCGTCATAGCGGTCGATGGCGGTCAGGAAGCGATCCTGCCGGAACTCCGAATGCGCCACCTCCTGCGCCGTGTCCAACCAGTCGAGCGCGCCGACCTGTCCGCCTGTCAGCAGGTTGGGATTGTCGATCTCGAACCCGGCGGGCAGCGGGTCGGACACCATCAGACGGGCCTCTCCCGGGCCGAAGGGCGTGACCTGCAACACGACGGCCAACCGGGTTCCGGCCCTGACCCCTGTGGTCAGGTCAACCGGTTCTCCCGCCAGCGTGTAATAGCGGCGCGTGATGTCATAGCCGTTGCCACCGGCAGGTTCAGGTTCGGTCGGCACGCCAAAGGCCGTGACGGTCAGCACCTGCGACCGCCCCGAGGTATTCGTGACGACCACGGGCGGATTGCCTGCACCTTCGACAAGCCGGACAACGGGGCCCTCGGCAGGTGCGCCGTTCAGCGTGATCCCCGCCGCGCCCGGGGCATCGAGCATCGCGTGGCTGGCGAGCAGCATCCACACGGCCTCCTGCGTCGACAGGTTCGTGCGACCCGACAGACGCGAGACCAAGACCTCGCGGTCCACTGCCTGCGATCCGGATTCCAGCGCCAACGCCAGCACCGCCGCCGTGTCGCGCACGACGGTGCCATAGTCGGCGCGGTAGATCTGCGCTTCGTCGCGCAGTGGCAGCGTGTCGGCGGCGCGGCGGAACATCGCGTCGGCCCGCTGCTGGTCGCCATAGGCGGCCAGTGCCGCACCCAGCTGCGCCTTTGCCAGCGGGGTCGAGAAGGCATCGGCCTTCACATCGGCGTAATAGCGCAGGTCGCCGATCGCCGCCGCGCCCTCACGCGCCAGAACCATCAGGGCATAGGCCAGGGCCTCGCCGCCACTGTCGAAATCAGGCGCGGTGTTCACCTGGTTCCGCAGGTTGTCGAGTGCCATCCGGAACGCCGTATCGGGCACGGCATGGCCGGAACTGCGGGCACGGCTGAGGAAGTCGGTGACATAGGCGTCCAGCCAGAAATCACCCCCGACAGGCCGCCAGAGGCCAAACCCGCCTTCCGCGGTCTGGTTCAGCAGCACCTCGTCGACCGCCTGCGAGATACGGGTTCCGATCTGGTCGGCCCCTTTCAGGCGCATCGCCTGCGCGACCTGATCGTAGTAGATCAGCGGCAGCGCGCGCGAGGTGATCTGTTCGGTACAGCCATAGGGATACCGGTCAAGCGCCGCCAGCAGGCCCGGCACGTTCATGCGCGCGATCGGACCCACCGCCATGGTGGCGACTGCCGTGGCCGGGTACAGCCCGGCAAGGGCATTGTCATCGAAGGTAAAGCTTGCCCCCGCGGCAAGGTCGAAACGGCTGATCCGTGCGACTTCGGGGTCGTTGGCGCGCACCGCCATGGCCAGATCCTTGGTCAACACGCGGCCATCCGGCGTGGTCAGCGCAACGCGCATCGTCTGCACGCCCGCCGCGCCGGCCCGCACGGGCACGGAAAGTACGGCCTTCCCGCCGTCGGCAAGGTCTACGCCCGAGGGAACGGCGCCCACCGTCACGCCCGGAGACGTGATGTCCAGCCCCATCCGCCCGGCGGGGCCGGCGGCATGAACGATTTCGAGCAGCAGTCGACTGTCATCGCCCGGCGCCATGAAGCGCGGCAGCGTGGCGGTCACCACCACCGGGTCGCGCACCAGCACATCCGCCGATGCCTGCCCCACGCCCCTGGCGGACCATACCACCGCCATCACCCTTACCGTTCCGTTGAACGCGGGCAGGTCGAAGGTCGCACGCGCATAGCCGTCGGTGCCCACTTCCACCGGACCGGAGAAATAGGCGACCAGCTCCTCGGTTGGTGGGTCGGCCTGCAACCTGGCCTGTGCCCCGGCATCGCCGCCGGATCGCACCTGGCCCTCGGCCCCGTTCAGCCCGTCGATCAGGCGGCCATAGACATCCCGGATGCCCACGCCCAGACGGCGCTGGCCGAAGTAGTGATCCGAGGGATCGGGCGCCTTGAAGCCGGTCAGATTCAGGATGCCCACGTCAACCGCCGCGATCGTGGCCCATGCGGTATCGCCCGGGGCGATCCCGTCCACCCTGACCGCAACCTCCAGCGGGCCGCGTGGATCGGCCTCGGCCGCCGTCTCGACCGTGGCAGCCAGGCGACGAGCGCCCGGATCGACCGTTGCATGGGCAAGGCCCAGGGTTCGCGCCGGATTGCGTCCGGCTGCCACGTCCATCGGCCGGATGACCGAGGCGGTGACATAGGCACCGGCGCCCCAATCCTCGGTGACGGTCAGCGGAATGACATTCTCGCCCTCTGCCACCTCTACCGCCTGCAACGACACAAGGCGGTTCGACAGGACCGAGATCAGCGCCGTCCCCGCCGCCCGCGGCACGATGCGCAGCATTGCGGTTTCGCCCGGACGGTAAGCGGGCTTGTCCAGCCCGAGCTCAAGCGTATCGGGCGTCGTGGTGACATCGGCGGGCGCGTACCAGCCCGCGTAGAATGTCGTCGAGGTGGCGGCGCGTCCCTCTTTGGCCACAACCGCCAGTTCGTACTCGCCCCAGGTCACGGCCGCGCCCACCTCGACGGGATCGGCGCCTGTGGTCAGCTGGCCCCGTGCGATGCGGGTGCGCCGCGTGACCGGTTCCCAGTACCACGAGCCATAGTCCTGATACCACTGGTAGCGCGTCTCGATCCGCGTCAGTTCCCAGGTCGCCGCGATCGCCGACGGGCCTTCATCAGGCCCGACGCCGATCACCGCAAATCGGGCCTGCCCGCCTTCGGGCACGACATCATCGAACAACGGTCGCACCCCGATCATCGGGGCCGCGGGCGCAAGGGCCCGCGTCAACTGCCGTTCCACGGGGCGACCCGACCCTTCGGCCACACGCACCGTCACCCGCGCCTCGAGCGGACGACCGGGGTCGTCTGCCTGCGGCAGCGACACGGTGAACGCGGCGCGGCCCGTCTCATCCGTCCGCTCGCCGCCGAAACCGTCGAGGAACGGGCCGAACCGCTCGTCGTGCCGGCCGAACACATAGCCGGGCCAGCGGGCCAGCCCATCCGCGCTGCGCAGCAGAACCTCTCCCTCGATCGCCAGATTGGCAGCGGGAGCGCCGAACAGGTAGCGGGCGCTTACCGCGACCTCGGGCTGATCGCCCAGTTGGACGACATCGGGCAGAGCAATGTCGAAGTCTATCCGCTCGGGCAGGAAATCCTCGACAAGGAACGTGGTCGACCGCAGCGGCGCCGCGGATGTATCGGCCAGCAACTCAAGCCGCCAGACGCCCCGCGGCGCACCGGCAGAAATCGGCTGGCTGAAGACATAGCCGCCACCCAGATCGTTGACCACGGCACGGGAATGTTCCACCCCGTCGGGCCGTTTCCACACGGCCGTCAGTGGCAGGCCCGCGACCGCCTCGGCGCGGCTGTCGCGCGCAAGAGCGGTGGCATGGACCGTCTCGCCGGCACGATAGGCACCGCGTTCGGTCGTCAGGAACACATCCACCGGCGGTGCGGCCTCGCGGCCAGCGACACCGCGGTCCGAGAGATCGAACTCGGGATCCGTCAGCGACAGGAAGGCCAGGTCGCCCTCGCCCTCGCGCGCGACAATCATGGCGGGCGCAGCGGCGCCGTTGCCGCGTGTCAGGCCCGGAGCGAACCGGGCGACCCCCTGGTCATCCGTGACGCCGGTGCCGAGCACCGCGTTCGCGCGGCTCAGAAGCTCGATCGTCACGCCGGGCTTGGCCGCCGCCGTGCCCAGCGACCGGACCGCGACGGTCAGGCCGTCGGCGCCCGAAAATGTCGTCAGGCCAAGGTCGGACACCACAAACCACTGCCACGCCGGAGCGCTGTCATAGTCCTGACGGCCCGACAGGCCGGCCTTGAGCGCGTAGATGCCCGCAGGCCGCCCCTGCAGCGCCGCAGCCATCGGCAGCCGGGTGGTCATGTCGCGATTGACCTCCATCGCCACCGTGGCGCCGCCCTTCCACACCGGTTCACCGATGCGGACGGCGAAATCGTCCTCGCGCCAGTATTCCATCGGCGTGCCGAAGTAATCGCCCTGTATGGCCCGCAGGATGTTGCGGTCGGATACCGCGTAGAGCGTCAGGTCAAGCGCCGTCGCGTTCACGGTCTCGACCGGAACCGCTGCATCAGGCCCTTTGGGCAGCACATAGGCGCGCCCGCCAAAGCGGACGGCGGGGCTGCGATCACGCACATAGGCGGTGATCGTGACCGGCTTCGCCAGCACCTGACCGTCACCGGCAGGCAGGCCCGAACGGAAGGTGACGCTGATCCGCTGGCCGTGAACCAGACCCTCGACGCAAAGCTGCCGGTCACCGCTGGCCTGCACCGAAAGGCCCGCGTCGGGAAGCTGCACGAACGGGGCATAGTCGACACCCTTCGCCAGATCCTCGGTGAAGGTCGCGCAGAGTTGCGGTTCGGCGCTGTCGGCCTGCACCTGGTTCTCGGATATGCGGAAGCCGTACTTTGCGATGGCCGCATCCAGTGCCGCCCCGGTGTCGTCGCGCGGCTGCAGATCCTGAGCCAGGCGCAGCGCCTGCACTGTGTCGCGTCCTCGACCCGCCTGTTCCAGTGCTTCGCCCATCGTCACCAGAATCGTGTGCCGAAGTGCCGCGTTCTCTGCCCGCAGATAGGCGTTGATCGATGCCGATACCGCACGTTCGCGAAGCGTGGCGGCATTCCGGCTGTCACGCGCGGCTGCGACCAGCGACAGCCGCGCATACTCTGCCCAGCCAGCGGCCGAGTCCGTCAGGTTCAGCGCCGCCCCGGTGAAGGCCAGCGCATTGGCGGGATTGCCTGCCCGTTCTGCGGCGGCGGCAGAGGCCATGTGCTCCTCGGCGCTCGCGGCGCCGGTGATGTGTCGGCCGCCGAGTGAACCAGCCTGTGCGCGTGCAGCAGCAATGTCACCGCCGCGCAGGAACGCCAGTTCCCCGCGCCGGGTGGCGGCGCGCTGCAGCGTGCCGGACGGTGCCGACAGTACCCGGGCCGAATAGGCCCCCTGATACAGTGCTGGCGCACCCGGCCCGGCCTTCAGGAAACAGGCGCCGAAACGCGAGTTGAAGGTAAAGGCCTCGCAGCGCGCCGTCGCAAGGCACGCGGTCTCGCAGGACTGCAGCGTCACATCCCGTTGCGTGGCGAAATCGCCACCGGGCAGGTCGGTATTCTCGGAATAGACCATGCGCCGTTCCGGGATCAGGTCGTCCGCGACCGCACCCGCCGGCACCAGGACCGGTCCTGCAAGAGCCAGCATCAGGGCAAGAACACGCATTGAAACCTCCTGCGGCGAATGCCCGGAAGGTGGCACGCGGGGGGGCGCGCTGGCAAGGATTCGGGCACAGACGTGGGCGTTAACCCGCGCTTCATCCTGATGCGCGAAGGATTCGCGCGGATGGTTGCCGCCGCCGACCCAGGCCGGAACCCTGCATGAAGCGGATCGCGCATGGAGATGATGGAGCGGCTAGCGAAGGAACGGCGCGCGCGCATGGCGGCCGAGCGGCTGCTCGAACAGAAAAGCCGCGAACTGTTCGCCGCGAATGAAAAGCTCGCGATGCACGCCCGGTCGCTGTCGGATCAGGTTGTTGCCACCCGTGACCTGGCGCGCGCCGCGCAATCCGAGGCCGCTGCGCTGAAGGGCCAGAATTCGCGATTCCTGCACGAGCTTGAGACGGCGCATACCACGGCCGTGATGGCCGAACGCCGACTGCGCGACTCGATCGACGCGATCCGTGACGGGTTTGCGGTGTTCGATGCCGATCTGCGCCTCGTGGTTGCCAATCGTGCCTATCTGACGGCCTTCGAGGGCCACGATGTCGGCCCTGGCACCGAATACCGCGATATCCTGCGGCTGGTGGCCGAGGCCCGGCTGATCGACATCGGCGATGTCGGGGTCGATGCGTGGGTTGCCGACAATCTCGCGCGTTGGGATACGGACCCGATTCCTCCGAAGGTCGTGCAGTTCGCCAACGGCGCCTGGGTGCGGCTGGTCGATCGCCGCGCCCGCGACGGCGACATTGTCAGCCTCGCGCTGAACATCACCGACCAGATGCGGATCTACGCCGCGATCGAGGCCATCCCCGACGGCTTCGTCCTTTTTGACCGGGAAAGCAGGATCATCATGGCCAACCAGCAATACAAGCAATCGGTACCCGGCATTGCCGAGATCGTCCTGCCGGGCAACACGCTGGAACAGGTGCTGCGCCGCGGCCTCGTCATGGGCGCCTATGCCGAGGCGGTGGGACGTGAGGACGACTGGCTGGCCGAGCGTCTGGCCTATCACGCCCGCGCCGAGGGCGAGATGACGGTTCGCACCTCGGACGGCCGCTGGATCCGCATGATCGACCGGCCCACGCCCGACGGCGGCCGGGTCGGCCTGCGGGTCGACATCACCGGCGACCGCGAGCATGAGGCCGCACTGACGGCGGCGCGGGAGGCGGCAGAGGCCGCGAACCGCGCGAAATCCGCCTTCCTCGCCAACATGAGCCACGAGATCCGGACGCCGATGAACGGCGTCGTGGGGATGGCCGAACTCCTCTGCGACACCGCCCTCTCGGAGGAGCAGCGCCTGTTCGCCGAAACCATCCGGTCGTCGGGCGAGGCGCTGCTCGTCATCATCAACGACATTCTCGACTATTCGAAGATCGAGGCCGAGCGACTGACGCTCTACCCCGAACCCTTCGACCTTGAGCGTACGATCCACGAGGTTGCGATGCTGCTGCAACCCAAGGCGCGTGCCAAGGGCATCGACCTGATCGTCGATTTCGACATGTTCCTGCCCACCCGCTACGTCGGCGACCCGGGCCGCCTGCGGCAAGTGCTGACCAATCTGGTCGGCAATGCGGTGAAGTTCACCGAGACCGGCCACGTCCTGATCCGCGTCGTCGGAATCGAGACCGGGCCTGGACAGCAGCAATTGCATGTCACCGTCGAGGATACCGGAATCGGTATTCCGCCGGACCAGCTTGACCGCATCTTCGGCGAGTTCGTGCAGGTCGATACCGAGGCGAACCGCCGGTTCGAGGGCACCGGTCTGGGACTTGCCATCACCCGCCGCCTGATCGAGCGAATGGACGGCGCGGTCTGGGTGGACAGCGAACCCGGCAAGGGGTCGTGCTTCGGCTTCCGCCTGTCGCTACCGGCGGCGGAGGGTGAGCCTGCCGACATCGCCCGGGCTCCGGTAACGCTGCGTCGCGCGCTCATCGTGGATGACCAGTTCATCAACCGCACCATCCTTGAACGCCAGTTGCTGACATGCGGCATGACGGTTGCGGTGTGCCGCTCGGGCGCCGAGGCGCTTGCCCTGGTCGCACAGGACAGGAACTTCGATGTCGTCGTGACCGATCACGAGATGCCCGAGATCGATGGGGTCACGCTGGCTTCCCGTCTGTCCGACGCGGGGCTGACCGCGCCCGTGGTGCTGCTGTCGTCCAACCCTGCCGCGGCCCGGGAACGGGAAGGCGCGGCCGGGTTGGCCGCGATCCTGCAGAAGCCGGTCTTGCGGTCCGAGCTTTACCGGCGACTGCAGTCGCTTTCGGCCGCACTGGTCGATGAAGCGGCACCTCCCCCCGCCGCGCCACCAGCCGCCGCGTCGCTGCGCCGGATGCGCGTGCTTTCGGCAGAAGACAATCGGACGAACCAGCTCGTATTCCGCAAGATGGTCCGGGATTGCGAGATCGATCTGACCTTTGCCGACAACGGGCGCGAGGCTGTGGCGATGTGGCGCGATCTGGCCCCCGACCTGATATTCATGGACATCTCGATGCCCGAGATGGACGGACGCGAGGCGGCACGCGCGATACGCGCGGCCGAGGCGGCACGGGGCGGCCGGCCGGTGCCGATTGTCGCGCTGACCGCGCACGCGATGGATGGCGACGCCGCCGGAATACTCGCCGCCGGGATCGATCGCTACATGACGAAACCACTGCGCCGCACCGCGATCATCGAGATGCTGGAAGCCTATCGCCCCGCCGATACGCTGCCGCTGGGAGGGCAGGCCGCAGGCGCTGAAAGCGCGATTGCCTAGGGTCCGCCGCTCCGTTGCGCTTGGACAACGGAGCGGCGTTGCGATCCTCGCAGGCCGCCGTGCCTGCGGCGATCAGCCTGCATCGTCCAGAACCTTCAGGAATGCCGCGCCGAAACGTTCCACCTTCTGCTCGCCCATCCCCGGCACCCGGGCAAGATCCGACAGCGTGCCGGGCCGTCGCTCGGCAATGGCGCGCAGCGTCGCATGGGTGCAGGACAGATACTTGCCAGTGCCATCCTCGCCCCGCGCCAGCCGCAGCTGAACCTCGGCCAGACGGTCAAAGACATCGCCCGCCGGCCGCCCGGCCAGGCGCAGCCGCGCGGGATGCGGGCGCGTGGTCCCGGTCCCGGTGATCACCTCCAGGAACGCACTGCCATAGCTTTCCAGCTTCTTCGCGCCGACCCCGGTGATGCCTGCCATGTCGTCGAGCGTCCTGGGCCGCCGTTCGGCCATCTCGATTAGCGTGCGGTCGGGAAAGACCACATAGGCCGGAACGCCTGCCGCCTCGGCCAATGCGCGCCGTCTGGCCTTCAGCGCTGACAGCAGGGGCGCATCTTCGTCGGCAACCTGCGCACGCGGGGCGGGCCGGTCGCTGGCTTCTTCGACGGTATCGCTGCGCAGGGTCACCTGCGCCTCGCCGCGCAGGACAGGACGCGCCGTCTCGGTCATCCGCAGCGCGCCATGGCGATCGGGGTCGGGGCGCAGCAGGTCAAGCCCCATCATCTGCCGGAACACCGCGCCCCAGGCCGGTTTCGACAGGTCGCGGCCGACGGCGAATGTCGGCAACTGATCATGCCCGCGTTCGCGGACCTTGGCCGTCGCCGCCCCGGTCAGCACGTCGATCAGATGCCCGGCACCGAACCACTCTCCGGTGCGCAGCACCGCCGACAGGGCCTTGCGCACCGCCTCTGTCCCGTCGAACAGGATTGCTGGACGATCGCAAAGATCGCAGTTGCCGCAGGGTTCGGGGCTTTCCCCGAAATAGCCCAGCAGGACCTGGCGACGGCAGCGCGTGGCCTCGGCCAGACCAAGCAGCGCGTTCAGCCGCGCATGGTCGGCCGCCTTGCGATCGGGCGGGGCGGCGCCCTCGTCAATCTGGCTGCGGCGCAGGCGAATGTCATCCGCGCCGTAGAGCGTCAGCGTCTCCGCCGCCGCGCCGTCGCGGCCTGCGCGCCCGATTTCCTGATAATATCCTTCGATCGACTTCGGCAGGTCAGCATGTGCCACCCAGCGGATGTCCGGCTTGTCGATCCCCATCCCGAAGGCGACGGTGGCCACCACGATCAGCCCGTCATCGCGCTGGAATGCGGTTTCCACGCGCCGCCGCTCCTCCGCCTCAAGGCCCGCATGATAGGCCAATGCACTGTGCCCCGCTTCGCGCAACGCGGCAGACAGCGTTTCGGTCTTGGCGCGCGTCCCGCAGTAGACGATGCCGGACTGGCCACGCCGCGCGGCGGCAAACCGCAGGATCTGGTCGCGGGGCGCGGACTTCACGGCAAAGGCCAGATGGATGTTCGGCCGGTCGAAACCGCGCAGGAACATCTGGGGCTCGCGTCCGCCGAACAGCCGGTCGACGATCTCGGCCCGGGTATCCTCGTCGGCGGTGGCGGTAAAGGCCGACAGGGGCACAGCCAGCGTCCGCCGCAGCTCGCCGATGCGCAGGTAGTCGGGGCGGAAATCATGGCCCCACTGGCTGACGCAATGCGCTTCGTCCACGGCAATCGCACTTACCCCGGCGCGGCGCAGCATCGACGTCGTCGCGGGCATGCCCAGCCGCTCGGGCGCAAGGTACAGAAGCTTCAGCCGGCGCGCGTCAAGGGCCGCGAATACCTCATCCGTCTCGGCCTCGGTGTTGCCCGAAGTCAGAGCGCCCGCCTCGACCCCGGCGGCACGCAGCGCGCGGACCTGATCGCGCATCAGTGCGATCAGCGGCGAGATCACCACCGTCACGCCGTCGCGTGCCAGGGCAGGCAGTTGGAAACACAGCGATTTGCCCCCCCCGGTGGGCATGATCGCCAGAACGTCGCGCCCCGCGCCCACGGCCTCGGCAATCTCGGCCTGTCCCGGCCGGAAACTGTCGAATCCGAAGACACTGCGCAACAGGTCGGCCAAGGGACCCTCCGCGATGGCGTGCTGCTCCATCTGGGCGGATCGCGGTTAATCGCCGATGAACGTCAAAGGAAGAATCCGGCGTTGTTGACCAGAACGATGCGCAACCCGATGATCGCGATCAGCACGACGAGCGGCGCGAAATCGATCCCGCCCATCACGGGCAGAACCGATCGGACGCGGGAATAGAACGGCTCCAGCACCCGGTTCAACCCATCCCACAACTGTGCCACAAGCGGCTGGCGAAGGTTCAGCACCTGGAAATTGATCAGCCATGACATGATGATATGCGCGATGATGATCCATTGCGCGATATCGAGGATCAAGAGCAGGATCTGATAGATCGAGGTCACCTTGGTCATCCCTTCGCATTCTGCTGCGCCAGAGGTAGCGGCAGGAGGCGCGCAGGGCAACCCGCGTTCCGCCGCGTTGTCCTTGACGCGGCGCGCAGGGCGGGGCACCCCGCCGCGCAAAGGAGTCCGCGATGTATCCCTTCCTGCGAATGGGGCTTGAGCTTTGGCAGCATCGCCGCGCCGCCCCGCTGCCGATCCTCGGCACCCACCTGTCGACGCACACCTGCCTGCCCTGGGATCTTGATCCGTGGAAGGAACTCAACAACGGGCGCACGCTGACGCTTTATGACCTCGGGCGGATTCCGCTGGGGCAGCGCACCGGCCTGCACAAGGTGCTGATGCAGAACCGCTGGGGCATGACCGTGGCCGGCAACAGCACGCGGTATCGGCGCAGGGTGCGGCTGTTCGACCGGTTGACGATGGTGACGCGCTGCATCGGCTGGGACGAGCGTTTCATCTACATGGAACAGTCGATGTGGAAGGGCGATGACTGCACCAGCCACATCCTGATCCGGTCGGCGGTTACCTCGGTCGAGGGGATCGTGGCGCCCGGGCGCGTTCTGGCCGCACTGGGCCAGCCCACCGAGAGCCCGCCGCTGCCCGACTGGGTGCAGGCCTGGATCGCCGCAGATGCCCTGCGCCCCTGGCCGCCCGTGCGACCCTGACATCCCGACGGCCGGGAACTTGACGGAAACGCCCTTTCGGCTGGGGAGCCGCGCGGGCAGCGCTTGCGCGGCGTACGGGTTTCGGGCTTGATCCCGCAACGTGACCGGGGGGGGTGGGGGCATGACGACCGAACGGCGGCGCATCTGGGGCTGGTGGTTCTTCGACTGGGCCAGCCAGCCCTACAACACGCTTCTTCTGACCTTCATCTTCGGCCCCTACATCACCGAGATCCTCGGCGACGGCAGCCGTGCACAGGCGGTCTGGGGCTACGGCATCGGGGCAGCGGGCCTGATGATCGCGGTGTTCTCGCCGCTGCTGGGGTCGATCGCCGACAAGGCGGGCGGGCGCATGCGGTTCATCTGGCTGTTTTCGCTGATGTATGTCGTCGGGGCCTGGGGGCTCTGGTATGCCGCACCGGGTGATTTCAACCTGACGCTCATCATGCTGTCGTTCTGCATCGGCCTGATCGGCATGGAGTTCGCCACCACCTTCACCAATGCCATGATGCCCGACCTCGCCCCACCCGAGGACATGGGGCGCATGTCGGGCTCTGGCTGGGCGTTTGGCTATCTTGGCGGAATGGTCGCGTTGATCCTGATGCTGACGCTGCTGGCCGAGAACAAGTCGGGCGTCACCCTGATCGGCATCCCGCCGATCCTTGGACTCGACCCCGAGACCCGCGAAGGCACGCGGTCGGTCGGGCCGCTGACGGCGATCTGGTACGCCGTGTTCATGATCCCCTTCTTCCTTTGGGTGCGCGAACCGCGGAAACCGGGCGCCATGAGCGTGCGCGCCGCCGCCGCAACGGCATGGCCCGACCTCAAGGCAAACCTGATCGCCCTGCCCGCGCAGCGGTCGCTGTTCAGCTACCTGATGTCCTCCATGTTCTACCGTGACGCACTGAACGGGATCTATGTGTTCGGCGGCATCTATGCCGCAGGCGTCCTGGGATGGAGTGCGATCGACCTTGGCATATTCGGCATCCTCGGCACGATCACTGGCGCCCTCTTTGCCTGGCTCGGTGGCAAGGCCGACAGCCGCTTCGGACCGAAGCCGGTGATCGTAGTCACGGTGCTGGCGCTGACGCTGACGACCATCGGCATCGTCTTCGTGTCGCGCGAGTCGGTGATGGGCCTGCCAGTCGGCCCGGACTCGCGCCTGCCTGACATCGGCTTCTATGTTCTGGGCGCGTTGATCGGCGCAGCGGGCGGCGCGATGCAGTCGGCCAGCCGTACGATGATGGTGCGCCAGGCCGACCCCGGACGGATGACCGAGGCCTTCGGGCTGTACGCGCTGACCGGCAAGGCCACATCGTTCCTCGCACCCCTGTCCATCGGCATCGTGACCGACATCACCGGCAGCCAGCAGCTTGGCATCATGCCCATCGTCGTGCTTTTCGTGATTGGCCTTGCATTGCTGATCTGGGTTAAACCGGAGGGAGACCGGAAACCGGCATGACGATACGGAGGCAGGGATGAAGTTACTCCTCGCAGCGCTGGCGATCCTTGCCACCACGGGCATGGCCGAGGCGCAGCAGAAGGCAAACCAGCTGTTCGGCGCGCACAAGGCGGCATCGCGGCAGGCACCGATGCCCGTGGGCAGCTATGCCAAGGGATGCGGCGCAGGCCATGTTCAGCTGCCCGAGACTGGCCCGACCTGGCAGGCGATGCGGCTGTCGCGCAACCGCAACTGGGGCCAGCCGATCATGATCGAATATCTCCAGGATCTCAGCAGGACGGCCGCCGAGATCGGGTTCGGCAAGGGCCTGTACATCGGCGACATCAGCCAGCCACGCGGCGGCCCGATGACCAGCGGACATGCCAGCCACCAGATCGGGCTGGACGCCGACGTCTGGATGCTGCCGCCACAGCGGCTGAACCTGACACGCGCCGAGCGCGAAAAGATCGGATCCATACCGGTACGGTCGGCCGACCAGCGTTCGGTTACCTCGAACTGGTCGGCGCGCCATCACGCCCTGATGCGCGCCGCCGCCAGTGACAGCCGGGTTGACCGCATCTTCGTGGCGGCGGCGGTGAAGATCGAGATGTGCAAGTCCGCCACCGCGCGCGACAAGTCGTGGCTGCAGAAAATCCGTCCAGTCGCGGGGCATGACACGCATTTCCACGTGCGGCTCAAATGCCCGCCCGGCGCGCGCGCGTGCCAGACCCAGACTCCGACGGTCAGCGAGTTGTCGAAGGGCGGAAACGGCTGCGACGACACGCTGATGTGGTGGGTGACGGACTACCTGAACCCGCCGAAACCCACCAAGAAACCAAAAGATCCCGCGCCCCGCGCACGCCATCCACGCGATTTCACCATGGCCGACCTGCCCGACCAATGCGCCGACGTGCTGGCCTCGCGCTGATCGCGGGGGGATTGGCGGTGCTGGCACTCCGGGGTGGCGCCACCGCTGCGCCGCCGCCCGGCTATCTTGGGGCCTTCCGCTGGCGGATGGACGACCCGCGTTTCGGCGGTCTTTCGGCGATCCATGTCTATCCCGGCGGCACGCGATTTGTCGTCGTGTCCGATCGCGGTTCCTATTCCGAAGGGCGCCTGATCCGGGACGCGGCCGGCCGCATAGAGCGGATCGAGGCCGCTCGCTTCAGCCTGTTGCGTGGCGCCGGCGAGGAGCCGCTTGCCGAGGGCCGCAACGACAGTGAGGGCCTGGCCATCGCGCGGGATGGCACCGCCTATGTCAGCTTCGAGGGCCAGGGCGCCGCCCGGGTGCTGCGTTATTCCCGTCTCGATGGCCCCGCCGAGAACCTGCCGGTTCATCCCGATTTCCGATGCATGCAACTCAACTCTGCGCTCGAGGCGCTCGCGATCGGGCCGGACGGCGCGCTCTACACCCTGCCCGAACGGTCCGGTGCCCTGACGCGACCCTTTCCCGTCTACCGCTTCCGGCGCGGCGCCTGGGATCGCCCGTTCTCGCTGCCCCGCCGTGGTGCCTTCCTGCCGGTCGCTGCCGACGTCGGTCCCGACGGCCGGTTCTACCTTCTGGAACGCGATTTCCGCGGCATTTCCGGGTTTGCCAGCCGCCTGCGGCGTTTCGATCTTGCGGGTGGGCAGGAGGTGACGCTTTTCGAAACGCCCCTTGGCCTGCACGACAATCTGGAAGGGCTTTCGGTCTGGCGGGATGGCAGAGCGCGCCTGGTGGCCACGCTGGTCTCGGATGACAACTTCCGCTTCTTCCAGCGGACCGAAATCATCGAATACGCGCTGCCCGATTGACAGGGCGCGTCGGGGCGCATAGACGCCCCCGTCCCGCATCGGCGGGGCCAAGTCTCCGGTCACCTTGTCAAAACGGAATACATCGATGCGCCTGCTGCTTCCCGTCCTCGCGATGGCCTCCGTCGTGGTGGCGTCCAACATTCTCGTCCAGCACCTGTTCGGTCAGTGGCTCACCTGGGGGGCCTTTACCTATCCCTTCGCATTTCTCGTCACCGATCTGACGAACCGTTTCTACGGTCCCGGCCCCGCGCGCCGCGTGGTGCTGGCGGGTTTTGCGGTGGGCGTGGCCTGTTCCTTCATCGGCACGCAGATCGAGGGAGAGTTCGGCCCGCTCGTCACCTTCCGCGTGGCCCTGGCCTCTGGCCTGGCCTTCCTCTCAGCCCAACTGCTGGATGTGGCGGTGTTCCATCGGCTGCGTGGCGCGGCCTGGTGGCGGGCGCCGCTGGTCTCAACTCTGGTGGGTGCCACGGTCGACACCGCCATCTTCTTCTCGCTGGCCTTTGCCGCAGTCCTTGCCTTCCTCGAACCCGGCAACGACGTGGCCTGGGCCAACGAAGTGCTACCGTTTCTTGGGCTTGGCCCCGAGGTGCCGCTGTGGGTGTCGCTGGCTGCGGCGGACTGGGGCGTGAAGGTCGGGCTGGCGCTTGTGGCGCTTTTGCCGTTTCGCTGGGCAGTTGGCCGATGGCAGGCAAGGGTAGCGTGAAAGTTTTTGACAAACACAAAATCTGTGTCAGGCTTCCCCTATCGGCAACCATTTTGAAAGGAGGTGATCCAGTGTCTAGAGTGATATTGGAGAGAGGTGTCGGGACAGTCGGGAGGGTGATCTTCTAGGGGCAGCCCCCTGGAACGATGATCTCCGATTGGGCTTGAGACCTAACTGGCCCATCTCCTTGGAACTCGGAAGGGGTTGCCGATCAGGCAGCCCCTTCTCCGTTTCCGGCAAACAAGGCCACCAGTTTTGCCGCCTCGCGGTCGATGTCATGACGCGCCAGCACGCGCGCCCGCGCCGCCGCGCCCATGGCTTCCAGCCGCTCCGGCGCGGTCGCCGCCAGACTGTCGATCGCGGTCGCAAGCGCGTCCGCATCCCCTGCGGGCACCAGCCAGCCGGTCTCACCCGGCACGACCAGTTCAGGGACACCGGCAATCGCGGTGGCAATCACCGGTCGGCCCGCTGCCATCGCTTCCATGATCACCACGGGCAAGCCCTCGGCAAAGGACGGCACGATCAATGCGTGCGCCTGCGCCAGCGCCGCATGCACCCCGGGTTCGTCCTGCCAGCCGGCAAAGACCACGCGGTCGGCGATCCCGGCCTCGGCCACGGCGTGCGCCAGCTGCCCTCGCAGTGGCCCGTCACCCACCAGGGTCAGCCGAAGTCCCGGGTGGCGCGGCACGGCCTTCGCCAGTGCCTGCACCAGCAGACCGAACCCCTTCTGCGCGGCCAGTCGCCCGATTGCCACAAGATGCGGTCCGCCCGCAGGCAAGAGCACCGGGGTGGGGAAGGCTGCAACCTCGATCCCGCAATGAACCACGCGCAGCCGGTCCCAGCGTTCGGGCGCGGTCCACCGGAACAACTGGCTGCGACCAAAGCTGGAAATCGCCACGACAAAATCCGCTCGGTTGCATTTCTCCGGCAGCGAAAGCGCGCGGGGGGCATCGAACTCCTCCGGGCCGTGGACCGTGAAGCTCCATGCCGGGCCGCCGAGAGCGTGCGCCAGCATGGCAACCGTGGCCGAGTTGGTGCCAAAATGCGCGTGAAGCCGCGTGATGCCCAGCGTTCGGCAGCGACGCGCGACGAACGCCGCCTCTGCCAGATAGATCATGTGGCGCAGTCGTCCGCCCGTGCCGTCGCCCCCACCCGCCCCCCGTGCGCCGCAACGCAGCGCAAGTCGCAGGGCCGCCGCGAACCGCCCGGGTCGCAGCGTCGCGTCCAGCAGGGCTGCGGCTATCGCCCAGCGGCCGCCCTCCAGCACGTGCTCGGTGCGCGCGTCCTCGGCGATGTCCTGCGCATCTTTCAGGTTCGCGCGGTCCGATCGCATGGCAAAGCGGTGCACGACCAGCCCGGCACGTTCCAAGGCTGCGATCTCGCGGCGGATGAAACTGTGCGACGCACGGGGGTAGGTGTTGATCAGATAGGCTATGGTCACGCGCGGCCACCCTTCGGATTTCCTGCTATTGCCCGGGAATCGGGCGGTTTCAAGGGCAGGTAGGGGCACGATCGGACCGCAGGTTGACCCAGGCGGGTCACATCCATAGGGTCACGCCGCACCGGAGCACCGCATGACCGACACGCCATCCATCGAGGGGCCAGGCCTTTTCGCCCGTGCGATGCGCGGATCGGCCATCACTGCGGCCAGCTACATCACCGCGCAGGCACTGCGTTTGGGGTCGAACCTGATCCTGACGCGGCTGCTGTTTCCCGAAGCCTTCGGCCTCATGGCGCTTGTGACCGTGGTGGTGGTGGGTCTGCAGATGTTTTCAGACACCGGCGTCGGTCCCGCCATCGCCCGCAGCCCCCGCGGCGACGATCCGGATTTCCTGAACACCGCCTGGACAATCCAGGTGGTGCGGGGCGTGCTGATCTGGTTGGCGGCGACCGTGGTGGCCGTTCCCTTCGCCGCTTTCTACGAGGCGCCGCAATTGTCGCAACTGTTGCCCGTCGCGGCCCTGTCGCTGGTCATCGCGGGCTTCAACCCGACCCGAATCGAAACCGCAAACCGCCATCTTGTGCTGGGGCGGATGATGACGCTCGACCTCGCAAGCCAGGCGCTCGGCATTGCGGTGATGGTCGTGCTGGCGTGGATCACGGGGTCGGTCTGGGCGCTTGTCTGGGGCAGCGTCGCGGGGGCGCTGGCAAAGCTGGCGCTGATGTCGGCGTTCCTGCCCGGCGCCTCCAACCGCTTCCACTGGGATCCGGCGGCTGGGCGCGAACTGCTGGGGTTCGGCAAGTGGATATTCCTGTCCACGATCTGCGGATTTGCCGTGGCGCAGGGCGACCGGCTGATCCTCGGGGCCTATCTGACGCTGGAACAGCTTGGCATCTACAACATCGGATATTTCCTGGCCTCGTTTCCCTGGCTTCTGGGCGGGGCGGTGGCAACCAAGATCATGATCCCCCTGTATCGGGACCATCCGCCAGGGGCCAAGGCGGCCAATGCCGCGCGGGTGCGCCGCCTGCGCGCCGGGCTGACCGCCGTGCTGATGGTTCTGCTGTCCGTGCTGGCCATCGGCGGCGTGCCGCTGGTTGGCTTCCTCTACAGCGATGCCTATGCACAGGCCGGTGCCATACTGTGCCTTGTGGCCTGCGTTCAGATGCCGGTGATCATCGGGCTGACCTATGATCAGGCCGCGCTCGCAGCCGGCGATTCGCGCCGGTTCTTTGCGCTGCTGCTGGTCAAGGCCGTGGTCCAGACCACCGCCTTCATCCTCGGTGCGGAATGGGCCGGGTTGACTGGCGCCCTCATCGGGCAGGGGCTGGCGCTGACGGCCGTCCATGTTCCGAACGCCTGGCTTGCGCATCGCCATGGCGTCTGGGACGGTCGGCATGATGCGGTTGCCGCCACCTTTGCCGCAGCCATCATCATCATTGCCTATGTGGTGAACGCCGGGGCGATTTCGGCCATCGGCTGACCGGGCGGGCGGTTCGGCAGGGGTTGCGTCGGGCGCGTCATGACGTGCATGTGGGGGCCGAAAACGGGGCTGCGGCCTGCGGAAGAAGGACACATGCCGATGCAGATCGAAGAAACCGCGCTTTCCGGCGTGCTGATCCTGACCCCGGCTCGGTTTGGCGATGCCCGTGGCTGGTTCAGCGAAACCTGGAGCGCCCCGAAACTCGCCGCGGCGGGCGTCAGCCTCGGCTTCGTGCAGGACAATCACTCGATGTCGGCGGCGGTGGGCACGCTGCGCGGCCTGCACTATCAGCGCCCGCCGCACGCGCAGGACAAGCTGGTGCGCTGTTCGCGCGGTGCGATCCTTGACGTCGCCGTGGATGCGCGGCGTGGGTCGCCGACCTATGGCAGATGGGTCGGGGTTGAACTGACCGCCGAGAACGGCAGGCAACTGCTGGTGCCGAAGGGGTTCCTGCACGGCTTCGTGACGCGCGTGCCCGACACCGAGGTTCAGTACAAATGCACCGACATCTATGCCCCCGATTGCGACGGTGGCGTGCGATGGGACGATCCCGACATCGGCATCGACTGGGGGCTCGGCGGGCGGGCCCCCGTGCTTTCGGGCAAGGATGCCGTCGCGCCGCTGTTCCGCGACTGGCAGTCGCCCTTCGAAATGGGTGCGGCATGAAGATTCTGGTCACGGGCGGCGCGGGCTTCATCGGCTCGGCAGTGGTGCGGCTTGCAGTGTCGCGCGGGCACGAGGTGGTGAACCTCGACGCGCTTACCTATGCCGCGAATCTCGCGAATGTGGCCGACGCCGCACGATCGAACCTCTACAGCTTCGAGCAGGCCGACATCCGCGACCGCGCCGCGCTCGACCGCGTGTTCGCGACCCACGCCCCCGATGCGGTGATGCACCTCGCGGCCGAATCGCATGTGGACCGCAGCATCGACGGCCCGGGTGACTTCATCCAGACGAATGTGAATGGCACCTTCAACATGCTTGAGGCCACGCGCGCGCACTGGACCCGCGCCGGTCGGCCATCGGGTTTCCGGTTCCACCATATCTCGACCGACGAGGTGTTCGGCACGCTGGGCGAGACCGGCAAGTTCACCGAAGACACGCCCTACGCCCCGAACAGCCCGTATTCGGCCTCCAAGGCCGCCAGCGACCATCTGGTGCGTGCATGGCACGAGACCTATGGCCTGCCCGTGGTGATGACCAACTGCTCGAACAACTACGGGCCTTTCCATTTTCCCGAGAAACTGGTGCCCGTGGTCATCCTGAATGCGCTGATGGGCAAGCCGATCCCGGTCTATGGCCAGGGCCTGAACGTGCGCGACTGGCTTTTCGTCGAGGATCACGCCGACGCGCTTCTGCTTGTGGTCGAAAGGGGCAAGCTCGGACGCAGCTACAACATCGGCGGCGAGAACGAGGCGACAAACATCGACCTCGTACGCATGATCTGCGCGCTGATGGACGAGATGCACCCCGAGGGCGCGCCGCATGACAGGCTGATCACCTATGTCGCCGACCGCCCGGGGCATGACCTGCGCTATGCAATTGACCCGTCGCGCATCCGCGAGGAACTGGGCTGGCGCCCTTCGGTCACGCTGGAGCAGGGCCTACGCCGGACGGTTCGCTGGTATCTGGAAAACGAGGCCTGGTGGCGGCCGCTGCTGGACCGGCAGGGTGTTGGCGAAAGGCTGGGGGTCAAGGCATGAAGCTGCTTGTTTTCGGCCGGACAGGCCAGGTCGCGACCGAACTGGCCCGGCGGATGCCTGTCGGCCTTTCGGCAACCTTCCTCGGGCGTGATGCCGCCGATCTGTCCGATCCGGCGGCCTGCGCTGCGGCGGTGGCGGCGTCGCGTGTGGATGCGGTGATCAACGCCGCAGCATGGACCGCCGTCGACAAGGCCGAGGCCGAAGAGACGGCGGCAACCGTGGTGAACGGTGCCGCGCCGGGCGCCATGGCGCGTGCCTGCGCGGATCAGGGGGTGCCGTTCCTGCATGTCTCGACGGACTACGTGTTCGACGGGGCGGGTGACACGCCATTCATGCCGGATCATCCGGTCGCTCCGCTGGGGGCCTATGGCCGGTCGAAGCTGGCGGGTGAACAGGCGGTGCGTGCGGCAGGCGGGGCACATCTGATCCTGCGCACCTCCTGGGTGTTCTCGGCCCATGGTGCGAACTTCGTGAAGACCATGCTGCGGTTGGGTCGCGAACGTGACATGTTGCGGGTCGTGGCCGACCAGGTCGGCGGGCCCACGCCCGCCGCTGCCATCGCGGACGCCCTGATCACCGCCGCCCGGGCCATGGCGGCGGGCGCCGCGGGCGGCACTCATCACTTCAGCGGTGCACCCGATGTCAGCTGGGCCGACTTCGCCCGGGCCATCATGGCCGAATCCGGGCTTGCCTGCCGGATCGAGGACATCCCTGCCTCTGCCTACCCCACGCCCGCCCGCCGTCCCGCCAATTCGCGGATGGACTGCGGCAGCCTGCATCAGGCTTTCGGGATCGACCGCCCCGACTGGCGGCAATGGCTGGCCGATGCCCTGCGCGACCTGCGCGGATGATGCCGCAATTCCGTCAAATCAGCACAAACTAACCGCCGCGATATACCATTTACGCCACAATCCGCCCATAGATTCGACAGCGTAGACCAAGTGCGCACGTCAGGGTTGAATTACGCGGGCAACGCGTCACCATACCTGCAGCGACGGGAGAGGCTGATGCTGATCGGACTGGTGGCGTTCGGAACGATCTCCGGACTTCTGGCTGCGGCGATGGTGCTGGGCAGCGTCGGTTCGTTCGGTCTGGCCTTTCTGGCCTACGGCGTGTTCGGCAGCCTCGGCGCCACGCTGTTCGCCGTGGCAATGGCGCAGCGGGTCGCCTCGCCCGACGAAGACGAGCAGCAGTGACGCGCAGACACAGGGTTGTCTGTGGATTCACGCGCGCCCGGAAACAATCCGGCTTGGCACTTCACGCGGCCGAACCAGGGTACCCGTCGCAGCCGCATGCGATCACAGGAATGCACCGCACTCGAATCGCCTGGCGACCGCTTTCAACCATAGGTTGATCGCATCTGACACCGCCTTCGCTATTGGTATTGAAGCGCAGAACCAAGGCAAAATAACGGCGAAATTTCGTGGTGAATGTGCCGCCAGCATGTCGAAACCGTGAGGTTCGTCATCGCCAAGTCCAAGCAAGTTCTAGTAAAATGCATCCTGGGGGCGCTCACGAAGGTTGTGAGACATGCAGCTTGGATACGACAGGGTCCGCGGCCACGCGCGGATCGCCCCGGTATTTGTTTGCCAGAAGGATATGGCGTTGTCGCCGCCGGCATGGCGTCCTGCTGCTGAATTGTTGCGGGGGCGGGGACAATGACCGTCAACTTCCCCGAGTTCCTCCCCTCGGAGCCCGGCACCGACCGGCCCAGGCTTCTGGCCCGGCCCGCTGCACGGCCCGATCGGGCGCCCGGCCCCTACCGCCGCTTCTTCAAGCGGACGCTGGATATTGCCCTGGTGGTTGCGGCCGCGCCCTTCGTGGTGCCGATGGTTGCGGGCCTTGCCCTGTCCGTCAGGCGCGACGGCGGGCCGGCCTTCTACGCGCAGGAAAGGGTGGGGCTGGGCGGGCGCAGTTTCCGTATGTGGAAACTGCGCAGCATGGTGGCCGATGCCGATGCCCGGCTTGAGGCACATCTTGCCGGCAACCCGCCTGCACGCGACGAATGGAACCTGACGCAGAAGCTCCGGCAGGACCCGCGCGTCACTCCCTTCGGGCGTTTCCTTCGCCGGTCCTCGCTCGATGAGTTGCCGCAACTCTGGAACGTCCTGCGCGGAGACATGAGCCTGGTCGGGCCTCGGCCCATGATGACCTCGCAGCGCGACCTCTATCACGGTGCGTCCTATTACCGGTTGCGCCCAGGCATCACAGGGCATTGGCAGACCGCCGGGCGCAACGCCACCAGCTTTGCGGCACGCGCCGAGTTCGACCGGGTCTACGAAGAGAACCTGTCTCTGGCGACAGATCTTCGCATCCTCGGCCGTACCGTTGGCGTGGTGCTCAAGGGTACGGGCTGCTGAAACAGGCCGCGATCCGGCATGGCGCCGGGCGCCGCCGTCAGATCATCGACGCCACGCCAATCATCATCGCGATAGCCAGCGCGATCAGCCCATAGCGCAGCATCTCGGGCCGGGCCCGCAGGCCAAGCCCGTCGGCGATCCCGCGCTCCACGAGTTCCAGCCGGACCGGCAACCCGTCATCCCGCAACCGTCTTACATGACGGATCTCGGGGATCGCCACGATCGGGCGCAGCCCGATCTGGCGCTCCATCTGCGCCGATGTCCGCACATAGGGCGTCAGAAGATCCAGTGCAAAGGCCACGATCACGCCGAGGATCACGCTGACGAACGCACCCGCCAGCGCCAGTTTCTTCCGTCCACCGGTGACCGGATAGTCGGGGATCACCGCGCGCTCCAGAAGCGTAAAGCGTTCTGCCTGCTGGCGTTCCTCCAGCTTCGCGGCGGTATCGGCATCGGACAGGCGACGGGTCACCTGGTCGTACTGGGTGCGCAACTGGTCCAGCCGCCGGTCATATCCGGCAAGCGCGCGCTCTACCTCGGGCATGCGCGACATCGCCTGCACCAGTTCCTCGCGCCGCGTCATCAGCGCGTCGCGCCGCGCGGTCAGCATGCCCGCCTGACCAGCCAGCGCCTCGATCTGCCGCCGATCGGTCTCGCGCAGCGTGCGGCCGGATGCCGTCAGAGCCGCCTGTTCCACCGAGATGGCGACAAGTTGACCCTCGACCGCGCGGAGATCGCTTTCGATGCCGAGTATCTCGTCCCGCCGCAGGTCGCGCAGCCCCGGCAGGGCGTCGGCGTGCTCCTGCTGGTAGTTTGCGACCTCGACCTCGAGCGCCGCAAGCTCCGCGGCCACGCGGCGCTCTTCCTCGGTATAGAAGGTCAGCGCCTCGCGGGCGCGGCCCGTCTGCGTTTCGGCTCCGGCGTCCAGCATCTGTTGCGCCACATCATTGGCGATCCGCGCGGCGCTTGGCGCCGAGTCGGCTTGTGCCAGAATGATCACCGCCGAAATCGCCTGCGGAGCCCCATAGACCGAAGGCGCCGCCGACGCGACCGTCTGGAACCGCACGGCGGTGCGCAGCATATGCACCTTCTCGTCATCGCTGGCGGGCAGACCCGCATACAGCCCGTGCCGGTCGATCATCGCCAGGAAGTTGTCGCGCGTAGTCAGCCGTTGCTGGATCGCCTGCAGCCGCTGCGCCGATGCCGAAGGCACGGTTCCATCGCTGACGGTCGGGGTTTCGACCTGGATGACCGCCGCGCTTTCGAACAGCACGGGCCGCGACAGCGCATACATCACCGCGAGCACGCTGCCGAGCGCGGCCACGGCGGCAATCACCAGCCGCCGCCGCAGCAGAAGGCCAAGGAACTCGTCAATCGACTGGATCTGCCCCATCGCTCAGCGCCGCCCCCGCCTGCGCCAGGGGCGCGACAACGACAGTTCCTGCGACCGGTTCAGCACCACCCCGATCAGCGGCAGATGACCCGAGAACAGGCGTTCGCAGGCCGTGATGTCGGCTGCGGTGGTGCGCGTCCCGTCGGCCACCAGGATCACGGCGTCAAACAACGCCAGCCCCGCCATCACGTCATCCGAATCCAGTGCGGGCGGCAGATCGAAGATGACCGCCTCGGGATCAAGCAGGTCGATCATCTGCGTCACCGCATCCGCCGTATCCGGCGATTGCAGCAGTTCGGCCGCCCCCTCCTCCGCCCGGCCGTTCAGACCAAGCGCAAGCGCGTTCCCGGCACGCAGCAGATGGCTTTCTACGGGTTCCAACCCGGTCAGCATGTCGCGCATCCGGTTCGTCTCGCGCAGGCCGAAGCGGGTGGCAAGCGCGGGGTGCCGCAGGTCAAAATCCAGCAGGACGATACGCGCATCAGGCCGCCGCGCCATGCTCAGGCCCAGGTTGGCCGCGACAAGCGAGGTCCCGCAACCATGTCGCGGCGCCGTGACGGCGATCCGGCGCCAGCCGTTCTCCTGGCACGCGATGATCGTTCGCGTGCGCAGGATGTCGAAGGCCGCAGCGGCGGGATGAGATGACGGTTTTGCGAACAGTCCGTTTCTTTCCACGCGCAAGGGGTCAAGCGTGACCGGCGCAAGCGACTGCCAGACCCGCACCGGGTTCGGCGGTTCGATGCGTGGCACGGGTACAGGCAGGTTCATCACCGGCCCGCGCGGGGCGGCACGCTGGACATCCGGCGGGGCACGGAACAGCGGCGCGGCAGCACCCAAAGGGCGCCGCGCCTCCTCGGCGAGCTTGCGGAAGCTGTCGTCATCCATGGCCGGAGCCCCCGGATCGTCGATCGGCTGACCCTCCAACCCCGATATCTTGTGCATGCTCATCGGTCGGACCGGCTCCTGCAGGCGCGGGAAGAACCCGCTTCGGGTACGCACTACGACCCGCCTTGCAGCGGGCCCGGGCGCAGTAGACACCGCCACCCGCATGCGCCCCGGAACAGACCCGAGTGCCGCGCAGCACGGCGGAATCGACTGGGCCCCCGCCCGTCACATGGGTGAATAGCAGATAAACGCTTCCGCGAAAAGGGGAAGCGCCCGTGACGCCGCAACGCAGCATGGTGGCGGGTTCCAGCGGAAGGGCCTAGGATCGCGGCAGTGCCCAAGGGAAAACGTGCTCATGCACCCTGCCCATCCAGCCACAGCCACAGCAACGGCCGGTCGACCCGAGGTCGATGCCGTGGTGATCGGCCGCAACGAAGGAGAGCGGCTGGTGGCCTGCCTCGACTCGCTGGGCGGACGGGTCCGGCGCATCATCTATGTCGACAGCGGATCGACGGATGACAGCGTCGCGGCAGCGGAACGTGCCGGGGCCACGACCGTGCAACTTGACCTCTCGCACCCTTTCACCGCCGCGCGGGCGCGCAACGCGGGACTTGCGGTGCTGACCGCCGATCCGGCGGCCGCGCCGCTGCTCCAGTTCGTTGACGGGGACTGCATCGTGGCTGCGGGCTGGATCGAGACCGCGGCGACGTTCCTTGCGGACCGTCCTGAGGTGACGGTTGTCTGCGGCCGGCGGCGCGAACGCTTTCCCGATGCCTCGGTCTGGAACCGGCTGGCCGACCGTGAGTGGAATACGCCCCCGGGTCCCGCCAATGCCTGCGGCGGCGATGCGATGATGCGCCGCGCCGCTGTCGAGGCGGTTGGCGGCTATCGCGCAGACCTGATCGCCGGAGAGGAACCCGAACTCTGCCTTCGCCTGAGGCGGATGGGGGGCACGGTCTGGCGGCTCGACACCGAGATGACGCTGCATGACGCGGCGATGACCCGGTTCTCGCAATGGTGGCAGCGAACCCGGCGGGCGGGGCATGCCTTTGCCGAAGGCGCACACCTGCACGGCAGCGCCCCCGAGCGGCACTGGCTGGCCGAGACCCGAAGGGCCTTGCTCTGGGGGGCAGGGGTGCCGGTGGCGGGCCTGCTGGCGGGGCTGGTCCACCCGGTCGGTCTGGTGATCCTGCTGGCCTGGCCGCTGCAGGCCCTGCGGCTGGGCTGGCGCTGGCGAGCCGAGGGATGGGCAGGGTGGCAGGCCGCGGCGTTCTCGATCCTCGGCAAACCCGCCGAGGCGCAGGGGGTGCTTGGGTTCCATCTCGCCCGACTGCGCGGCCGGCGAAGGACACTGATCGAATACAAGTGACAGGCGGGCGCCGGTCAGGTTCCGCCGCCCTCCCGGCGCTGGCGCAACCGCAGCGCGGCCACGGCCTGTCCCGGCAGGATCGCAGCGCAGGCTGCATAGCGGGGCCCGAGCCGGCCCGGCGCCGACAGCATCCGCCACAGCCACTCCAACGCGATCCGACGCACCCATGCGGGCGCACGCACCTGGGTGCCGGCCAGAAAGTCGATCCCCGCCCCCACCGATGCAAACCCGACCTGCGGCGCCAGGTGCCGCCCGCGCGCGGCCAGCTGTTCCTGCTTCGGTGCGCCAAGCGCCAACAGGCACAGGCAGGGCCCGACGGCCGCCAGTTCTGCCAGGATGCCCGCGGCGGCCTCGCCGCACGGATCAAAGCCCATGGGTGGGGCAATCAGCGGGCCGAGGCGCGCCCCCGGTACCCGGCCCTCCAGATCGCGCGCGGCCGCGGACAGAGCATCTGGCGTGCTGCCCACCATGGCCACGGCCACCCCGGCGGCCGCGGCCAGTTCGACAAGGGGAACGACAAGGTCGGACCCCGGAACAAGCTGCACCGGACGCCCGGCCAGCCGCGACAGCCAGACGATCGGGTTGCCATCGGCCACCACGATGTCCTGCGCCGCATAGGCCGCACGGAACGCCTCGTCGCTGCCCAGTTTCACAAGATGGTCAAGGTTGATCGTGGCCAGCGCGAACCCCCGCCCCGCTGCCAGCCTTGACGCGACCTCTCGCCCGGCCGCCGCGCGGTCGGGGTGGGTGACACGGATACGCGTACTGCCGAAACGGAACTCCATCGCCCTCTCCTTCAAGCGCCGCATAGCATGCGGCCCGGACAGGGGCGACCCGCCAGATTCCTCCCGGTCCGCGAACACTCCGTTTCCGCAGACCCCTGCGATGGTCCGGCGGGGCGTTTCGTGCTATCGGGCAGTTGGCTGACGGTCGGGACCCGCCATGGGAAATGCGCTTGCCTATGCGATGCTGGCTGCCTGGCCCCTGCTGGCCTGGGCACTCTACTCCCGTCTGCCACCTGCACGGGCGCTGATCTGGGCCATCCTGCTGGCCTACATGCTGCTGCCGCCGGAGCAGGTGAAGTTCGATCTTCCCGCCATTCCCGACATGGACAAGTTTTCCATATCGAACCTCTGCGCGCTGATCTTCACGCTGCTTCTGCTGCGCGAACGGGTTCCGGTGCTGCCGCCGGGGCCGGTTTCGCGGGTGCTGCTGCTGCTGTTCGTCATCAGCCCCTTCGCCACGGCGGTAACAAACCCCGACCCGATCTCCATCTACCTGGGCGATGTGCCGGCACTGCGGGCCTATGACGCGATCTCCTACGTCGCGGGGCAGCTGATCGCATTGATCCCGTTCTTCCTCGCCCGCCGCTTCCTTGGCACGGATGACGGCATGCGCATGCTGGTGCAGGCACTGGTGACGGCCGGGCTGATCTATTCGCTGCCGATGCTGCTGGAGGCGCGACTGTCGCCGCAGCTGAACACCTGGATCTACGGGTTCTTCCAGCACGATTTCAGCCAGTCCATGCGGGGTGGCGGGTTCAGGCCCATGGTGTTCATGCCACACGGGTTGTGGGTGGCGTTCTTCGCGCTGATGGCGGCCATGTCGGCCCTTGTCCTGCTGCGCGACTCCGGACCCGAAGAGCGCCCGAAACGGCTAGTGATCTGGCTGTACCTCATGCTGGTCCTGACGCAGTGCCGCAGCCTCGGGCCGTTGGCATACGCGCTTGGACTGACCCCGGTGATCCTGTTCGCGCCCCGGCGCGTGCAGCTGCTGCTGGGGGCCGCGCTGGCCGTGATCGTGATCACCTATCCGTTCCTGCGCGGCGCGCATCTGGTGCCGCTGGACGACATTCTTGCCTTTGCCAAGTCGATCAGCACCGAACGCCACCAGTCGCTCGAATACCGCATCCTGAACGAGGAACAGCTTCTGGCGCGGGCGCAAGAGAAGTTCTGGTTCGGCTGGGGCGGATACGGGCGGTCCCTGATCCTCGACCCCTATGACGGGCGCATCCTGTCGGTACCCGACGGCGGCTGGATCATCGTTCTGGGCACCTATGGCTGGCTTGGCTATGCCGCGATGTTCGGCATGCTGGTGCTGCCGCTCCTGATGCTGGGGCGCGAGGCGATCCTGTCGAAAAGCCTGGCATTCAGCCGCTGGGGATGTGCGGTGGCGCTGATCTATGCCGCGAACCTTGTCGACCTCTTGCCGAATGACACGATCATCCCGTTCACGTGGCTGATGGGCGGGGCGCTGATGGCCTGGGCCGAGGGACTGGCGCGGGCCCGACGGGAACGGGCGCAGGCCGAATGGGCCGCAACCCTGCCACAGGGCAGACGCACCGCAATCTGACCCGCCGACTGTTCGCGGGACGGCGCGAATACGCGGCATTTTACCGGATGCCCCGGCCGACATGGCCCCGCGCCGCCATGATCGGGCGGGAATCGAGGCGGGAATGCGGCATTTCTGCGGCATTGTGGCCCCTCGCGCGACGGTTCGTGCCATCGGCCCGGGCGGGTGGCCCCGGGGGGCGCTTTGCGGTATTTTGCGCTTGCGGCGTCAGGCAAGGCGCACGGGCAGGCAATCGGGGGACAGTGTGACGCAAGGCGCGCGCATCGGGGCGAACGATATCGCCATCGTGGGCATGGCCGCCCATCTGCCGGGCGCGCCTTCGGTGTCGGCGTATTGGGACAACCTGGTCCGGGGCATCGAGTCGATCCGCCCGCTGACCGAGGACGATCTTCTGGCCGCCGGCGAAAGCCCCTCGCGCATGCGCCATCCGCGCTATGTGCGGGCGGCCGCCCCGTTGGACGGGTTCGAGCGCTTCGATGCCGAGTTCTTCGGCTTCTCTCCCAAGGAGGCGGCAATCCTCGACCCCCAGCACCGCCAGTTCCTCGAGGTGGCATGGGAAGCCCTGGAGGATGCCGGCCATCCGCCAGAAGGCTTTCCGGGTGCCGTGGGCATCTGGGCGGGCTGCGGGATGGGCAGCTATTTCTACTTCAACCTGTGCTCGAACCCCGGTCTTGTCGAGGACACGGGCATGTTCCTGCTGCGCCACACCGGCAACGACAAGGATTTCCTGGCCACCCGGGTCAGCCATGTGTTTGACTTCAAGGGTCCCTCGATCAACGTGCAGACTGCCTGTTCGACATCGCTGGTCGCGGTCCACTACGCCTGCCAGGCGCTGCTGAACGGCGAATGCGACATGGCCCTTGCGGGGGGCGTGACCGTCGAACTGCCGCAGGGGCGCGGCTATGTCTATCAGGAAGGCGAGATCCTGTCGCCCGACGGACATTGCCACGCCTTCGACCACCGTGCGCAGGGCACCGTCTTTGGCAGCGGTGCGGGCTGCGTGGTGTTGCGGCGGCTGGCCGACGCGATTGCCGATGGCGATCATGTCTGGGCGGTGATCAAGGGATCGGCGGTCAACAATGACGGTGCCGCAAAGGCCGGATACCTTGCGCCGTCGGTCGAGGGGCAGGCCGCCTGCATCGCCGAGGCGCAGGCCGTCGCGGGGATATCGGCCGACAGCGTGGGCTATGTGGAGTGCCACGGCACCGGCACCTACCTGGGCGACCCTATCGAGGTGGCGGCGCTGACGCAGGCATTCCGCGAAACCACCGACGCCGTCGATTTCTGCCGCATCGGCAGCGTCAAGACAAACATCGGGCACCTGGACACGGCGGCGGGCGTGGCCAGCCTGATCAAGGCATCTCTGGCCGTGACCACCGGCACGATCCCGCCAACGCTGGGGTTCGAGGCGCCAAATCCCGCGATCGCCTTCGACGGCTCGCCCTTTCGCGTTGCCGACCGGCTGACGGATTTCCCGGCGGGCAGAACGCCCCGGCGGGCGGGTGTCAACTCGCTCGGGGTGGGCGGCACCAATGCGCATGTCGTGATCGAAGAACCGCCTGCGCGCCCGGCCAGCCCCGAAAGCGACTGGCCCTTCCAGCCCCTCGTCATCTCGGCCCGGTCCCGCGCCGCACTGGACGAAGCGTCGGCCAGGCTGGCCGCGCATCTGCGGGCACATCCTGAACAGCCGCTGGCCGATGTGGCCTGGACCCTGAAGCAGGGCCGGCGGCATTTCGAGAAGCGTCGCGTGATCGTGGCCGAAAACCATGCCGAGGCGGCGGCATTGCTGGAAGGGGCCGACGCGCGGCGGGTCTGGACGCATGACCACCTGGGCGAAGCGCCCCAGGTCGTGTTCATGTTCCCCGGCGGCGGGGCGCAATACGCTGGAATGGCGCGCGACCTCTACGAAACCGAACCGGTGTTTCGCGACTGGGTGGATCGCGGGCTGGCCGTGCTCGAACCACGGCTGGACTATTCGATCCGCGATCTCTGGCTGCCCGCCCGGGGTGCCGAGGCAGCGGCCGACGCGCGGCTGAAGCGTCCCTCGGTCCAGTTGCCGCTGATCATGATCGTGGAGTACGCCCTCGCACGGCTGTTCGAAAGCTGGGGCGTGACACCACACGCCCTGATCGGTCATTCGATGGGCGAGAATACCGCGGCCTGCCTTGCCGGCGTGTTGCGGTTCGAGGATTGCATCGGGCTGGTCCACCTGCGCGGCCAGTTGTTCGACACCGTGCCACCGGGCGGAATGCTATCGGTTCCGATGGACGCTGCGGACCTTGTCGCGCGCCTGCCCGAGGGTCTTGACATGGCCTCGGTCAACGCGCCGGGCCTTTGCGTGGTGTCAGGGCCGGATGCGATGCTGGCCGATCTCGCGTCCGGGCTTGCCGCCGAGGGGATCGAGACGCAGCGCGTCGCGATCGACATCGCGGCGCATTCCCGCATGCTGGAACCGATCCTCGGCCGGTTCGGTGACTTCCTGCGCAGCATCCCGCTGTCACCGCCGGTGCTGCCGGTAATCTCCAACCGCACGGGCCGACCGCTGACAGCCGCCGAAGCCACCGATCCGGAGTACTGGGTCGCGCATCTGCGCAGCACGGTGCGCTTTGCCGAAGGCATGGCCCATCTTGTGCAGGTTCCCGGGCGGGTGTTCATGGAGATGGGTCCGGGCCGGGCGCTTTCGTCCCTGGCGCAGGCCAACGGTGTCGCCGCCGGACAGGTGATCCCCGCGCTGCGCCACCCCGGGCAGGCCATGGCCGACGATGCCTGGCACATGGCGACCATCGCGCGGCTCTGGGCCTGCGGCGTGACGGTCGATTGGGAACCCGTCTGGGGCGAGGCCGCGCGCCAGCGTGTGCCCCTGCCAACCTATCCGTTCCAGCGGAAGCCCTATTTCATTTCGCCCGGCACCCCCGCAGCCGTCGAGACAGAGACGGCGCCCGCACGCAGCGACGATATCGCCCGATGGGGTTGGGTGCCGCACTGGCGACCCCGCGCCGCCGACTGTGCCGCCGATGTGGAAACCGAACTCGACAGCCTGCCACGCGAGACATGGGCGATCTTCACGGACGAGACCGGCCTTGCCGCCGCCTGCGCGGACCGCCTGCGCGATGCCGGACATCGGGTCGTCACGGTGCGCGCGGGTGATGCGTTCCGCCGCGATGGCGACGCCTACACCCTGTCGCCCGAGCGCGGGCGCGAAGGGTATGACCTGCTGGTGCGCGACCTGGTGGCGCGCGGGCTGGCCCCAACCCGGGTCGCTCATTTCTGGCTGGTGACCGCAACAGAAACCTTCCGGCCGGGATCGAGCTTCTTCCAGCGGAACCTCGAACAGGGGTTCTGGAGCCTGCTGTTCCTGGGCCAGGCGATGGCCGAGGAAAACGTGCCGCGCCCCGTCCACATGACGGTCATGACGACCGGCGCAGCGCGCCTGCGCGACGGCGGGCTTGCGCATCCCGAGAAGGCGGCGGTCGCAGGCCCGGCGCGGATCATTCCGCGCGAGTTGCCGGGCGTGACCTGCACCACGCTGGACCTGGAGCTACCCGCGTCGCGACGGGGCGGGGTGCCCGGGCCGCTGGTCGTGCAGGTGCTGGAGGAGATGCTGGCCCAGCCTGCCGACAGCGTGGCGGCCCTGCGCGGAGCGCGACGCTTTGAACGGGGACTGCGTGCCGTGGACCTGCCTGTCGGCGAACTGCCGCTGGCCGAGGGCGCCACGGTGATGGTCACGGGCGGCTTCGGCGGAATCGGCCTGACGCTGGCGGAAGACCTGATCCGGAACCACAAGGCAAAGATCCTCATCGTGGCACGCCGCCCCCTGCCGCCGCGCGACGGCTGGGCTGCGCATCTGGCGGCGCGCGGCCCGGACGATGCCGCGTCGCGGCGGATCCTGGCGATGCAGCGGCTGGACGCGATCGGCGGCACGGTCGAGGTTGCGGTCGCGGACGTCTGCAACCCCGACGAGATGCGCGCGGCCGTAGCGCTTGGCGAGGCGCGGCTGGGGCGGATCGCGGCGGTGATCCACGCGGCGGGGGTGGTGGACGACGGGCCGATGCTGGGCAAGACCCCCGGCGGTGTCGAGGAGGTTCTCGCGCCCAAGCTGCACGGCACGCAGGTGCTCGACGCGATCTTTCCCGACGGGCGGCTGGACTGGATGGTCGTGTTCGCGTCAACCTCCACCGTCACGGCGCCGGCCGGTCAGGTGGACTACGTGGCCGCAAACGAGTTCCTGAATGCCTGGGCACAGTCGCGGGCGGGCGGCAAGACGCGGGTCGTGGCGCTGAACTGGGGCATATGGTCGGGCGTGGGCATGGCGGCCGAGGCCCTGGCAGACCGGCTGGGCACCCGCCCCGCCGCACCGCGCCTGCCTGTCTCCGGGCCGCTTCTGACCGAGGCGAGCTTTGACGCCACGGGGCGGCGGGTCTACGAGGCACGCCTGACCACCGCCGACTGGGTGCTTGACCAGCACCGGATGAAGGGCGGGCAGGCGGTGTTCCCGGGCACCGGCTATCTGGAACTGGTCGCCGAGGCGGCGCGCGCCGAGGGCATGACGGCCTTCGAACTGGCAGATCTCACGTTCTTCCGCGCACTTGAAGTGGCCGACGGGGACAACCGCGCCTTGCGCCTTCGGCTGACGGCGACCGACGAAGGCTTCGCGGTCGAGGTGCAGTCGGGCGTCACCCATCAGGGGCGGCAGGGCTGGATCACGCATGCGCAGGGCCGTCTGGCACCGCTGCGCGACACCGCCCCTGGGTTCGATACCGGCGCCGCCTTGCGCTGTGGCACGGCCGAAACGGGCGAGGGCCTGGAAAGCCCGCAAGAGGCGCATCTGGCCTTCGGTGCACGCTGGCGGGTCATCCGGTCGCGGGCGTTCGGGAACGGCGAGGGCGTCGCGCGGCTGGCGTTGCCGGTGGCGTTCGGTGCCGAGGCGGGCCATTGGCCGCTGCATCCGGCGCTGATGGACCTGGCGACAGGCTGGGCCATGCCCCTGATCCCGAGCTATTCGCCGTCGCACCTGTGGGTGCCGCTGTCCTACGGGCGCCTGCGCGTGTTCGCCCCGCTGCCGGCCGAGGTGACCAGCCATGTCCGGCTTGCGCCCGGCGCCGCCGCGGGCTCTGCTGCCTTCGACATCGTGCTGGCCGATCCGGAAGGCCGGGTCGTGGCCGAGGTGCGGGGTTTCTCGATGCGGCGGATCGAGGGCGCGCTGACCGCCGCGCCGGTTTCTTCCCGCGATCTCGAGTTCGACGATACCCCCGCCAAGCGCAGCCTGACGGCGGCCGAGGAACGGCTTGCCGCGAATCTGGTCCAGGGCATCCGGCCGGCCGAGGGGGTCGAGGCCTTTGCCCGCGCGCTGTCGCTGGGGTCCAGCCATGTCTATGTCTCGTCGCTGGACCTGCCCGCCCTGATCGCCCAGGCCGCGCGGACCGAGTCGGCGCGGCCCGAAGGCCAGTCCTTCGAGCGGCCCGATCTGGATACCGCCTTTGTCGAACCCCGAAACGAGATCGAACGCACGCTGGCAGGGTTCTGGACCGATCTGCTCGGTGTGGCGAAGGTGGGGGTCGAGGATGACTTCTTTGCCCTCGGCGGCCACAGCCTGATCGCCGTCCGGCTGTTCGCCATGGTCAAGAAGGCATTCCGGGTCGAGTTTCCGATCTCGGTGCTGTTCGAGGCACCGACCATCGCCGCCTGCGCGCGGCTGATCGAGGACCGCATCGGCCCTGTCGAGGCCGAGGGGGCAAGGCCCCAGGCCGCCGCTCCGCGCCGCAGGTTCACCCATCTGGTGCCGATGCACGAACGCGACGGCGGACCGGGCACGCCGTTCTTCCTGGTCGCGGGAATGTTCGGCAACGTGCTCAACCTTCGCCATCTTGCGCAGCTTCTGGGGGGCGATCGGCCGTTCTACGGCCTGCAGGCGCGCGGGCTCTACGGGGATGAGGCGCCGCATGAAAGCCTGCCCGCCGCCGCCGCCGACATCATCGCCGAAATGCGACAGGTGCAGCCGCACGGCCCCTTCCTGCTGGGCGGGTTTTCCGGTGGCGGCCTGACCGCCTGGGAAATCGCGCGGCAGCTTGAGGGTGACGGGGAGGAGGTGGCGATGCTTGCCTTGCTGGACACGCCCCTGCCGGTGCGCCCTGCTCTTTCCAGGGCCGACAAGGCGATGATCAAGCTGGCGGAGTTCCGCCGCAAGGGCCCCGCCTATGCACGGGAATGGCTGCAGGCGCGTGCCGAATGGAAACGGCGCCTGGCGGCCGGGCCAGCGGCAGAGGCCGAGGGTACCTTCCACAACGCGGCGATCGAGGCGGCGTTCCGCGCCTCGGTGGCCGACTATACCCTGCCGCAGCGGATGGGTGCGACCGTGCTGTTCCGCCCGCCGCTGGATCGGCACTGGCGGGTGACGGGCGGCCGCTGGGTCAGCCGGGCCAGGGAATATGTGTCCCCCGACAATGACCTGACCCCATTTGCCCCGGCCCTGCGCGTGATCGAGGTGCCGGGCGACCACGACAGCATGGTGCTGGAGCCCAACGTCCGCGTCCTGGCTGCCCGCCTGCGGGCGGAGATCGCGGGGGTCGAGACGCCCTCGCTCGCGCCGCTGGCACGGGCCGCGGAATAGCCGATGCCCACTGTCCTGACCGTGATCCTGAACTGGCGCAGCCCCGACATGACGCTGCGCGCGCTGGATGCAGCGCGCCGTGCGATGACCAGGATCGACGGCGCCATCACCGTGGTGGACAACGACTCGCAGGATGGATCGTTCGAGCGGATGACCGAGGTGGTTGCGGCGCAACAGCAGGGGCCGGACGACGGCAAGACACCGGTCCGGGTGATCCAGTCGGGCCGGAACGGCGGGTTCGGGGCGGGCAACAACGTCGGCATACGCGCAGGCCTGCCCGGCGGTGTCAGGCCCGACTATGTCTACATCCTGAATTCCGACGCCTTTCCGGAACCCGACGCCATCCGCGCGCTGCTCGATCACCTGGAACGCCACCGCGGCACGGGTTTTGCAGGCAGCACGATCTACGGCACCGATGGTGCGCCGCATCGCACCGCATTCCGGTTCCCCTCGGTCGCGGGCGAGTTCGAGGCGTCGCTGCGCTTCGGGCCGGTCAGCCGCCTGCTGCGCCGCCGGATCGTGGCGCAGCCGATCCCGCAGGCGACCACACGGGTCGACTGGCTTGCCGGGGCGTCGCTGATGATGCGGATGGACGTGCTGGACCGGATCGGACTGTTTGACGAGGGGTTCTTTCTGTATTTCGAGGAAACGGAACTCTGCCACCGCGCCGCCGCTGCGGGGTGGCCCGCCGACTATGTGGTCGAAAGCCGCGTCGCGCATGTGGGATCGGCCTCGACCGGCATGAAGGGATGGCGGCGCGTGCCCGGCTACTGGTTCGACAGCCGGATGCGGTACTTCACCAAGGTCCATGGCCGCGCCACATGGATCGCCGCGACCCTGGCCCATCTGGCGGGCGGCACGCTGTGGCGGCTGCGCTGCCTGATCCAGCGCAAGGACAGGGCCGATCCGCCGCGCTTTCTGCGGGACATGGGCAGCCATGCCCTGCATGCCATGATCTCGCCACGGGGGCGTGCCATGGCGACGAGGCAAGCGGCAGAGTAGGGGCGGGCGATGGACGCGATCCTGATCGGCAACGAAAGCCTGACGGTCGAATGCGGTGGGCTGTGGCTGGCACGCGGCCATGCGATCGAGGCGGTCGTCACCAGCCATGCGGGCGTGGCCGACTGGGCACGCGCCACAGGACTGAGGGTCGAGCCGCCGGGGCGCGATCTGGCCGAACGGCTGGGGCCCTGCGACTGGCTGCTGTCGGTCGCGAACCTGTCGGTGATCCCCGAACCGGTGCTGCGGCTGGCGCGCGTGGGCGCGGTGAACTTCCATGACGGACCCTTGCCCCGCCATGCCGGGCTGAACGCGCCGGTCTGGGCGATCCTCGGCGGCGAGACGGCGCATGGCATCACCTGGCACCTGATGACACCCGGGCTGGACGAGGGTGCGATCCTGCTGCAACGGATGTTCCCGATCGCGGCGGACGATACGGCGCTGACGCTGAACACCCGCTGCTTCGAGACCGCGGTGGACAGCTTTCCCGAACTGGTGGCGATGCTGGAACAGGGCGCGCCGCTGCGCCAGCCGCAGGATTTCACGCGCCGCACGTTGCATCTGCGCCATGACCGCCCGGCGGCGGCGGGCCGTCTCGATTTTCGCAGCCCAGCCGGACAGGTCGCGGCCCTGGTGCGGGGGTTGGACCACGGCACCTACTGGAACCCGCTGACCACACCGAAGATCGTTGTCGACGGGCGCATCCTGTCGGTCGGAACCGCCATCGAGGAAGCTGGCACCGGCGCGCCAGGCACCGTGCTGGGCGCCTCACCTGCGGGGCTGGTGGTGGCCTGTGGCAGCGGCGCGGTGCGGCTGATGCGGCTTCGCTCGGCGGACGGCGATGCGGTCTGCCCGGGCACCATCGCCGCGCGACACCTGCCATCGCCCGATGCGGACGAAGCGGCGCATCTGTCGTCCGTCCTCGCGCAGGCCGCACCCGCCGAAGCGGCCGTGCGCGCGGCATTGCTGGCGCTCGATCCGGTCGATCCCGGCGCGGCCGTCCGGCAGGGTTTTGCCGACTGGCGGGCGGTGCCGCTGGCGCTGCCCGCGACGATGCATCGCGACCGCGCCTTGCGGGCGCTGGCGCTGGGCATGGTGCGCATCACCGGGCGTGAGGCGGGTGACGTCGCGTTCCGCGCCGGCCCGTCACCCGCCCCCGGAATCCTGACCGACTGGGTGCCGCTGCGGATACAGGCGGCAGCCACGCTGGCCGCCACCGCCGAAACCTTCGGCACCGCGCTTTCGGTCGCCCGCCGCGCGCCGGGCTTCGCCTGTGATCTGGCCCTGCGCGATGGGCGGCTTGCGGGCGTTGACGTGCCGCCGGTTGCGATCTCGCAGGATGGGCCGCTGCCGGGGGCTGCCATCACGCTGGCCCTGACCGATACGGGCGCCGTTCTGCATCATGACGCGCTGCGCATCGCCCCCGCCCCCGCCGCCGCGATGGCCGCCCGGCTGGAACGTTTCGCGGCCGCCCTCGACGGGGTCGCCGGTGATGCCGCACCCGCCGACCTTCCGGCAATGACGACGGCCGAGGAGGCGCAGGTCCTGGAGGGCTGGAACCAGACCGGACGCGACCGGGACCGGACGCTGACGATGCACGCGGCCTTCGAGGCGCAGGCGGCGCGCACGCCCGGTGCGACGGCGCTGATCTGCGACGACCTGCGGCTGAGCTATGCCGAGTTGAACGCCCGTGCGAACCGCGCCGCGCATGTGCTGCGCGGCATGGGCGTCGGCCCCGGGGTTCTGGTGGGCCTCTGCGCGGCGCGGTCGCCCGACATGGTGGCGGGCGCGCTGGCCATCCTGAAGGCGGGCGGGGCCTATGCGCCGATGGACCCGGCCTATCCGGCGGACCGGCTGGCACTCTACGCCGAGGATTCAGGCTGCCCGGTGATCGTGACGCAATCGGCGCTCACCCCGGGCCTGCCGGGACGGGCCGCGCATCTGGCCATGGACACCGATCCCCGACTGAACGGCGCGCCCGACGGCAACCCCGCGGCCGCCGCCACGCCCGCTGACCTCGCCTATGTGATCTATACCTCGGGCTCCACCGGGCGCCCCAAGGGCGTGATGGTCGAACACCGCAATGTCCTGAACTTCTTCGCGGGCATGGACGACCGCCTTGGCGCGGAAACGGGCACCTGGCTGGCCGTCACGTCGCTGTCCTTCGACATTTCTGTGCTGGAACTGTTCTGGACTCTGTCGCGCGGCTTTGCCGTTGTGCTGACCTCCGATGCGAACCGGGCGCTCGTCTCGGGCGGGCCCATCGCGTCGGGCCCGGGCGGCGGAATGGAATTCAGCCTTTACTATTGGGGCAACGACGACGGCGCGGGGCGCGGCAAGTATGATCTTCTGCTGCAAGGCGCGAAGTTCGCCGACCAGCACGGGTTCTGCGCCGTGTGGACGCCCGAACGGCATTTCCATGCCTTCGGTGGCCCCTACCCGAACCCCTCGGTCACCGGAGCCGCCGTCGCGGCGGTGACGCGCAACATCGGGGTGCGCGCGGGGTCCTGCGTCGGCCCGCTGCATCACCCGCTGCGGATCGCCGAGGAATGGGCGGTGATCGACAACCTGACCGACGGGCGTGCCGGCCTGGCGATCGCCAGCGGCTGGCACCCCGACGACTTCGTGCTGCGGCCCGAGAACGCGCCGCCGGCCAACCGCCAGGCCATGCTGGACAGCATCGACCAGTTGCGCCGCCTCTGGCGGGGCGAAGCCCTGCCCTTCCCGAACGGCCGCGGCGGCACGGTCAACGTGGCGACCCAGCCGCGCCCTGTGTCCCGCGAGGTGCCGATCTGGGTTACCACCGCCGGCAATCCCGAGACCTGGAAGGAAGCGGGCCGCATCGGGGCAAACCTGCTGACACACCTTCTGGGGCAGACGGTGGCCGAGGTGGGCGAGAAGATCGCGCTGTACAAGCAGGCCCGGGCCGAGGCGGGCCACGACCCCGAGGGCGGCACCATCACCCTGATGCTGCACACCTATCTCGCGCCCGACCGCGAGACGGCACGCGAGATCGCGCGCGGCCCGATGAAGGACTACCTGCGCTCGGCGGCCAGTCTGATCAAGCAGTACGCCTGGGCCTTCCCCGCCTTCAAGCGCCCGCAAGGCGCGGCCCAGCCGATGGACATCGACCTGTCCACGCTGACGCCTGAGGAAAGCGAGGCGATCCTGGACTTTGCCTTCCAGCGATATTTCGAGGATTCGGGGCTGTTCGGCACGGTGCAGGACGCGCTTGCAAGGGTCGATCAGGTGCGCGCCCTGGGCGTGACCGAGATCGCCTGCCTGATCGACTATGGCATTGCGCCCGCACAGGTGCTGGAAGGCTTGCGGCCGCTGGCTCAGGTGGTGCGCGCAAGCCGCGCGTCCGGCCCCGCGCCGGGGGATTACTCGATCGCGGCGCAGATCGCGCGCCATGGCGTGACCCATCTGCAATGCACCCCGTCGATGGCCCGGATGATCGCCATGGACGGCGATGCACGCACGGCCCTGTCGCGGGTCCGCACGCTGATGGTGGGAGGCGAGGCGCTGCCGGGCGCCCTGGTGGCCGACCTGCGGGCGGCCACGCCTGCGCGCCTGCTGAACATGTATGGCCCGACCGAGACAACCATCTGGTCCACGGTGGAAGAGGTTGCCGCCGCCGAGGCCGTGGCGAACATCGGCCGCCCGATCGCCAACACGCAGGTCTATGTTCTGGACGACGCCCTGCGCCCCGTTCCACCCGGCCAGCCCGGCGAGCTGTGGATCGGTGGCGAGGGCGTCACGCGCGGCTACTGGCGGCGCGATGACCTGACGGCGGACCGTTTCCGCGACGATCCCTTTGTCACGGCTGACAGGGCCTGCCCCTGGGGCGCCCGCATGTACCGCACCGGCGACCTGGTGCGGTGGCGCGACGACGGGCGGCTGGATTTCCTGGGCCGTGCCGACCATCAGGTGAAACTGCGCGGCTATCGCATCGAACTGGGCGAGATCGAGGCCGTGCTGGAGCGGCAGCCCGGCGTCCGTCAGGCCGTGGTTCTGGCGCGTGAGGATCGGCCGGGCGACGTGCGGCTGGTGGCCTATGTGACCGGCACGGCGGCAGAGGATGCGCTGCGCGCCGCGCTTGCCGCCACCCTGCCCGAACACATGCGGCCGCAGCATCTGGTGGCGCTCGGCACGCTGCCCCTGACGCCGAACGGCAAGGTCGACCGCAAGGCGTTGCCGCCACCCGGCGTCGCCCGCGCACCGCTGCCGCCTGCCGCCGTCGCCGCCCCGCCGGCACCGGCGGGCGCACCGCCACCCGATCTCGACATCGCAGCCACGATCGCGCAGGTCTGGAGCCGCGTCCTCGGCGTGCCCAGGGTGCAGCCCACGGACAATTTCTTCACGCTCGGGGGCCATTCGCTGCTGGCCGTGCAGGCGCACCGGGATCTGAAGGCGGCCCTTGGCCCCGTCGCGCTGTCGATCACCGATATCTTCCGCTTCCCGGTGCTTGGGACGCTGGCCGCGCATGTCGCGGCGGGGGTGGCGCCCCGCGCGCCCCTGGCCATTCCCGCAGCGAACCCGGCAGCGGCGGCGGCACGCGATCCGTCGGGGAACGATCGCGCCGATGCACGGTCGCAGGCGATGGCCAGCCGCCGCGCGCTGCGCGCGGCGCGCGGGCCGGTGGATGCCTGACCTTGTTGCGGCGCTGCGCGGCCTGCTGCCGCCGGCGGCGGGCGTGGGGCGGGCGGACACGCGGGCGGATCATCCGCTGATGCCCGGAGAAACGCTGCCCGGCGCAACGCCGGGCCGCCTGCGCGAGTTCGCCGCCGGTCGCGCGGCGTTCCGGGCGGCACTGTCAGATGCGGGACTGCCCGCCATGGCGCTGCCCATGGCGCCGGACCGCAGCCCGGTCTGGCCGCCCGGACTCGCGCTGTCGATCAGCCATGACGGGGCCTGCGCCCTGGCCGCGGTGCTGCCCGGCGCGCGGGGCCTCGGGATCGACCTTGAGCCGGACATGCCGCTGCCGCCCGACCTGGCCGCGCTGGTGCTGACGGCATCGGAGCAGGCGCGGGGCAGCGTGGCGCGGGTTGCCTTTGCCGCGAAGGAGGCCGCCTACAAGGCGCTGTTCCCCACCACGCGCCGCGTGATCGGGTTCGACGCGATGGAGATCGACATCGACGGCCCGAACCTCTGCGCGAGGCTTGCCGCCGATTGCCCGCCGTTCGCCGCAGGCCATGCGCTGCGGGGTGGGCTGGCGCAGGCCGAGGGCCGCATCCTTGCGGCCTTTGTCCTGCCAGGCTGAGCGAGGCGAGGGATCGCACGCAGGGGCGTCCCACGGTGGGACGCTGCAGGCATCCGTTCTATTTCAAATGGTTAGGTAATGCGGATTCACGGATTGTTAGGATTTCGCGGCACATGCCGGGGCCAAGACACCATCATGGGACCGGACCAAATGCCGACGGAAAGGCACCGCAAGCGGAGTGCCGGGGCCGAGCCCAGGAGTGCCAGATGTCCTGGAGGCGGGTACCGGAATCGAACCGGTCTACACGGATTTGCAATCCGCTGCGTAACCTCTCCGCCAACCCGCCTCGCCGCCGGACGGATCGGTGGTAGTGGATGCCGGGCGCGGGTGCAAGGGGCTGGCGGGGTCAGCCCCAGACGACATCGCCCAGAAAGATGTAGCCCGCGCCGTAGATCGTCTTGATCAGGCGGGGGTTCCTGGGGTCTTCGCCCAGCTTGGTGCGCAGGCGCGAGATCCGCACGTCCATCGCGCGGTCGAAGGTTTCGCCTGCCGCGCCGCCCAGCCATTCCTGCATCTGCGCCCGGCTGATCAGGCGCTTGGGCGCATCGAGGAACAGGCGCAGCACCTCGCCCTCGGCATGGGAAAAGGGCACTTCGCTGCCGTCCTCGGCCACCAGGACGTAGCGGTCGAACATCGCCGTCCAGCCCGCGAACCGCGCGACCTGCGCGGCCGCCGGGGCCTCGGCGCGGGCCTTGCGCAGGCGGGCGCGGACGCGGGCCACCACCTCGGCCGGGTCGAAGGGCTTGATGATGTAGTCATCGGCCCCGAGTTCCAGCCCGGTCACGCGGTCCTGCACCTGCGCGCGTCCCGAGATGATGATGATCGAGGCGCCCGATTCCAGCGCCAGACGGTGCACCAGCGCCAGCCCGTCGCGGTCGGGCAGGCCCAGGTCGACCAGGCAGACATCGGGGGTGCCACGGTTCAGGCTGGCCTCGAACTCGGTGGCGCGCGCGAAGGCGGTGGTGCGGAACCCGGCCTCGTCCAGCGCGTCCTTCAGCATCCGGCGGATCTCGGGTTCGTCATCCAGGATGGCGACATGGGGCGGGCGCGTCACGCGGCGGCCCCCGCAAGGAAGGCCGACAGCACAGCCGCATCGAAGGGCTTTGTCAGCACCGGAAACCGCGCGGCGGCGCGGGCGCGCAGCGCATTGGCGGGCGGCAGCGAGGTCATCAGGCAGGCCCGGGCGGGATGGCCGCGCGCCGCCAGCCATTCGACCATCTCGACCCCCGACATCTGGCCGGGCAGCGTGATGTCGGACAGCACGACATCGATTCCCGGCAGGTCGGACAGCGCCAGCCCCTCGTCCGCCGTCGCCGCCTCGATCACCGCATGGCCCTGCGCCGTCAGCATGCCGCGCACCGCTTCGCGGATGTCATCGCTGTCCTCGACCAGCAGGATCATGCGCGGCGCGGGCTGCGGATCGGCCAGCCGCAGCGGCAGGCGCAGCACCACGCGGGCGCCGCCGCCGGTGTTGCCCAGCCGCACCGTGCCCCCGGCCAGCGTCACCTGATCGTAGACCATCGACAGGCCCAGCCCCGACCCTTCGCCCCCCTTGGTGGTGAAGAAGGGATCAAGCGCATGCTCAAGCGCCGCATCGGTGAAGCCCGGCCCCTCGTCCTCGACCGCGCATTCGAGCCATGTGTCGCGCAGCGCCCGCACCGTCAGGCGGATCGTTCCGCACCGGCCCGCCATGGCGTCGCGTGCGTTCAGGATCAGGTTCAGGAGCGCGTCCTGCACCATCCCGGCATCGAGCAGCACCGGACGGCCGGGCGCCTGCACGTCGACCGACAGCATCACCGTGTCGGGCAGCGTCGGCGCCGCGAGCGTGCCGAGATCGGCCACGAAGCCCGCCAGGTCGGTCGGCACCGGGCGCAGTTCGCGCCGCCCCGACATCGAGGCGATGCGGTCCAGCAGCACGCCGCCGCGGCGCGCGGCGGCCATGGTGGCCGCGACAAGCTCGGCCCCGCCCGGCGGCAGCGCCAGCTTTTCCAGCCGCCCCTGAAGGCCGAGGATGATCGTCAGCAGATTGGCGAAATCATGCGCAAGGCCCGAGGTCAGTTGCGCCGCCAGCTCGCGCTTGCGGGTCTGTGTCAGGGCGGCGCGGGCCTGCGCCTCTTCCGTCACATCCATCGACAGGATGTAGACGCCGTTGATCGGGCCATCGCCGATGCGGTCGGGCGTGAAGGCGCCCCGGATGCGGCGTCCGGACTCCTCGTCGGTGAACTCGACCACCGAAGGCTCGCCGTCGAGCGCCAGGGTCAGGTGCGGCAGGATCCGCGCGAAGGTGCCCGGGCCCAGCGCCTCGCGCCCGGTCAGCCCGAGGATGTCGGACGGCCGCCCGGGGATCACCGAGGACAGCCGCCGGTTGGAATAGGTATAGCGCAGGTCGCGGCCGACATGGGCGATGTGGGCGGGCATCATCTCGGTCGTCAGGCGGGTGCGCGCCTCCATCTCGGTCAGTTCGCGCTTGGCCTCTTCAAGCGCGGCGATGGTGGCGGCCAGTTCCCGGTTGGCAAGGCTCAGCCGTTCGGCATGCGCCAGAAGCTGGTCGGACAGTTCCTCGGACCGGCCCCGCAGCAATCGTTCCTGGATCTTGATCTCGGTGATGTCGGTGTAGACGGTCACCCAGCCGCCCTGCGGCAGCGGCGCCCCCTCGACGCTGACCCATCGGCCGCTGGCGCGCTCGCGCTCCATGTAATGCGGCTGGAAGGCGCGGGCGGTGTCGACGCGCTGCCGAACCGCCGCCTCGGGGTCGTCCTGGGGGCCGTATTCGCCGCGCAGGACAAGGAAGCGGATGGTTTCCTCGAAATGGGCGCCGGGCGTGACAAGGGTGTCGGGCAGGCCGAACATTTCCTGATAGCGCCGGTTGCAGACCGCCAGCCGCAGGTCGCGGTCAAAGATCGACAGCCCCTGCTGGATCAGGTTCAGCCCCGCGCGGGTCTGGCTGGCAAGCGTTTCGTCCATCGGCAACCTCCGCCGACATGGCTAGCACCCGTGCCGATGCTGCGGAAAGCGGTTTCGCAGGCTGTTACAATTCGCAAGGATTGCGAAAAACTCGCGCAAGCTTTCGCCCGGACCTTCGCCATTGGCCGACCGGGCATCAAGACCCGCCGCGGCACAGGGAGGATGCATGGCCGAATCCACGGGCTTGCCCGATCTTCAGTCGATTCCGGCGCTGCTGGCGCATAACGCCCGGCGGTTTCCGGCGCGCGCGGCGTTCCGCGAGAAGGAATTCGGCATCTGGCAAAGCTGGACCTGGACGCAGACCGCGGACGAGGTGCGGGCCATGGCACTGGGCTTTCTGGCGCTGGGGCTGGCACGGGGCGATCACGTCGCGATCATCGGGCACAACCGGCCCGTGCACTACTGGGCCATGGTGGCCGCGCAGATGTGCGGCGCGATCCCGGTGCCGCTGTACCAGGACGCGGTTGCGGAAGAGATGGCCTATGTCCTGGACCACTGCGGCGCGCGCTTTGTCGTCTGCGGCGATCAGGAACAGGTCGACAAGGTGCTGGAGGTTCAGGACCGCCTGCCCGCGATCGAGCAGATCGTCTATGCCGACCGCCGGGGGATGCGGAAGTACGACCATTCCAGCATGAACGCCATGGCCGATGTGGTGGCCGAGGGCCGCGCCGCCCACCAGCGCTTCGGCGCCGAACTGGACGCGCGGATCGCCGCACTGCGCCACGACCATACCTGCGTGATGCTCTACACCAGCGGCACCACCGGCAAGCCCAAGGGCGTCGTGCTGTCGAACCGCAACATCATCGAGACGGCGCGCGCCAGTTGCGACTTTGACCGGCTCACCGAGACCGAGGAGATCCTGGCCTATCTGCCGATGGCCTGGGTGGGCGATTTCATCTTTTCCGTGGGACAGGCGATGTGGGCGGGGTTCTGCGTGAACTGCCCGGAAAGCCCGGCCACCATGATGACCGACCTGCGCGAGATCGGCCCGACCTATTTCTTCGCGCCGCCCCGGGTGTTCGAGCAGCAGCTGACATCGGTGATGATCCGGATGGAGGATGCCTCGCCGCTGAAGAAGCGGCTGTTCGACCGCTACATGGCCCTGGCACGGCGGGTCGGTCCGGCGATCCTTGACGGCAAGCCGGTGTCGGCGGCCGACAGGATGGCCTATGCGATGGGCAACCTTCTGGTCTATGGCCCGCTGAAGAACACGCTGGGCTACAGCCGGATCCGCGTGGGCTATACCGCGGGCGAGGCGATCGGACCCGAGATTTTCGATTTCTACCGGGCGCTTGGCATCAACCTGAAGCAGTTGTATGGCCAGACGGAGGCATCGGTCTTCATCACCCAGCAGCCTGACGGGCAGGTCCGGTCGGACACCGTGGGCGTGCCTTCGCCGGGGGTGGAGGTGCGCATCGCCGATACGGGCGAGGTGTTCTATCGCTCGCCCGGCACCTTCGTCGAATACTACAAGAACCCCGACAGCACCGCCGCGACCAAGGACCCCGAGGGCTGGGTGGCCACCGGCGACGCCGGGTTCTTCGAGGAAGGCACGGGGCATCTGCGGATCATCGACCGGGCCAAGGACGTGGGCAAGATGGCCGACGGCCGGCTGTTCGCGCCCAAGTATGTGGAGAACAAGCTGAAGTTCTATCCCTCGATCCTTGAGGCGGTGGTCTTCGGCAATGGCCGCGACTGGTGCACGGCCTTCATCAACATCGACCTGACGGCCGTGGGCAACTGGGCCGAGCGGAACGGGATCGCCTATGCCAGCTATCAGGAACTGGCAGGCCACCCGCGGGTCTACGAGATGATCGCGGGCCATGTGGACGAGGTGAACGCGAGCATCGCGAAAGACCCGATGCTGGCTGGCTGCACGATCCGCAGGTTCCTGATATTGCACAAGGAACTGGACGCGGACGATGGCGAGCTGACGCGCACCCGCAAGGTGCGCCGCCGGATCATCGAGGAGAAGTTCGCCGACCTGATCGGCGCCCTCTATGGCGGAGCGGACACCGTCTATACCGAAACCGAAGTCACCTATGAGGACGGCCGCAAGGGCGCGATCCGGGCGACGCTGCGGATCATGGACGCGGGCGGCGCGGTGCCTCAGAGGATGGCCGCAGAATGAACGCCTCGACACCCGACGCCTTCGTCACCCCCGACGGCCGGACCATCGGTGGTGTGCTGATGGAGATGAAACACATCACCCTGCGCTTCGGCGGGGTCAAGGCGATCACCGACATCTCGTTCGACATCCGCGAGGGCGAGATCCGGGCGATCATCGGGCCGAACGGCGCGGGCAAGTCGTCGATGCTGAACGTGATCAGCGGGTTCTACGTTCCGCAGGAGGGCGAGGTGTGGTTCCGGGGCAGCCGCAGGCCGCCGCTGAAACCCTATCAGGTGGCCCGCCAGGGGATCGCGCGGACCTTCCAGAACATCGCCCTGTTCGAGGGTATGAGCGTGCTGGACAACATCATGACCGGCCGCCTGACACTGATGAAATCCACCATGCTGGACCAGATGTTGTGGTGGGGGCGGGCGGAGAGGGAAGAGGTTGAGCATCGCGAGAAGGTCGAGAAGATCATCGACTTTCTGGAGATCCAGCACATCCGCAAGACCCCGGTGGGCCGCCTGCCCTATGGGCTGAAGAAGCGGGTGGAACTGGCCCGCGCCCTTGCGGCCGAGCCCAAGCTGTTGCTGCTGGACGAGCCGATGGCCGGGATGAACGTCGAGGAAAAAGAGGACATGAGCCGCTTTGTCCTTGATGTGAATGACGAATTCGGAACGACGATCTGCCTGATCGAGCATGACATGGGCGTGGTGATGGACCTGTCGGACCGGGTGGTGGTGATGGACTACGGCAAGAAGATCGGCGACGGCACGCCCGACGAGGTGCGCAACAACCAGGCGGTGATCGACGCCTATCTGGGGGTGGCACATGCGTAGGTTCCGCGTCTGGCATGCGTCTGGCATGCGTATGGCATCCGTACCGACACCCGTCACGACAACGGGGGGCCCCCGCCATGCCTGACTGGGTGCTCTATGCCGCCGAGGTGACGGTGAACGGCCTGATGGCCGGGATCATGTATGCGCTGGTCGCGCTGGGCTTCGTGCTGATCTTCAAGGCCTCGGGCATCTTCAACTATGCGCAGGGGGTGCTGGCGCTGTTCGCGGCGCTGACGCTGGTCGGCATCCAGAACGGGCAGGTTCCCTTTGCCCATCTGATCAACGCGACCTTCGGGACGAACCTGCACAAGTTCGGCTGGCAGGTGCCCTCGGTTCTGGCGATCGCGATCACGGCGCTGGTGATGGTGGGGCTGGCGATCCTGGTGGAACGCTACATCCTGAAGCACCTGGTCAACCAGGAGCCGATCATCCTGTTCATGGCGACCATCGGGCTGGCCTATTTCCTGGAGGGCCTGGGCGATGTGATGTGGGGGGCCGAGATCAAGAAGCTGGACGTCGGCCTGCCGCAGGGCATGTCGGGGGCCATCGACGATTTCACCTACAACGCCTTCGGCTACGGGTTCTTCATCGACCGGCTGGATGTCGTGGCGGCCTTCGTGGCGGCGGCGCTGGTGATCTCGCTGACGATGTTCAGCCAGTACACGAAATACGGCCGCGCCCTGCGGGCGGTGGCCGACGACCATCAGGCCGCGCTGTCGGTCGGCATCAGCCTGCGTTTCGTCTGGGTCATGACATGGTCGATCGCGGGCTTCGTGGCGCTGGTCGCGGGGATCATGTGGGGGTCGAAGTCGGGGGTCCAGTTCAGCCTGTCGCTGATCGCGCTCAAGGCGCTGCCGGTGCTGATGCTGGGCGGGTTCACCTCGATCCCCGGGGCCATCGTCGGCGGCCTGATCATCGGCATGGGGGAAAAGCTGTTCGAGTTCTTCATCGGCGGGCATATCGGCGGCGCGACCGAGAACTGGTTCGCCTATGTTCTGGCACTGATCTTCCTCGTGTTCCGGCCGCAGGGCCTGTTCGGCGAGCGCATCATCGAAAGGGTCTGAGGAAGATGCCGGTCACATATGCGGACTGTCGCGAATTTGTCTTGCCCCGGGGCCGGTCCTTGCCGTTGACTGCGGGCCGGAGGATCGGCGCCATCGCGCCGCGGAGGGATGACGACAGTGTCGAGGAAATTCTGGGCGGTCATGACGACCGTGGGCTTTTCGGCCTTCTGGCTGTTCGCGGCCTTTGCCGTGGGCGGCGTGGTGACGGGGCATGGGCTGGACCCGAACATGGTGGGGCTGGCGGCCATCGGGCTGGCGCTGGGCGCGGATGCGCGGGCGCGGGTCGAACGGCTGACGCGCGACCTGGCCATCGGGCGCCACGTCCGGCAGGGCGACCCGCAGCAAGCCTGACCGCCGCGACCGGCGGCCTGCGCGGGAGGGCATGACCGATGCTCTACCGTGAGGCGGGCGACTTCAAGACGACCTACCGCGAGGACGCGCAGACCTTTCCGATCGCGTTCGACCGGGTCCGCTATTACCTGGTGATCGCGATCGCCTTCGGGGTGATCCCGTTCGTCATCACCGACTACTGGGCCAACGCGGTGATGGTGCCCTTCCTGATCTATGCCATCGCGGCGATCGGGCTGAACATCCTGACCGGCTATTGCGGACAGGTCTCGCTGGGCACCGGCGGGTTCATGGCGGTGGGGGCCTATGCCACCTACAAGCTGATGACGGCCTTTCCCGAGGTGTCGATCCTGATCCATGTGCTGCTGGCCGGGGGGATCACAGCCGGGGTGGGGGTGCTGTTCGGCCTGCCCTCGTTGCGGATCAAGGGGTTCTACCTGGCCGTGGCGACGCTGGCCGCGCAGTTCTTTCTGGTCTGGCTGTTCAACAAGGTGCCGTGGTTCTACAACCATTCGGCCTCGGGCCAGATCAGCGCGCCGGAACGCACGCTGCTGGGCATCGCGCTGACCGGGCCGAACACCACGGCCGCGGCGAAGTACCTGGTCTGCGCGGTGTTCCTGTTCGGGCTGGCCTGGCTGGCGCGGAACCTGACGCGCGGCACCATCGGGCGGAAATGGATGGCGATCCGCGACATGGACATCGCGGCCGAGATCATCGGGGTCAACCCGCTGACCACCAAGCTGTCGGCCTTTGCGGTCTCGTCCTTCTTCATCGGGATATCGGGGGCGCTGTTCTTTGCGGTCTATCTGGGCGCGGCCGAGGTGGGCGAGAGCTTTGGCATCAACAAGTCCTTCCTGGTGCTGTTCATGATCATCATCGGCGGGCTTGGCAGCATCTTCGGCAGCATGGCGGGGGCGGCCTTTCTGGTGCTGCTGCCGGTGTTCCTGAAGAATGTGCTGGTGGGGCAGCTTGGCTGGCCGACCGATCTGGCGGCGCATCTGGAGTTCATCATCGTCGGCCTGCTGATCATCGTGTTCCTGATCGCGGAACCGCATGGCCTGGCGCAGCTGTGGCGCGTGGCGAAAGAGAAACTGCGGCTCTGGCCCTTTCCGCACTAGGGGCGGGGCGCGACCCAAGAACCGGACAACCGGCACCGAACTGATACCGACAACCAACATCCCGGGAGGAAACGACACCATGAAACTCAGATTTGCGGCCCTGGTCGCGGCGGCGATGGCGACGGCGGTGCCCGCCCTTGCGCAAGACCTGCACTTCCCCTCGCTGTCCTATCGCACGGGCCCCTTCGCGGCCGGCGGCATCCCCTTCGCCGATGGCTATGCCGACTATTTCACCCTGCTGAACGAGCGGGACGGCGGCATCGGCGGCGTGCGCATCCGGATGACCGAGTGCGAGACCGCCTACAACACCGAGAAGGGCGTGGAATGCTATGAGGCGATCAAGGGCGACAACCCGCTGGTGATCCAGCCGCTGTCGACCGGCATCACCTATCAGCTGATCCCCAAGGTCACCGCCGACGGCATTCCGCTGCACACCATGGGCTATGGCCGCACCTCGGCCAAGGACGGCACGGTGTTCAGCCACGTGTTCAACTATCCCGCGAACTACTGGGACGGCGCGTCGATCATCATCAACTATCTGCTGGGCGAGAACGGCGGCAGCCTGCAGGGCAAGAAGATCACGCTGGTCTATCACAACTCGGCCTATGGCAAGGAGCCGATCCGCACGCTGGAGGAGCTGGCCAAGAAGCACGGCTACGAGTTCACCGCGCTGCCGGTGGACAGCCCCGGCCAGGAACAGAAGTCGCAGTGGCTGCAGATCCGCCGGGACCGGCCGGACTATGTGCTGATGTGGGGCTGGGGGGTGATGAACCCGACGGCCGTGCAGGAGGCCGCGAACATCCGCTTCCCGATGGAGAACTTCATCGGCGTCTGGTGGTCGGGGTCGGAGAACGACGTGCTGCCGGCGGGCGACGGGGCCAATGGCTACAAGTCGCTGAACATGCACCAGACGGGCATGGACTTTCCGCTGTATGACGACCTGAAGAAATACGTCATCGACACCGGCAAGGCGGCGGGCGCGGGCGACCAGTTCGGCAGCGTGCTGTATTCGCGCGGCATCTATGCGGCGATGCTGGCGGCCGAGGCGGCGAAGAAGGCGCAGGAAATCCACGGCACGCCGAACATCACGCCCGCGATGATGCGCGACGGGATGGAACAGCTGGAGATCACCGAGGCGCGGATGGCCGAACTGGGCCTGCCGAACTTCGGCCCGGCCTTCAGCGTGACCTGCGAGAACCATGGCGGCGTCGGGCGCGGCCTGATCCAGCAGTGGGATGCCAGCGCGAAGAAGTGGAACGTGCTGACCGACTGGATCGAGAGCGACAAGGAGGTGATCGACATGCTCGTTGCCGAGGATGCCGGCGCCTTTGCGGCGGAAAACTCGATCACCAAGCGCTGCAACTGAGGCACGACCCCGGCCGGGCATCCGCCCGGCCGGGGACATCCCGAGGACGGTTCCGATGCTCGACGCAAGCCCCGTGAAACCCGCGCTGCTGGAGGTCACCAATATCGAGGTGATCTACAACCACGTCATCCTGGTGCTGAAGGGTGTCAGCCTGTCGGTGGCCGAGGGGCGGATCACCGCGCTGCTGGGCGGCAACGGGGCGGGCAAGACCACCACGCTCAAGGCGATCTCTGGCCTGCTGGCCAGCGAGCGGGGCGAGGTGACCAAGGGCAGCATCACCTATGGCGGCGAAACCGTCGCCGCGATGGGCCCCGCCGACCTGGTGCGCCGGGGGCTGGTGCAGGTGATGGAGGGCCGACACTGTTTCGAACACCTGACGGTCGAGGAGAACCTGCTGACCGGGGCCTATACGCGCGGTGACGGGGCCGGGGCGATTTCCGCCGACCTTGAACGGGTCTACCACTATTTCCCGCGGCTGAAGGAACGGCGGCGCAGCCAGGCGGGCTATACCTCGGGCGGCGAACAGCAGATGACGGCGATCGGGCGGGCGCTGATGGCGAGGCCGCGCATGATCCTGCTGGACGAGCCGTCCATGGGGCTGGCGCCGCAACTGGTGGAGCAGATCTTCGAGATCGTGCGGGCGGTGAACGAGGGGGAGGGCGTGACCTTCCTGCTGGCCGAGCAGAACACCAATGTCGCGCTGCGCTTTGCCCATACCGGCTACATCCTGGAATCGGGGCGCGTGGTGATGGAGGGCGAGGCCGCCGCGCTGCGCGAGAACCCGGACGTCAAGGAGTTCTACCTCGGCATGTCGGACAAGGGCCGCAAGTCGTTCCGCGACGTGCGCAGCTACCGGCGCCGCAAGCGGTGGCTGGCGTGAGGACGGGCCGATGAGGGGGGACGCGATGCCGAAGGACAGGACCGTGGGCCATTATGACACCCTGGAGACGCGGAGCGCCGACGCGCGCGCCGACGATCTGGCCCGCGCCCTGCCCGCGCAGGTGGGCCGCGCGCTGCGCGCCCCGGCGATGGCCGCGGCACTGGCCGGGGTGGACCCCCGGTCGATCACCGATGCGGCGGCGCTGGCCCGCCTGCCGGTCATCCGCAAGGCCGCGCTGACCGAGGCGCAGGGCCTGATGCCGCCGATGGGCGGCTTCCTGCCGGAGGGCGGCGATTTCGAACACCTGTTCCAGTCGCCGGGGCCGATCTACGAGATCGGGCGCACCACGCCCGACTGGTGGCGCGTCGGCCGGTTCCTGCATGCCGCAGGCATCGGGCGGGACGACGTGGTGCAGAACTGTTTCTCGTATCACCTGGTTCCGGCGGGCATGATCTTTGAATCCGGGGCACGTGCGGTGGGTGCGCGGGTGATTCCGGCGGGCACCGGGCAGACCGACCTGCAGGTGCGCGCCGCCGCCGATTGCGGCGCCACCGCCTATGCGGGCACGCCGGACTTCCTGAAGGTGATCCTGGACCGGGCCGATGCGATGGGCGTTGCGCTGCGGTTCGCCCGCGCGGCGGTGGGGGGCGGCGCGCTGTTTCCCAGCCTGCGGCGCGAATATGCCGACCGGGGCATCCTGTGCCTGCAATGCTATGCGACCGCCGACCTTGGCAACATCGCCTATGAGAGCGTGGCGCAGGAGGGGATGATCGTGGACGAGGGGGTCGTGGTCGAGATCGTCCGGCCGGGCACCGGCGATCCGGTGCCCGAGGGCGAGGTGGGTGAGGTGGTGGTGACCACGCTGAACCCGGACTATCCGCTGATCCGCTTCGCCACCGGCGATCTTTCGGCGGTGCTGCCGGGGCAATCGCCCTGCGGGCGCACCAACCTGCGGATCCGGGGATGGATGGGCCGCGCCGACCAGACGACCAAGATCAAGGGCATGTTCGTGCGGCCCGAACAGGTGGCCGATCTGGTGTCGCGCCACCCCGAGGTGGCGCGCGCCCGGGTGGTCGCCGACCGCGTAGGCGAGATGGACGCGATGACCGTGATGCTGGAAACGCGCGCGGCCAACCCGGCGATCTATGAAGGATCGGTTCTGGAAACCCTGAAGCTGCGTGGTAAGGTCGAGCTTGTTCCGCCGGGGTCACTGCCGAACGACGGCAAGGTGATCGAGGATCGCCGCCGCTACGACTGAGGCCCCGGCACCTTGGGAGGATGGGCCATGCGGGCACTGGTTGTGGCGTTGATGGCGATGGCGGGGCCGGCGGCCGCCGCTGACCGCGCGCTGGTCCTGGCCAATTCGAACTATGCCGATGCCGCCGACATCGCCGGGGCGGTGGCCGCGATCCAGGCGGCACCGGTGCTGCGCGCCGAGGGGTTCGTGACACTGGGCGCCACCGACCAGACTGCCGAGGGGTTGCGCGCGCGGCTGTCGGAACTGCTGGGCCAGATCGCGCCGGGGGACCGGGTGGTGATCATGGTTGCCGGGCATTTCGTGCAGGCGGCGGGGCAGACCTGGTTCCTGGGCACCGAAGCCTCGGTGCCGGATGTCGCGACGGTGGGCGCGGCCGGGCTGTCGGTGGCGGCCATCCTGTCGGTGGCGGCCGAGGTGCCGGGGGGCGCGGTCGTGCTGCTGGGAACCGAGGCGCGGCGCATCTCGCTGGGGCGCGGGCTGACGCCGGGGATCGGACCGCTGGACATTCCGCAGGGGGTGACGGTGGTGCAGGGCGATGCGGTGCGGGTGGCGGATTTCGCGGCGCGTCACCTGACCCGCCGGGGGCTTTCGCTGCCGCAGATGCTGGCCGCCGCGCCCGAGCTTGGGGCGCAGGGATTTCTGGCGCCGCTGCCGTTCCGGACGGATGCGGTGACGGCCCCGGCCCCGGTGCCCGCACCGCTGCCGCCCGCCCAGACCGAAGCCGAACGGGCCGAGGAGGACCGGCAGGTCGCGGCGGCGCGGCGGGCGGGAACGCTGGCGGCCTGGCAGGACTACATCACCCGCTGGCCCGCCGGGCGCCATCTGGTCGAGGCGCGGGCCGAGGTGGCCCGGATCAACGCCGATCCGGTGGCCCGCGCCCGCGCGGCAGAGGAGGCGCTGAACCTCAGCCGCGACCAGCGGCGGGCGGTGCAGCGGCAACTGTCGCTGCTGGGGTTCGATCCGCGCGGCATCGACGGGCTGTTCGGCCCGGGATCGCGCGCGGCGATCACCGCCTGGCAACGCGCGAACGCCGAGGCGGCGAACGGGTTCCTGACGCGCGACCAGATCCTGCGGCTGACGGCGCAGGCCGACCGGCGGGCCGCGGAACTGGAGGCCGAGGCGGCGGCGCGGCGGGCCGAACAGGAACGCCAGGACCGGCTGTTCTGGGACCAGACCGGCGCCCGGGGCGACGAGGCGGGGCTGCGGGCCTATCTGAAGCGCTATCCGGACGGGCTTTTCGCGGAACTTGCGCAGGCGCGGCTTGACGGGATCGAGGCCGACCGGCGCGAGCAGGCGGCGGCGCAGGACCGCGCGGCCTGGGACCGCGCGCGCGGCGCCGACACGGTGCGCGCCTATCGCGAGTATCTGGCCGCCTTTCCGCGCGGCGCCTTCACCGCCGAGGCGCAAGCCAGGATCGAGGCATTGCAGACCCCGGCCCTGTCGGATGCCGACCGTGCCCGTGCCGAGGCGGCGGAACAGGCGCTGAACCTGGGCGGGCTGGCGCGCAACCTGATCGAACAGCGGCTGGAAGCGCTGGGATTCGCGCCCGGCCAGGTCGACGGCACCTTTGACGAGCGCACGCGCCGCGCGATCCGCCGGTTCCAGGCGTCACGGGGCCTGCCCGAGACGGGCTATCTGGACCAGACCGCGATGGTCGGGCTGCTGGCCGGGGGGGTGCTGCAACTGGGCGACTGATGGCCTATTTCAGCCGAAGGTCGGCATAGTCGCCGCGTCCCTCGTCCGCGATGAAGCGCAGCGTGTCACCGTTCTTCTGCACGACCTGGCAGTTCGGCCCGAGGTCGCGCTTGCCGAAATAGAGGTCGCGGCAGAACAGCCCGCCTGACCACTGCCAGGCCCCGGTGACCGGCTGTCCGAAGGCGCGCCCCTCGATCACCCCCTCGGGCTTCACGGTCAGCGTGATGCCCATGCGGGTCAGCGCCTTGCCCGACACGAGGCTGACGAAATCGGACTTGCTGGCGATGCGGTCGAAGGCCAGCGCCGGCGTGGCGGACAGGATCGACAGGGCGATGACGGCGGTTTTCAGCATGACGGCACTCGGCTTGGTGGATCCGGGGACGGGTATTGCTCCTTTTACGGCGCCGGGGGCCGGTCGGATCACTTCTGGCCGTTGACGGCTGCGTGAACGGCAGGTCAGAGCCCCAGCACATCCGCCATGCTGTATTCCCCCGGCGGCCTGCCCTGCCCCCAGATCGCGGCGGCCAGCGCACCGCGCGCAAAGATCGCGCGGTCGGTCGCGACATGGCGCAGCACCACCCGTTCGCCGGTGCCCGCGAAGATCACGTCATGTTCGCCCACGATATCGCCGCCGCGTATCGCGCTGTAGCCGATGCTGCCGGGCTCGCGCGGGCCGGTGATGCCGTCGCGGCCCGCGACGCGGACCTCGGCATGGTTCAGCCCGCGCCCCTCGGCGGCGGCCTGCCCGAGCATCAGCGCGGTGCCCGAGGGCGCATCGACCTTCATCCGGTGATGCGCCTCGACGACCTCGATATCCCAGTCGGTGCCCAGCGCCGCCGCAACGCGCCGTGTCAGCCCCACCAGCAGGTTGACACCCAGGCTCATGTTGCCCGCGCGGATCACCGTGGCGTGCCGGGCGGCGGCGGCGATGCGCGCCAGATGCGCCGGTTCCAGCCCGGTCGTGCCGATCACATGCACGGCGCGGGCCTGCGCGGCCAGCGCCGCGAATTCCACCGTCGCGGCGGGGGCGGTGAAGTCGATCACCGCCTGCGCGCGGGCCATCGCCTCAAGCGGGTCGTCGGTGACGATGACGCCAAGCGGCGCACCCCCCATCGCCACGCCGGCATCCTGCCCGACCCAGGGGTGCCCGGCACGTTCCACCGCGCCCGCAAGCCGCACGCGCGGGTCGTCCGCGACGGTCTGCATCAGCATGCGGCCCATGCGCCCCGAGGCGCCGGTGATCACAAGGCCCGGTCTGTCCGTCATCGCATCCCCCGTCTGGCGCCCCTGCCTAGCGCAAGCGGACCGGCGCTGCAAAGGGCACGGTTGCCTGGGGCAGACGAAGGCCCTATGTGGGGCGCATGTCGAACCGCCCCCCTTCTGCGCGTGGCCCGTCGCAGCGCCAGCTGCGCGTCGGCGAACTGATCCGGCGCACCCTGTCCGAGGTGCTGGGCCGGGCCGAGGTGCATGACCCCGACCTGAACACCATGTCGATCACCGTGGGCGAGGTGCGTGTGTCGCCCGACCTGAAGGTGGCCACGGTGCATGTGATGCCGCTGGGCGGCACCGGGGTCGAGACGGCGATTGCCGCGCTGGCCCGCAACCGGGGCGAGCTGCGGCGTCGGGTGGCCGCCGTGCTGGCGTTGAAGTTCGCGCCCGACCTGCGGTTCCGGCCTGACGAAACCTTTGACGCGCTGGACGCGACGCGGCGCCTGTTCGCCGATGACCGGGTGCAGCGCGACATCGCGGCGGGGCGCGAAGCCGATGATGCGGACGGCGCTTAGCGTCCTGTGCGGACTGCTGCTGGCGCTGGCCCCGGGCAGCGCCGCGCGCGCCGACTGCCGGACCGTGGACCACGAGGGGCTGCCCTATTCGGTGTGCGAGGTGGCGGCGGGCGCCGACCTGCGCGTGTTCCACACCGCCCCCGACGGCGATGTCTATGGCAGCTTTGCCCGCGTCGCGCAGGCGGTCGAGGCGACGGGCGGCCAGCTGGCCTTTGCCACCAATGGCGGGATGTACCACGCCGACCGCAGCCCCGTGGGCCTGCTGATCGAAGGCGGTGTGCGCCGCGCCCGCCTGGTGACCGCCGCCGGGCCGGGGAATTTCGGCCTGCGTCCGAACGGCGTGTTCTGCGTGCTGCCCGACCGTTTCGCGGTGATCGAATCGCGGGCCTTCGCCGCCCGCCCGCCCGCCTGCCGCCACGCCACCCAATCGGGGCCGATGCTGGTGATCGACGGCGCACTGCATCCGCGATTCCTGGCGGGCAGCGACAGCCTGTATCTGCGCAACGGCGTGGGCGTCACGCGCGACGGGTCGCGGGCCTATCTGGCGATGTCGGGCCGGCAGGTGAATTTCCATCAGTTCGCGCGGTTCTTCCGCGATCACCTGGGGGTGCCGAACGCGCTGTACCTGGATGGACAGGTGTCGCGCCTCTACGCGCCTGCCTTGGGGCGGCGCGACCTGGGGCTGCCGATGGGCCCGATCCTGGGCCTTGTGGTCCCGAAGGACTGACCGGGCATGGCACGGGGCAAGAAGGGCCGCGCGGTTTCGGGCTGGGTGGTGGTGGACAAGCCTGCGGGCATCGGGTCGACCACCGTGGTGGGCCGCGTCCGCTGGGCCTTCGACGCGCAGAAGGCCGGGCATGCCGGAACGCTCGACCCCGATGCGACGGGGGTTCTGGCGGTGGCGCTGGGCGAGGCGACCAAGACCGTGCCGCTGATCGCGGACGCCCAGAAATGCTATCGCTTCGCCGTGCGCTGGGGGGCCGAGACGGCCAGCGACGACGCCGCGGGTGCGGTGACACGGACCAGCGCGGCCCGACCGACCGCAGCGGATATCGCCGCCGCGCTGCCTGCCTTTCGCGGCGACATCCTGCAGGTGCCGCCGCAGGTGTCGGCGGTGCGGGTCGACGGTGCCCGGGCCTATGACCTGGCGCGCGACGGGGTGACGATGGACCTTGCCGCCCGCCCGCTGCATGTCGCGCGGCTGGAGCCGGCCGGGATGCCCGATGCCGACACCGCGCTGTTCGAGATGGTCTGCGGCAAGGGCGGCTATGTGCGCAGCATCGCGCGCGACCTGGGCCGGGCGATGGGCTGTCTGGGCCATGTGCTGTGGCTGCGGCGGCTGTGGTCGGGGCCGTTCCGGGCCGAGGGGGCAGTGACGCTGGCGACGATCGAGGAACTGGCGCGCAGCCCGGCGATCGACGCGCATCTGCATCCGCTGGAGATGGCGCTGGCGGGCCTGCCGGAATGCCCGGCAACGCCGGAGGGCGCGGCGCGGCTGCGCAACGGCAACCCGGGCCCGGTGCTGGCCCACGGGCTGCCCTGGGGAACCGAGGCCTGGGCCAGCGAGGGTGGCCGGGCCGTGGCGGTGGGGCGCTATCAGGCCGGCGCGCTGCACCCGACCCGTGTCTTCCGGTGATCCGGGGCGCGCGGTTTTCGGACTGCGGCACATGGCGCTATCTGCTGACGCGCGACTGGGCGGGCGGCGCTGCGATGGTTCTGGTGATGCTGAACCCCTCGGTCGCGGATGCGGCGCGCGATGACCCGACCATCGCGCGCGGCATCGCGCGGGCCCGGGGGCTGGGGTTCGGCAGGCTGGTGGTCGTCAACCTGTTCGGGCTCGTCAGCCCCGACCCCGCCGCGCTGCGCCGGGCGACCGACCCCGTCGGATCGGGCAACGACGCCGCGCTGGAAATGGCGACGGCGGGCGCGGGGCTGGTCATCTGCGCCTGGGGGAACCATGGCGCGCTGGCGGGGCGCGCGGCGCGGGTGACGGAACGCTTGCGGGCGCGCGGCGTGGCGCTGCATCATCTGGGGCTGACGCGATCGGGACAGCCGCGCCATCCGCTCTATGTGGCGGGGCGGGTCGCCCCGCAGCGATGGGAGGAGCCGACATGACCGCGACGATCCCGGGATTCGACCGCCAGCGCCTGCCGGGCGACGGCGTGACGCTTTCGGTGCAGCGGGCGGGGGCGGGACAGCCCATCGTCCTGCTGCACGGCTTTCCGCAGAACGGCATGTGCTGGGGCCGCGTGGCGCCTGCGCTGGCCGCGCGATTCGACGTCATCATTCCCGACCTGCGGGGCTATGGGGACAGCGACGCACCGCCGGACGACGCCGACCACACCACCTATTCCAAGCGGCAGATGGCGCGCGATGTGGTGGCGATGCTGGACCACCTGGGGATCGGGCGGGCGCATGTGCTGGGCCATGACAGGGGTGCGCGGGTGTCCTACCGGCTGGCGCTGGATCATCCGGGGCGGGTGGACCGGCTGGGGATCATCGAGATCGCGACGACCGCGGACTACTGGGCGCACTGGGATGCGGGGATGGCGATGGCGGCCTGGCACTGGACCTTTCTGGCCCAGCCCGCGCCGCTGCCCGAGATGATGATCGGCGCCGATCCGGAGGCGGTGATCCGGCATTTCCTGCGGGGCTGGACGGTGGCGAAGTCGCTGGAGGTCTTTCCGCCCGCGGCGCTGGCCGGGTATCTGGCGCAGGCGCGCGACCCGGCGCGCATCCATGCGATGTGTGCCGATTACCGGGCCGGGGCGACCACGGACCGCGCGGCGGACGAGGCCGACAGGGCGGCGGGCCGCCGGATCGGGGCGCCGCTGCGGTTCCTGTGGGGGCGCCACGGATTTCCCGCGCGCACCGGCGACCCGGCGGCACTGTGGCGGGCCTGGGCGAATGATGTGACGGACAGCGCCTGCGACAGCGGGCATTTCGTGATGGAGGAGGCGCCCGAGGCGGTGATCGCGGCGTTCCTGCCGTTCTTTGGCGGCAGCGCCGGATAGCCGTGCTTGATCCGGGGTGTCCCACGATGGGACATTTTCAGATGCAAATGATTTCAGACACTTGGGGTGTCCGAATTAACCATCTGTTCACGATTGCCGGCTGACGGGACGGTCAGGCCGCCAATGCGCTGGCCGCGACAAGCCGCACCGCCGCGGGATCGAGGCCCGCGCCGTTGGTGACCACGGCCAGCGGCACCCCGTCAAGCAGAAGCGTGGCATCGGGTGATCCCGGCGCCGCCATCACCGAGATCGCCGGGTCGGGGTGCAGCGTGGCGTCATAGACGACGACAAGATCATCCTGCGCGCCATCGTAGTCGGCGATGGTCGCCATGTCGCCCCCGGCAAGCCAGTCACCCAGCACGAACATGTCGGCGCCTTCGCCGCCATGGGCATGGTCACCGCTGCCGATCATCAGGCGGTCGTCGCCATCGCCCCCGTTCAGGAAGTCGGCATCGTCGCCGGCCGACAGGCGGTCATAGCCCCAGATCGTGTCATCGCCCGCGCCGCCATCCAGCGTGTCGGCCCCGCTGCCGCCGCGCAGCAGGTCATGGCCTTCGCCCCCCGCCACCCAGTCGTCACCCGCGCCACCATCCAGCATGTCGTTGCCGCCGCCGCCCAGAAGCGTGTCGTTGCCCGCTTCGCCCAGCAGCTTGTCCGCACCCTCATGCCCCGCCAGCCTGTCGGCACCGTCGCCGCCGAAGAGGATGTCGTCGCCGTCGTCGCCTGCCGCCACGTCCTGCCCGGCGCCGCCCCGGATCAGGTCGGCCCCGTCGCCGCCATAGAGCCAGTCATCCCCGTCGTCGCCATCCAGCACGTCATCGCCCGCGCGGCCGAGCAGGTGATCGGCGCCATCGCCACCCGAGGCGCTGTCATCGCCCGCCTCGCCCGCCAGAATGTCCGGGCCCGCGGTGCCGACCAGCGCCTGCCCCGGGGCGGGCGGCACGGGATCGTCAGAGGAATCGAACCCGGTCTCGCGGGGCACGGGGGCGGGTTCGGCCTGCTGCCCGGCCTCTTGCGGCGCGGGCGCTGCCATGGCGAAGTCGAGCACGGATGTGCCCGGCGGCGCGACGGTGTCACCGGCCGCGGTATCGCCCGCCGCCAGGGCATCGCCCGCCGTGGCGTCCTTGGCCGCATCATCGCCCGTCCCGTCATCGCCGTCATCGTCGCGCGGCAGCGCCATGTCGGCCACCACCCCGGCGACGATCGCCCCCAGCAATCCCAGCAGCGCCAGCATTCCCACCCCCAACGGCACGGCCCCGCCGGCCGTTAACCATTTTTCGGTTAACCATATGACCAGCAAGGGTAATTCCGGGGCATACTGCCACAGGTCGCGACGCCGCGCCAGTGCCCTGCGGTGGCGCCTGCCGGAAAGCCCCGCGCATTCGGTTCAACCTTTCGGCGCCGGGCAGCCGGGCGGCCGCCGCCGCCCGCATTCGTGCTTTCCTTTTTCGCGCCGATCCCCTATACGCGCGCATCCGTCGGCGAACCGGCGGGGCGCGACCCCCGGCGGGTCGTGGCAAGGGCCTTGCTGGACGACATCCCGGCTTGTGCCGTCACATCAATCCAAGGAGTCATCCGATGTCGATCACGGTCGAGGAAAAGTCGCGCCTCATCAAGGAATATGCGACGAAAGAGGGCGACACCGGTTCGCCCGAGGTTCAGGTGGCCATCCTGTCGTCGCGCATCGCGACACTGACGGAACACTTCAAGGGCCACAAGAAGGACAACCATTCGCGCCGGGGCCTGCTGATGATGGTGGCGCAGCGCCGCAAGCTCCTGGACTATCTCAAGGGCAAGGACGAGGGCCGCTACCAGTCGCTGATCGGGCGCCTGGGCCTGCGCCGCTGAGATGAACGAAGGCGCGCCCCCTGCGGGCGCGCCTTCGCCTTTCCGGCCCCGGGGTTCCGGGGAACGGTCTGCGCCCGGGGCCCCGTGACGCAGGCACAGCACGACGGGGCCACGGGCATGGGGCCCGTACGCAAACGAGAAGCCGGCGGGAGGGTCCCCCGGCATGATGGGATACGAGATGTTCAATATCACCAAGAAGTCGATCGAATGGGGCAAGGAGACGCTCACGCTGGAATCGGGCCGGGTGGCCCGGCAGGCGGACGGTTCGGTCATCGCCACGCTGGGCGAAACCAGCGTCATGGCCAACGTGACCTTCGCCAAGACGGCGAAGCCGGGCCAGGATTTCTTTCCGCTGACGGTCCACTACCAGGAGCGCTATTACGCCGCGGGCAAGATCCCCGGCGGGTTCTTCAAGCGCGAGGCGCGGCCGTCCGAAAAGGAAACGCTGACGTCGCGGCTGATCGACCGGCCGATCCGCCCGCTGTTCGTCGAGGGTTTCCGCAACGAGGTGCTGGTGATCGTCACCGTGCTGTCGCACGACCTGGTGAACGAGCCCGACATCGTGGCGATGATCGCGGCCTCGGCGGCGCTGACGATCTCGGGCGTGCCCTTCATGGGCCCGATCGGCGCGGCGCGCGTGGGCTTTGCCAACGGCGAGTATGTGCTGAACCCCGACGTGGACGACATGCAGAAGCTGCGGTCGAACCCCGAGCAGCGGCTGGACCTGGTGATCGCCGGGACCAAGGACGCGGTGATGATGGTGGAATCGGAAGCCTATGAGCTGTCCGAGGCCGAGATGCTGGGCGCGGTGAAGTTCGGCCATGCCGCGATGCAGCCGGTGATCGACCTGATCATCGACTTCGCCGAGGACTGCGCCAAGGAACCCTTCGACTTCGCACCGCCGGACTATTCGGCGCTCTATGCCCGCGTCAGGGCGGCGGGCGAGGCGCAGATGCGCGCGGCCTTTGCCATCCGTGACAAGCAGGAGCGGACGAATGCGATCGACGCGGCGGCCGATGCCATCCGGGCCGCGCTGCCGGAGGAAGACCTTAAGGACGAGAACCTGGGGTCGGCCATCAAGAAGCTGGAATCCTCGATCCTGCGCGGCGACATCATCAACGGCGGCGCGCGCATCGACGGGCGCGACAACCGCACGGTGCGCCCGATTTCCTGCGAGACCAGCGTGCTGCCGCGCACCCACGGGTCGGCGCTGTTCACCCGGGGCGAGACGCAGGGCCTGGTGGTGACGACGCTCGGCACCGGCGAGGACGAGCAGATCATCGACGCGCTGCATGGCAACAGCCGGTCGAACTTCCTGCTGCACTACAACTTCCCGCCCTATTCGGTGGGCGAGGTCGGCCGCTTCGGCCCGCCCGGCCGCCGCGAGATCGGCCACGGGAAACTGGCCTGGCGCGCGCTGCAGGCGGTGCTGCCCGCCGCGACGGATTTCCCCTATACCATCCGCGTGGTGTCGGAGATCACCGAAAGCAACGGGTCGTCCTCGATGGCCTCGGTCTGCGGCGGATCGCTGTCGATGATGGATGCGGGCGTGCCGCTGAAGGCGCCGGTGGCGGGTGTCGCCATGGGGCTGATCCTGGAAGATGACGGCAAGTGGGCCGTGCTGACCGACATCCTGGGCGACGAGGATCACCTCGGCGACATGGACTTCAAGGTGGCAGGCACCGAGAACGGCATCACCAGCCTGCAGATGGACATCAAGGTCGCCGGGATCACGCCCGAGATCATGGAACAGGCCCTGGCGCAGGCCAGGGACGGCCGGATGCACATCCTGGGCGAGATGGGCAAGGCCCTGACCTCGGCCAATGCGTTCAGCCAGTACGCGCCGAAGATCGAGACGCTGACCATCCCCACCGACAAGATCCGCGAAGTGATCGGGTCGGGCGGCAAGGTGATCCGCGAGATCGTGGAGGTGTCGGGCGCCAAGGTCGACATCAACGACGACGGCGTGATCAAGATCGCCTCGAACGACCAGGCGGCCATCAAGAAGGCCTATGACATGATCTGGTCGATCGTGGCCGAGCCGGAAGAAGGACAGATCTACACCGGCCGCGTGGTCAAGCTGGTGGATTTCGGCGCCTTCGTGAACTTCTTCGGCAAGCGCGACGGTCTGGTGCATGTGTCCCAGATCGCCAACAAGCGCCTGAACCACCCGAACGAGCTGCTGAAGGAAGGCCAGGAAGTGAAGGTCAAGCTGCTGGGCTTTGACGAGCGCGGCAAGGTGCGCCTGGGCATGAAGATGGTCGACCAGGAAACCGGCGCCGAGATCACCGAGAAGAAGAAGGAAGAGGCCGAACAGGCCTGATCCTTCGACCATCACGGAACGGGCGGCCCGGCAGGATTGCCGGGCCGCTTGCGTTTCGCGCGACTGGTCCGATGCCGATCCGGCACCGCAGATCCGGCCGCAGTGCTGGCCCCGGGCACCGGCCTGCGCTATGCTGCGTCGCAGCAAGACACGGGGCCGCCATGGACATCCTCATCCTCTTTGCCGCGCTGGCGCTGCTGATCGCGGGGGCCTGGGCGGGGGCCTCGGTGCTGATCCTGGCGCCGTTGCTGGCCGTCGCGGCGGCGGCGGTGTCGGGGGCGCCCTGGCTGGCGCAATGGACGCAGGTCTTCATGCCGGCGGCGGGCGGGTTCGTGGTGTCGTTCCTGCCGCTGTTCCTGCTGGGCGCCGTGTTCGGGCGGGTGATGGAGACCTCGGGCGCGGCGGCCAGCCTGGCCCGCGCCATCGCGGGCGCGCTGGGGCATCGCCGGGCGATCCTGGCGGTGGTGCTGGCCTGCGCCGCGCTGACCTACGGCGGCGTGTCGCTGTTCGTGGTGGCCTTTGCGGCCTGGCCGCTGGCGCGGGCGCTGTTCGCCGAGACCGGCACACCCGCCCGGCTGATTCCGGCGGCCATCGCGCTGGGCGCCTTTACCTTCACCATGACCGCCCTGCCCGGCACCCCGGCCATCCAGAACGCGATTCCGATGCCGCATTTCGGGACCGACGCCTTTGCCGCCCCCGGACTCGGGCTGATCGCGGCGGCGGTGATGCTGGGCTTCGGGATGGCCTGGCTGGGGTGGCGCAGCCGACGCCTGGACGGCGACCCCGTGCTGCCGCCCGAGACGGACGGAGCGGTTGCGCCCGCCGTGCCGGTCTGGCGCGCGGCGCTGCCCATCCTGTCGGTCGCGGTTCTGACGCTGGCGGTGGGCATGATCCTGCCCCGGATCGACACCGCCTATCTGGCCGAGCCGGCCTTCGGCGTCACCAGCCTGTCGCGGGTGGCGGGCCTGTGGTCGGTGCTGGTGGCGCTGACCGGGGCGATCCTGCTGGCGCTGCTGCTGGCCCCGCCGCCGCAGCCCATGGCAAGCCTGAACCGCGGGGCCGAGGCATCGCTTCTGCCGCTGTTCAACACCGCAAGCCTGGTGGGCTTTGGCGCGGTGGCCGCGGCGCTTCCCGGCTTTGCGGCGGTGCGCGGCGCGCTGGATGCGCTGGCCGGGGGTGACGTGGTGGTGCAGGCGGCACTGGCGACCGGGGCGCTGGCCGGGATCACCGGGTCGGCCTCGGGCGGGATGTCGATCGCGCTGGATGCCATCGGCGCCGACCTGATGGAACAGGCGAGGACGCAGGGCGTTGACCCGGCGCTGCTGCACCGGGTGGTGGCGGTGGCGACCGGCGGGCTTGACACCCTGCCGCACAATGGCGCGGTGATCACGCTGCTGGGCATCTGCGGCATGACGCATGGGCGCGCCTATGGCGACATCTTCGCGGTGGCGGTGGTCGGGCCACTTCTGGCCTGCGGGGTGATCGTGATGCTGGGTGCGGTGTTCGGCGCGTTCTGATGGGCCTTGAACGTAATAGTATAACATAATAGACCTCCGCCAAACCGGAGGTTCCCATGCCCGACACCCGCCCCCATGACACCCGCCTGCCCGTCACCGTGCTGTCCGGCTTTCTCGGCGCCGGAAAGACGACGCTGCTGAACCATGTGCTGAACAACCGTGACGGCCGCCGGGTGGCGGTGATCGTGAACGACATGTCCGAGGTGAACATCGACGCCGACCTGGTGCGCGGCGGTGCCGACCTGTCGCGGACCGAGGAGAAGCTGGTCGAGATGACCAACGGCTGCATCTGCTGCACCCTGCGCGACGACCTGCTGTCCGAGGTGCGCCGCCTGGCCGACGAGGGGCGGTTCGACTACCTGCTGATCGAATCGACCGGCATCGCCGAACCGCTGCCCGTGGCCGCGACCTTCGATTTCCGCGATGCCGCGGGCGACAGCCTGTCGGACGTGGCGCGGCTGGACACGATGGTCACGGTGGTCGATGCGATCAACCTGCTGCGTGATTTCTCCAGCCACGATTTCCTGGCGGACCGGGGCGAGACGGCCGGCGCGGGTGACGAGCGTACGCTGGTCAACCTGCTGACCGAGCAGATCGAATTCGCCGACGTGGTGATCCTGAACAAGGTGCGGGATGCGGGGGCAGACCGCGCCGAGGCGGCGCGGCGCATCATCCGCGCCCTGAACCCCGATGCCCGGCTGATCGAGACCGATCATTCGCGCGTTGACCCCGACGCGATCTTCGACACCGGGCTGTTCGACTTCGACCGCGCCCATGAACACCCCTACTGGGCCAAGGAACTGTATGGCTTTGCCCATCACGTGCCCGAGACCGAGGAATACGGCATCCGGTCTTTCGTCTACCGCGCGCGCCAGCCGTTCCACCCGGCGCGCATCCACCGGGTGCTGAACGGCGACCTGCCCGGGGTGATCCGCGCCAAGGGGCATTTCTGGATCGCCAGCCGCCCGAACTGGGTGGCCGAGTTCTCGCTGGCGGGGGCGGTGTCGTCGGTGGTGCCGCTGGGCGGCTGGTGGGCATCGGTCCCGCGCGACCGCTGGCCCACGCATCCCTCGGCCCTGGCAGAGGTCGCCGCGAAATGGCAGGAACCCTGGGGCGACCGGCGGCAGGAGATCGTGTTCATCGGGTCGGGGATGGACGAGGCGGCGATCCGGCAGGCCCTGGACGCCGCGCTGATCCCGGCGCCGGACTACACGCCGGGCGCCTGGGCCGGACTGCCCGATCCGTTCCCGGCCTGGCGCCGACAGGCCGCCTGACCGGCGGCACCGATGCCCCGCAACCTGACCAGCCCGCGCGCCCGCTGGCGCAGCGCCGATCCGATGGCGGCACATGACCGGCTGCCGCCCGCCCTGCGCCGCTGGGCGGCGCAGGCCGCGCTGCCGTGGAGCGCGGCCTCGCTTCTGCGGCTGTGGCGGCGGGCGATCGCCGAGACCGGCAGCGAGGCCGAGGCGCTGCGCCGCCTGTCCCGGGCCGAGACCGCGACGCTGGCGCGAGAGGCGCCCGCCGTCTGGGGCGCGCCCTACCCTTTCGGCGCCCTGACGAACCGCAGGTAGGGCAGCCGCACGTCCAGTTCGCCGAACCGCGCCCGCGCGTCCTCGGTCGAGACCGACAGCGCCACGATCACGTCCTGCCCCGGCACCCAGTTGGCGGGCGTGGCGAAGGGCACGCCATCGGTGGCCCGCACCGCGTCGAGCGCGCGCAGCACCTCGGCAAAGTTGCGCCCGACCGACATCGGATAGGTCATGGTCAGCCGCACCCGCTTGTCCGGGCCGACGATATAGACGGTGCGCACGGTCGCGGTATGCGCGGGCGCCCGCCCCTCGGTCGGGGTGTAGTAGTCGGCCGGCAGCATGTCATAGGCCTTGGCCACCGCCAGCGAGGTGTCGTCGATGATCGGGAAATCGGCGGGCGCGCCGCCGAAGGATTCGATGTCGCGCTTCCATTTCAGGTGATCGTCCACCGAATCGACCGACACGCCGATCACCTTGGTGTTCCGCGCCGCGAATTCGGGCAGCAGCTGCGCCACCGCCCCGAACTCGGTCGTGCAGACCGGGGTGAAATCCTTCGGATGGCTGAAGATGATCGCATAGCTGTCGCCCATCCAGTCATGGAACCGGAGGGTTCCCCCGGTCGACTCGGCGGTGAAATCGGGGGCGATGTCGTTGATGCGCAGGCCCATGGCGGTTCCTTTCGGCAGGATGATCCCGTCCCCATGTATCCCCTTGGCGGGCAGGTTGCATCCCCCTGCGGCAAACCGGACCGGTGCTTGCGGCGGGCGGCGCGCGGTGCCACCCTGTCCGCAAAGACCGGAAAGGACCGACCATGATCGAGAAACGCGAATTCTACATCGGGGGCCGCTGGGTCGCCCCCGCCGCAGCCCGCGACTGCCCGGTGATCGACCCCTCCACCGAAGAGGTCTGTGCCATCATCAGCCTTGGCGACCAGCCCGACACCGATGCCGCCGTCGCCGCCGCCAGGGCCGCGCTTCCCGGCTGGTCGGCCACGCCCCCCGCCGAACGGCGGGCCGCGGCCGAGCGCATCCTGGCGCAGTACGACCGCCGCAAGCACGATCTGGCGCAGGCGATGAGCACCGAGATGGGCGCACCCATCGACATGTCGCTTGCCGATCAGGCCGAATGCCTGCCCTGGCACCTGAAGAACTTCCTGACCGCCTTCGACCACATCGAATGGGTCCGCCCGCTGGGTCCGCATGCCCCCGACAGCCGCATCGCGCTGGAACCGATCGGCGTTGTCGGCCTGATCACGCCGTGGAACTGGCCGATGAACCAGGTCACGCTCAAGGTCATCCCGGCGCTGCTGGCAGGCTGCACCTGCATCCTGAAGCCGTCGGAGGAGGCGCCGCTGTCCTCGATCGTCTTTGCCGAGATGGTGCATGACGCGGGCCTGCCGCCCGGCGTGTTCAACCTCGTGAACGGCGACGGCACCGGCGTGGGCGCGCAGCTGTCGGCCCATCCCGATGTCGAGATGATCAGCTTCACCGGGTCCACGCGGGCGGGCCGCGCGATCAGCCGCGCGGCGGCCGAGACGCTGAAGCGCGTGACGCTGGAGCTGGGCGGCAAGGGCGCCAACCTGATCTTTGCCGATGCCGACGAAAAGGCGGTGAAGCGCGGGGCCACGCATTGTTTCTACAACTCCGGCCAGTCCTGCAACGCCCCCACGCGGATGCTGGTGGAACGCCCCGCCTATGACCGCGCCGTGGAAATCGCGGCCGAGGTGGCGCGCAACATGGGCGTGGGACCCGCCTCGCAGCACGGCCGCCACATCGGCCCGGTCGTGAACAAGCGCCAGTGGGACCAGATCCAGGGCTATATCCAGAAGGGCATCGACGAGGGCGCGCGGCTGGTGGCGGGCGGCCTTGGCCTGCCCGAGGGCATGAACAAGGGTTTCTACGTCCGCCCCACGGTCTTTGCCGACGTGAAGCCCGGCATGACCATCGAGCGCGAGGAAATCTTTGGCCCCGTCCTGTCGATCATCCCCTTCGACACCGAGGAACAGGCGATCCGCATCGCCAATGACACGCCCTATGGCCTGACGAACTATGTCCAGTCGGGCGACGGTGCGCGCCGCAACCGGCTGGCCCGGGCGCTGCGGGCGGGCATGGTCGAGATGAACGGACGGCCGCGCGGCGCGGGGGCGCCCTTCGGCGGGGTCAAGGCCAGCGGCCGCGCGCGAGAGGGCGGCGTCTGGGGCATCGAGGAATTCCTCGAGGTCAAGGCGATTTCGGGCTGGGACCCGGCCGCAGAGGCCGTGGCGGCGGAATGACCCGCGCCCGGCGGCGGCGATGTTTCGGCGCCGTCGCCGGGATGTGAGCATGCGGGGGGATGCGCGGCGGCGCGGCGGGGCGTATATGCAGCCCATGGACCGTCGCACCCTGATCCTTTCGTCGCTGGCCGTCGCGCTGATCCCCCGGGGGGCCGGTGCAGCGCCGATCCCGCTGGCCGAGATATCGCGCTATCTGAACGGCCTGACGACCGCCGAGGCCGATTTCACCCAGGTGAACGAGGATGGCACGATCTCGACCGGGCGGCTGATCATCCACCGCCCGGGGCGCGTCCGCTTCGAATACGCCAAGCCCGATGCGACGCTTGTCATGGCGGGCGGCGGCACCGTCGCGATCTTCGACGCCAAGTCGAACCAGCCACCCGAGCAGTATCCGCTGCGCCGCACGCCCCTGAACCTGATCCTTGCGGCGAATGTCGATCTGGGCAGGGCCCGGATGGTGGTGGCCCATACCGAGGTGCAGGGCACCACCCGCGTCCGCGCGCAGGACCCCGAACACCCCGAATACGGCTCCATCGAGATGGTCTTTACCCCCGGGCCGGTGGCGCTGCGGCAATGGATCATCCGGTCCGACGGCGGCGAGACCACGGTGATCCTGGGCGAGATGAAGACCGGCGCGCGCTATCCCTCGACGATGTTCAACATCGGGCTGGAAATCGACGCGCGGCGCGGCTGATCACAGGCGCCCGCAGGCGGCAAGCTGGCTCTGGTACATCTCGGCCCGGGTCTGCACCCGCCCGGCCACCGCAATCAGCCAGGGCTTGGCGTTGTAGCTGCCGCGCGCATAGCCGGTGCGCCCCTCGTGATAGGCAAGGTACTGGTTGCGCGCGTCCCGCTTGGAAATGCCCAGGTTGCGTTCCGTCAGCGTCATGTACCAGCCCATGAAATCGGTCGCGTCCTCGATCCGGTCGCGCCGCGCACCGCGGCGGCCCTCGGCGTCCTGGTATTCCTCCCAGGTTCCGTCCAGCGCCTGGCTGTAGCCATAGGCCGATGACTGGCGGCCCATCGGAATGATGCCCAGCGCATATTGATGCGGCGTCCGGGCATTGCCGATGAACTTCGATTCCGCATGGATGGTGGCCATCTGCACCGGAACCGGCACGCCCCACTTGCGCTCGGCCTGCTTCATGGCGCGGAAATAGGCCGGCCGTTCGGCCACGATCGAGCAGGCGTTCTCAAGGTCGCGCGGCGCCGAATATTCGCGGCCGCCGCAGGCCGCCAACACAAGGCAAAGCGCCAGGGCGCGGAAGGGTCTGCTCATCTGCCTCAAGCCTTTGTTCTTTTGCGGGCAATGTAGCCGAAAGACGCGCGCCGGGAAATGGTGGCGCAGCCGCCTCAGATCAGAAAAGCGAGAGTAAGCGGCAGCGTTGCCACCGACAGCAGCGTCGAGACGATCACCAGCCCCGCCACCGCATCCGCATCGGCGCCGTACTTGGCGGCCAGCATGTAGGATGTCACCGCCACCGGCGTGGACACCTGCAGGATCAGCACCGCGCTGGCCACCGGGTCCAGCGCGAACAGATGCGCGGCCGCCACCGCCGCCGCGATGCACAGCACCAGGCGCAGCCCCGACAGCCAGACGGCCCGCGCCAGGCCCGCGGGCGTCAGCCGCGCCACCGCCACGCCCAGCGTGATCAGCATCAGCGGAATCGCCATCTGGCCGATCAGGTCCAGCGACCGCGTGATCCAGTCGGGCGTCTGCCAGCCCATCGCCAGGAACAGCGCCCCGGCCAGCGTCGCGCCGACCACCGGTTCCTTCAGCACCTTCAGCGGCGATCCGCCCTCGGCCACCAGCCAGACGCCGAAGGTAAAGCTCCACACCGCCATCACCGCGAAGATCGCGATGGCCAGCCCCAGCCCCGTCTCGCCAAAGGCGAACAGCGCGATGGGCAGGCCCAGGTTGCCGGTATTGCCGAAGATCAGCGGCGCAAGGAAGGTGCGCCGGTCCAGGCGCAGCACCGCCACAAGCGCCCAGAACCCCAGCGTCAGCGCGCCATAGGCCGCCACCGCGGCCGCCGCCACGCGGGTCAGCGCCGCGGGGTCGATCTCGGTCTTCATCAGCGCGGTGAAGATCAGGCAGGGCACCGCCAGCGTCATCGACAGCCGGGTGACGAATTCCATCCGATACTCGAAACCCGCCCGGACCCACAGGAATCCGGTCAGCGCAAGCAGTCCGACGGGGGCCACGATGCCCGCGACTGTCAGGATGAGGTCCACAGATTGTTTCCCCGAATCTCCGCCGATCCGGGCCATCGCCGGTGGACAGCCCAAGGCTGCGGGATTACTTCTGGGACTCGGGGGACGCAACTGATGCTGAAGACGCGCGCCAAATATCATCTCGGGCAGGTCTTGCGGCATCGCAAGCACCCGTTCCGCGGCGTGGTGTTCGATGTGGATGCCATGTTCTCGAATACCGAGGACTGGTACGAGAACATTCCGGAAGACAGCCGTCCCGCCAGGGACCAGCCGTTCTATCACCTGCTGGCCGAGAACGACCAATCCTACTACGTCGCCTATGTGTCGGAACAGAACCTGATTCCGGACGAGACCGGCGAACCGGTGGACCACCCCGACCTGCCCGACCTGTTCGGCGAATTCAGCAACGGCCGCTATCCGCTGCAGTTCCAGCTGAACTGACCGGCGCGCGGCAGCGCGTGCCCCCCACCGTCGGGATGTCGCAGGATCGCGCGACCGGCACGGGGGGAAGGCCCCCCGTGGTCAATGCCCCCGCGTTCAATACCCCAGCGCGCAGCCGTCCTTGCGCGGGTCCGACGCGCCTTCCAGATAGCCCGAGGGATGGATCAGGATCGCCTGCGCCCCGCCCAGCGGAATGTCGGGCGCGGTCACCTGATGGCCCATGGCGGCCAGTTCGGCGGCCACCCCGGGGGCATAGCCCCGTTCCACCTGCATCCCCTCGGGGCCCGCAAAGCTGCGCGGGGCGTCCAGCGCCGTCTGCGGGTCCATGCCGAAGTCGATCAGGTTCGAGGCCACGCGCGCATGGCCGCAGGGCTGATAGGCCCCGCCCATCACACCAAACGGCATCGTCACCCGGCCTTCCGACCGCAGCATCGCCGGAATGATCGTGTGCATCGGCCGCTTGCCACCGGCCAGTTCGTTGGGATGACCGGCCGCCAGCGTGAAGCCCGCCCCGCGGTTCTGGAAGTTGATGCCGAACCGGTCCGAGGCGATGCAGGCCCCGAAGGACCAGTAGACCGAATAGATCAGCGACACGGCCATGCGGTCGCGGTCGACAACGGTGATGTAGATCGTGTCGCGGTGGATCGCCTCGGTCAGCGGCGCGGGATTCGCCATGGCGCGCGCCGGATCGATCAGCGCGGCCAGCCCGGCGGCGGTCTCGGGTGACAGCATGTGCGCCAGCCGGGTGGTGTGGTCGGCATCGGCGATGAACCGGTTGCGCGCGTCATAGGCCAGTTTTGCCGCCTCGGCCTCCAGATGCGCGCGCTGCGCGCCCAGCGGGTCCAGCGCGGCAATGTCGAAATGCGACAGGATGTTCAGCATCAGGATCGCGGTGGCGCCCTGCCCGTTCGGCGGGTGTTCCAGCAGGTCGGTGCCCTTGTAGCTTCCCTCGACCGCGCCGCCCCAGGTGCAGGCGGTGGCGGCGAAATCCTCCATCGTATGGGTGCCGCCCAGCGCGCGCAGCGAGGCCACCATGTCCTCGGCCACCTCGCCCTCGTAATAGCCCGCGCGCCCCTGCCGCGCGACGCGGCGCAGCACCTCGGCCTGGCCGGGGGCGCGGAACACCTCGCCCACGCGGGGCGCGCGGCCGTCCAGCAGCAGCGTGCGCCGCGCCGCGCCCTTCAGGTCGGGCTCGGCCTCGGCCCAGTCCGACGCCACGCGGGGCGCCACGGGCACGCCTTCCTCGGCATAGCGGATCGCCGGGGCCAGCACCTGATCCAGCGGCAGCCGGCCATGGTCGGCATTCAGGCGGCAGAACGCATCCACCGCGCCCGGCACCGTCACCGCCTCGACCCCGTGAACCGGCACCGCCGTCAGGCCCCGGTCGCGCAGCGCGGCGGCCGACAGGGCCGCGGGCGCCCGGCCCGATCCGTTCAGCGCCATCACCGTCTCGGAACCCGCAGGCTTCAGCAGGACGAAACAGTCACCGCCCAGCCCGGTCATCTGCGGTTCGCAGAACCCCAGCAGCACCGCCCCGGCGATTGCCGCATCGGCGGCATTTCCGCCTGCCTTGAGGATGTCGATGGCGGCCCCGGCGGCCAGCGGATGCGACGTGGCACAGACCCCGTTCGCGGCATAGACGGCCGAGCGGCCGGGAAGCTGGAAATCGCGCATGTGGTTCCTCCCGCAGGTCGGGGGAAGCTAGGGCGCCCCGCCGGGATTGCCAAGCGCAGAACATGGGCAGCAGAACCTCGGCGCCGCGGACTGGGTGGGGGCAATGATCCGCGACGCCGAGGGAAGCCTTATGCAGCTACAGGCCAACCTTGGCGGACAGGCAAGGCGGGACCGGGGAGGAAATGCGGCGACCGAATGGCGGATCGGCCAGAACGGAAACAATGCCGCGCGATGCGCCCGCACTGTTTCCGCCTCAGTCGGCGCCCAGGCGGAACGACAGATGATTGCGGCCATCCGCCCGGCGATAGTGCAGGTCGCGCGACAGGGTCCGAATCAGATGCCAGCCGAACCCTCCCTCGGGCGGGGATTCGGCGCAGGGATCGGGCAGGATGCCGGGGGGCGGACCGCCTGACGGCATCGGCCGCCCCTGGTCGACGATCAGGCATTCCAGCCCCTGCCGCGTCGGCGCCAGCGTGATCTGGATCTCGCCGTCGCTTGCCGCATAGGCATGTTCGACGATGTTGTTCAGCGCCTCGGCCAGCACCACCTCGGCGGTGCCCCGCGCGCCGTCGGGCAGCGTGCGCAGCAGGATCGTGTCGAACAGCGACCGCAGCGCGCCCCGCACCGCCAGCGCATCGCCCGGGATCACCAGCGTCAGCGCGGGCGGCAGGTCATCCTGCATCGCGCAGCGCCCGGGGCACGGTGGCGTGGATCGCAAAGATGCTGTCCATCCGGGTCAGGCGGAACACCTTTTCCACCGTGGGCGTCAGCCCGGCAAGCTCCAGCCGCCGGGCGGGGCCAAGCAGCTTCATCACCGCGACCACCGCACCCAGGCCCGAACTGTCAAGGAACGTCACCGACGACAGGTCCAGCACCACGCGCGGCGCGGGCCCCTGCACGACCTCGCGCATGCGTTCCTTGAACTGGATGGCGCCTGCGGCGTCGATCCTGTCCCCCAGGGCGGTGACGATCAGCGTTTCGCCGGCCGTTTCGGTGGCAAGCTGCATGGCGGGCCCTTTCCTGCGGCAGTTTCGCGGTGCAGGCTAGGGCGCAACGGTTGGCATCCGGTAAACGGCAGCGGAGGGAAGCAGATGCGCGACGTGGCGATCGTGGGGGCGGCCCGGACCGCGATGGGCGGATTCCAGGGGGCCCTTGCCGAGATGGCGGCCGCCGGTCTGGGCGGCGCGGCGATCCGCGCGGCGCTGGCCGGGGCGGGCATCGCGGCCGACCGCGTGGACGAGCTGCTGATGGGCTGCGTGCTGCCCGCGGGCCAGGGCCAGGCCCCCGCCCGGCAGGCCGGGTTTGCCGCCGGCCTGCCCGACACCGTGCCCGCCACCACCGTCAACAAGATGTGCGGTTCGGGCATGAAGACCGCGATGATGGCGGCGGACGCGCTGGCGCTGGGCAGTGCGGACATCGTGGTGGCCGGCGGCATGGAAAGCATGTCGAACGCGCCCTACCTGCTGCCCGCCATGCGCGGCGGGGCGCGGCTGGGGCATGGCCAGGCGCTTGACCACATGTTCCTCGACGGGCTGGAGGATGCCTATGTCCGTGACGACCGCGGCGGCCGCCGCCTGATGGGCACCTTCGCCGAGGATTGCGCCCAGGCCTTCCAGTTCACCCGCGGCGCGCAGGACGACTATGCGCTGGCCTCACTGACCCGCGCGCGGGCGGCCCAGGCATCGGGCGCCTTCACGGCCGAGATCGTGCCGGTCACCGTGACCGGCCGCAAGGGATCGGCCACCGTGGCCGAGGACGAACAGCCCGGTCTCGCCCGCCCCGAACGCATCCCCACCCTGAAACCCGCATTCCGCGCGGGCGGCACCGTCACCGCGGCCAATTCCTCCAGCATCTCCGACGGGGCGGCGGCGCTGGTGCTGGCGGCGGGCGATGCGGCGCGGGGCCTGCCGGTCCGCGCGCTGGTCCGCGGCCATGCCAGCCACGCGCAGCAACCGGCCGATTTCCCCACCGCCCCGGTCCCCGCCGCGCGCCGGCTGCTGGCCCGCCTCGGCTGGCGGCCCGAGGATGTGGACCTGTGGGAGGTGAACGAGGCCTTCGCCGTCGTCCCCATGGCCTTCATGGCCGAGATGGGCCTGCCGCACGACCGGGTGAACGTGAACGGCGGCGCCTGCGCGCTCGGCCATCCGATCGGCGCCTCGGGCAGCCGCATCATCGTCACGCTGCTGCACGCGATGGAAACGCGCGGCGCCCGGCGCGGCATCGCCGCAATCTGCATCGGCGGCGGCGAGGGCACCGCCATCGCCATCGAAAGGGTCTGACCGATGTATCAGGTGATCGGAAACCACCGCAGCCGCACCCTGCGCGTCCTGTGGATGCTCGAGGAACTGGGCGAACCCTACGAACATGTCGATGCCATGCCGCAATCGGCGGCCGTGCGCGGGGTGAACCCCGCCGGCAAGGTGCCGGTCCTGGTGGTCAACGGCGCGCCGATCACCGATTCCACGGCGATCCTCACCTACCTGGCCGACCGGCACCAGCGCTTCACCCACGCGGCCGGCACGCTCGACCGCGCGCGCCAGGACAGCCTGACCCATTTCCTGCTGGACGAACTCGATGGCGCCCTGTGGACGGCGGCCCGCCACAGCTTCATCCTGCCCGAGGAGCTGCGCCTCCCCGCGATCAAGGACAGCCTGAAATGGGAATTCGAACGCGCGCAGAAGACGCTCGTCGCGCGCATGGGCAGCGGGCCCTTCCTGATGGGCGACCTGATGACCGTGCCCGACATCATCCTCGCGCATTGCCTGTCCTGGGCGCGGGCCGCCCGGTTCCCGGTCAGCGAGCCGCGCCTCGTCGCCTATGCCGACACGCTCCTCTCGCGTGAGGCGCTCGGCCGCGCGATGCGCATGCGCTAGCCCGCCACCCGCATCCCCCTGCGCCATCGCGCCCCCGCACGGCGGGGGCTGGCGCCGTCACCGCAAACTCGGGCATCCTTCCGCCATGACAGACCGCATCACCCCCGCCGACCGCAGCCTGCTCACCGCCCTGTTCGAGGCCGCCGTCGCCGCGGCCGAACCGGAACGGGCGCTGCGGCCGCACCTGCCGCCCAGGCCCCGGGGGCGCACCGTTGTCGTGGGCGCGGGCAAGGGCGCGGCGCAGCTGGCCGCCGCCTTCGAACGGCTGTGGGACGGCCCGCTGTCGGGCGTGGTCGTCACCCGCTATGGCTATGCCTGCCCGACGCAGGCGATCCGCGTCATGGAATCCGCCCATCCGGTGCCCGACACGGCGGGCCTCGCCGCCTCGGCCGCGCTGTTCGACGCGCTGCGCGGGCTGACGCCCGACGATCTTGTCGTGGCCCTGGTCTGCGGCGGCGGGTCGGCGCTGCTGCCCAGCCCGCCCGGCCACCTGACGCTCGAGGACGAGGCGGCGCTGAACCGCGCGCTGCTGGCCTCGGGCGCCCCGATCGGCGTGATGAACGCGATCCGCAAGCAGGTCTCGGGCATCAAGGGCGGGCGGCTGGCCGCCGCCGCCCATCCCGCCCGCGTCGTCAGCCTGGTCGTCTCCGACGTGCCGGGCGATGATCCGGCGCAGGTCGCCTCGGGGCCCACTGTCCCCGACCGCGTGACCCGGGCCGAGGCACGGGCCCATGTCGGGGCCTGGCGCATCGCCCTGCCGCCCCGCGTGGCCGACTGGCTGGCGGGCGACGAGGGCCAGGCCCCCGACCCCGCCGATCCGGTCTTTGCCGGGCATGAGGTGCGGGTCATCGCCTCGGCCCGCCTCAGCCTCGAGGCGGCGGCGGCGCGATCCGCCGCCATGGGCGTGCCCGCCGTCATCCTGTCCGACGCGATCGAGGGCGAATCACGCGACGTCGGCCGGGTCCATGCCGCCATCGCGCGCGAGGTTGCGGCCCGCGGCCGCCCCTTTTCCCGGCCGGTGACGATCCTTTCGGGGGGGGAAACCACCGTCACGCTGCGCGGCAAGGGGCGCGGCGGGCGCAACACCGAATTCCTTCTGGCGCTGGCACTGGCCGCCGAGGGCGTTCCCTTCGCCGCCCTTGCCGCCGATACCGACGGCATCGACGGGTCCGAGGACAACGCCGGCGCCTTCGCCACCGGCTCCAGCATGGCCCGGCTGCGCGGGCACGGGCACGATCCGGCCGCGCTGCTGGCCGCGAATGACGCCTTCGGCGCCTTCGCCGCACTGGACGACCTGTTCACTCCCGGCCCGACCGGCACGAATGTCAACGACTTCCGGGCGATCCTGATCCGCTAGCGACACGGCTCATCCCGTCACCCGCACCGCCTCGGGCAGGTTCAGCTCCACCTCCATGCGGCGCACCCGCGCCATGCGGCGGTCGATCTCCACATCGTCGGCGGTCACGTCCGCGCCGGTGCGCAGCCGCGAGTTCCGCGCCGACATCGCCTCGACCAGTGCCGCCGCCTCGGTGATGTAGGTCTCCAGCGGATCGGGCGCATAGCCCACATCCTCGGCCCCCGGCACCACGCCCGCCAGCCGGGCATGCATGAAGGCCCGCAGCACCCGGTTCATCTGCGTCAGATACCCCCGGCCCATCAGCCGGAAGAACCGCAGCACATCGGCATCCACCCGCAGCGTCAGCTTTTCCTTCAGCGGTTCGGGCACGCCCTGCGCCACCGCCGCCCATTCGGCCGGGACAAACGCCGATCCCTTCAGGCCATGGCGCAGCGCGCCCTCCAGATCGCGCAGCGTCTCGGCCAGATAGTGATAATGCGCGGCGGGCTTGTGCCGGGCGGGGGCGGGGCTGGGTTTCGGCATGGCAGGCTCCGGTGTTTCGCGGCGGCCAGACTGCGCGGCAGGGGGTTCACGCCGCCCTAACGTGGCGCGCGGCCTGTCGGGACGGATGCCATACGTGGAACCGACGGCTGCGGGACAGATGCGGACCCCCCGCCACACCCCGCCAGGCTTCGCCCCGCCGCACTGCGGAATCGCTGCCAAACCCCTTGTGCGCCCGCACGAAACCGCTAACTTCGACGTCCCCGGCAGCGGGGTGCAGGGGGACTGGGCATGAAGATCAGCATCGAACGCGCGACGCTCCTGAAAGCCGTCGGCCAGGCGCAATCGGTTGTCGAACGGCGCAACACGATCCCGATTCTCGCCAACGTCCTGATCGAGGCGGAAGGTGCGCAGGTGTCGCTGCGGGCCACCGATCTGGACATCGAGGTGGTCGACCGTGCCCCAGCCATGGTGGAACGCCCCGGCGCCACCACCGTATCTGCGGTGATGCTGCATGAAATCGTGCGGAAGCTGCCGGACGGATCGCTGGTCACCATGGCCACCGACCCCGCGACCCAGCGGCTGACCGTGGCGGCGGGCCGGTCCACCTTCTCGCTGGCGACGCTGCCGCGCGAGGATTTTCCGCTGATGGCCTCCTCCGAATACACCTGCAACTTCGCCGCCCCGGCACCCGTGCTGCGGCGTCTCTTCGACAAGGCGAAGTTCGCGATTTCGACCGAGGAAACAAGGTATTACCTGAACGGCGTCTACATGCACACGGCGCAGGGCGACAGCGGTCGGGTCCTGCGCTGCGTGGCGACGGACGGCCACCGCCTCGCCCGGATCGAGCATCCGCTGCCCGCCGGGGCCGAGGACATGCCGGGCGTGATCGTGCCTCGCAAGACCGTGGGCGAACTGCGCAAGCTGCTCGACGATGACGAGGCGACCATCGCGGTCTCGGTCTCGGAAACCAAGGTGCGTTTCGCCACCCCCGCCGTCACGCTGACCTCCAAGGTCATCGACGGCACGTTCCCCGACTATACCCGCGTGATTCCCATGGGAAATTCCCGCAGGCTCGAGGTTGACGCCGCCGAGTTCGCCCGCGCCGTGGACCGCGTGGCGACCGTGTCGTCGGAACGGTCGCGCGCCGTCAAGCTCAGCCTCGACGAGGATCGGCTGATCCTGTCGGTCAACGCCCCCGACACCGCCGCCGCGGAAGAGGAACTGGCCGTCGCCTATGGTGACGAGAAGCTGGAGATCGGCTTCAACGCGAAGTACCTGCTGGAAATCGCCAGCCAGGTCGATCGCGAGAATGCCGTGTTCCTGTTCAACTCTGCGGGCGATCCCACCCTGATGCGCGAAGGCAACGACACCACCGCCGTCTATGTCGTGATGCCGATGCGCGTGTGACCGCCGCCCGGGTCCAGGCCCCGGGGTCACCCGGGAACCCCGGCACGAACGAAAGCACGGTCACTTGCGCGGGCTGGTCGTAACATCCTTGAATATCTCGCATTTCCGCAGCCACCGGCGGGCTGTTCTGGTGCTTGGCGGGGGCCCTGCCGCGTTCTTCGGCGCCAATGGCGCGGGCAAGACCAACGTGCTGGAGGCCGTCTCGATGCTGTCTCCGGGCCGTGGCCTGCGACGGGCGGAGACCGCCGATCTGGCGCGGCGGCCCGAGGGCGTGGGATGGAAGGTGGCAGCCCGGCTGTCGGGCCCGGACGGCAGCCATGAGGTCGAGACATGGGCCGAACCGGGCGCCCCGCGCGAGGTGCGCATCGACGGCAAGCCCGCGACCCAGACGGCCCTGGGCCGGATGCTGCGGATCCTGTGGCTGGTGCCCGCGATGGACCGCCTCTGGCAGGAGGGGGCCGAGGGGCGCAGGCGGTTCCTGGACCGCATCGCGCTCAGCTTCGCGCCCGATCATGGCGAGGCGGTGCTGGCCTACGAGCGCGCGATGCGCGAGCGTAACCGGATGTTAAGGGATCAGGTCGAGGATAGCCGCTGGTATGCTGCGGTCGAGGCGCAGATGGTCGGCGCGGCCGGGGCGATCAGCGCGAACCGCAACCTGGCGATGGCGCGGCTTGCGACGGCCCAGGACGGGGCGGAAACCGCCTTTCCCCGCGCCGACCTTTCCCTGTCCGCCGAGGACGGGATGCCCGATGGCGCCGACCTGGCCGCCGCCCTGGCCGCCGGACGACGCCGCGACATGGCGGCCGGTCGCACGCTGACCGGACCTCATCGCATTGATATTAATGCGATTTTTTCCGAGAAAGGCATGGCGGCAGCGCTGTGTTCGACCGGCGAGCAGAAGGCCCTTCTGATCAGCCTCATCCTCGCCAACGCGCGGGCACTGGCGACCGACCCGGGCATCGCGCCGGTGCTGTTGCTGGACGAGGTTGCCGCCCATCTCGACCCCGGACGCCGCGCCGCGCTGTATGACGAAATCGTCGCGCTTGGCTGTCAGGCCTTCCTGACGGGAACCGAGGCCAGCCTGTTTGACAGTCTGGGCGCGCGCGGGCAGATGTTCGCGGTCGCCGACGACGGCGGCGAAAGCCGGATTGTGCCCGCATGACACCGCAGCGCGTTTCCCTCGTCACCCTGGGCGTCGCCGATCTGGCGCAGGCCCGTGCCTTCTATGCCCGCCTCGGCTGGCGCGAGCATCCGCACAGCCAGCCCTCGGTTGCATTCTTCCAGTTGCAGGGGGCAGTGCTGGCCCTGTTCGGGCGCGACGACCTGGCCGCCGACCAGGGGCGGGCGGACGTGCCGCTCGGTGCCGGAGCCGTGACGCTGGCGCAGAATTTCCCGACGGTGGAAGAGGTTGACCGCGCCTTTGCCCAGACCGTCGCGGCCGGGGCGACGCCGCTCAAGCGGCCGGAACGGACCGTCTGGGGCGGATACGCGGGCTATTGGGCCGATCCGGACGGCCATGTCTGGGAACTGGCGATGAACCCGTTCTGGCCGCTGTCCGAAGACGGCAGCCTGACCCTGCCGGTGGAACCATGACCATCACCCTCTCTGCCCTCGCGCTGTACTGCGGCGCCCTGCTGATCCTGTTCCTGACGCCCGGACCGGTCTGGGTGGCGCTGATCGCGCGCACCCTTTCGGGCGGGTTCGGCGCGGCCTGGCCGCTGGCCGTGGGGGTGTCGCTGGGCGACATGCTGTGGCCGCTTGTCGCGATCTTCGGCCTGTCCTGGATCGCGGGCGCCTACGGGCAGTTCATCGAGGCGATGAAATGGGTGGCGGTGGCCATCTTCCTGGTCATGGGCTGGCTTCTGATCCGCCACGCGGGGGCGCCGATCTCGACCGACAGCCGCCTGACCCGCCCGGGCGCCTGGGCGGGTTTTGCCGCCGGGATTGCGGCGATCCTGGGCAACCCCAAGGCGATCCTGTTCTACATGGGCGTGCTGCCGGGCTTCTTCGACCTGTCGCGCATCACCGCGACGGACATTGCAGTGATCGTCGCGGTGTCCACGGCGATTCCGATGGCCGGGAACCTGGTCTTTGCCGGACTGATCGACCGGGCGCGCAGCCTGGTTTCCTCGCCGGCCGCGCTGCGGCGGATGAACCTGACGGCCGGGGCGCTGCTGATCGCGGTGGCAGGGGTCATCGCCCTGTCCTGACCCCCAAATCTTGTGTCCGGGCCGTGACATTGCCAGCCCCTGCGGCTATACACCGGGGGCAACCGAAGGGGTCTTTCACGCATGGCCGAAGCCGCCCGCAAAGCCGAGGAATACGGCGCCGATTCCATCAAGGTTCTCAGGGGGTTGGATGCCGTCCGGAAACGCCCGGGCATGTATATCGGCGATACCGACGACGGGTCGGGCCTGCACCACATGGTCTACGAGGTGGTGGACAACGGCATAGACGAGGCCCTGGCCGGCCATGCGACCGAGGTGACCGTCACGATCCACGCCGATTCCAGCGTTTCGGTGCGCGACAACGGGCGCGGCATCCCGATCGACATCCATGCCGAGGAAGGCGTCAGCGCGGCCGAGGTCATCATGACCCAGCTGCACGCGGGCGGAAAATTCAACAACACCGACGACAGCGGCAACGCCTACAAGGTGTCGGGCGGCCTGCACGGGGTGGGCGTGTCGGTCGTCAATGCGCTGTCGGACTGGCTGGAGCTGACGGTCTGGCGGAACGACACGGAATACCGCGCACGGTTCGAGAACGGCGATTGCGTCGAGCATGTGCATCCCGTCGGTCCCGCGCCGGGGATGCGGGGCACGCAGGTGCGGTTCCTTGCCTCGGCCCGCACCCACCGGCCTGACGGCACGTTCTCGAACCTCGACTACCAGTTCAAGACGCTGGAGACGCGCCTGCGCGAGCTTGCCTTCCTGAACTCGGGCGTGCGCATCGTCATCGGGGACGAACGCCCGGCCGAACCGTTGCGGACCGAGCTTTTCTATGAAGGCGGCGTGCGCGAGTTCGTGAAATACCTCGACCGCTCGAAGCAACCGGTGATGGCGCAGCCGATCTGGATGACGGGCGAGAAGAACGGCATCGGCGTCGAAGTCGCCATGTGGTGGAACGACAGCTATCACGAGACGGTGCTGCCCTTCACCAACAACATCCCGCAGCGCGACGGCGGCACCCACCTTGCCGGGTTCCGGGGCGCGCTGACGCGCACGATCAACGCCTATGCGCAGTCGTCCGGGATCGCGAGGAAAGAGAAGGTCGATTTCACCGGCGATGACGCGCGCGAAGGGTTGACCTGCGTGCTGTCCGTCAAGGTGCCCGATCCGAAATTCTCCAGCCAGACCAAGGACAAGCTCGTATCCTCCGAGGTGCGTCCCGCGGTCGAGAACCTGGTGAACGAGAAGCTGGCCGAGTGGTTCGAGGAGAATCCGGCACAGGCACGGATCATCGTCGGCAAGATCATCGAGGCGGCGCTCGCGCGCGAAGCGGCGCGCAAGGCCCGCGAACTGACCCGGCGCAAGACGGCGCTCGACGTGGCCTCGCTGCCCGGCAAGCTGGCCGACTGCCAGGAGCGCGACCCCGCCAAGTCAGAGCTGTTTCTGGTCGAGGGCGACAGCGCGGGCGGCTCGGCCAAGCAGGGGCGCAGCCGGTCAAACCAGGCGGTCCTTCCGCTGCGCGGCAAGATCCTAAACGTGGAACGGGCCCGGTTCGACCGCATGCTGTCAAGCCAGGAGATCGGCACGCTGATCACCGCGCTCGGCACGGGCATCGGGCGGGACGAGTTCGATCTGGGCAAGCTGCGCTACCACAAGGTCGTCATCATGACCGACGCGGATGTGGACGGCGCGCATATCCGCACGCTCTTGCTGACCTTCTTCTTCCGCCAGATGCCGCAACTGATCGAGCACGGGCATCTCTTCATCGCGCAGCCGCCGCTCTACAAGGTGGCGCGCGGCAAGTCCGAGGTCTACCTGAAGGATCAGGCCGCGCTTGACGATTACCTGATCGAACAGGGGATCGACGGCGCCATCCTGCGGCAGGGCAACGGCGAGGAACGCGCAGGCGCCGACCTTGCGCGCGTGGTGGCCGACGCACGCAGTTTCCGCCGCGTGCTGGATGCCTTTCCCACCCACTATCCGCGCGCCATCCTCGAACAGGCCGCGCTTGCGGGCGCATTCGATGCCGGACGCGCGGACGATGACCTTCAGGCGGTGGCCGACACCGTGGCACGCCGGCTGGACATGGTCGCCGCCGAATACGAACGCGGCTGGCGCGGGCGCATCACCCAGGACCACGGCATCCGCCTGACCCGGCTTCTGCGCGGGGTCGAGGAAATCCGCACGCTCGACGGTCCCGTGCTGCGCTCGGGCGAGGCGCGGCGGCTGGCGCAGGTGGCGGCGGCCACCCGCGATGTCTATGCGACCCCCGCCCGGCTGGTGCGCAAGGATCGCGAGACCCTGGTGCATGGTCCGACCGAACTGCTGGCCGCCATTCTGGCCGAGGGGGAAAAGGGCCTGTCGCTGCAACGCTACAAGGGTCTGGGCGAGATGAACGCCGAACAGCTGTGGGAGACCACGCTGGACCCCGAGGCGCGCACCCTCTTGCAGGTGAAGGTGGACGACCTGGCCGAGGCCGACGACATCTTCACCAAGTTGATGGGCGATGTGGTGGAGCCCCGTCGCGCCTTCATCCAGGACAATGCGCTGAGCGTCGAGAATCTCGACTTCTGAAACGGTCAGAGGGCGATCACCGGCCCCCCGGCCGCCGTGGCATCGCCCGCGTCATGGGTGACCATCAGGGCGGGGATGCCCTGTTCGCGCAGGTGATCGAAGACAAAGCTGCGGATCTCGGCACGCAGGCCCGCGTCCAGCCGCGAAAAGGGTTCGTCCAGCAGCAGCGCCCGGGGTTCGGCCAGCAGGGCGCGCATCAGCGCGGCCCGGGCCCGCTGGCCACCCGACAGCGTGGCGGGATCGCGGTCGTGGAACCCTGCAAGGCCGGCGCGGCTCAGCGCCCCATCGACCGCCGCGCGCCGCGCCGCGCGACCCCGCACATGCGGGGTCAGCCCGAAGCTGAGGTTGTCGCCGACCGACAGGTGTGGAAACAGAAGCGCATCCTGGAACAGCAAACCGATGCGGCGCGCCTCGGGTGCCAGTGCGGTGACATCGCGGCCATCGACGAGCACGTGCCCCTCGGCGCGGAACCCGGGGCCGAGATGCCCGCCCACCGCGTCGAGCAGCGTCGATTTGCCGATGCCCGACGGCCCCATCAGCGTGGCGACCTGCCCCGGCGGAATGTCCAGCGTGACCGGGGGAAACAGCGGGGCCGCCGCGCCCCGGTGCCGCACCGCCACGCCGTCGAGCCGAAGGGTCATGCCACGATCCCCCCGGTCATGCCGAGGCGGTTGCGATGCAGGAGTCGCGGCACCAGCCCCGCGGTGGCAAAGGCCAGCACCGGCAACACCGCCTGAAGCGTCGCAAGGACGCCCAGCACCCGCCGGTCGGCCCCCGAAGACAGGGTGACCGCCTCGGTCGTCAGGGTGGCGATGCGCCCGCCGCCCAGGAACAGCGTGGGCAGGTAGAGCGCGACCGACACCGAGAACCCGACCGCCGCCGCGATCAGGATCGGGCGCAAGAGAAGCGGCAGCTTGATCGCGACAAGCCGACGCATCGGCCCCGCCCCGAGCGCCGCGGCACTGCGCAGATGGCCGGGATCGAGCCGCCGCCAGGGATCGGACAGCGCGATCATGACATAGGGAAACACGAACAGCACATGCCCCCAGACGACGGCCCAGAATCCCGGGCTTATGCCAAGGCGCAACAGCTCGACATTCAGTCCGAACAGGAAGGCGACCTGCGGCAGCATCAGGGGCAGGTAGATCAGCGCCTCGCCCCAGCGGGCGCGGGGATGGCCGCCGCGGTCTTCTCCCTCCAGCCAGGCGATGGCGAGGATCAGCGCGGCAATGGTGGCGGTGCCTCCGATCGCAAGGGTCTGTCCGGCCGCCGACCACCAGTCGCCCGGCGTCATCCAGAAGCGCAGCGTCCAGCCCTGCGGCAGCATGGCGGGCCAGGGCCAGCGGAACGCCAGCGACCAGACGGCCAGGACGATCAGCGCGGCCACCGACAGCGCCGCAAGCACCGCGGCCATGGCGGCGAGCAGGGCAACCATGGGTTCGCCCGTGCGGCCCCGGCCGCCACGGCGCAGCCAAAGCCTGCCGGCCGCGGCCGCCGCCTGCTCGATCCCCCACAGGATCGCGATGCCGCCTGCCACCACAGCCGCCTGCAGGATCGCCCCGGCCGAGGCGGGCAACAGCAGCGCGGCATCGGGCGCGGCGAACCAGCGGGTAACCGCCACGGCCAGCGTCGGCGGGTTCAGCGGCCCGAGGATCAGCGCGACATCCACGACGGACAGCGAGAAGGCCAGAACCACCCGCACCGGCAGCCGGAGCAGCGGCCAGAGCTGCGGCAGGATCACGCTGACCCAGACGACGCCGGGGCCATAGCCAAGCGCGCGTGCCGCGGCGATATGGGTCCGCGCGGGGATCTGCGACAGGGCGGCCAGCAGCATCAGGATCAGGAAGGGCACCTCCTTGGCCATCAGGCCAAGGATCAGCGCCACCCCTGACGGATCGTTCACGGTGGCCACGTCCGGCGGAACCGACCAGCCGAGCAGCGGCGCAAGGCCCCGTGCGATCCAGCCCGACGGCGCCAGAAGAAAGGCAAGACCGATCGCAAGCGCCGCATGGGGCACCGCAAGAAATGGCGCCAGCCATTCCGCGCGCACCCGGCGGTGCAGCACCGCGACCGCCGCCGCGGCAAGGAGCACCGACAGCGCGGTCGCCGCGAATCCGGTCACCAGCGTCAGCCGCAGCGACGAGGCGAAACCCGGCTGGGCGATCAGGGCACGCCAGGGGTCGAGGCCCGCATCAACGGCGCCGATGGCGGGCAGCACGCCAAAGGCCGCGCGCCCCGTGGTCACGAGGCCCGCAAGGATCGGCACCACCAGGCACGCACCCACGGCCAGAAGGACACCGCCGCGCAGTGCCCTTCCGCCGGTCATTTGACGTAGCGCCGCGCCCATTCTTCGGCGATGCGGGTCATCCAGCCCGGATGCGGTTCGGGCAGGGTGCGGCCCAGATCCTCCAGCCGCGGCAGGGCGGGGGCGGCGGGAAGCGCCGCAAATGCGGCCTGCGCGGTTTCCGGCAGGCGCGCCGGATCGAGCACCGAGAACGATCCCAGCACCGTGATATCCTGCTGGCGTGCCTGCGTTTCGGGATCGAGCAGGAAGTTCGCCACCACCTCGGCGCCCTCGCGATGCGCGGCGTTGAAGGGGATGGCCACAAAGCTGATGTTGCCGATGCTGCCCGCCTCGGGCACGAACACCCGCGCGCTGTCGGGCAGCAGCCCCTGCTCGATCAGCGCGGCGGGCGCGGCCGGATCGAAGGCCATGGCGATATCCACCTCGCCGTCGTTCATCAACTGGAACTGGATGCTCTCGTTCTCGGGAAAGGTCGTGCCCTGCCGCCACAGGTTCGGGCGCAGGCGGTCGTACCAGTCCCACAGGGCAGCCGTCTGCGAGGCGAAGGTGGCGTCCGTGGGGGCCGACTGCAGCGCGGCCGGATCGGGCGAAAGCTCGACCAGGGCCTGCTTCAGGAAGGTCGCCCCCATGAAGTTCGACACCGCAGGGTGCGTCATGCGGCCCGGGTTGGCCGCCGCCCAGTCGGGAAATGCGGCCAGTTGCAGCGGTGGCTCGGGCACCCGGGCGCTGTCATGCACGAAGACGAACTTCGCCAGCCGCCACGGGCTTTCAAGGCCATCGGTCGGCACGGTGAAGTCGGTGGTGGCCGCCGATCCGGCCGACAGGTCGAGATACTGCGCATTGGGCAGGTCTGCCACGAAGGGGCCATGCAGCAGCCCCGCCTGCTTCATCGTCAGGAAATTCGGGCCGTTGATCCAGATCAGGTCGACCGTGCCGCCCGATGTCCGGCCCGCCGCCTTTTCCGCGATCACGCGGTTTACCGCCTCGGCCGTGTCGGTCAGCTTCACATGCTCGACGCGGACGCCATGGCGCCGCTCGGTCTCCTGCCCGACCCAGGCGATGAAGGCATTTGTGCGCGCGTCCCCGCCCCAGGCATTCCAGTAGACGGTCTGGCCCCTTGCGGCGTCCAGCGTCGCCTGCCAGTCGGCGGCGGCGGGTGTGGCAAGGGTTGCTAGGGCAAGGGCAAGCAGGGACGCGCGCATGGAACCTCCGGGTGCGGGACAACGGTTATACGCACGGGACGGTGGATGGTTTCAAGCGGGCGCGGCGTTTCCGCCCCGATCACCGGAACATCCGCCACCCGGCATGCCACCGGGTTGCCGTGGTGATCGCGCAGAGCGCGGCAAAACCCAGGGCCAGCACCGGAAAGGCTGCCGGCCAAAGGCACATCAGCACAAAGACCCCGATCGTCTCGGTCCCTTCGGTCAGGCCGCCCAGATAGTGGATGCCCTTTCGCGGGTAGTCGCCCGCCTTGATGCCCCGGCGTTCGGCGATGACCGCGAAGGCAAGAAAGGAGGATCCCGTGCCCACGAAGGCCGCAATCAGCACGGCGGCCGGCAGCGCATTGGCGGCGGGGTCGGCCAGGGCAAAGCCGACAGGCACAAGGGCGTAGAACAGGAAGTCGAGCGAGATGTCGAGGAACGCGCCCCGGTCGGTGGGCTGCGTGGCACGGGCAAGCGCGCCGTCGACGCCGTCTCCCAGACGGTTCAGCAGGATCAGGGCGAGTGCCGCCAGATACCATCCGGCGGCAAGCGCGGGCACGGCCAGCACACCAAGGCCAAAGGCCGCCAGCGTCACCTGATCCGCCTGCACGCCCCGCGCGGCCAGGGCACGTGCCGGGCCCGCCATGAACCGGCCCAGCAACGGCTGCAGCGCGGCGTCAATCATGCCCCGCCTGCGATCTCGGACTGGTGTTCGCCCAGTTTCGGCGCGGGCCGGTCGAGCGACAGCCCCGCAGCCGAGAACGTCATCGGGCTGCGCACGCCCGGAACCCCCCCGGGTGCGATGCGCATCGCGCGGGCGATCACCTGCGGGTCTGCAAAGACCTCGGCCAGGTCGTTGATCGGGCCGGCGGGCACGCCGTTCGCCTCGCAGGCGGCCAGAAGATCGGCCTTGGTGAACTGCCGCGTCGCGCGGGTCAGCGTTTCGGTCATGGCGGCGCGGTGGGCCACGCGCTGCGCATTGGTCGCGAAATCGGGGTCGGTGCCAAGCGCGCCAAGCCCCAGCAGATCGCACAGGCGGCGCCACTGGCCATCGTTTCCGGTGGCGATGATGATCCAGCCATCGGCGCAGTCGAACACCGCATAGGGCGCAAGGTTGGGATGCGCATTGCCCATCTTGGCCGGCGCCGTGCCGGTCGCCAGATAGTTCATCGCCTGGTTGGCCATGATGCCCGTCGCCACGTCCATCAGCGCCATGTCGATGTGCTGGCCCTGCGCGGTCCTGCCGCGCTGATGCAGTGCGGCAAGAATGGCCACGGCGGAATAGACGCCGGTAAAGATATCGGTGACGGCCACGCCCACCTTCTGCGGCTGCCCGTCGACCGGGCCTGTCACGCTCATCAACCCGGCCATGCCCTGGATGATGAAGTCGTATCCCGCCCGGGCCGCATAGGGGCCGGTCTGCCCGAAACCGGTGATCGAGCAGTAGATCAGGCCGGGGTTCACCTGCCGCAGGCTTTCCCAGTCGAGCCCGAACTTCGCCAGCCCGCCGACCTTGAAGTTCTCGATCACCACATCCGCCCCGGCCACCAGGCGGCGGACGAGCGCCTGCCCCTCGGCCGTGCCGAAATCCGCGGTCACCGACCGCTTGCCGCGATTCGTGGCATGGAAGTACGCCGCCGACCGGTCACCGTCGCGTTCGATGAAGGGCGGGCCCCAGCGGCGGGTGTCGTCGCCTTCAGGGGCCTCGACCTTGATCACATCGGCGCCCAGATCCGCCAGAATCTGCCCCGCCCACGGCCCGGCCAGGATGCGGGCAAGTTCGACGACACGGAGCCCGGCCAGCGGCGCCTGTGTCATGGCTACTTGGCCAGTTCCGCGTCGATGATCGCGCGCAGCTCGCCATAGCTCATGTTCGAATGCTTCTGGCCGTTGATGATCAGCGTGGGCGTCCCCTGCACGTCATCGGCACGCGCGTTCGTCTCGAATGCCGCGACCATGGCCTGTGCCATGTTGCCGTCGTTCAGGCAGGCATCCAGCGTCGCATCGTCCATGCCGGCCTTGCGCCCGATCCGGCGCAGGTTCTGCACCACGGTGGCCGGATCGCTCGACCCGGCCCAGTCGGACTGGCCGGTGAACAGCAGGTCGGAGATGCCGAAGTACCGGTCTGCCCCGCCGCAGCGCGCCACCATCGCGGCCCACAGGCCGTAGCGGTCGAAATACACCTCGCGCAGGGTGAAATGCACCTTTCCGGTGTCGATGTAGTCACGCTTGAGCGGCGTCAGCACATTGGCGTGGAAGGTGGCGCAATGCGGGCAGGTATAGCTGGCGTATTCCACCAGCTTCACCTTGGCGTCCGGGTTGCCCATGGCCATCTCGGGCACCTCGGGCAGGTCGGCGGTCGCGGTCTGCGCCTCGGCGGCCAGACCCGGCAGCATCGTCTGGCCGGGCGTGGCGCCGCGCTGCTGGCTGGCCCAGAGACCGGCGCCCGCGACCAGGGCAAGCGCGAGGGCGGCAAGGCCGAATTTGCGCATCATGGAGTGATCCTTCTACTTTCGGGGCCGGGATAGAACGTTCCGGGCCAGTGTTTCAAGCGCCGTGCGCAAACCGTCATCGCGCACACCATCGGCCGTGGCAGCGGCGCGCGTGGCGATGGCCGGGTCGGGCGACGGCGGCACCGGGGCTTTCGGGGCCGGGGCAAAGGCTGCCTGCCCCTCGGCAAAGCCCGCGCCGGATGTCTGTGTCAGGGTGATCCGCGCCACCGCGTTGTAGCCGTAGCAGGCGTTCACGCGGTCACGGATGCGGGCCTTCTGCATCTCGACCACGGGCGCCATGGCGCCCTGCACCAGAACGGTCAGCGTCGCCCCAAGACCCTCGCGCCCATAGCCCATCCGGACGGGCCGCGTGACGGCAGACAGGTCGTCGCCCACGATCTCGGCCCAATGTGTCAGCAGACGCGTCACGGCAAAGCCACGCGCCTCGCCCGCCGTCCGAAGGCGCGTGGCGATCAGGCCGGAGGCCGGCTCGAACCCGCGCTGTCGGCGCTCGGGCGAAGGGGGTGGGGCGGGCTTGCGCGTCATCTGGTCATCCCCGGTTTCGCGCGTATCTTAACCGCAGCGGGCCGCAGGGCCAGAGGCGACCAACGACACGGGGGCACAAGAGTGCGTGACGCAGGCGATGGCCCGGGACAGGCGCTGCTGGCATGGTATGACCGGCACGCGCGCCCGATGCCCTGGCGTGTCGGGCCGGCGGACCGTCTGGCGGGGCTGCGGCCCGATCCCTATCGCGTCTGGCTGTCCGAGGTGATGCTGCAGCAGACCACGGTGGCCGCCGTGCGCGACTATTTCCGCCGCTTCACCGACCGCTGGCCGACCGTGGCCGATCTGGCGGCCGCCGAGGATGTGGCGGTCATGGCGGAATGGGCGGGGCTTGGATACTACGCCCGGGCGCGCAACCTGCTGGCATGCGCCCGGACGGTCGCGCGCGACCACGGCGGGCGCTTTCCCGATACGGTCGCGGGCCTGCGCGGCCTGCCCGGCATCGGGCCCTACACGGCCGCCGCGATTGCCGCCATCGCCTTCGACCGCCCGGCAACGGTGGTGGATGGGAATGTCGAACGGGTGATCGCCCGGCTGCATGCGGTCGAGACGCCCCTGCCCCGCGCCAAGGCGGAACTGACGCGCCTTGCCGCCGCGCTGACGCCCGCGCTGCGACCAGGCGATCATGCGCAGGCGATGATGGACATCGGCGCCACGATCTGCACGCCGCGCAGGCCTGCCTGCGCGATCTGCCCGCTTTCGACCTGGTGCGCGGCGCGCGCGGCAGGCATCGCCGCCGACCTGCCGCGCAAGACACCGAAGCCCGCGAAACCCGTCCGGCATGGCACCGTCTGGGCCGCGCGCCGGGCCGACGGGGCCTGGCTGCTGGAACGCCGGCCACCACGGGGACTGCTGGGCGGGATGCTGGGGTTTCCCGGCAGCGCCTGGGACATCCGCGACGGCGAAGGCGGCACGGCACCGGCGCAGGCCGAATGGAAGGCCGCGCCGGTCGAGGTGCGCCATACATTTACCCATTTCGACCTGTACCTGACCGTGCATGTGGCCGTGGTGCCGCCCGACGCGCAGGCGCTGCGCGGTGAATTCATGCCGCACGGGGCCTTTGGGCCGGGCGATCTGCCCACTGTCATGCGCAAGGTGTTCGACGTGGCGTCAGCGGCCATCGTGCCGCGTTGAGTGCCCGGGCGGCCTGCGGCACACTGGGCGCCAGAGGATCCGCATCATGACCACCATTCCTGCCGAAACCGTCGCCCGCCTGTCGAGCGCGCTGCCCTTCTGGCTGTCGCTTGGCACCATTCCTCTGGCCCTGATCGGTGCCGGGGTCGGGGGTTGGACGATCCTTCTGCTGCCTCTCTACACCTGGGGCCTGTTCATGGTGCTGGATGCCTTTACCGGCCTGAACGAGGACAACGCCGATCTCGCGACGCCCGAGGAGGACCTGGACTGGTACCGGATGATCACGCTGGTCTGGTTTCCGATCCAGTTCATGCTCATCTTCGGCCTGATCTGGTTCGCGACGCGCGCCGGGCACCTGGGGCTGGCCGAGAGGATCGGGCTGTTCTTCGGTGTGGGTGTGATCTCGGGCACCGTGGGGATCAACTATTCCCATGAACTGATGCACCAGAAGTCGCGCCTGGAGCGGTGGCTGGGCGATCTGCTGCTGGCGACAGTCCTGTATTCGCATTTCCGCAGCGAGCATCTGCGCGTCCACCACCTGCATGTGGGCACCCCGCGCGACCCGGTGACGGCGCGCTACAACGAAGGTTTCCACCGGTTCTTCCCCCGTGTCCTGCGGGAATGCCCGGCCTCTGCCTGGAAGGCGGAAAAGGCCATGCTGGCGCGGCGGGGGTTGCCGGTCTGGCACCGGTCGAACCCGTTCTGGCGCTATGCGGCGTTGCAGCTGGGCATGCTGTGGCTGGCAGCCTGGCTGGGCGGTTGGCAGGGCCTGGGGCTGTTCCTGTTCCAGGCGCTTGTCGCGGTGTGGCAGCTGGAACTGGTGAACTACATCGAGCACTACGGCCTGACGCGGCGCCATCTGGGCGAGGGGAAATACGAACATGTGCTGCCCCGCCATTCGTGGAACGCGTCGCATCGCGCCTCGAACTGGCTGCTGATCAACCTGCAGCGCCATTCCGACCACCACTACAAGCCCGATCGCCGCTTTCCGCTGCTGCAGACCTACGGCCCCGACGAAGCGCCGCAGTTGCCCTTCGGCTATCCGCTGATGACCATGGCGGCGATGGTGCCGCCGCTGTGGCGGCGGGTCATGAACCCCAGGGTGCGCGAATGGCGCCGTCGCTACTATCCCGACGTGACCGACTGGATGCCCTACAACAAGGGCGCGAACCCTGTGCCGAAATAGCCCGGCCGGAACCCGTTTGCCTCGCAGGCCGCCCATAGTTGGGACAACCAGCCGGCTGTGGCCGGGATACGCAACTCGGGATGCACGATATGCGGACCCATCCGCCGCGCCTCGGCCGCAAGCGCGGCGGCGTCACCCTGCGACAGGCCCTTCACATGGACCACATCCGCGATCCGGCCGCAGCCGAGCGCGGGCGCACGCTGCACGAAACCCTGATAGGGCGCGATCAGAACGGCGCCGGGGCGGGCGCCCTGAACGATCTGTTCCTCCAGCCGCAGCAGCGCATCGGCATTCGACATCGGCTGGAAGAAATAGATCACGTCATAGTCGCCGTAGCGGTCATAGGTCAGCCCGTCGGCCTGGAACGCCTGCGCGCGCGGTGACGGCATGGCGGCGAATGCCCGGGTGGCGACCTCGACATATCCGGCGTCATATTCCAGGCCATCCGCCTGCAGGAACACCTCGGCCGCCATCGCCACCTTCATGCCGCTTCCGCAGCCCACGTCGAGAAACGCGTGGGGGGGCGCGCGCTTCTGCGCGTGCAACACCCGCAGGGCCAGGTGGACGCTGGACATGAACCACGCGGCATCCAGGGCGATGTCGGGATAGCAGCCATGCGCGGCCGAGCCCGCATCCTGGGTCGCCGGGTTGATGGCGCGATGGGCCAGCGTGAAGACCTCGGACACGATCGCGGCCTGATAGCCGCGGGGGTCCAGCGGATCATGCAGCGGGACCAGCGGCCATTCGCGCCCGGCCGCGCAGTCCTCGACCGCCGAGATGACAAGGGGCCACAGGCGCATGCGGGTGCGGAACCGCTTGATCCGGGCGGCATCGGGAAAGCCCGGTTCGCGCCGTGCCGCCCTGCCCATGGCATCTCGCATCACCAGGAACAGGGCGGATGCCTCGGCATGGGCGGCGCGGAAGTCGGTCAGGAGCGAAGCCAACCGCGCCCGCTGGGCAGTCGGACGCCGGAGTTCGGCGGCAAGGCTGGTGGCAATCGCGGCGCCGCGCGTCTCGGCGGCGTCTATCGCAGCAAGCAGTCGGCCTGGACGGTGCACGATATGTCGATAAAAATGAACAGCCCCGGAAGATTAGCACGCACATGGCCGATTCACACAAGAAAATCCCCGCCATGCAATGGCGCATGGCGGGGCAGTTGCACCGCGGGCGGACCACGGCGCAGGCATCGTGCCTTGGGGTGATGCGTCAGTTCGGGCGGTTGCCCTCGGCCTCCATCTCGGCGCGAATCTGCTGACGCAGGATATCAATGGGGATCAGCTGGCCGTCGCGGCGGAAATGCCAGTAGGTCCAGCCGTTGCAGGACGGCGCCTTTTCCACATGGGCGCCGACCTGATGGATGGAACCGGTGATGTCGGACCCGGCCAGTGTGCCATCGGCACGCACCCGGGCCGTCTGGCCGCGCGGACCTTCCAGCACCTCACCGGGGCGCAGCATGCCGCGTTCGACCACCTGGCCGAAGGGCACGCGGGGTTCGGCGCGCTTCGATCCCGTCACCTCGATGCCCGAGGCATCATAGGGCCGCACGCGGGACAGCCGGTCTTCGGCAAGGCGGCGATAGCTCTCCTCGCGCTCGATGCCGATGAAGCTGCGGCCAAGCGCCTTGGCCACCGCGCCCGTGGTGCCGGTGCCGAAGAACGGGTCGAGCACCACATCGCCCGGATTGGTGGTGGACACGAGAATCCGGTGCAGCAGCGCCTCGGGCTTCTGCGTCGGATGGGCCTTGTCGCCCGCCTCGTCCTTCAGCCGCTCGTGCCCGGTACAGAGCGGGATCACCCAGTCCGACCGCATCTGCACGCCGTCATTCAGGGCCTTCACCGCCTCGTAGTTGAAGGTGTACTTCGCCCCCTCGGCCCGGCTGGCCCAGATCAGCGTCTCATGGGCATTGGTCAGCCGCTTGCCCCGGAAGTTCGGCATCGGGTTCGACTTGCGCCAGATCACGTCGTTCAGCAGCCAGAAGCCCGCGTCCTGCATCGCGGTGCCGACGCGGAAGATGTTGTGATAGCTGCCGATCACCCAGATCGCGCCGTTGGGCTTCAGCAGCCGCCGCGCCGCCGCCAGCCAGTCGCGCGTGAACCGGTCATAGGCGGCGAAGCTGGCGAACTGGTCCCAGTGGTCATCGACGGCATCGACGCGGCTGTTGTCGGGGCGGTGAAGCTCGCCCTTCAGTTGCAGGTTGTAGGGGGGATCGGCAAAGATCAGGTCGATGCTGCCCGCAGGCAGACCCTGCATCATCTCGATGCAATCGCCCGCAAGGATCCGGTTCAGCGGCAGCGCGGCTGCCTCTGTCTTGATGGTGGTCGCCATTCTCTGCCTCTGTCCCCGGGCGGTGGTCCGCCGCTTGTTGAACCAGAGGATGAGTCAAACCCGATTCGCCGTCAAATTCTTTATTGAATCAGAGGCTTATACATTTTCCTTGATACAAGGTCTTGTGCACCGGCGCGAAAGATCGCCTATGCGCGGGGGTCGGCCCAAGATTTTGAAGCGCGGCCAGATGCTCGGCGGTGGGGTATCCGGCGTTCCGATCCCAGCCGTAGCCCGGATGCTGTTGCGACAAGGCCACCATGATGCGATCACGCAACACCTTTGCCACGATCGAGGCCGCCGCGACCGACAGGCAATGCGCATCGCCCTTGACCACGGCCTGCGCCGGGCAGGGCAGACCGGCCGGAACCAGGTTTCCGTCGATGATCGCGTGATCGGCGCGGGGCAGGCCCCGAACCGCGCGGACCATCGCCAGATGGCTGGCGCGCAGGATGTTCAGATCGTCGATCTCCTCCACCGAGGCCTGGCCGGTGGATACCTCGGCCAGCGTCAGCAGCTGTTGATACAGCCGGTCGCGCGCCCCGGCGGTCAGAACCTTGGAATCGGCAAGGCCCTGCGGGATGCGCGCAGGATCGAGCCGCACCGCCGCCGCCACGACCGGCCCGGCCAGCGGGCCGCGACCGGCCTCGTCCACCCCGACGACGAAACCGGCGCCGCCGGTCATCGCGGCGGTCTCGCGGGTGAAGTCGGGGACAGGGCGGGTGGCCATGGGCCTGCCTAGCGCGGATGGCAGGACAAGGCAAAGGGGCGGGGGCTGCCCGTCCCCCCGCCCCGTCGGATGCCGGCGCCCGACAGGCGTCTAGCGATCCGAACCGTTGTGCCGGTATTCCGGGCCGCGATGCGGCGGCAGGCCGCGCCCCGGGGTTGCGGCAAAGCCTGCGCTGGTCAGGCAGGCGGCCGGATAGACGGTGACGCTGCGGCCCTGCATCCGCACCTCCTGCCGACAGCCGCGCGGCAGGGGCGCATCAAAGCCCGACCGGCGCAGGCAGGATTCGGCATAGACCGTCTGCGGGCCGCGATGCCCGGGGAAGGTGATGGCGCAGGCGGCGGGCAGCGGCCGGACGCGGGGCGGCGTCCAGCCATGGCCATGGCCATGACCGTGGCCGGGCTTGCCCCAATGGCCGCCGTGGCCCCAGCCGTTGCCGACGGGGACCGGGGCCGGTTCGGGGCGGCGATTGTCCTTGGCGGCATTGGCGATGATCGCGATCGCGGCGATGGCGGCAAGCGCCTTGGCGTAGTCGCCCGCATCGGGCGCGGCACGGGCCGGGGCGGCAGCGGCCGTCATCATGCCGAGCGCGGTGGCGGCGGCGGCCAGTGTCGCGATGAAGCGGCGGCGGGCCTTTTGAGAGGCGATACGGGGGGTTGCGACATGCATGGCGTGGTCCTTTCCCTGTGGTGGCAGGCGGTTGCCTTCGATGCCATCACGGTGCGGCCTTGCGGCGCGGCCACGCAATATCGCCCCCGTGCTATCGCCTAGCGGCCCACCCCGGGTGCCGCGATATTGAATATCGGCGTGCCCCGGCGCAGATTGGCGGCTGCCCGCTCATTCAGGAGGCGCCCCCGTGCCCATCCGTCTTTCGCCCCTTGCCGCCGCGCTTGCCATCGTGCTTGCGTCGCCCGCAGGGGCCGCCTGCTATGCCGACTACAAGGCCAAGCAGGACAACCCCCTGCGCCTGCACTATGGCGTAATCGAGGTGCCCGACAGCGCCTGTTCGCCAGGGGCCGCACAGCAGGTCGCCGCGCAACGGCTGCGGTCTGCCGGGTGGACCCTGCTGAACGTCATGTCGGTCTTCGGACCCGAGGGGTTGAACGAAAGGAAAGCCAGTGCAGGAGAGCACTTCCTCCGCTACTGACATGCTGAAGGCGGGCAACAAGGTTGTTGCCTGGGGGATTGCGGGGATCGTGGCCGTCCTGCTGGGCGCCGCGGTGCTGCTGTTCATGAACCTGCCCGATGCCAATGCGTTCAATGCCAAGGTCGAGCGCATCTTTGTCGAGAACGACGACCTGCGCGCCGGGGCCGAGATCAAGCTGCTGGAAATACTGGCGCAATCGGGCACGGCGTTTTCCGAGGTGCTGGCCAGCTATCGCATGATCATCTTCGTGTTGCTGGTGTTCTCGACGGCGCTGCTGCTGGCGGCCCTGGTGTTTCTGGTCACCATCATCGCGCTGAACCGCCGGGTGTCCGCCATCCAGCGGGCAGGGATACAGGTGGCCAGCTTCCTGATCAGCCGCGAGGCGAGGGCCGTCTACATCAACGACATGGAGTTCCAGCTGACCGAGGCGGCGCTGGAAACGCTGTCGGTTCTGGCCGAGGCGCGGCTGGACGACGATGTGATGACCGGGGCGCAGATCGAGGCGGTGATCTCGGGCCGGAACGCGGCGGATTGCGACGAGGCGGCGGGGGCGACGCGGGTCAAGCGGTTGCGGGATGCCCTGGGGAACCAGCTGGTGACGGAACTTCTGGTCAAGACGATCGCCCGGCGCGGCTATGTGCTGGCGGTGCCGAAGGAGGTGGTCAAGATGCTGTAGCGCGGCCTAACCGACTGGGATGACGGGAGTTTCCGCGTATGGCATCCGTCCCGTATCCGTCGGTTCCGCGTATGGCATCCGTCCCGACACTGTCGGGACGCTCGCGGCGTCAACCGGCAGCGGATCAGAGAAAACCGATCCAGCGTCCGGCCGTCAGCGTCGCCACCCAGAGGACCGCCGAGGCCGCCGCCGTGATTCGGACGGCAACGGCCGGTGGATGCCCGGCAAGGGCCGCGCGAAAGGCCGGGCTGCGGTGCTGGACCACCACCAGAACCACCGCCGCCGCGATCAGGACGGCCTTGAGCCGGAAGGCCGCGTTGGCCAGATAGTCGGACGGGTTGACCAGGAACAGGCAGATGCCCGTGACCACCGCCAGCCCGAGGCCCGTCCCCGCGACGCGCGACAGGAACGGCACGATCACGGGAAGCGGCACGCTGCGGAACGCCCCGATCAGCCGCAGGTCCATTGGCAGGGCCGCGCCCAGCAGCAGGGCGAGCCCCAGGATATGGGCGGCGTTCAGGAAGGGATAGATCGTGGCGATGGTCATCGGCCCTGCCCGCGAGGCGCCGTCGGGTCAACGCTGGCGGCGGCCATCGGCGAAGGTTTCGCTGTACTCGATGCCGCCCGACCGGTCATGGCGCACCCATGTGCCGTGCTTCTGCCCGTCGCGGAAGTTGCCGATCTGCCAGAGGTCGCCGTTCTCGCGGTAGAATCGCCATTCCCCCTGCATCACTCCTGCGTCCCAGCGGCCCTGTGCCTTCACGATGCCGGAACGGAAGAAATAGGTCAGCGTATCGCCCTGCTGCTGCCAGACCCGCTGGCCGTTCGCGTAGAACTCCTTGCCCTGCATGGGCGCGCCCCCGCCGGTTGATTGTCTGCCCAGCATGGCCCGAACCGCGCCGCCGCGCGAGGGGGCATGCGCCACGGGGTCAGTTCGTGGCAGGCATCCGGTTGGGATAGAAGATGTAGTCCTGCCCGCGCACGGTGATCTTGACGGCCTTCATCAGCCGCTCGTTGGCATCGCGCGACCGGTTGCCGAAGATCGTGACCGCATCGCCGGGGCTGGCCGAGCCTTCGCGGAACCCGGCACGCTCGACCCCGCGCGGGTTGGTGAAGTCGATTTCCCAGACGGTGCCATCGGCGGCGCGGACGGTAAGGCCGGGATGCGGCGGCGCCAGGGTCACGGTTTCGATCACCGCTTCCATCGTCTCGGGTTCCGCAACGGCCCAGTTCCATCCGTGATGGGCAAGCGCGGCCGACGGCAGCGCAAGGGCCAGGGCGAGTGTGGCGCGGCGGGTGAGCGAACGGGGCATCGCAAGGCTCCTGTTTCTGACGGCTGAAGGATAGCCCGCATGGCGGCCCGCGTCAGGATCGATCACCGGATCGTCATGGAGGCGGATCGCGGACCGGCGGCTGTCATGCCGACGTTACCCGCAGGGACCAGAACCCTTGCACCCGGGGGGCCGGGACCGTATATCGCCCCCTTTCCGTTCTGGCCGCTTTCGGGGGGACGCCCGTGATACAGACGCCCTTCTACCTGATCGACCGCGCGAAACTGGCGCGCAACATGGATGTCATGGACAGGCTGCGCGCGGGATCGGGTGCCAGGTGCCTGCTCGCGCTGAAGTGCTTCGCCACATGGCCGGTGTTCGACCAGATGCGCGCGCATATGGACGGCACGACCAGTTCGTCGCTGTACGAGCTGCGGCTGGGACGCGAGCGTTTCGGGGGCGAGACCCACGCCTATTCGGTGGCATGGGCCGACCACGAGATCGGCGAGGCGGTTGGCCATGCCGACAAGATCATCTTCAACTCGGTCGGCCAGCTTGACCGGTTCGACAACCAGACCGCCGGGATCGCGCGGGGCTTGCGGCTGAACCCCAGGTTCTCGACCAGCGGTTTCGACCTGGCCGATCCGGCGCGGCCGTTCAGCCGCCTGGGCGAATGGGACCTTGGCAAGCTGATGGCGCTTGGCGACCGCATCTCGGGCGTGATGATCCACTACAACTGCGAGAACGCCGATTTCGACCTGTTCGACGCACAGCTGACGCGGATCGAGACCGAGTTCGGCCGGTTCCTGGAACGTCTGTCCTGGGTCAGCCTGGGCGGCGGCATCCATTTCACCGGCGAGGGCTATCCCGTCGACCGCCTGGCCGCGCGGCTGCGGGCCTTTGCCGAGCGGTTCGGCGTGCAGGTCTATCTGGAGCCGGGCGAGGCGGCGATCACCGGGGCGGCAAGCCTGGAGGTGACGGTCCTGGACGTGATGAACAACGGCAAGGACCTGGCCGTGGTCGATTCGTCGGTCGAGGCGCATATGCTGGACCTGCTGATCTACCGGCAGAGCGCCCGGATCGAGACCGAGGGCGAACATCCCTACATGGTCTGCGGAAAATCCTGCCTTGCCGGCGACATCTTTGGCGAGTTCCGGTTTCCGGCGCCGCTGAACGTGGGCGACCGCCTGTCGATCGCGGATGCCGCGGGATACACGATGGTCAAGAAGAACTGGTTCAACGGGGTGAAGATGCCGGGCATCGTGATCCGCGAGATGGACGGTTCGATGACTGTCGCGCGTGAGTTCGGCTATGCCGATTTCGTCGGGAACCTGGGCTGAGGCCGGGCTCCCACCCTTTCCCTGACCAATGGAGGTGCGGATGAAACGCAACGTCCTGATCGTGGGCGCCGGGGGTGTGGCGCAGGTGGTGGCGCACAAGTGCGCGCAGTGGAACCATGAGCTTGGCGACCTGCACATCGCCAGCCGGACGGTCGCCAAGGCCCGGGCGATCGTGGCGTCGGTGATGGAGAAGGGTGCGATGCGCGCGCCCGGCGTGTTCGAGGCGCATGCGCTGGATGCGATGGACAGCGCGGCGGTGGCCGCCATGATCCGCCAGACCGGCGCGGGAATCGTGATCAACGTGGGCAGCGCCTTTGTGAACATGACGGTGCTGGAGGCCTGCATCGAGACCGGCGCGGCCTATATGGACACCGCGATCCACGAGGATCCGGCGAAGATCTGCGAGACGCCGCCCTGGTACGGAAACTACGAATGGCAGCGGCGCGACCGCTGTGCGGCGGCGGGGGTGACGGCGATCCTGGGGGTTGGGTTCGACCCCGGCGTGGTCAATGCCTTTGCCCGGCTGGCCGAGGACGAGCATCTGGACACGATCGAGAGCATCGACATCGTGGACATCAACGCGGGGTCGCACGGCCGGTACTTTGCCACCAACTTCGACCCCGAGATCAACTTTCGCGAGTTCACCGGCACCGTCTACAGCTGGCAGGGCGGCATGTGGCAGGAGAACCGGATGTTCGAGGTCGGCCGGGAATGGGACCTGCCGGTGGTCGGCCGCCAGAAGGCCTATCTGACGGGGCATGACGAGGTGCATTCGCTGTCGGCACGCTATCCGGGGGCCGACGTGCGGTTCTGGATGGGGTTCGGGGATCACTACATCAACGTCTTTACCGTGCTGAAGAACCTGGGCCTGCTGTCGGAGCGTCCGGTGACGACCGCCGAGGGGCAGGAGGTGATTCCGCTGAAGGTGGTCAAGGCGGTGCTGCCCGATCCGGCCAGCCTGGCGCCCGACTATACCGGCAAGACCTGCATCGGCGATCTGGTCAGGGGCACCCGCGACGGCAAGCCGGCCGAGGTGTTCATCTACAATGTCGCCGACCACCGGGAGGCCTATGAGGAGGTCGGGTCGCAGGGCATCAGCTATACCGCCGGGGTGCCGCCGGTGACGGCGGCGGTGCTGATCGCGCGGGGCGACTGGGATGTCGGGCGGATGGCGAACGTGGAGGAGCTGGACCCACGGCCGTTCCTGACCCTTCTGGGCGAGATGGGCCTGCCCACGCGCATCCGCGATGCCGCCGGGGACCGCGCGTTCGCCTGACCCGGTGCGGCGGGCGTCCCACGATGGGACGCCCGCGCGCCCGCAGCAATATCAACGGGTTGCCTTCGCGGATTAACCGATTGTTCATTTTTTGCCTGCCCGGACGCCCCGGGGCGGGCAAGGCATTTGAAATCCGCCCCCGCCTGCCCCACATTCCGCCTATCGCATGGAGGGTGACATGGCCGAACTGGAACGGGCGATCCTGGCAGGTGGCTGCTTCTGGGGGATGCAGGATCTGATCCGCAAGCTTCCCGGGGTGGCGACGACGCGCGTCGGCTATACCGGCGGGGATGTGCCGAACGCGACCTACCGCAACCACGGCACGCATGCCGAGGGGATCGAGATCGTCTTTGATCCGGCGCGCATCAGCTATCGCGAGTTGCTGGAGTTCTTTTTCCAGATCCACGATCCCAGCACGCCGAACCGGCAGGGCAACGACATCGGGCCCAGCTACCGGTCGGGGATCTACTATCTGACCGAAGACCAGCACCGCATCGCGATGGAGACCATCGCCGATGTCGATGCGTCGGGCCTTTGGCCCGGGCGGGTGGTGACCGAGGTCAAGGCCGCGGGCGATTTCTGGGAGGCGGAACCCGAGCACCAGGACTATCTGGAGCGCATTCCGCACGGCTATACCTGCCACCGCATCCGGCCGGGCTGGCGCCTGCCGAAGCGCGGCGCGGCCTGATCGCAGGCACTGCGCCGGTCCCGCAGGGCGGGGCCGGCGCAAGCGGCATCAGACCGAGCGCAGGAGAACCTTGGACGAATCGACGGCCTGCGCGGCCCGCTCGAACGCGACGCGGCGGGTGGCGGCAGAGGGCGCCGACCGCAGGAGCGTGGTGGACAGGTTGTCGAGCACCGCGGTCGCGGCGGAGGTTGCCGCAGGCAGGCGAGCGGCGGCCACCGAACGGATCGGCCGCGCGGTGGTGCGGGTTCTGCCATCAACCTCGGTCCGGCGGCGGACGGGCGATTGCGCCGGGTTGGCGTTGGCATTGGCAATCTGCGCCAGTTGCGCCGCGGCACGCTGGAGTTCGGCCCGGATCACATCGTTGTCACCGCCCGAAGGCAGCCGGTTCGCCGCAGCCTGCAGTTCGCTGCTGAGGCAGTCGATCCGCCAGTGGATCGAATAGGTGCCGCAGTGGTCGGCGGCGGCCTCGATCATGTCCGCGACATCGGAGAGGGAGGCGCCGTCGGGGTCATCGGCCGGGTTTTCCGGCGATTCCTCTTCATACTCGTACTCGGGATACTCGGGCTCGCATTCGGAGCATTCGCCCTGATCCGCCTCGACGATCACGGACATGTGGGCGGGCGCATCGCCGAAATACCCCTCGCCCGCCGCGCAGTCGGGGCCGGTGCAGGACATCTCGGGGACGGGCGGAAGGAACGGATTCGCGGAGGGAGGGGCCGCCCAGGCCATTGCGGGCAAACCCAGCAACGCGGCAGCGGAAACCAGCGACAACGGCAGGCGGCGACGGAGATTGGATGGGTTGGGCATGTGAAACGTCCTGACTTAAATGTTCAGGCCTTCAATCCGAAGGCCAACCTTATGGCCTTTTGCGTGCCGGGACCGAAGCTGCCGTCAATGGCGCCGGAATAGAACCCGGCTTGCGACAGCCGTTCCTGGAGAGCACGACGTGTGGCCACGGAAAACATGTTCGGCTTTTCCGCCAGAAGGTCAAGCACGTCCTGTGCACCTGAGCGGAGCGCGTCATAGAGATAGCCTGCGGCCTGCTGCGGGCCCTTGCCGTCGATCAGCCCGTCGTCGATCAGCGCCGCGAAGTTGAACAGCGCCTGCGGATGGCGCAGATCGGCCGCGCGGCCGAACAGGCGCAGCGCCTCCGCAGGGTCCGGCGCCAGCCCGAGGCCGCCCTGATAGGTCAGGAAACCCAGATCGTTGATGGCGTCGGGAAAATCCTGCGCGGCGGCCGCACGATAGAGTTCAAGCGCGCGGGACGGGTCGGGATCGACCCCGATGCCCTGTTCATAGAGCTTGGCAAGCTCGAACTGCGCCTCGGGACTGCCCGCCTCGGCGGCCCGGGTCAGGAGCGCGATCGCCTCGCCGGGGTCGAAGCGGTCCGCCTCGGGGTTCAGCCGCATCATCGCGAGACCGAGCATCGAGCGGGTGTCGCCCTGATCGGCCAGGGCGCGCATCTGGCTTTCCTGGTCGAGGCGAATTCCGGCCCAGGCGACGCGCAGGTCGCCCTGGGGCACATCCCCGCCGCCCGCCAGATAGAACGGCACCCCCGACAGCGACCCATAGGTATGCGGTTCCTGCTGGTTGTAGGTGGCGGCCAGCACGGCGTCGCGCACCTGCCGGAACATCAGGCTGAGTTCCAGACCGGGTTCCTTCATCCGGTCGGCCAGGGCCATGGCGAAGGGGCTGTTGCCCGCCATCCCGTCAAGCGCCACCTGTCCGTCGCGCGCGGCAAAGGCCACGAGCGTTCCGCGGTCGGGCGAGGGCGGGGCCAGCCCGCCACGCTGCGCCGCGCCATCGGCCAGCGTGAAGTCGAGCGTGTCGCCGAAGGGATTGTTGCGGCAACTGTCGAGGATGACGATCCGCATGGTGCGGGCGCGGTCGACCACCTGCAGGAATTCGGTGAGCGAGACGGACTGGCGCTGGACGTCGGGGGTGGACTGCACGTTGGCATCGACCGGGATCAGGAAATTCTCGCCCCCGACCTCGACACCGTGGCCGGCGAAGTAGACCAATGCCAGATCGGCGGTTTCCGACCGGAAGGCAAAGCTGTCCATCGCCTGCCGCAAATCCTGATAGCCCGCATCCGCGATCAGCGTGACGTCAAAGCCGATGCCGGTCAGCGTGTCGGCGATCAGCCGGGCGTCGTTCACCGTGTTGTCGAGCGGGTCGATATGTTCGTAGGCCGCCATCCCGATCACCAGAGCGACACGCTCGGTCGCCGCTGCGGGCAGCGGCAGAAGCAGGAGAAGGATGAGGATCAGACGACGCATCGGGGGCCTTTCGCGCAGGTCAGATCTTGCCCTCGGCCCGCCACCTGGTGATCATTTCGCGGCTGACCTCGAAGTGCATGCTGTCCTCGCGGCTGAAGGCGGCGCCCCAGAACCAGCCTTCGGCCTGGAAGAAATCGGCCAGGATCGTCAGGCCGAGCTGTGTCCGGCCGTCGCCCAGCGTGTCGAGCACGCCGTCGATGTTCAGATCGACGGCCAGGCCGAAGGCATGGGTCGAGACCGAGCTTTGCGATCCCCGGATGCGCCGCACGCAAAGCGCGCCGGCGGTCGAGATGCGGTTGTAGAGGTCGATGTCGGTGGCCTTGATCTTTTCGAACACGTTGGTCAGGGAATCGACCGCCGGCTGCAGCATCGACACGCGGATCGGCCCGACATCGGTGGTGACCAGCATGGCCTTCAGCTTGGGGTTCGTCATCGGCTCGCAATCGTCGGACAGCACCTCGCGCGGGGGGCCGAAGGTTTCGAGCAGGAAGGAGGGCGAGGATACCGAGATGCCTTCGTTGATGGTGCGGCGCCCTGCGAGACTGACCACCTGGGCGTAGCTGTCGAGGATCTGGTTGTCGCCCAGCCGTTCGGGGATGAAGTTCGGGTCCGAGGGGTCCGTGGCGGGGGCCGCCTCGCGCGGCATGTTCTGCAGGCGCGACAGTTCCTGTTCGACAAGACCGATGCGCTGTTGCAGCGTCTCGATCACCTGGCGCAGGTTCTCGATCTCGATCCGGGCGCCGCTGTCGACGGCAGGCGCGGTGGACCCGTCGGTGCCGGTGGTCGTGAACAGGACGTAACCCGTGACCTTCCACACGATCGGCACGAACACGAGCGCCACCGCCACGATCACGGCGGGGACGATCCAGTTCGGGGGCGGTGCGGACTTCGTCGGGTTGCGGGCCATGGCGCGACTATATCGCCGCAGAAACGCCAAGGGAACCGAAAGCATCGTGATTCTGCGGGCGGATGGGCCGGTTCACGCCAAGTTGGGCAGGCTGCCGCCCATCACAGTAGCGTCGCACTGCACGTTGGTATAGGATTTGAGCATTACGCCCAGCCGAGAGGCCCAAACCATGCTGTCCTTGCGTTTTTCCATGATCGCCCTTGCCGTCGCCGCGGGTCTTGCCGCCCCTGCGGCCGCGCAGTCCGCCGATGCCACGAATGCCACGGCCGCCGAACTGCAGGCGCTGTTCCAGCGGCAGAAGTCGCGCGGGTTGAAGCTCGCGCCCGGAACCGGCGTTTCGGCGTCGGCCGGCGTCGGCGTGACGACCGGCGTCGCCACCTCGGTGGCGGCCGTCACCGCGCCCGCGCAGGGCGGCACGGTGGTTTCCGCCGCGTCGGATGCGGAGGTGCTGGTGCCGGTGGCCTATGCCGAGCTTGACGCGGAGGACCAGGTGAACATCCGCATCGCCTTTGACTTCGACAGCGCGGTGCTGCGCGAAAGCGAGGCGACGAAGCTGAGCCAGCTTTGCCTTGCGATGAAGGCGGTCGATGTGGCCATGTTCCGCATCGTCGGCCATACCGACGCGGCAGGGACGGATACCTACAACGACAAGCTGTCGCTGCTGCGCGCCGAGGAGGTGAAGCGTCATCTGGTGTCGGATTGCGGGATCGACGGCGAGCGGCTGCAGGCCGTGGGCGTCGGCAAGCGGTATCTGTCGAATCCGGACGATCCGCGTGGCGAGGAAAACCGCCGGGTCGAGTTCCAGGCGCTGAGCTGATCCGCAGACCCAGACGCCCGGACGCCGAGAATGCAGCCATCCATCGCCGCCGACATCTTCCGCCCGGGCGACGTTCTGAACAACACCTACCGCATCGAGACGGTGCTGGGCCGTGGTGGCACGTCCGAGGTGTATCGGGCGCGGTCCGAGATTTCGGGGCGGCTGGTCGCGATCAAGGTGCTGAAGGCAGAACTGGCGAAGGACGAGGCCTATCTGCGGCTGATGACGCGGGAAGAGGCGATCCGTGACATCCGCCATTCCGCCGTGGTGCGCTATTCGGAAAACCACCGCACCCCCGAGGGTCATGTCTATCTGGTGATGGACTATGTCGAGGGGCCGACGCTGGACCGGCTGATGGCGAAGGGGCCGGTGCCCGCCGATGACCTGATGGTCATCGCGGCGCGCGTCGCCGAGGGCCTTGTGGTGGCCCATGCCGCACGGGTGGTGCACCGCGACCTGTCGCCCGACAACATCATCCTGCGGGGTGGCGACCCGGCCGAGGCGGTGATCATCGATTTCGGCATCGCCAAGGACGACACGCCGGGCGCCGAGACGATTGTCGGGAACGAGTTCGCCGGAAAATATGCCTATGCCGCGCCCGAGCAGTTGCACGGGCGGACCGACCAGCGGTCCGACATCTACGCCCTGGGCGCCACGCTGCTGGCCGCGTTCCGGGGGCGGACACCCGACCTGGGGTCGAACCCGGTCGAGATGCTGAACATCAAGACCAAGGCGCCGGACGTGACCGGGGTGCCCGAGCCGCTGCGCGGGCTGATCGCGGCGCTGACCCAGCCCGACCCGGCCGCGCGACCGCAGACCATGGCGGATGTGCTGCGCCGCATCGACCCCACCTGGCAGCCGCCGCGCAACCTGTCGGCGCACGGACCGACCACGCCGCCCGTGAAGATGGCCACTGTGGTGCCGCCTGCGGAGCCGCCGCCGCGCAAGTCGCGTGCCGGCATGGTTCTGGTGCTGCTGCTGTTGGCTGTTGCGGGGGGTGGCGGTGCGGCCTGGTGGACCGGGACGCTCGACCGGTTCATGACCCCTGCCCTGCCGGTGGCCAGCCCCTATGTGCTGACGATGGACAAGGCGGCCGACGCGCCGCTGCGGATCAGCGGCCACGCGCCGGACGAGGCCACGCAGGCCGCCCTGACCGAGCGTGCCGCGGCGACGGGCGGGACCGCGGAGGTGTCACTGGCGCAGGGCGCGATTTCCGAGGGCTGGGGCGTTGGCGTGCTGGCGATTGCGGCGGCGGTCGAACCCCTGCCCGAGTGGCAGGTCGCGGTGACGGACAACAGCGCGCGGGTATCGGGGACGGCGCTGAACCGGGCGGCGCGGGATGCCGTGATCGCCGCGCTGGCCGCCACCCCGGGGCCCATCGTGATCGAACCCGACATCGGCGTGCGGCCGACCTTTCTGACCGACGATGTGGTGGCGCCGATCGTGGCCGCGCATCAGGACTGCGGGCCGCTGGCCCATGATCCGCCACCGCCGACCGGCTGGGGCGAAGGGGCCCGGATCGTGGTGACCGGACGGATGGCGACCGAGGCCGGGCGGCTGAAGCTGTTCGACGCGCTGACGGCGGCGATCGGCGAGCGGACCGCCCTGATCGACGTGGAGATCCTGAACCCGACGCTGTGCAGCATCGAGGCGGCGCTGCCGCGCGCGCCGTCGCGCGGGTTCAAGGTGATCTTCGGCTTCGGCGACCGGCCCGACCCCAACCCCGCCGCGCGCTATTATGTGGGCGAGAATCCGGTGATCGACGTGGTGATCCCGGCCGATGTGACGGATGGCAACCTGTGGGTCGCCATCGTGGATGTGACCGGCACGGTGTTTCACCTGCTGCCAAACCTGAACCGGCCCGAGAATGACGTGGCCAGCCTGCGGAACGGGCAGGCTGGCGAGGTGACGGTGCGGGTGGCCTATTCGCTGGACGAGGCGCAGGGCACGCCGCGCATGGCCTTTCTGGTGGATGACAGCATCATGGGCAAATCCAAGATCGTGGTGCTGCACGCGCCCCGGCAGGTGTTCGAGGTGCTGCGGCCGATGTCGGAATCGGTGGCGAGCTTTGCCTCGGCGCTTGCGGCGCAGGAGGACGGGCCGGTGTCGCTGTTCTCGGTGGATTCGCGCATCCTGACGACCGAGTCGGCGCGCAGCGCCCCTGCCGCGCCCTGACGCGCGGCGCGGGGGCGTTCGGGGCCTGAGCTTTCAGGGAACGTCGACCACGATCACCGACACGTTGTCGCCACCGCCCGAAGACAGGGCGTGGTTCATCAGGCGGTCCACGACCGTCTCGATGGGCGCATTGGTCAGCATGCGTTCAAGGGTGGCGAAGCCTGCGTATTTGGTCAGGCCGTCCGAGCAGATCAGGAAGCGGTCGCCCGGCTGCACCTCGCCGCGCACCTTGTCGAGATCAAGCGCGGCGTCGACGCCGACCGCGCGGGTGATCGCGTTCGACTGCGGGTGATGTTCGGCCTCGTCCCAGGTCATCTGCCCTGCCGCCACGAACTCTCCCACGACCGAATGGTCGGTGGTCAGCATCTGGATCGTGCCGTCGCGCAGCAGGTAGGCCCGGCTGTCACCGGCCCAGAGCGTTGCGAAATGCGTGTCGGTCAGGATCAGCGCCACGACGGTCGAGCCCACGGTGCCATGGAACCGGGTGGTCGCAGCCTCGTGGATCACGGTGTTGGCACGCATGATCGCGGTGCGGAGTTCCCGCATCAGCTCGCCCGGTTCCAGATCGGTCGGGATCATGGCGACGGTCTCGGTGATCGTCTGGCTGGCGAAATCGCCCGCCTCGTGCCCGCCCATGCCATCGGCCACCACCCAGATCCGCTGATCCGGCAGGGCGAGGATGGAATCCTCGTTCACCTTGCGGACGCGGCCGACATGGGTGCGGGCGGAATACCGCAGGCCCGGGCGCATCATCGGGATGGTCATCACGCGGCCTCCTCTGGCGCCTGCCAGACCTGCGCGCCCATGTCGAACAGGCCCAGCATCTGCCCCCCGGCAGGCAACCCCTCGCAGACCATGAGCCGCGTCGCGCCATCCAGATCGGCGGACCACACCGACGGGCGGCGGAACCGCGCACCGGCCAGCTGCGCGGCAACCGCCGCGCCGGCCTGACCCGGGCTGGCGCCCTGCATCGTCAGGCCACCCGGCGCGATCGCAAGGCGAACCGGCGCACCCGGGGGATCGAGGGCGATGGCGGCCAGACGGCCCGACAGCACCTCGCGCGTCATGCCGTCCTCAAGCGCGTCGAGTGCGAGATGCTCCAGCTCCAGGAATGTCGATTGCTGGCGGAAATGTTCCAGCATGGCGGGCTGTTCGTCGGCGAGACCCGCGACCAGCGTCAGCGGGAACTGCCGCCCGACGCGGTCGACGGACATCATCATGACGCCGATCCAGCCCGAGGCCCCGGCAATGCCCGGCGCCAGGGTGAAGCGCCAGATCGGTGCCGAGAAATAGCAATCCTGCCATGCCTCGCCCAGGGTCGACCGCGCGGCGACGATGCCGTCCTGCAACCAGCGGTCCCAGGGGTCGACAAACCCCTGCGGCAGGTCCAGCCGGAAGAAATCACCCAGTGCCGGAAATTTGCCGAAGGCTCCGAAGCGCGCGGTCATCAAAAGGACTTCGGACAGGAGAATTTGTAGAGCGCGGGCAGCGCGAAGGGATTCAGCGCCGAGTCCGACTGCATGAAGAAGATCGCCACACGGCCCCCCACCTTGAAAATCAAACGCTTGCGTTCATTCACGTCGGTATTGCGGATCTCGGCGCTGTCGAGCAGGCGGAACCAGCCCCAGGGCCCGTCGCGCCGCAGCGCGTTCTCGACGCCCTGAAGCGGCGGCTCGAAGGTCAGCCGTCCATAGCCGGCGGCACCGGGCCAGACGACGCCGGTTGGCGGGGGCTGCCCGTCGCCCTGCGTCAGCTTGGCCGCGGCGCCGTCGATCTCGAGCGTCACCGAGGTTGCATTCGGATCGACCGCGGAGGGCGTGACGCTGAACCGTGCGGCGGGAACCGGACCCTGCGGGAAAAAGGCCGCACGGATGTCGGCCGCGTGCATGAATGCCTCAAGCGCTGCCGGGGCCATGCCGAGATCGGCGCCATTCACCTGCTTGAAGGTCCAGGGACGGGTCCGGGTATCGACGAACTGCGCGAGGTTCTCGTTGAAGAACGTGTCCAGCAGGCCCCCGGGCGAGAACATCCGGGTGAAATCGGCGATCCCCACCTCCGAGGCAGAGCGACGGTTGAACGGGTAGCGACCTGCGAACGACTGTTCGCAGACAGGCAGAACCTGCGCCTGCCACTTGGCATTGACCGTTGCCCGGGTGCCTTCGGCGCTGACGCCCGAGGAACCGGCCGCGATCTGCGATGTCCAGCGCTGCATCGGCCCGGGCAGCCGCTGGGTCAACTGGATCAGTTCGATCAGCGCGGAATCCTGGTTGGGTGCCACCAGGCCACCTGCGCCCGAGGTGATCGCAAGGCGCGACATCTCGCGGTACACCTCTTCCAGGATCACGCGCAGCTGGTCGAGCTGCGATGGCTGGTTGTCGGTACGCGCGACAAGGGTGTGCAGCCAGGCAAAGCGTTCCTCGACAAACACTCCCGGCGGTTTGGGCTTGGGCCCGCCCGGGTTCGCCGCCTCGAGCGCGTTGATGAACACCGCCGCCTGGGCGCTGAGCATCGAGCGCAGTTCGATGCCTGCGGCGGCCGAGATGCCCTCGCCCACGGCGGCACCGGGCACGATGTTGCGATCCTCGGTCAGGCGGGTTTCCTGCGCCACGGCCATCAGCAGGTTGACCAGCGGCGAGGTGGGACCGGACAGGACGTTGGTGACCTCGACGGCCTGGCTCATCGAGGACATCGGGATGATGTCGACGTCCGACAGGATGCCTTCGTAGCGCGCGATGAAGTCGTTGTAGTAGAGATCGAGCACATCCCGCGCGACCGCGAGGATTGCCACCTCGGACTGCACGGCGACGTTCTTTTCGCCCAGGACCCAGGCCTCGCTCTGCAACCTGCGCGACACGCCAAGGGCCTCGCCCAGGAAGACGTTGTTGAAGCCGTCGTAGGTGTAGATGCCCTCGATCCCCTCGTTCAGGGGCTTGCCCGAGGATCGCACGAACACCCGATCCACAGCCGGGCCACCGACATCGGTGATCCGCCATTTCGGCAGTTCAAGCGCCTTCGGGCTGTTGATGATGCCGTTGTAGATGCGCTGCGCCATCGGCATCTGCGACAGGATATCCTGTGCCTGTTCGACCAGCGGGCCGTTCAGCGCGATCTTCTGCATCGGCTGCGACATCAGGGCGTCCAGATGCAGGCGCAGGCTGGTCTTCAGCTCTTCCGCGCCGATCCCGGTGAACGAGGCGTTCCAGTCGTTCACAAGATACTCGCGCACGAGTTCGGCGTTCAGCGGGCCCTGCTGGCCGAGCATCAGGTAGACCTTCAGCACCTCGTACAGGAATTCCGGATTGCTCATCGAGCCCTGCATCTGGTTTTCGAGACGCAGCAGCAGGCGCGGCAGCAGATGCTGGTTCAGCGCCGCGCGATAGCTCTGGCCCGCGCTCGCGCCGATGATGCGGCCCTGATAGAGGCCGTAGCCCAGCGTGCCCGCCGGGGGCACATCGCCCGCGAGCGGGTTCGACGGAAGGCCGCGCAGGATGTTCAGGGCGGGAACGGTGGTCGCGATGTCGCTGTCGCCCACGGGGCTTGGCGGAATGACCGAGGCGGCCGTGTCGTAGGCCTTCATCCGTTCGGTGGTTTCCGCGATCAGGGCCTGGTTGCCGAGGAAGCTGCGCAGCCAGATGCCGCCCGCCGCGACCGCCGCCACCAGGGTGGCGGCAATGGCCAGCCCGCGTGCGATCTTGTAGCGGCGTTCCACCTTGTCGTCGGACGACACGAGCCCGGCCTCGCGGAAGATCACGCCCTCGAACAGGCGGGTCAGGAAATAGCTGCGGCCGGTTCCCTTGCCCGAACCGATGGCCTGCCGGCCGATGCCGAAGGTGCGCGCCATGCCCATCATCAGGCGGTCGATCGGCGTGCCTTCCTGCGTGCCGCTGGCAAAATAGACGCCGCGCAGCATGTGACGTTCGCTGAACTTGTTGTCCTGGAACACCTCGTTCAGGAAATCGCGCGCCACCTGCCGGACCGACGCGACCTGGCCCGGGAAGCCCGCGACCAGGCTGCGCCGCTGATGGTCGGTCTCGGACTGAAGACGTTCCAGGCTTTGCGCGTTCAGTTGCGTCAGGAGCAGCGAGAATTCATCGTCGAAGGCCGCGACGGGCGAGACGTTGGCCCGCGCCTTCTCGAAGGGCAGCGTGAAGCCCCAGACCTGCTCGCGCGCCTCTTTCCCCAGATTGTCGTAGAATTCGGTGAAGCCCGCGATGAGGTCGGCCTTGGTGAAGATCACATAGACCGGAAAGCGCACGCCCAGCTTCTCGCGCAGTTCGTGCAGGCGGCGGCGGATGGCGCGGGCGTGACCTGCCTGGGTGACCTCGTCCTGCATCGACAGGTCGGACAGGGAAATCGCGATGATCGCGCCGTTGATCGGCTGCCGCTTGCGGTGCTTCTTGAGCAGCGTCAGGAAGTTGAGCCAGCCCTGGTTGTCGGCCTCGGCGTCGCTTTCCTGGGTGGTGTAGCGCCCGGCGGTGTCGATCATCACGGCGTTGTCGGTGAACCACCAGTCGCAGTTGCGGGTGCCGCCGACGCCGCCGATGCTGGCCTGCCCGAATTCCTCGACCAGAGGGAACTTCAGGCCCGAGTTCACGATGGCCGTGGTCTTGCCCGCCCCCGGCGGACCGATCATCACATACCAGGGAAGCTCGTACAGGCTTTTCGAGCCCATCTTTGACTTGCGCAGCTGCGCGAGGGCCGTGCGCAGCTTCTGGCGCATTTCCTCGGCTTCCGACTGGACGCCGTCATCCTCTTCGTCGTCGGTCTCGGTCGAGGCGACGATGTCCTCGTTCATCTTGCGGTCGCGACGGCGGCGCAGGAACCAGATGAGGATGGTCAGGAAGAGGGCGAAGCCCAGCAGGCCGCCGATCCAGATGATGCGGTCCATCGGGTCGGCGAACGGGTCCCATTCCCCCAGCACGATGAACGGGCCGAACATCCAGAGGCAGACCGCAAGCGTGAGCGTGACCAGCCAGATCAGCGCATAGGTCGAGCGGAGCGCGAGATAGAGGACCTTCCGGATCATCAGCTTTCAGCCTTCAACAGGACGATCTCGATCCGCCGGTTCTCGGCACGGCCCTCGGCCGTGTCGTTGTCGGCGATGGGCTCCTTCTCGGCCCGACCCTCGGCCGACAGGCGCTTGGGATCGTCAAGATGCTTTTCCATCTGCTTCAGCACCGACTCGGCACGGGCAAGGGACAGGTGCATGTTCGACGGGAACTTCGCGGTGCGGATCGGGCTGCTGTCGGAATGGCCGACGATCAGGATGCGCCCGGGCTGATCGTTCAGCGCCTTGGCCAGCCGTTCGATCTTGGCATCATAGCCCTTGGTCAACTTGTCCGACCCGGAGCCGAACATGCCCTGCCCCTTGACGCGCACGGTCAGCGACGTGGGGTCCTGGAATACCTTGACCAGACCCTCGGTGATCTCGGGCTCAAGGAAGCCCTCGACAAGTTCGAGCTGGGTCGGGCCCTCCTGTGGCGGGGGCGGCGGAGGTGGCGGGGGCGGGGGTGCCGGGCGGTCGAGAACCGGGGGCGTGGGCCGGTCGATCTCGATCATGCGCGCAATGACCGGGTCGGCGTTGTAGGCGAGCGTATAGCTGAGCCCCCCGAACATCAGCGAGAGGATCAGGGCGGTAACCCCCACGGCCAGATAGACCGGCCGCCAGGCGGACAGCGTCCGGTGCGGCTTGTCCAGCCCCTTCCAGTGCGGCGACAGATCCTGTTCGACCGGGCCGCGCTGCGCGCGGATGATGCGTGCGAGGCCCGAACGGATGGTCAGGTGCTTGTCGACGCCGCCCTGTTCGACCCGGAGCCGCCCCTCGAAGCCGAGGGTCAGGCACATGTAGATGAATTCGAGCAGTTCGATGTTGTTGGGCGGGTCCTTTTCCAGCCGCGCCAGGACGTCATACAGCCGGTCGCCACCCACCGTTTCGCGGTGGAACGTCCCCACCATGGATTGCAGCGCCCAGTTCGACTGTTCGCCCCAGGGCGTGTTCAGCACCACGTCGTCGATCGTGGCGCAGATCGCATAGCGCGCGACCTTGACCTGCTGCGGGTCGATGCCCGCCGCAATGGCGCGGCTGTCAAAGGCGCGCACCTCTGCCACGACCTTGCCGCGCAAGGCGTCGGGGTCCATGTGCTGCGCCCGGTTGCGAATACGGCTGACAAGCGCGAACAGCATCGCCGCCGCCGCATTCAGGCGATTCATGCCGGTCATCGCCAACTGGATAGGCGCCTCTGCGGCCTTGGCGGCGGGCGCGGCGGCGGCCTGCGGGGGGGCCTGCTGCGGCACGCCATAGCCCAGGGGCTGCGCCTGCGGCTGGGCGGGCTGCGGATAGTTCGGGACGCCGGGCTGCGCCGCCGGGGCAGGGGCGCCCCTGCGTCCGCCGGGATTGGGGCGGATGACTGTCCGCTCCGAATCGTCGGGCTCGGCGAAGGGGTCGTTACCGGCCATGGTCCTCAATCCTCTTTTCGGGCTCAGCCGACGCGAATGGCCCAAAGCTCCATCGAAAGGCCGGGATAGTCACCGGAAACATGCACGGCGATACCGCCCGACGTTGTCATCTTGCGCCAATAGGGACTGTCGCGGTCAAGCTCAAAATAGACCACGCCTGCGTGATACGGGATCTGGCGGGGGGCCACGGGCAGGGGCCGCAGCGTGATCCCCGGCAGCGCCGAGTTCACCAGCGGCCGGATTTCCTCGACCGGGCCTATCTTGGCCTGCCCCGCGAAGTGCCGCCGGACATTCTCGGCCGGGATGTCCGCCTTGACCGCCAGGACGAAGCCCGCCGTCGTGATCAGCTTGCGATCCGCGATGATGCCGACGCTGACGCCATACTTGCGCGCCTCCAGCGGGATGAGGACGGCTGTCTGCTCCAGCACCGCCGACAGGTACTGCCGCAATGTGCGGACGACGGGCGCGAAGGTCACGGACAGCGAATCGTGCTGATAGGGCGGGAAGTCGGGCGGCGCCTTCTCGGTTGCCATGAACGTGGCCAGTTCCCCGGCGATCGAGACGCACAGGCCGTAGGCCTGCACCGGATGCACGTTCTCGCAACCCAGAAGGTGACGGACCATCGGCAGGTTGCGGTTGACCACCATCAGGATCAGCGCGTCCTGGATCTCGGCCACGCCCTTGGACGTGCCGCTTTCCGAAAGCCGTCCGGCCAGCGCCTTCTGCCGGTGCGACAGCAGGCCCTCCAGTTCGCGCAGGAAACCGTGCAGCGGCGGGGCGGCACGCACATCGATGCAGGTGGGCACGAACCCCTTGTCGAGGATCACCTCGCCATCGGGACGTTTCTCGATGATCCGGGCGATCGGGATCACAAGGCGGTCGGCCAGGTCGTCAACCTGGAGCGCGAACTGCAGTCGCAGCTTGCCGACACCCAGGATGACGGGCTTCCGCCCCTCGCTTGTGACGTCGGTGACCTCGACCTCGGAATGGCGGAACCGTGCCGCCGACCGTTCCATGCCCGACGGGTCGATCTCGAGCGCACCGCGGCGCCGCGCAGGCACCGACAGATAGACGATGCAGTCCTTGACCGCATCGGGCACCTCCAGGGCCGGGGGATGCTCTTCGGCCTCGGGCACGCGAAAGACCGTGCCGTCGGGGGTCAGGCCGGAGGCGCCCTTGATCGCGAACTGGCCGAATTTCAGCACTTCCTCGTTGATGTCGATCTGGCCGACACCCCAGGCATAGGGCACGATCCGGCGCGCGAGGCCCGTGACCAGAGCCTCGACATACCTGTCGGACTGCTGGAAGTGGTGGGGTTGAAGGAACAGGCCTTCCGTCCAGAGAACCTTGCTATCCCAGGACACACGTCACCTCATCGTTGCGCGCGCCGGTCGGCGCACGATCGGTGCGAACCCTAGTATCCCCTTGGCCCCGTGTCATTTCAATCTTTCAAGCTGGTCCTGATAGGCCCGCGCGAAGGCCTTGGCAAAGAACTCGTGGAAATCGTTCTCGGCCTCGTTCGAGATGGTGCCATAGAGACGCTCGAACTCCTCCCACAGGCGGGCCTTCTTGCCGCCCAGAAAGCCGCCGATGCCGCCGCCGCTGACACGCTCGCCCAGGATCGCCGGATCGAGGCGCTTGAGCACGTCCTTGATGGCGGCCTCCATGCCGGTGACCATGGCCACCTCATGCGCCTTGATGTCCTTCAGCGCCTCGCGCACCGCGGTGGGCGCGTCCATGTAGCCCTTGGCCTTGGGCCGCACGATCATCTCGACCGCATGTTCGGGAGACAGGGCAAATTTCAGCGGGTTGTTGCCACCCGCGCTGATCTGGGTGCGCTCCATGCGGAACTCGCCCTTGATCTCGGCCCGGGTCATCAGGATCTCGCGCAGCCCCTCGATCAGGATGCGCATCACCAGCCCCATGCGTGCCATGGTGGCCGCGATCTCCTGGTCGGGGATCACGAGATCCTCGGCGCCCGCCCCCTCCAGGAAGGCGCGCAAGGCATCGCCCTGCCCGCTGGCATGACCCGCAGGCCGCGCAGGCGCGGCAACGGGCGCGGCTGCGGGCGGCGGGACCGGGGCGGGGGGCGCAGGCGCCACGGAAACTGGCGGCGGCGGGGCCGCCGAGACGGCCGGAGGCGGCGGGACGGATACGGGCGGCGGCGGCACGACCGAGGTCAGCCGCCCGGGCGGCACCGGCGCGTTGAACGGCGAGGCCGCGTCGGCCGCCGCCTCGGCCGCGGTCTTTGGCCGGGGCGGACGGGGCACGACCGAGGCGGTCGGAAGCGGCGCATGGGGCGGCGGTGGGGCGACCGATGGGGTTGGCGCCAGAAGATCGTCCATGGGGTCGGGCGGCGGCGGCGCCGGGCGCGGCGCAGGCGGCGGCGGAGCAGGCGCCAGACCGAAGGGATCGTCGGGGTTTCCTTCCCCGATCCCGCCGCCGCCACCGCCACCCCGTGCCTTGGGTGTGGGCGCCAGGAAATCCTCGTCCCAATCGTCCGGAATCACGTTCGCCTTGCGGGCCGAGGTCGAGAAGCCGTCATTCAGCGAGGGCGAGTGATACCTGGCCGAGGCGCCGTCCATGTCGTCCAGCGGCTCGGGAAGGTGACCGAGGATCGGATCCTCGGCATCGCGCAGATGCGGCAGGTCGAGTTCATCGATCGGATCCTCGCGCACCACCGTCGATGGTCCGCGCGGCGGTGCGGCGCCCATGAGATCGTCCAGGAAGTCGACACGCTTCGACGAATGGTCGTCCAGCAGGTCCATGAGATCGGGCGCGGCATCGGCGCGGCCGTGCGACACCGGCCCGTCGTCAACCGGAGGCGCGAGGTGGTGCATCGGATCGGCACGGCCCGAGGTAATCGCGACCACCAGCTCGTAGCCGCCCAGGGTCAGCACGTCGCCGTCGTTCAGCGGCGTCGGAACCCTGCCCAGCGGCACCTTGCCGTAGTTCAGGAAGGTGCCGTTGGTGGAGAAGTCGATGACGACGACATTGCCGTTCTGGTCCTCGATGGCGCAATGGCTCTTCGAGATCAGCCTGTCCGGGTCTGGCAGGACGATGTCGTTTTCCTGCCCGCGACCGATCGTCAGGCTTGGACCCCGCATCACGATGGGCGACCCGTCCCCCGGGACTGCCCCCGTGGATTGGAACCGAAGTGTCACGGGCATCTAGGCATCAGCCTCCGGTATACACAGTGAACTGCATCGGCAGGATTGCTCCGCCGCCGGAGCACAGATCCATGCCGATCCGCGCTGCGGGCAGTTTCTGTATCATAACGGTCGCAGACCCCTTGGCAATCGGGTGCGGCGGAGGGGCGACCGCCGTCACGCACATGTCGGTGAGACGCGCCGCGAACAGCTTGACCACCAGCACCGGGGGCGCACAGGGCGGAATCACAGGCGTGGGGGCGCCGAGCGTCAGCGGGCAGATGTGGGTATCGGTCAGGCGTGCCTGCGGAGGTCCGGCCATGTTCTATCCTTTCGCGTCGGCCTTGGCCGCGCCCGCCGCCTCGACCCGTCCGTTGCCGCCCCGCGCGATGTCGACGCCACGGTCGATCAGCATGTCCATGAAGGCATCGGCCTTGTCGGCATGGGCACGCAGCGCGATCAGGTTCATCGCGAAAACAGCGGCGGAAACGCCGTTCGGGGGGGCCGCGTAGTTCGCCGTATCCCCGTCCACGCCCAGCGTCCCGTCGGCATAGAGCGCCGCCATCGCGCAATACACCGTGTCATCGTCCATCTCGGCATTGTGAAAGGCGTGGCTCGCCGCCGCGCGGTGTTCGGGCGTGGGCTTGAAGACCCAGCGTTCTGCTGCGGCCAGCGGCGGCGGCACCTGCTTGGCATCCGCACCGACAAGATCGCGCGCGGCGAGGCAGGCCCACCAGGTCGCCTCGCGCGGGGGCAGCGCGACCGACAGCAGGCGCAGCATGTCAAGCCGCGCCTGCATCGTCTCGAGCGCGACCAGCACGGCCGTCACCTGCGCCGAGGCCGGCACGGCAGGCTTGTGCTGCAGCTTGGTGTTTGCATTGGCCAGAAGCTTGGCCGCCGGTTCGGGCGGGATCTTCTTGAGGTTTTCGAAACGCTTGCTCATGACGGCCTCAGTTGATCATCACGAGACCGCCCTGGATGATGACCATCCCGCTGCCCTTGTGCTGCGCGATCCCCTGCGCCTCGGTGGTGATCATCGGACCCTTTATCGTGACCCCCGAAGGGTCGATCTTGATCGAGGAGCCCATGACCTTCAGTTCGATGCTGGCCGAGGATTCGATGGTTATCGGCCCCGTCACCGTCGACTTGAACGTGCCGGTGACGCTTTCCTCCGAGTTGCCACTGACCGTGGCGGAGGAATTGCCGCCTGTCGAGCCTTCGTAGTTGCCGGTCACCTTCATCGTCTTGTTGCCGCCCACCTCCTGTGTGGCGTGCTGCCCCACCTTTTCGGTGCGGTCGGTCTTGATGTCGCGCTTCTCGTTGCCCTGCTCGACGGTCAGCGTCAGGTCGCCGGTCTTGATCGTTTCGGTCCGGTTGCGGTGGATCGTCGTCGTGATGTCGCCGTCATCCTGCTTCTCCAGGCCGATGGTGATCGTCGCGTTGTTCTTGATGATCTCGAAATAATCCTTCTCGGACTGCAGGCGGACGTATTCCTCGTCCTTCTTGTCCTCGAACACGAGTTCGTTGAAACCGCCGCCGCCCTTCGAGCTGTTGGTCTTGATGCCCTGCATCGTCATGTTTGCCGGAAGCTCATAGGGCGGCATGGTATCGGCGTTGTAGAGCATGCCGGTGCAGATCGGACGATCCGGGTCGCCGTCCTCGAACTGGATCACCACTTCCTGCCCGATCCGCGGAATATGGATCATGCCCCAGTTCTTGCCCGACCACGGCGTCACCACCCGCACCCAGCAGGTCGTGTTCTCGTCATTCTTGCCTTCGCGGTCCCAGGGGAACTGCACCTTTATGCGGCCGTACTTGTCGGTGTAGATTTCCTCGCCACCCGGCCCTGTCACCTTGGCGAGGAGGATGCCGGGAATCTTGGGCCATTCGGTCTTGAACGGGGCCCTGTACGGCACGTTCTTCGGGATCGTCTGGAACGTGCAGCGATAGCTGTCCTTGTTCTTTTCGTCGAACTCGATGGTGCCGGGCAGTTCCTTGACCTGCTGCGTCTCGTCCTCCATCTGCACCTCGATCTGCAGCATGTGGACGGCGCCGGTGATCAGGTAATCCTGGTTTTCCGCGTCGCGCTTGTGCTTGTCGAGCTTGAAGGTGGCGCCGGTAGCCAGCGTCCGGACGTTTCCGATGGCGTTCCTGACCTGGAACTTCACCGCCTCGGCCTGCATCCTGATCCGCGCGTATTCATCGCCGAGCGCCGTTTCCCGGTAGTGCCCGGAATAGCCGTAAAGCTCGTAGTTCTTGTGGCTGTGGCTGCCCTTGGGCGTAGACTTGACCGTGGTCATGTCGGCCTTGGGCTTCTCGAAGTTGTAGTCGCGCAGCGTGACCTTGCCGCTGGTCACGTTCTCGGACCCGCGCCATTCGAAGATGTGGTCGGTGGTGCGGCGGTATTCCTGCTCGCGGGTGGCGAACTCGATGGTCGGGAAATCCTGCACAGGCTGGTGCGCGCCGATATCGTCGACGATCATCAGGTGATCGACGCCATTCTTGACGGTGGAGAAGAAGTAGATGCCTTCCTCCTCCATCAGACGGGAAATGAAGTCGTAGTCCGTCTCGTTGTACTGGACGGTATAGATGCGCGGCTCGAGGCTGCGGTTGACGCTGACCGTATAGTCAGAGAACCCGCGGTCGCTGAAGATCTTCTTGATGATGTCCGTGGCGCTCTGGTTCTGGAAGATGCGGCATCCTGAACTGCGGGTCAGGAACCAGATCCACGGCCGCACCTCGAGCGAGTAGAACCCGAAGCCCTCGTGCAGGCCCATGTACTGCGCCTCGATGCAGGTCCCGACGAACTCGCGCCAGGCGTCGCCCCCCTCCTCGCCCTTCTGCACCATGACCTTGATCGTGCGCCCCACAACCTGGCCAAGATCAACCTTCTGGTCAGGCGACATGAAGTCGATGGTCGTCTCGGTGACCGTGCTCAATGCCTCGACGACGCGCGCCGACTTGATGAACATCTTCTTGGGGCCCAGGGGCCCGTCCATCTTGATCTTTCGGTTTTCGAGAATGACCTGAGAAATACCACCACCACTCATCGCCCGTTCCCTCGTTTGGGCGGCCTGCGCCGCCCGGGATCAAATATCCGAGGCTTGCACCTCGATCAGAAGATTCTCGCGCCGCACCCGCTCGATGATGTCCGGATTGATCCTCCAGAGCGACGAGACAACGAATTCGGTGCCAAAGAACCGTTTCAATTCAAAAGCATCCCTGAAGTACACACAGCGGACGGGAAAAGGCGCCTCGCCCGTGCCGAACAGCAGGTCGTTCAACAACTCCACACCTTCATAAAGCCAATAATTGCCATGAACCGCAAGCAGAGTCATCGGGATGCCGTCGTCGTCGTCCTCGCCGCCGTCCCGGCCTCCCCCGCTCTCGTCATCCAGCATCACAGTCCCTCCAGAAGCGCCGCAAGATCGGCGTCGATCGCCGCCGGGTCCGCCGGTGCCGGGCTGTCACCGAACCCTGCGAGCAGCGCGTCAAGTTCATCCTCGACCGACTGCGCGGCGGCTGCGGGCGGTGCGTGCCTGGCCGACAGATCCGGCGCACGGCCGGACGGCGGCGGCGCGGGCGGCGGATTGCCGGACCAGGGTCCCGCCAGTTCCTGCCCCGCCAGTGACTGGAACGCACCCAGCCGCACCACATCGCGACCCCGCACCGACACCACCGGCATGAAGCCCCGCTGAACGATGATCTCGGCCTTTTCCGTCGTCACGTTCCGCTCGGTACAGGGCAGCGCCACCTGATCGCCGTGCTGGTCCGTGACGATGTAATAGGGCATCTGCCCGATCGACATGGTCTTGCCCAGCGTCATCTTCGGGCCGCCGTCTGTCCATGCCTTGGCAAGCAGGATGCCGACCAGCACCGCCGGATTGCACCACAGCATCCCCGACAGCCCTTCGGCCAGGGTGAACTCTTCGAACTCGAAGGCATCTATCGGGTCGCTGCGTTCGCCATAGGGTCGCCGCAGCAGGAATCTCGGCGCGGCGAGGCCGATCCAGGCTGCGCCGGCATCGCCGCGCAATGCGTCCCAGGCCCGCGCCGTCAGCGGGTGCCGGTCGCGCTTGGCGACATCCACGAATCCGGGCGCCATCGCCGCCACAAAGGGCGCCTGCACATGTGCGGCGATGCGGCCCATGCGGCCCAGCAGTTCGGCGTGCGGCGGCGTTTCCTCGAACGTGTAGAGGCCGATGACGGCGGAATATCCGATGCCGCCCTCGACGGTCAGCGGTTCGTTCAGAATCTGGAATACGCCCGACTGCGACAGATCATGCGCCGATCCGATGTCCGCAGCAAATTCCTCGGCCGAGACGTCGAAGACGAACAGTTCCAGCTTCTCGTCCGTCTCGATCTGCCGCGCCAGCAGATCGAGCGAGCGCCAGGCAGCCTCGATCGCCTGAAACTCCGGATGGTGCAGGATCAGCCGCATCGCAGATCCCATGGCATCGTCAACGCTGGCCCGGAGCGCGCGCGCCTCGGGCGTCGTGCCGGGCAGGACATAGGGGCCGACAATGCGTGCGATCAGGTCGGCGGCAGGCGAAGCGGTCGCCGCGCGCGGCGTGGTGTCGCCGATCAGCATCTGGAAATCCGACAGCCGCCTGTCGGCAGGTACCGCGGCGGCACCGGACCGCGCCCGCGTGGGGGCAGCGGGCGCGGTGAACGTTGCCCCCCATCCCTGCATCTCGGCAACCGCCTTGGCAGCCGTCGATGCGTTGGAAAGCCGCTGGCGCAGCACCTTCAGCTCGTCGAACAGCGCGACCTTCTCGGCCAGTTCGTCGGGGTGCAGATCATCCAGTTCCTTGAGGTCGACGGCAATCGCCCGCCCTTCCGGCCCGATCGGCAACATCAACCGCGTCGCGAAGCGTTCGATCACCTCCTCGATCGTATCTACGTCGAGCCGCGTCGCGCGCCGCGCCGCGAGCGTGGCACCCACCTCGATCCGCCCACCGGCCGAGCGGCCCGAGAAATCGCCGAAAACGGCCATGCGGAACACCTTGCGGTTCAGCGCCTCGGGGTTCGGGGCCGGGGCGTTGAGCGTCCCATAGGCAGACCCTGCCCCACCCAACAGCGCATCAAGATCCGACATCGGCCCCTCCCTTCGCGTCGCAACCGCTGCCGTTCCCGCTGCGAGCATCGCGTCGATCCCGGCCAGCGGATCATCTGCGGCGGCGATCACCGCGTCCAGCCCCATTGCCGCATCATCCGGCGCATCCGCCGCCAGACCGGCCATCAAGGCATCGAGATCCGAAAGCGGGTCCACCGACACCTGCCCCGCCGCGGGCGCGGGGTCCGGGCCAAGCAGCGCCTGAAGATCGGCCAGGGGGTCACCCCCTGCCCCCTCCGACAGCAACGCATCCAGCGCGGCAAGTCCGTCCGCCGCCGCAGGTTCGGAGGGTGACGGATCGGACACGGGTTCGTCGGGCACTGTCCAGGACTGAAGATCGGCAAGCGGATCGGCAGCAGCCGCCGGGGCCGGCGCCGCGGCCGCAGGTCCGGCGAGCAATGCCTCAAGATCTGCCAACGGATCTGTCACGGGGTCACTGCCCGTCAGGCCGTCGAGACGCTCGGGGTTGGAACCCGCAGATCCCGGTTGTGCCGAAGTCGCGGCGCCATCGAGCAGGAAGTCCAGGTCGTCCAGCGGATCGCGCGTTTCGGCTTCGCCCGGGGGATTCCCGCCCTGCCCATCCGGCAAACGACCGGCGTCAGGCGCGTGACCTCCGCCCAACAGCGCATCAAGATCGGACAGCGCATCCAGGCCGCCACCGGATTCAGCCGACGCCGAAGCGAGCAATCCATCCAGGTCGGCCGCATCCCGGCCGTTCGGTGCAGCACCTGGGTCAATCGCGCCGAAGTCACCGGGGGCGGCGCCGGAAAGCAGGGCATCGATATCGACCGGCGGATCCTTGTCGGTCGGCGTGGCCACCACGTCCGGTTCGATTTTCCCCTGAGACCCCGGGGCTTCGTCGCGCGTCGGAACCGCGATTGCCCCGACATCTCCCAGAATTGCGTCGAGTGCCGAAAGCGGATCGGCCTCCGTCTCGACGGGCGGTGCCTCCGGCGGGGTGGCGGCACGCAGGGCGGCGAGGGCCGTGGCGGCGGGGTCCGGCGCGGAGGGCTCGGCGGCTACCGGCGCCGCGCTGCGCAGGGCAGCGAGCGCACGGTCGGCCTCTGCCTCGGCAGGCGGGGCCTCCGCCGGGGCGGCGGCACGCAGGGCGGCGAGGGCAGCGGCGGCGGGGTCCGGCGCGGAGGGTTCGGCGGCTACCGGGGCCGCGCTGCGCAGCGCCGATAGGGCACGGTCGGCCTCCGCCTCGACGGGCGGTGCCTCCGCCGGAGCGGCAGCACGCAGGGCGGCGAGGGCAGCGGTGGCGGGGTCCGGCGTGGAGGGTTCGGCGGGCGCCGGGGCCGCGCTGCGCAGCGCCGAGAGGGCGCGGTCGGCCTCCGCCTCGACGGGCGGCGCCTCCGGCGGGGTGGCGGCACGCAGGGCGGCGAGGGCCGTGGCGGCGGGGTCCGGCGCGGAGGGATCGGCGGCTACTGGCGCCGCGCTGCGCAGGGCGGCGAGGGCGCGGTCGGCCTCTGCCTCGGCAGGCGGGGCCTCCGCCGGGGCGGCGGCACGCAGGGCGGCGAGCGCAGCGGCGGCGGGGTCCGGCGCGGAGGGTTCGGCGGCTACCGGCGCCGCGCTGCGCAGCGCCGAGAGGGCACGGTCGGCCTCTGCCTCGGCAGGCGGGGCCTCCGCCGGGGCGGCGGCACGCAGGGCGGCGAGAGCCGTGGCGGCAGGGTCCGGCGCGGAGGGCTCGGCGGGCACCGGGGCCGCGCTGCGCAGGGCGGCGAGGGCGCGGTCGGCCTCCGCCTCGACGGGCGGCGTCTCCACCGGCGCGGCGGCCCGCAGAGCGGCGAGGGCAACGGCGGCAGGGTCCGGCGCGGAGGGTTCGGCGGCTACCGGCGCCGCGCTGCGCAGCGCCGAGAGGGCATGGTCGGCCTCCGTCGCGGTGGGTGGTGCCTCCGCCGGCGCAGCGCTGCGCAGCGCCGAGAGGGCACGGTCGGCCTCCGTCGCGGCGGGTGGTGCCTCCGCTGGGGTGGCGCTGCGGAGGGCGGCGAGGGCCGTGGCGGCGGGGTCCGGCGCGGAGGGCTCGGCGGCTACCGGGGCCGCGCTGCGCAGGGCGGCGAGGGCGCGGTCGGCCTCTGCCTCGGCAGGCGGGGCCTCCGCCGGGGTGGCGGCACGCAGGGCGGCGAGGGCAGCGGCAGCGGGGTCCGGCACGGACGGCTCAGCGGGCACCGGGGCCGCGCTGCGCAGGGCGGCGAGGGCGCGGTCGGCCTCCGCCTCGGCAGGCGGGGCCTCCGCCGGAGCGGCGGCACGCAGGGCGGCGAGGGCCGTGGCGGCGGGGTCCGGCGCGGAGGAATCGGCGGGAACCGGCGCCGCAATGCGCAGCGCCATCAACGTTTGCGCCGGGGATGGCGGATCATCTGCGACTGCGCCCGATGCGATGGCGGCAAGCCGTGCCGGATCGCGCAGCAGCGCTTCGAGCAGGGCCTCGGCCCCCGACTTGCCATCCATGTAGGTCGCGAGATCCGCAAGTTGCCGCCGGGCGTCGAACAGTTGGCGCAACGGTTCGACGCGTGCGGCGATGGCGCCCGGCGTAAAGTCGTCCATGCGTTCGAAGGTCAGGTCGACGGCGATGTTGCCATCACCCGTCAGGGTGTTGGGCACCGTGAAGGCGGCGCGGGGCCGCATCGCCTTCATCCGGGCATCGAAGGTGTCGACGTCGATCTCAAGGAACGAACGGTCTGCAACCGGCGGCAGCGGTGACTCGGGCCGACCCGACAGATCGGCCATGACGCCCATGACGAAGGGCAACTGCACCTTCTTTTCCGCACCGTAAAGCTCGACGTCGTATTCGATCTGAACACGCGGCGCGCGGTTGCGGGCGATGAACTTCTGGCCTCCTCCCGTCATGTCAGGCTGCCGCCGGGATATCTTTCCCGTCCCTTGCTCTGCACGCCGGTGGTTTCACCGCCCGCCCCTTCCCGTGTCACTTCAGCTTCTGTTCGATCTTCTTGAACTTCGCCGTCAGCGACTTGGCGAGCGCGACGGCGCTTTGCGCGGTCTTCTCCAGCCCAGACAGGCGTTCAAGCTCGGAGACCGCGGTCTTTGCCGTGTCGGGATCCAGAGCGCCCTTCTTGGCGTCCTCGACCACCACCTCGAACACCTCCCCAAGCTTTTCGGCCGCATCCACGAAATCGGTGAACGTCTCTTCGTTCTTGCCCTTCAGAACCTCGACGCCGAAGTTCTTCAGTTCTGCATCCGCGTCCTTGTCGTCCTTCAGCTTCTTGCCGGTCTTCAGCAGGAAATCGATCGCCTTCTGTGCCTCCTTCCCGGTCTTGCCGAACTCATCTGCAAGCCCCTCGAGCACCTTTCCGGCCTTCTGCTGGACCTTGGGGTCGACACCATCCTTGGTCAGAGCCTTCAGCGCGTCGATGGCCTTCTTGCGCGGACCATCGAAGGCGCCCTTGAACTCGACCGAGTTCAGCTTGTCGAAGGCGGCCTTCCCGGCCTTCAGCGCCCCCGCGTTGTCGGCCTTGCCCGATTCGATGTTCTCGAGCCATTTGTCGAGCCCGCTGTCGAGGTCCTTTTCCAGATCCTTGTAGCCGTCGAGGACCGCCTTGATGCCGTCCTTCTCCTTGCCCTTCTCGGCGGTCTTCTTGGCCTCACGCACGCAGCCCGCGAAGATCTTCAGCGCCATGCGGGCGGCGAAGGCGCCCTCTTCCTGCAGCTTCTTCACCGGCCACTTCTTGTCGTCAAGCTCCGCTTCGCCCTTCCACTTGATGGTCTTGACGGCCTTGTCGATCTCCTTGATCCCGGTCGCCCAGGCCTTGTTGCCCTTGTCGGTCTCGTCGAAGGGCTCGATCTCGATCTCGAACTTGATCTTCTTCTTCGTCCCTGCGGCAGCCATGGCTGTCTCCTTTCGTCAATCGAATGAATAGGTGAATTCGCTGTCCTTCACGTCTATGGCCACGCGCGTGACCTCCCCCCCGGTCATCATGCGGCGCAGAAATTCCGCCGAGATGTCGGGCAGCATCGTATTCGTCACTATAGCGTCGATCATCCGGCCGCCGGATTCAAGTTCCTGACAGCGCGAAACGATGGTTTCGACCACGGCATCGCTGTATTCGAAGGGCACGCCATGCGCGGCCTGCACCCGCTTCTTGATGCGGTTGAGCTGGAGCTTGGTGATCTCGGCGATCATGGTGGGGCTGAGCGGGTAGTAGGGGATCGTCACCAGACGGCCCAGCAAGGCGGGCGGGAAGATCTTCAGCAGGGGTTCGCGCAGCGCCTTGGCCAGACCCTCGGGGTCGGGCATCAGATCGGGATCGGCGCACATGTCCATGATCATCTCGGTGCCCGCGTTCGTCGTCAGCAGGATCAGGCAGTTGCGGAAGTCGATCATCCGCCCCTCGCCATCCTCCATCTGGCCCTTGTCGAACACCTGGAAGAAGATCTCGTGCACGTCGGGGTGGGCCTTTTCCACCTCGTCGAGCAGCACGACCGAATAGGGCTTGCGCCGCACCGCCTCGGTCAGCACGCCGCCCTCGCCATAGCCGACATAGCCGGGGGGGGCGCCCTTCAGCGAGCTGACGGTGTGCGCCTCCTGATATTCGGACATGTTGATGGTGATGACGTTCTGCTCGCCGCCATACAGCACCTCGGCCAGGGCCAGCGCCGTCTCGGTCTTGCCGACGCCCGAAGTGCCAGCCAGCATGAACACCCCGATGGGCTTGGACGGGTTGTCGAGGCCCGCGCGACTGGTCTGGATGCGTTTGGCGATCATCTTCATCGCGTGGTCCTGGCCGATCACCCGCTTCGCCAGATGCTCGTCAAGCCGCAGGACGGTCTCGATCTCGTCCTTCAGCATCCGGCCCACGGGAATGCCGGTCCAGTCACCCACCACTGTCGCCACCGCCTGCGCGTCGACGATGGGCAGGATCAGCGGGGTTTCCCCCTGCATCGCGATCAGTTCGGCATTCTTGGCCTTGAGGTCGGCCATCAGTTGCACGCGATCCACCGGTGGCGGTGCATCCGCACCCGGCTCGACGGGTTCGGGTGCAGCCTCGACCGGCTGGCCCCCTTCGCGCAGCTTCGCCCGAATGGCGAGGATCTCCTCGACCACGGCCTTCTCGGCCTCCCATCGTTCGGTCAGGCCCGCGAGGCGTCTCTCTTCATCGGCCTTGATCGCCTTGATCGCGGCGCGGCGCTCGGCGACGTCGTAGCCGGCGGTCTCGTCCCGGTCGATGATCTCGAGTTCGGTTTCGAGCGCGCTGATCCGCTTGCGGGCATCGTCGACCTCGGGGGGAACGGCGTGCTGGCTGATCGCGACGCGGGCGCAGGCGGTATCAAGGACGCTGACCGACTTGTCCGGCAGTTGCCGCGCCGGGATGTAGCGGGCCGAGAGGTTGACGGCGGCCTCGATCCCCTCGTCGAGAACCTGCACCTTGTGGTGCTTTTCCAGCATGCTGGCGATCCCGCGCATCATCATGATGGCTTTGGTCGGGCTGGGCTCATCCACCACGACGGTCTGGAAACGCCGGGTCAGCGCCGGATCCTTCTCGATGTGCTTCTTGTATTCTGCCCATGTGGTCGCACCGATGGTGCGCAGCGTGCCGCGTGCCAGCGCGGGTTTCAGCAGGTTCGCGGCATCGCCCGTGCCCGCCGCGCCGCCAGCGCCGATCAGCGTATGTGTCTCGTCGATGAACGTGATGATCGGGGTTGTCGACGCCTGGATTTCCTCGATCACCGACTTCAGGCGGTTCTCGAACTCACCCTTCATGCTGGCGCCCGCCTGCAGAAGGCCGACATCCAGTGTCAGGATGCGGGCATCCTTGAGACTGGGCGGGACGTCGCCACGGGCGATGCGCAGGGCGAACCCCTCGACCACCGCGGTCTTGCCCACCCCGGCCTCACCCACGAGGATCGGGTTGTTCTGGCGCCGCCGCATCAGCACGTCCACCACCTGGCGGATTTCTTCGTCGCGGCCCATGATCGGGTCGATTTTGCCGTCGCGGGCCTGCTGCGTGAGGTCGGTGCAGAACTGCTGCAGCGCCTCTTCCTTGCCCATCTGGGCGGGCGCGATGGCGCCGGAGTGCTCCCCGGGCGAGACGCCGCCACCGGTGCGGCTTCCGTCCTGCGGCGCCATGGCATCCTCGGGGCTGCCTTCTACCGCCTTGGCGAAATTGTCGGCAAGGTCATCGGCCTTGATCACCCGGAACTGTTCGGTGATCCCGTAGAGGATACCCTGAAGCTCCTTGGTCTTGAGCATTCCGAGAATGATGTGCCCGGTGCGGACCTGGTTCGAGTTGTACTTGAGCGAACCATAGACCCAGGCACGCTCGACCGCGTTTTCCAGATGCGCCGAAAGATCCTGGATGGTCGAGGCGCCCCGCGGCAACCCGTCGAGTGCGCGTGTCATGTCGGCCGCCATGCGTGCCGGGTCCATCTTGTAGTGCTTGGCGATGCGATGGATGTCGCTGTCCTGCAATTGCAGGATCTGGTGTATCCAGTGGATCACCTCGACATAGGGATTTCCGCGCAACTTGCAGAACACTGCGGCGCTCTCGATCGCCTGATAGCCAAGCCGGTTCAGCTTGCCGAACAGCGCCACGCGGCTGATTTCGCTCATGTCCCCTCACCTTCCCATGTCGTGCCGCATTGCGGCCCTTGTCGTTCGTTCCTAGACCGCCTCGGTCGCCCGTCGCCGGGCCAGACTTTTCGGCACAAGATACAGATCGTCGGCGTCCGTGTCTTTCGTTCTGGTACCGATCCAGCTGGTCTGCCCGAGTGCGGTATCGCCGCCGAGTTGCGCCTGCGGTACCTGATCCTTCGCCAGAACCAGATTCACATCCCAGTCCAGCGTGTCGCCCACGTAGTTCCGCACGATGGCTTCCAGCCGGTCGAGCGAGGACGATCCCTTCGCGACGAGCCGCCTGAACTCGACCAGGCCCATGGGGCCGATCCGCAGCCGGAACTTTGCGGCGTGGCTCCAGACCCGGTTGCCGATGCTTGTGCCCTGCCCCAACCCCACGCGCGCCCCGAGTTGCCAGCGATCGTCGGGCTCCAGTTGCAGCCATTGGCCGATAAACGGCACGAGCGTGACGGGCGCGCGCACAAAGACGGACAGGATCGACACCAGGCCCTCGGCATGCCGGGGGGCAGGGGCCAGATGCCCGGCAAAGTGTCGTTTGGCCAGTTCCGGCATCGCGTCGCGGTAACGCAGCGCATGCTCGTAATGCCCGCTGAGCGCGGCCACCTTGCGTTCGAACGGATCCGCGTCGACCCCGCGGGCCCGCCGGCCGCGCAGGGCCCGGTCAAAGGAAGGCGCTGGTTGCGCCGACGCCCAGGCGCGGTACAGCAGCCCGGCCATGCGATGCGTCAGCATGTTGGCAAAGGCGATGAAGGTTGTGTCGTGGTGGTTGCGCAACCTGTCGCGGGCGTATTCCGTCAGATGCAGCGGCAGGGGGCCCATCGGCCCGAACAGGCCGAAGAACCGGTTGACCATTCGCCCCGGCTGCCCCTCGGAAGGTGGCGTGATCGACACGATGGTCGAGGGCGGAAAGGCAAGCTCTGCCTCCTGCTCGATCCGGATCGGATCCTCCGCGGGACGCTTGCTTTCGCCCAGGCGCGGCATGTCGACGAACTGAGCCTCGATGATTCGAAGCGCCAGGAACAGGTGATGCGATTGGGGGTCCGCCAGCAGACGCGTGTAATGCGTCAGATGATCCGGCCCAGTCCCCTGTCCGGTTTCCATCGCGCGATTTCCCCGCGTTGCTGCGTGTGTAGAACGGTCTCGGTAAAGCTGTTGATGGTCACGTAGCGGCGGAAGAACCGCTCCAGCACCGACCCCAGCAGATAGGCCGATGTTCCCTCGAAGAAGCTGTCATCGAAGGTCAGCCGGATCTCCAACCCGCGCACCGCCGTGGACATCAGCCCGTCGGCCATGCGACGCACGATGGGTCGGCTGTCGATGCTCACCATCCCCTCGATCTGCTTCTCGATGTCCTTCTTTCCCGTCGGGGCGTAGATGCCCACAAGCTCGCGCAGCGCCTGCACCCCGCCGCCTTGCTCGGTGTCGGCAATCGACAGGTAGTTCAGCGACAGGTGCGAGATCAGTCGCCAGGCGCTGTCACCCTGCCCGAGCGACGGGCGCGGGGCGGTGGGCGAGACGGGGGTGGCAATCTGCGTGATCGGGCCGCCGTCGGGCAGATGAAAGACATTCGCGCCCCCCGTGGGCAGGAACATCGGCAAGTCCCGGTTGGTGCAAAGGGCCTGCACCGCGATCTGGGCAAGATCTCCCGGGAACGGCGCCTGCGCCGGATCGACCAGGGTGATGTACAGTTCCGATCCGAGATAGCTCGACCGTCCCTCGCCGCGTCGGCGCTCACGGTCGGACAACTGCCGCATGCGGCGGAACTGGGTGTAGTAGGCAGCCCATGAATCCCCGGCCGCAGTGAAATCGTCGGAAGAATAGAACGGGCGGAAGTACAGGTCATCCTCGCCCTTCTCGGATATCCCCAGCACCTCCTCGATGCTGTGCACCTCATAGTCATGGGGTGCCGTGCGGTCGGGGACGACGTGGTGATCGGTGTCCTTTCGCGTAACCAGCAGGCGGTCACAGCGCTTGGGAAACAGGTTGACGGCCGGCGTCGCGAACAGGTGGAATGCCTCCGGCGTGATCGCCGCGGCGATGTCGGGATTGCCGTCGCGCAGCAGGATGTAGATGTCCACCTCGTGCCCGGCCGCACGCTTGATTGCCGGCGACAGGCCGTTGATGTCCACAAAATGGAACCGCTGCGGCATCCCGAAGTATTCCTGCAGCAGGCGATAGCCGTCGTATGACCGCTTCGGACGCGGCAGCAGCGCCTCTTCGGGGTCATAGCCGCGTGAAGTCACACCACCCTTGAGGTCCAGCACCCAGTCCGCACGCCGGTCGGTGGATCGTCCGGCAAGGCCGGTGACCTGGGTGCAGAACATCTCGTGCATCTGCCAGTGACGACCGCCGATCCCTGTGAAGAACAGCGTCAGCCGGTCCAGCGACAGCGCCGCCAGCGGCGCCTCGGCCAGACATTTCAGGCGCAGCCGGATGCCGGCACGCGCCTCGACATCCCGTCCCAGCCCCACGGCGACAAGGCCGCCGCGCCCATCTATGTACTCCGCCTCGGAGATCGTGATCGGCCAGAGCGTGACGTCGTGCGCGGTGCGGAACTGGCAGGCGGTCTGGTCATCCTCGCCCAGAACCGACCGCAGCGCCGTGCCGCGCGGCAGCGTGTAGCCGTCCTTCATCTGCGCCGAGGCGTCGGGGGTGAAGGCCGCGATCATCATCGACGGCGTCGGCGCAAGATAGTGCGGATAGACGATTTCCAGCAGATGCTGCGTGAACGACGGGTATTGCAGTTCCAGTTCAAGCTGAACGCGCGCCGACAGGAACGCCACGCCCTCCAGCAGCCGTTCGACGTAAGGGTCAATGACCTCGGTCGCGGACATGCCAAGCCGCGCGGCGATCTTGGGGTAGGCACGCGAGAACTCTCCCCCCATGTCGCGCAGGTAGGCAAGTTCATTTTCGTAGTGCCGCAGTAGCCGGGTATCCATCAGACCCCCAGCGCCGTGCGCAGGGCGGCGGTGGAGCTTGGCGTCTCGAGCGTGATTTCGCCCGTGGTCACGTCCACCTGGCTGCGCAGATAAAGTTCGCGCGGCAGCGGCCGCGCCCACATCTCTCCGGCGATGTCGAAATTGATCAGCGTCCGGTTGTTTCCCTCGGTCTCGCGGATCACGACCTTCAGCGTGCCCGAGATGATCCTGGGTTCGAACCGCTCGATCGCGCGCAGCATCGAATCCTGAATCATCCGCGTGCGCTCATAGGTGGTGAACTCGCCCGCCACCTCGCGCACGCCATAGGTCAGAACCGAATTGGCGACGTTCGGATACTCGGCAGGGTCGAACATCGAAGAATTGTCGAAGGTGTTCAGCAGCCAGGCCAGATCACGCTGGATGATCTCGCGCAGGCGCGGCAGATCGATGACCCGGCTGTCGCGGGTTTCCTGAAGGTCACCCGGGGAATTGTCCGCCAGTCGGTCCAGAAGCGACGGCTGAAGCCGTTCCTTGAGCGTGTTCTCCGACATCTCATGTCGCCCCGTCGGCCTGCTGATCGACCACCAGGTTGCGCAGGTCCATCAGTGCGGTGTCGCCGGCGTCCGTGGCAAGAAGCCGTTGGCCGATGCCCGTGAACGCGCCACCGCCTGCCTCGGCCCAGTCGGTCGCACGGGCAAGCTTGTGCGCCGCCGTGCCGCGTTCGGCAGTTCCGGCGTATCGCGTCGGCAACAGCGCCACGATGTCGCCGCCGTTCTTCAGGATGATGTTCACCGGCGTCCAGACGCAATCGCGCAGGTCGCGAGGTTCGTCAGCCGTGATCTTTGCGACAGCGTTGAACGGCATCCAGAAATAGCGGCCGTTCACGACCGCCTCCAGCACCGGGCCCAGCCGCATGTCGGCGTCTGCCACCCATTCGAACCTTTCGCCGTTCAGTGTTCCGGTCACCGCAGGCGCCGCGTCGAAGGCACGGTCACGCAATGTGGCGGCTTCATCGGCACGACCGGCCGCAAGGGCCTTCATCGCCTCGACCAGCAACGCCACCCATTCCTGCGGTTCGCCGAATACCAGCGGATCCTTCTCGCCGGCAAACACCTTCTCGCGATAGACCTCGCAGATGATCGCCTCGCGGTAGGTCTGGGCCATCGGCGTGGCCATCTGGTCAAGCTCGGCCGAAACCTTCAACTGCGTGATCGCGCGCTTCCAGTCGCCCATCACGCAGAGCAACTGAAACAGGAAGATGCGCAGCTTCGGGTCAGCCGGGCGTGAACGGACATCCGCCTGAAGTGCGGAGAGGGCGGCGTCGATGTCGCCCGACTTAAGAAACTCTTCGGCGCGCATGACTGACCGTTCCCGTTGGCAGGGGTCGCCGCGCGGGGGCGGCAGAGGACAGGGTGCGGCGCCCCGGCGGGGCGCCGCACCGTCCGGCATCAGGCCACCGACAGAGTCGCCTGGTTCTTGACGCGGCTCCAGCGGGTAACCTTGTCGTTGTTCATCTTGCCCTTGGCGGTCTGCGGCTTGTAGGTCACCTCGATCGCACCATACTGGAAGATCACGGTTTCTTCGCAGATATCGTCACCGTCCGAGCCCGACCAGCTGATGTCCTGGACCATCACCAGACGGAACTCGAACTTCATGAACACGCCACCCGAGACGGTCGTCGATTCACCCGACCGGCGAAGTTCGATGATCAGGTCGTCAAAGTGCTTGCCGGTCACGAGCGCGTGGAACAGGCCGCAGGAGGCGCTGTCGGTCTTCTTCGTGATCGTGAATTCCTTGAACGTCGCCTTGCCGGCACCGCCGCCCGAGGTGATCGACCCGATGTTGATCGTGTTCTCGGCGCCAAGTTCGAACGAGATGATCTCGAACGCACCCTTGTCCTTGTAGGTGCTGTCCTGCGTCTCGCCGGGGATGCCGCCCTTGTCCACGGGTTCCTTGCTGTGGGTGGGCGAGTAGACAAATGCGTCAAACGACATGTGCAGTCTCCTTTGCTGGTTTGACCGGGGCGCGGCCCTTCCGTTCCCCGGTGCCTGCGCCCGCTATCGGGCCTCGGCTTTCAATAGACCCCTTCCGGGGCCATTCCTTGCTGCGACCGCCGCCGGAAACCGGCTGGCGACCACGTTTTCAATCGCGCCCGAGACCCCGGGCGCCCCCGGATCACCCTTTCTCGGTGGGCAATTTCGATACGAGCCGCAGCGAGATGGACAGACCCTCAAGCTGATAGTGCGGCCGCAGGAAGAACTTCGACGTGTAGTAGCCCGGGTTCCCCTCGACCTCTTCCACCACGACCTCTGCGGCGGCGAGCGGACGGCGCGCCTTTTCCTCGTCGGGCGAGGATCCGGCGGCGAAGTCCACATACTGGTTGATCCAGGTCTGCAGCCAGGACTGCATGTGCTCGCGCGAGGCATAGGTCCCGATCTTGTCGCGCACGATGCACTTCAGGTAGTGCGCGAAGCGGCAGGTGGCGAAAAGATAGGGCAGGCGCGCAGCGAGGTTCGCGTTCGCGGTCGCATCCGGATCGGTGTATTCGGCCGGCTTGTGCAGCGACTGCGCGCCGATGAAGGCCGCGAGGTCGGTGTTCTTGCGGTGGATCAGCGGCATCATGCCGTTCTTGGCCAGTTCGGCCTCGCGGCGGTCCGAGATCGCGATTTCCGTGGGGCATTTCTGATCCACGCCGCCGTCGTCGGTGGGGAACGTGTGCGACGGAAGACCTTCGACCGCGCCGCCCGATTCCACACCCCGGATGCGCGAGCACCAGCCATACAGCTTGAAGCTGCGGTTGATGTTCACCGCCATGCCATAGGCCGCGTTCACCCAGTTGTACTTGTCGGACACCGCACCCTCGGTGTCCTCTTCGAAATCGAACTCCTCGACGGGCATCGTCTTGGCGCCATAGGGCAGACGACCCAGGAACCGGGGCATCGCAAGGCCGATGTACTTCGAGTCGTCGCTTTCCCGCAGGCTGCGCCAGGCGGCATACTCGGGCGTCTGGAAGATCTTGGTCAGGTCACGCGGGTTGGCAAGCTCGGACCAGCTGTCCATCTGGAACAGCGTCGGCTCCGCGCCAGTGATCAGCGGCGCATGGGCGGCGGCCGCGATCTTGGCCAGCTCGCCCAGCAATTCCACGTCGGGCGGCGAATGGTCGAAGTAGTAGTCGGCGATCAGCGTGCCATAGGGTTCGCCACCGAACTGGCCGAACTCCTCCTCATAGACCTTCTTGAACAGCGGCGACTGATCCCATGCCGTTCCCTTGAACTTGCGAAGCGTCTTGGACATCTCTTTCTTCGAGATGTTCAGGACGCGGATCTTCAGCATCTCGTCGGTTTCGGTGTTGTTCACCAGGTAATGCAGGCCACGCCAGGCGCTTTCCAGCTGCTGGAAATCCGGGTGGTGCATGATCAGGTTGACCTGCTCGGTCAGCTTCTTGTCGATCTCGGCGATGATCGACTCGATCGACCGCAGCGCGTCATTGGAAATCAGCGCCGTGTTTTCAAGCGCCTGCTGGGCCAGGGTCTTCACCGCCTGTTCGATGGCCGACTTCGCCTGATCCGACTTCGGCCGGAACTCCTTCTGCAGGAGCGATGCGAACTCGGACGAACCGAAGGCGGTTTCGGTTGCGGCGGCGGCGCCTTGCGTTGCGGCTTCGGCCATGAGTTACCCCTTGTCTTCTTCGGCTTTGGGCGCGGGCGCGGCGGCAAGCGCCGACAGCAGAGCCGGGTCCTGGATGATCTGGTTCAGCAGGTTCTCGGCGCCCGACTTCCCATCCATGTAGGTCATCAGGTTCGACAACTGCGTACGGGCTTCGAACAGCTTCTTCAGCGGCTCGACCTTGCGGGCGATGGCGCCCGGGCTGAAATCGTCCATGCTCTCGAAGGTGATGTCCACCATCATGTTGCCTTCGCCCGTCAGCGTGTTCGGCACGGTAAACGCGGCGCGGGGCTTCATCGACTTCATCCGGTCGTCGAAGTTGTCGACGTCGATCTCAAGGAACTTGCGGTCCGCGACACCCGGCTGCGGCACCTCGGACTTGCCCGACAAGTCCGACATGACACCCATGACGAACGGCAGCTGCACCTTCTTCTCGGCGCCATACAGCTCGACATCGTACTCGATCTGCACCCTTGGCGCCCGGTTGCGGGCGATGAATTTCTGCGAACTGCCAGCCATCATATGCTCCCTGAAACTGGATCGGGGTTCTGTTCAGACCATGCCGCCATTGCAGCCCCTCGGTCAATCGTCCTCATCTTCGTCCTTCAGCCCCGCGATCATATAGACCATGTCCTTGCCATCCGGCGCCATGTCTTTGATGATGGACACGAAATCAGTCCCGACCAGCCGCTTTGCCCGCGCAAGGATCAGCGGCACCGGGCTCGACGGCTCGGCACGCTGGTAGTAGGCGATCAGCCGGTCGATCGTATTGCGAACGTCCTGCGGCCCGTTGATCGCGCCCGGCGCCGACACGGGCCCGGGCGCGCGCCCACCGGCGGGGGCCGATGCGCCGCCACCGGCAAACCCCTCACCATCACCCGCGCCGCCATCTTCGGCTGCATCCTCGTCCGCCTGCTCTGCCTCGCCCGCAACCCCATAGGACGAGAATTTTTCCTTTATCTGCCGCAGAATGCGGATCAGCGGATCAAGCTCCGGCCCACGTCCGGGCACCTTGTCATCGAACACCGCCGAAATCGCGCGCACATCGCCAAGGGCGGAGTCAACCGCCGCCATCAATCCGGCCAGCCACTCCTCGCTGGTATCCTGGAACGCGCCGTTGATTGCCGAGGCTTCGGGCGGATTGTCCATCCCCGATGGCGGGGCCATGTCGCCCTCGGCAATCATGATGTCCCGCAACGAGAAGCGGCCGAAGGCCCGGCTTTCGGTCAGCTGCGCCTGGCGGATGGCCCGCAGCACATTGTCAGGGTCCGCAAGCGCCACGACGGCGTTCACGCGCATCGTCGGATCGTCGTCATCATCCGCATCAAGCTGCGGATGGCATGTGTCCCAATATTCATCCAGCATCCAGCGGATGAATGCGGTGCAATCGGCGAACCCCTTCAGCCCCTCGAGCGCCAGAAGGGTTGGCGCAAGGAAGATCGCAGCCCGCAGGTCATGGCTGCGGCTCAGCACCTCCTTGGCATGGGCCATGACCTCCTTGTGGTCGGGGCCTGACGCAGGCGTGATCGAGTCGCCGAACTGCTGTTCGTCGGAAGACTGCGCCGCCAGTTCCAGCGAAATGAACGCCGGATCATACTCGAGGTTCTCGCCACTCGGCTCGTCGTCGCCGTGACTGGTCCGATAGGAGGAAAAGTCCATCAAAGTCTCGCAACAATCTCAACGACATCGCAAGGAAGCACGTCGCCTTTCGGGACGTTAGCAGAACGGTCGTACCAATCCAGCCCTTTTTGTCGCGCGGGGCGGCCGTTGCGTCAAGCTTCGTGAGTGATGCTGCGCGACGAAGCTTGACCGGTGGCCCGTCTTGGCGTCATCCTGACCGCGTTGATTGAAGCATTTTCCCGATGAAGGGGGCCCGCATGGCCGAAGATGGCGAGGGTGAAGACGAAGGCGGCGAACTTGCGCTGGATCGCACAGGCCTGAAGAAGTTCGTCAAGATCGCGCGCAACAAATCCCTGACGTTTGCCTTCTGCCCGGCGTCAGGCCAGGATGAGCCGCTGTTCACGGTCCACCGCCGCAAGAAGCCCGACATACTGGGCAAGATGGCGCGAAAAGAGGCAGAGCAGACAAAGTATGCCTGCGGAACGATGACGGTGGACGGGAAGACGCTGGTCCTGACCTGTGACAGGGTGGTGCCTGGCATGGACAAGAAGCTGGCCAAGATGCTGCGCAAGATGAAGGTGCCGCTCGAGGTCAAGATCATGGCCGCCGGCAGCGGAGGCGGCGAGGCCAGCGTGGCATGACGCTGACCCGGGAGGCGGTGGATGCGGGACGGTGAACAGGACACGTCTGAGTATGTCGTCCACGGCGACGAACTGAAAAAGGTGGTCCGGCTCGGCCGGCGGCGGCCGATGCCCTTTGCCTTCTGCCCGTCGCTGGCCGATGACATCAGCCTGTTCGCGACACACCGCAAGCGCAAGCCCGAGATGATCGCCCGCGCCACCCGCCGCGACAGCGGCCAGACCAAGGTGGCCTTCGGAACCTTCGTGATCACAGGCAAGACCATGGTGCTTACCTGCACCAAGGAACTGCCGGCAATCGCCAAGAAGCTGAAGAAACACATGCGCAGCGAGCGGTTGCCACTGAACATCCGCGTGCTCGACCAGCTGGGCCGCGAGATCGAGGCCGACATCGACGACGATGATGACGGTGAGGACATCTGGGGTCCGGACGACGATGACGATGACGACGCGCCTGCTCGACGGTCGCGCAAGCCGAAGGCGCGCGCGCGCGGTGACAGGTTCGGGGCGCGGGTGGCCGTGATCCGCCCGCCGATTCTGGCCGCAGGCGGCACCCGTGGAGACCGGCTGCGCGATCTGCTGTCGGCTGCGCTTCAGGCGCATGAGGATGGCCATCGCGACAAGGCCGAGTCGCTCGTCACCCGGCTGGAGGACGAGGTGCGCGCGCTGATGAACTCGTCGGACCGCCCGCAGGTCGCGATGCCCAATCCTGCCACCGCTGCCCGCGCGCGCGTTCGGTCGGATGACGAGGACGCCGACGACGATGACGATGACGAGGAGTACGACGACGCGGAGGAGCAGGACGACGACGAGGCGATGGAGGAAGGCGCGGCCCCTGAACCCGCCGCACCCCGCCGCCCGGCGGGCAGGACGCCCCGCGAGGATCCGGCGGGCGCCTTGCGGCTTGCACGCCGGCTGTCGGCGCTCCGCCACCGCGCTGCGGCGATCGAGGGCGAACCGGCACGGCGCATCCTGGCGGCACTGACGCTCGCGGCGCGCGCCCTGCGTTCCGGCGACGTGGACAGCGCAGAAGAGGCAGCGGCACGCATCGAACCGGCCCTTGCGCGCGTCGAGGCGCAGGCCGCGTCACAGGGGGTCTCTTCGTCCTGATCCGCCTGCCGGGTTTTCCGGCGCTGCGCCCGCATGATGCCTCTGGATCAGGCAGGCCGGGCCTGAACGTCAGCCTCGGCACTGGCGAGGGCGGGCGATGTGTGCAAGCTTCTGCGCGAACCGATCCGCCGAAGGACTGACCCCGCACATGTCGATCAAGGCCGCGCTCTACCACCTGACGCATTACCGCTATGACCGGCCTGTGGTCCTGGGGCCGCAGGTCATCCGGCTGCGTCCGGCGCCGCAGGGCAAGACCCGGGTGATCAGCCACAGCCTCAAGGTTGGCCCGCAGCCGCATTTCGTGAATCACCAGCAGGACCCCTACGGAAACTGGCTGGCGCGGTTCGTGTTTCCGGAACCGGTGCGCGAACTGAAGATCGAGGTCGATCTTGTTGCCGACATGTCGGTGTACAACCCCTTCGACTTCTTCGTGGAAGATGCCGCGAAGGACTGGCCGTTCGAATACCCCGCCGATCTGGCGGACGACCTGTCGATCTATCGCAAGCCCGATGCCGCAGGCCCGATGCTGCGCGATTTCATCGCCGCGATACCCCGAGGTGAAACCGGCACGGTCGATTTCCTGGTGGGTCTGAACCGCCACATCTCGCAGTCCATCGGCTACATCATCCGTATGGAACCGGGGGTCTACACGCCCGAGGAATGCCTGGGCCATGGCAAAGGGTCGTGTCGTGATTCCTCGTGGCTGCTCGTGCAGGTGCTGCGGCACCTGGGGTTCGCGGCGCGCTTCGTGTCCGGCTATCTGATTCAGCTGAAACCAGACCTGAAGGCGCTAGACGGCCCCAGCGGGACCGAGGTCGATTTCTGCGACCTGCATGCCTGGGTCGAGGTATATCTGCCCGGCGCAGGCTGGGTGGGCATGGACCCGACCAGCGGCCTGTTGACGGGCGAGTCGCACATTCCCCTGGCCGCCACGCCGCATTACCGGAATGCGGCCCCGATCAGCGGGATGGCCAGCTTTGCCGAGGTCGATTTCGGCTTTGACATGCGGGTGACGCGGGTGGCTGAACACCCGCGCATTACCAAACCCTTCAGCGACGACGCATGGGATGCGCTCAATGCACTGGGGCACAAGGTGGATGCGGCCCTTGCGGCGGGCGACGTGCGACTGACGATGGGGGGCGAACCGACCTTTGTCTCCATCGACGATTTCGAGTCCGCCGAATGGAACACGGCCGCCGTGGGGCCGACCAAGCGTCATCTTGCCGACCGCCTGATCCGCCGCCTGCGCAACCGGTTCGCGCCGGGGGGCTTTCTGCACTACGGGCAGGGCAAGTGGTATCCGGGCGAAACCCTGCCACGCTGGACGTTCAGCCTGTACTGGCGGGCGGATGGGCAACCCGTCTGGCAGAACCCCGACCTAATCGCGCAGGAAGGAGCCGATACCGGTGCAGCCGCCCTGGACGCGCAGGAATTGCTGCGCGAGATCGCGGCCGAACTGCAGGTCGAGGAAGACTGCATCCTGCCCGCATTCGAGGACCCGGCCACATGGCTGGTGCGCGAGGCGAACCTGCCCGCAAACGTCACACCTGCGAATTCCAGGCTCAAGGACCCCGAGGAACGCCATCGCCTTGCCACCGTGTTCAACCGGGGCCTGAGCGAACCAGCGGGGTTCATCCTGCCGATCCAGTCGTGGCAGGGCCGCAGCACGGGACGCCGCTGGCGGACCGAGAAATGGCGGCTGCGGCGGGGGCACATGTTTCTTGTTCCGGGCGACAGCCCCGTGGGGTATCGCCTGCCGCTGGAAAGCCTGCCCTGGGTGCCCGCCTCCAGCTATCCCTACATCAACCCGACCGACCCGACGGTGGACCGCGCGCCCCTGCCTGCACCGCCGCCCATCGACGCGCAACGCCGCACCCAGCCGATGGCCAGTTTCGTGGCCAGTGGCGAACAGGGCGCGCAGGTGCAACAGGGCAGCCCGGTGATGGAAGTTGACGGCTACATCCGCACCGCCCTTTCGGTGGAACCGCGCGACGGGCGGCTGTGCGTGTTCATGCCCCCGGTGGTCACGCTGGAGGATTACCTTGACCTGCTTCACGCCGCCGAGGCCGCGGCCACCCGTCTCGGCCTGAAGGTGCATATCGAGGGCTACGCCCCCCCCCATGACCCGCGCCTCAGCGTGATCCGCGTGGCCCCCGACCCCGGCGTGATCGAGGTGAACATCCACCCCGCGCATACGTGGGATGACTGCGTCGCCACCACCGAGGCGATCTATGAAGAGGCGCGGTTGTGCCGGTTGGGGGCCGACAAGTTCATGATCGACGGTCGCCACACCGGCACGGGCGGGGGCAACCATGTGGTGGTGGGCGGAGCCACACCGAATGACTCACCCTTCCTGCGCCGGCCCGACCTGCTGAAATCGCTGATCCTGCACTGGAACCGCCATCCCAGCCTGTCCTACCTGTTCGCAGGCCTGTTCATCGGCCCCACGTCCCAGGCCCCGCGGATCGACGAGGCCCGGCACGACGCGCTGTATGAGGCCGAGATTGCCTTGGCCCATATCGCCCCGCCCGGGCAGGGCCAGCACCTTTTCCCATGGACTGTAGACCGCTTGCTGCGCAACATCCTGACCGATGTCACCGGCAACACCCACCGCGCCGAGATCTGCATCGACAAGCTGTATTCCCCCGACGGGCCGACAGGACGGCTTGGTCTGGTCGAGTTCCGCGGGTTCGAGATGCCGCCCAATGCGCGGATGTCGCTGGCCCAGCAACTGCTGATCCGGGCGCTCGTCGCGCGGTTCTGGGCGGCGCCGATCGACGGCCCGCTGACCCGCTGGGGCACCGCGCTGCACGACCGGTTCATGCTGCAGCACCATGTCTGGGCCGATTTCCTTGATGTCCTCACGGATCTGCGCGCCCATGGGTTCGACCTGTCGCCCGAATGGTTCCAGGCGCTGGCCGAGTTCCGCTTTCCCTTCTGCGGCGAGGTTCAGGCCGAGGGCGTGCATCTGGATCTGCGGCAGGCACTGGAACCCTGGCATGTGCTGGGCGAGACCGGGGCCATCGGCGGCACCGTGCGCTATACCGACAGTTCGACCGAACGGCTTCAGGTCAAGCTGACGGCCGCCGATACCGGCCGCTACACCGTCACCTGCAACCGCCGCACCCTGCCGCTGCGCGATGCCGGGAACGGGGTGTCTGTTGCCGCGGTGCGCTACAAGGCGTGGCAGCCGGCCAGTGCCCTGCATCCGACCATCGCCCCGCATGCACCCCTGACCTTCGACATCTACGATACCTGGTCGGGCCGCGCGATCGCGGGCTGCGTCTATCACGTCGCCCACCCCGGCGGACGGAACTACGACACCTTTCCGGTCAATGGCAACGAGGCCGAGGCGCGAAGGCTTGCGCGCTTTGCGGCCCACGGGCATTCGCCGCAGAGCTACGTCCCGCTGCGCGAATCGCCGCATCCCGAGTTTCCGATGACGCTGGACTTGCGGCGGCCGGCGGCGCTCTGGTCGTGACCGAAAGCCGCAAATCGGCAGGAACGGCGGACAGCACCGCCGCGCTGGCCCGGCTGATGGACGGCTATGCGCCCCTGCCCGGCGTCGCAGATGAGGTCTTCGCGCCGGATGGCACCCTGCGCCCAGTCTGGCAACCGTTCCTGACCGCGCTTGCCTCGCTCCCCGACGCGCAGCGAAACGCGAGTTTCGCACGCGGCACCCAGTACCTTCGCGATGCAGGCGTGTTCTTCCGGCACTATGGACCCGAAGGCTCGACCGAGCGGGAATGGCCGCTTTCGCCGGTGCCGGTCATCATCTCGGAGCGCGAATGGGCGGGAATCGAGACCGGCCTGGTGCAGCGGGCCGATCTGCTCGAATCCGTCATGGCCGATCTCTATGGCCAGGCACGGCTGGTTGCCGAAGGGCACCTGCCCGCAACCGTCGTGGCGCGCAATGGCGAATGGCTGCGTCCGATGACCGGCATCGTGCCGAAGGGCGGCCATTTTCTGCATTTCATCGCCTTCGACATCGCCCGCAACCCGGATGGAACCTGGTTCGTTCTGGGTGACCGCGTCCAGGCGCCATCGGGTGCAGGCTTCGCCCTGGAGAACCGCGTGGCAACCAGCCGCATCTTTCCCGAGGTGTTCCAGAGATCGAACGTGCACCGTCTGGCAGGGTTCTTCCGGGCCTTTCGCGATGCGCTCGAAGGGCTGCGCCGTCACGACGGCGCGCGCCCCGGAATCCTCAGCCCCGGCCCGTTGAACGACACCTATTTCGAACATGCCTACATCGCGCGCTACCTTGGATTTGCCCTGCTGGAAGGCGAGGACCTGACGGTGCAGGACGGGCAGGTCATGGTGCGCACGATCGAGGGGCCGCGCCCCGTCGACGTGCTCTGGCGCCGGATGGATGCGGGCTTTGCCGATCCGCTGGAACTTGATCCGAAATCTCGCATCGGCACGCCGGGCCTTGTCGGCGCGATCCGGCGCGGCAATCTGGCCATGGTGAACGCGCTCGGCTCTGGCCTGCTGGAAACGCGCGCCTTCCTGGCTTTCCTTCCGCGCATCGCAAGGGCCCTGCGTGGCGAACCCCTGGACATGCCGAATGTCGCGACCTGGTGGTGCGGACAGGCAGCCGAGCGGAGGCATGTGGCCACCAACATCTCGCGGATGACCATCGCCCCCGCCCTGTCCAACCGTCTGCCGTTCGAGACGGACCATCCCGCGGTGCCCGGCGATGCCGACCTGCCGCTGGCCGAATGGCTTGCGCGCGATGGCGAGGCACTGGTCGGACAGGAACGTGTTCGCCTCTCCACCACACCTGTCTGGACCGAGGATGGCCTGCGCCCGCGACCGATGAGCCTGCGCGTGTTTCTTGCCCGCATCGGCGACGGCTGGATCGTGATGAAAGGCGGCTATGCCCGGATCGGCCGAAGCGACGACGCAAGCGCGATCGCGATACAGGCTGGCGGCACGGTCGCCGACGTCTGGGTTGTCGGATCGGCCGCCGTCCCCCGGGACAGCATGGTCGGCGCACCGGGCACGCGGCCGTTCCGGGCGGCGTTGCCGGCGCGGGCGGCCGACAACCTGTACTGGCTGGGCCGGTATGTGGAGCGGGCCGAGGTGGCGACGCGCCTGACCCGCGCCTGGCACCTGCGCAGCGCCGAAAGTGGCACCGAGGGGGCTGCGGTCACGCCGCTGCTGACCGCACTGACGGAACATCTGGCATCGCAGGGTATCGAACCCGAAGCGGGATTCGCCGAGGCGGTGGCCGACCGCATCGACCACGCCCGCGCCTGCGCCGGACGTCTGCGCGATCGCTTTTCGGCCGACGGCTGGCAGGCGCTGAACGACCTGTCGGCGCTTGCCGACAGCATGCAGGGGACGGCGCGGGGTGACGACGCGGCGCGGTCGCTTTCAGTTGTGCTGCGCCGGGTCGCGGGGCTGGCCGGTCTCGTGCATGAAAACATGTATCGTTCGATGGGCTGGCGGTTCCTGACCATGGGGCGCGCCCTGGAACGCGCCGATGCCATGGCATCGGCCATGGCCCGCTTCGCCGACCCGGAAGCGCCCGAGGGCGCGCTCGACCTGCTGGTGGAACTGGGCGACAGCGTCATGACGCACCGCCGGCGCTTTCCGGTCGGGGTGGGGCGCGACACGGTGGTGGACCTTCTGGCGCTCGACGACGACAATCCCCGCTCGATCCTCTGGCAACTTGCGGAACTGCGCGATCAGATCGGACGTCTGCCCGGGCTTGGCGGCGACGGCCCCATGGAGCCGCTTCCGCGTGAAATCCTGCTGCTGCACACCGGGCTGGCGGTGCAGTCGCCCGGCGGGATCGGCACCGCAGAACTTGCAACGCTGCGCAAGGGTCTGGCCCGATTGTCCGATCTGGTCGGGCAAAGGTACTTTTCCTGATGATCTATGATCTCACGGCGCGCATCCGCTACGACTATCATCCCCCGGCGGCGGCAGGGCGGAACCTGTTGCGGCTGATGCCAGCCGACCTGCCGGGACGGCAGCGGCTGGTGGCCGGGCAGATATCGGCGCGGCCCGCCGCCGCCGAGCGCGCCGACAGGGTGGATTTCTTCGGGACCCGGGTGACCGAAATGGTCCACCGCACCCCTGCCGCTTTCACGGAATTTGTCCTGCGTGCCCGGGTCGAACGTTTCGATGATCGCGCCGGGTTGAACCTGTCACCGCCACTGCACGAACTGGCGGTCGACATCGCGGCCGACCGCAGCCTGTCGGGCGACGCACCGCACCATTTCCTTGGCCCGTCACCGCGCGTGCCGAGCAGCGAACCCATTTCCGCATTCGCCGCCGAAACCGTCAGCCCGGATGCCACGGCACGCGACGCCGTCGCGGAATTCGGTCGTGCCATACATGAGGCGATGGCCTTCGATCCGGCGGCAACGACGGTGGACACCGCTCCGGAAGAGGCCTTCGCGCAACGGCGTGGCGTCTGCCAGGATTTTGCCCATGTGATGATCGCGGGACTGCGCAGCCTGGGTGTTCCGGCCGGCTATGTCTCGGGATTCCTGCGGACCGTGCCGCCGCCAGGGCAATCCAGGCTGGAAGGTGCTGACGCCATGCATGCCTGGGTGCGCGCCTGGTGCGGCGCCGAGACAGGCTGGATCGAGTACGATCCGACAAACGCCTGCGCGGCGGGCGACGGCCATGTGATCGTCGGCTATGGACGCGACTATGACGATGTGGCCCCGGTGCACGGCGTGCTGCGGCTGTCCGGCGGCCGGACGAGCATTCAGAAGGTCGACACGCGCCCGTTGCGGGGCTGACCCGGCGCCATGCACCGGTTGCATGACCCTGCGGCAATCGCTGCACCGCAGAAACCTTGCTTTTCGGACCCTGCCCCCGTAAGCCCGGGCGCGAGGGAGGCGGGGGTGTCCCCCGCCCGGAAACGGGAAAGGACCGGCACATGACCAATGTGGTGATCGTTTCGGCGGCGCGCACCGCCGTCGGCAGCTTCAACGGGGCCTTCGCGAACACGCCCGCCCACGATCTTGGCGCGGCGGTGATCGAGGCGGTGGTGGCCCGTGCGGGCGTGGACAAGGCAGACATCGAAGAGACGATCCTCGGTCAGGTGCTGACCGCCGGGCAGGGCCAGAACCCCGCTCGCCAGGCCCACATCAAGGCGGGCCTCGCCAAGGAAGCCAGCGCGTGGTCGCTGAACCAGGTCTGCGGTTCGGGCCTGCGGGCCGTGGCACTGGGCGCACAGCATGTGCAGCTGGGCGATGCGGCGATCATTGTGGCCGGCGGCCAGGAAAGCATGAGCCTGTCGCCTCACGTCGCGCATCTGCGGGCAGGCCAGAAGATGGGCGACCTCAACTTCATCGACTCGATGATCAAGGACGGGCTCTGGGACGCCTTCAACGGCTACCACATGGGCCAGACGGCCGAGAACGTCGCGAACCAGTGGCAGATCAGCCGCGACATGCAGGACGAATTTGCGCTGGCCAGCCAGAACAAGGCCGAGGCCGCGCAGAAGGCTGGCAAGTTCAAGGACGAGATCGCGCCCTTCACCGTCAAGACCCGCAAGGGCGATGTGGTGGTGGACCAGGACGAATACATCCGCCATGGCGCCACGATCGACGCCATGACCAAGCTGCGCCCGGCGTTCGTGCGGGACGGCTCGGTGACCGCCGGCAACGCTTCGGGGCTGAATGACGGCGCCGCAGCCGTGATGCTGATGTCCGAGGCAGAGGCCGCGAAGCGGGGCCTGAAACCGCTGGTGCGCATCGCGTCTTATGCAACCGCAGGGCTTGACCCCTCGATCATGGGCGTCGGCCCGATCCATGCCAGCCGCAAGGCACTGGCCAAGGCAGGCTGGAAGGTCGGCGATCTGGACCTGGTCGAGGCCAACGAAGCCTTCGCCGCCCAGGCCTGCGCGGTCAACAAGGACATGGGCTGGGACCCCGCGATCGTGAACGTGAACGGCGGCGCCATCGCCATCGGGCATCCCATCGGCGCCTCGGGTGCGCGCATCCTGAACACGCTGATCCACGAAATGATCCGCCGCGACGCAAAGAAGGGTCTGGCGACGCTGTGCATCGGCGGCGGAATGGGCGTGGCGCTCTGCGTAGAACGCTGATCGCGATTGCGGGCGCAATGATCTTGCGCCCGCGAACCCCGATATCTAACGATATTGCCTGAACCATTCTCGTGGAGGAGAACGCATGTCCAAAGTCGCCCTGGTCACCGGGGGCTCGCGCGGTATCGGCGCGGCCATTTCCATCGCCCTCAAGAACGCCGGCTATACCGTTGCCGCGAACTATGCAGGCAACGACGCGGCGGCTGCGGCCTTCACCGCGGAGACCGGTATCAAGACCTACAAGTGGTCGGTTGCCGACTATGACGCCTGCAAGGCGGGCATCGCGCAGGTCGAGGCGGATCTGGGTCCGGTCGCGGTTCTGGTGAACAATGCAGGCATCACCCGCGACGCCATGTTCCACAAGATGACCCCGCAGATGTGGAAAGAGGTGATCGACACCAACCTGTCGGGCCTCTTCAACATGACCCATCCGCTTTGGACGGGCATGCGTGACCGCAAGTTCGGACGGGTCGTCAACATCTCGTCGATCAACGGCCAGAAGGGCCAGGCAGGCCAGGCGAACTACTCGGCGGCCAAGTCGGGCGATCTGGGCTTCACCAAGGCCCTGGCGCAGGAAGGCGCGCGGGCCGGGATCACGGTGAACGCGATCTGCCCGGGCTACATCGGCACGGAAATGGTGCGCGCCATCGACGAGAAGGTGCTGAACGAACGCATCATCCCGCAGATACCCGTGGGTCGCCTGGGTGAACCCGAGGAAATCGCGCGGATCGTGGTGTTCCTGGCATCCGATGACGCAGGGTTCATCACCGGATCGACCATCAGCGCGAACGGCGGTCAGTTCTTCGTCTGACGCGATCGGCAGCGGGGGGCACGCCCCCCGACGCATGCGAAGGCTCAGTCTCGCAGCGCCGCCAGAACCGCCGCGGCGTCGGGCGACGCCCAGTCGGCATCGCCCGTCAGTCGCGCGACCTCCTGGCCTTCGGGGTTCAGGATCAGCGTGACGGGCAGGCCCAGGATGCCCAGCTGCCGGGCAAGCGCCGATTTCGGATCGCGCAGCGCGGGCAGGTGCGTGATCGCGGTTTCGGCCCAGAACCGTTCGATTGCCGGTGGCGGGTTCCGGCCGGTGGCAACCGTGACCACCGGCTGCCCGGTGGCCGCCAGCGCGTCAAGCGACGGCATCTCGTGACGGCACGGCGCGCACCACGTCGCCCAGAAGTTCACCACCACCCATTCCCCGCGCCATTCGGCAAGACTGCGGGGTGCATCGTCCAGCATCACCAGCGTGACCTCGGGCAGGTCGCGCGGGGTCTCGTGGATCACCAGCTTGCGCATGTCGCCCGCCCGCACCGCCTCGGCCGCCGCGCGATCGGCGACCGCCGGGGTAGCCCCTGCAAGTGCGATTGTGTAGAGAGCCGCCAGAAAAACCCGCATGTAACCTCCGAAGGCCGCAGCCATGACCGACAAGACCGACGCGAATGCCATGTGGGGCGGGCGTTTCGCCGCCGGACCGGACGCGATCATGCAGGCGATCAACGCCTCGATCGGGTTCGACCGGCGGCTCGCGCCGCAGGACATCGCGGGCAGCCGTGCGCATGCGGCGATGCTGGCCGCCTGCGGCATCCTGAGCGATAGCGATGCCGAGGCCATCGGGGAAGGGCTGCTCACCGTCTTGTCAGAGATCGAGGGCGGCACGTTCCCGTTCCGTGTGGAATACGAAGACATCCACATGAATGTGGAGGCCCGGCTGAAAGAGATCATCGGCGCACCGGCCGGCCGACTGCATACGGCGCGGTCGCGCAACGACCAGGTTGCGGTCGATTTCCGTCTGTGGGTGCGTGACCAGTGCGACGCAGCGGTGTCGGGGATCGAGGCGCTGATGCGTGCCTTCCTTGCGCAGGCCGAAGCCGGGGCAGACTGGCCGATGCCGGGCTTCACCCATCTGCAGACGGCGCAGCCGGTGACCTGGGGCCATCACATGATGGCATATGTGGAAATGCTGGCGCGCGACCGGGGCCGGTTCGCCGATGCACGCACGCGGATGAACGAGTGCCCGCTGGGTGCCGCCGCGCTGGCGGGCACAGGCTTTTCCATCGACCGGGGCATGACCGCCGCCGCGCTCGGCTTCGACCGGCCGACGGCCAACAGCCTCGACTCCGTCAGCGACCGCGATTTCGCGCTGGAATTCCTGTCGGCGGCAAGCATCTGCGCCATGCACCTGTCGCGCTTTGCCGAAGAGCTGGTGATCTGGTCGTCCGCGCAGTTCCGCTTCGTTCGGCTGTCAGACCGCTGGACGACCGGAAGCAGCATCATGCCGCAGAAGAAGAACCCCGACGCGGCCGAGTTGCTGCGTGCCAAGCTCGGGCGCATCCTTGGCGCGACGGTCGCACTGTTCACGGTGATGAAGGGACTGGCCCTGACCTATTCCAAGGACATGCAGGAAGACAAGGAACAGGTGTTCGACGCGGCCGACAACCTGATGCTGGGGCTGGCTGCGATGACGGGCATGGTGGCCGACATGCAGGCGAACCGCCCGGCGCTGTCCGCCGCCGCCGGGGCCGGATTCTCGACCGCCACCGACCTTGCCGACTGGCTGGTTCGCGAACTTGGCCTTCCATTCCGCGATGCCCATCACGTGACCGGAACGCTGGTGGCCCGGGCCGAGGCAAGGGGATGCGATCTGCCCGACCTCACCCTGGCCGAGATGCAGGCGGTTCACGCCGCGATCACGGAAGATGTCTTCGGCGTGCTGGGAGTGGAAAACTCGATCCGTTCGCGCACCTCCTACGGCGGAACGGCGCCGATCCGCGTGCGCGAGCAGATCGCGCGGTGGCAGGCAGCGCTCTCGCAGGGCAAGTAGGGCCACGAACCTGAAAGCAAGACCGAGGTAAAGATGCCGAAGATTCTGATAGCTGCCCTGCTCCTGGCTGCCTGTGGCGCCGACGGCCCGCCCGTCGCGCCCGCCAAGAAAGCCGACGGTGTCACCATTTCGGGCGACGCCCGTGTGGGCGTGGTCCTGGCGGAATGACAGCGCTGCGGTGGGTCTGGCTGGGTCTGGCCATCTGGGGTGCGGTGCATCCGATGGCCTGGTTCCTGACCCACATGCGCGAGACGGGCACGGGCCTGTCCGGTCTGATCGACGCATGGTATGTCAATGCGTCAACAACCGGCCTGACCTGGGATCTGACAATTGCCGCCATCGCCCTGACCGTCTGGGCGGTGGCCGAGGCACAGGCGCGGCGTGACCGGTTGCTGCTGCTGGTCATTCCCGCAACGTTCTGCATCGGGGTCAGTTGCGGCTTGCCCCTGATGCTGTTCCTGCGCAGCCGCCCGCGTCACCCGGCCCGCTGAATCACCGGCCACACCGTCGGGGGGCATAAGCGCGCGGGCATGGATGCGCGTGTGAAATTCAGTGTATGCCTGATACGACCCGTGGCAGAACTGCACGTACAAGGGCGCCGGGCAGAACCTGCCGCAAGGCGCCATGACACAAAGGGAGGATGACCATGACGATGAAACGCAGAACGGCGCTCGGCTTCGGGCTGGCGATCGCGCTCGGCACGCTGGCGGGCATGCCCGCCGCCGCGCAGGAGGTCACGCTGAAGATGGCCTATTTCCTGCCGGCGCAGGCGCCCGTGCCGACGCGGGTGCTGAACGTCTGGGCGCAGAACGTCGAATCGCAGTCGGGCGGGCGCATCAAGATCGAGCAGTATCCCGCGATGCAGCTTGGCGGGCGTCCTGCCGACCTCATTGACCAGGTGACCGATGGTGTCGCCGACATCGTATGGACCCTGCCGGGCTATACCCCCGGCCGGTTCCCGCAGTCAGAGGTGTTTGAACTGCCCTTCCTGATGACCGATGCCGAAAGCCACGCCCGGGCGATGTGGGAACTGGGCGAAAGCCGGTTCTTCGCCGGCGAGTTCAAGGATGTGAAGGTGATCGGGCTGTTCTGCCATGGCCCCGGCCTGATCCACTCGAAAACCCCCATCGTCACCACGGCCGACCTGCGGGGCGTCAAGCTGCGGGCGCCGACCCGGGTGACGAACAAGATGGTCGAGACGCTGGGCGCGACGGCGGTCGGCATGCCCGTGCCCGCCGTGGCAGAGTCACTCTCGAAGGGGGTCATCGACGCCACCATCATACCGTGGGAAGTGACAGGCGCCGTGAAATCCTCGGAGCTGGTGAAGAACCACACCGAATTTCCGGGCGCGCCGCTTTACACCTCGGTATTCCTGATGGCGATGAACAAGGATGTGTACGACCGGCTGCCCGACGACCTGAAGGCGGTGATCGACGCGAACTCCGGCGCGGAGTTTTCGGCCTTCGCCGCCCGCGAAAGCCAGGCGGCGGACGAACCGGCCCGGGCCGCGACACTGGCGATGGGCAACAACATCATCGAACTGACGCCTGACCAGATTGCCGAGTGGAAAGCCGCAGCACAGCCGACCGTGGAAGCCTGGGTCGCCGAGATCACGGCCACCGGCGTGGACGGCGCGGCGCTGCTGGCAGAGGCGCAGGCCGCCATCGCAAGGCACGCGAAGTAGGCAAGGGGGGGCGGGCGCTCGCCCTCCGTTTCGCCATGGCGCGAATCGTCGATCTGGTCGCCCGGGGCATGGCGGGCGCGGGGGGGCTTGTCCTTGTCGCGCTCGTCCTTGTCACTTGCCTGTCGGTGCTCGGGCGCGGGCTCGCGACGCTGGCCTGGTCGGACTGGCTGGGCGCCGCCGCGCCAGGTGCCGCCTCGGCGCTCGCGTCGCTGGGCCTCGGTCCGGTGAAGGGCGATTTCGAACTGGTGGAGTCGGGCATCGCCTTTGCCATCTTCGCCTTCCTGCCGTGGTGCCAGTTGCGGTCGGGCCATGCCACGGTGGACCTGTTCACCGCTCGCCTGCCCCCGCGCGCGGGCCTGTGGCTGACCGCCTTCTGGGAAGTGGTCTTTGCCGCCGTGCTGGTGTTCATCGCCTGGCGGCTTGAGGACGGGATGCAGGGCAAGATCCGCAATGGCGAAACCACCTTCCTGCTGCAGTTCCCGGTCTGGTGGGCCTACGCGGCCAGCCTTGCCGCGGCCAGCGTTGCCGCACTCGTCGGGCTTTATGTCGCCCTGGCGCGCGTGACCACGGCTGCCAGCGGCCGGGTGATCCTGCCACAGGACGATCCGGGGGGCGGGCGTTGAGCAACTTCGAGATCGGGGTCTGGTCGTTTCCCATCCTCCTGCTGATGATATTCGCCCGCGCGCCGATCGGGCTGGCCATGCTGGTCTGCGGACTGGCCGGGATGACCATTGTCACCGGCGGCCCGAACATGATCCTCGCCAAGATGAAGTCGGACAGCTTCGCCACCTTCTCCAGCTACTCGCTGTCGATCATCCCGATGTTCCTGCTGATGGGTCAGTTCGCAACATTGGGCGGGATGAGCCAGGCCCTGTTCAGGGCTGCGGAGTCCTGGCTCGGTCATCGCAAGGGTGGCGTCGCCATGGCCGCAGTGGGGGCCTGTGCCGGATTCGGGGCGATCTGCGGGTCGTCGCTCGCTACGGCTGCGACGATGGGCCAGGTCGCCCTGCCGGAACTGCGCCGCGCGGGCTATGCCGGTGGCATCTCGACCGCCGCGCTTGCCGCGGGCGGTACGCTCGGCATCCTCATCCCGCCTTCGGTGGTGCTGGTCATCTATGCCATTCTGACGGAACAGAACATCGCGAAGCTTTTCCTTGCGGCCTTCGTGCCGGGGGTGCTTGCCGCAGTGGGCTACATGCTGGTGATCGCCCTCTACGTGCGGCTGTATCCGGGAACCGCCGGGCATCGGGACCGCGTGGCATACCCCGAGCGGTTCCGCGCGTTGCTGGCAGTCTGGCCGGTGCTGCTGGTGTTCCTGCTGGTGGTCGGCGGTATCTATGGCGGCTGGTTCACCCCGACCGAGGGCGCTTCGGTCGGTGCGCTCGGCACCGGGCTGATCGCCCTGGCGAACGGCGGGCTGACATTCCGCACCCTGATACAGTCGGTTCTGGCCACGGCACAGTCCACCGCGATGATCTTCTTCATCGTGCTGGGTGCGGCCGTCTACAACGCGTTCCTCGCGTTGACCCAGGTACCGCAGACGCTGTCGGCAACCGTTCTGGCGCAGGGTTTCAGCCCCTGGGCGGTGCTGGTGATCATCCTTGTCTTCTACCTTGTCCTGGGTTGCGTCATGGACAGCCTCTCGATGATCCTGCTGACGATTCCGGTGTTCTTCCCGGTTATCGCCGGACTTGATTTCGGGATGTCGCCCGAGGCCACAGCGATCTGGTTCGGAATCCTGGTGCTGATCGTGGTCGAGGTCGGGCTGATCACGCCGCCGGTGGGGATGAACCTGTTCGTCATCAACACGATGGATCGCCAGACCCCGCTGCCGGAAACCTGGCATGCGGTGCTGTTCTTCGTGGGCTCAGACCTGCTGCGCGTCGTGCTGCTGGTTCTCTTCCCGGGAATCGTGTTGTTCCTCCTGTAGGCGAACAACCCCGAGTTGTGCTGCATTGCAGCGTCACGCCCGACGTTTCGCGCGGCAAACCTGCCTTTTCGTGCGGCATTCCGGCAGAATACCGCCTTTCACGGCGGCAGAGTCCGCAGGAAACTTGCCCGAATCCCTGAACGGCGCTATCGCAGGGGCAGACTCAGATGCAATTGCAGCGTAATACTCGAAGGGTTCGAAGCGATCCTGTGGATCGGGCAGATGGACCAGGATTTCTTGCAGGGGCGTGATTGACACCGATGGCGGCATTCCGGGCCCTCCTGTTCTCGTTGTTCGACCGCCTCTCGCGCTCGCAGAAGCGTGTTCTGCTGCTGGCAATCGATGTGATCTGTGCGCCGCTGGCCCTGCTGCTTGCGGTGTCCGTCGTCTACAGCGCCGTTCCGACCGTGCCCTTCGTCGAACGCATGGCGCTGCAATTTGCCGTGGTGACGCTGCTTGCGACGGTCACATCGCTGGCGCTCGGCCTTCACCGGGTGCAGCTCAAGGCCTACGAATCGCGGGCGATCCTGAACACGGCCTTTGCCTCCGTCCTGCTGACCCTCGGGTTCGGGCTGTCGCTGGCCCAGTTCGGGCCTTTCTTTCCCGGGACCGGCGTGGTCCTGTTCGGGCTGATGGCCTTCCTGCTGTCGGTCACCACGCGGGTGTTGCTGCTGCACCTGCTGCAATGGGTGCTGAGGCTGGGCCAGCCGCGCAAGCGGGTGCTGATCTACGGCGCAGGCAACACCGGGGTCCAGCTTGCCGCGGCGCTTCGCGCGCATCAGAGCATCATGCCCGTGGCCTTCGTCGACGACAACGCGGCGCTGCACGGAATGTCGGTCGCCGGCCTGCGGGTTCACGGATCGGACCGGATCACGCAGATAGCCCGCCGGTTCGACGTGGATCGCGTGATTCTGGCGATGCCTTCGGTTCCGGCACCGCGGCTGGCTCAGGTCGCGCGCCGGATGGGCGAGATCGGGTTGCAGGTGATGTCGGTGCCATCCTTCGCCCAGCTGATCGGCGAGGAGGCTCTGGTCGATTCGCTGACCCCTGTCGTGCCGGGCCGGTTCCTGAACCGCCGCCAGATCGACGGCGTGCTGGCGCCCGCGGCGGGGGCCTACGCCGGGCGCGTGGTCCTGGTCAGCGGCGCGGGCGGATCGGTCGGGTCGGAACTCTGCCGACAGTTGCTGGCCCTCCGGCCAAGGCGGCTGGTGCTGTTCGATGTCAGCGAGATCGCGCTCTACAGCATCGACCGTGAGTTGCGCGAACTGAACGAGGGCCTTGATATCGAGATCGTGCCGGTCCTCGGCTCGGCAACCGATGCCCGGATGGCGCGCATGGTGATGCGCGACAACGCGGTCGAGGTGGTGGTCCACGCCGCCGCCTACAAGCATGTGCCGCTGGTCGAGGCGAACCCGATTGCCGGGCTTGCCAACAACGTGCTTGGCACCCGCACGATGGGCGATGCCGCCAACGAGGCGGGTGTCAAGCGCTTCGTTCTCGTCTCGACGGACAAGGCGGTGCGGCCGACGAACATCATGGGCGCATCGAAACGGCTGGCAGAGCTGGTGATCCAGGATCTCGCCAAACGCTCGTCCGGCTGCGTGTTCTCGATCGTGCGCTTCGGAAACGTGCTGGGCTCGTCGGGATCGGTCGTGCCCCTGTTCAAGGAACAGATCGCCCGCGGCGGTCCCGTGACGCTGACCCACGACGACGTCACACGCTACTTCATGACGATTGCCGAGGCGGTCAAGCTCATCCTGCTGGCGGGATCGTTTGCCGATCCGGCCGAGGGAAGCGGGGGCGATGTCTATGTGCTGGACATGGGCAAACCCGTCCGTATCCGCGACCTTGCCGTGCAGATGATCGAGGCTGCGGGCTGTTCGGTCCGCGACCACGCGAACCCCAACGGCGATATCGAGATCACGGTGATCGGATTGCGGCCCGGCGAGAAACTGCACGAGGAGCTGCTGATCGGCGAGGGGCTTCTGACCACGCCGCATCCCAAGATCCTCCGCGCCGAGGAACGCAGCCTGACCGAACTCAAGATGGCCGCCGCCCTGCGCGCCCTGCGGTCTGCCGTGGCGGTCGGCGACGCCGACGCTGCGCGCTCCGTGGTCAGCGACTATGTCGAGGAATACCACGGCCCCACGGTCCCGCCGCAGGTTGCCGCTTTGCCATAGTGCTGCGCGCAGGCGACGCGGGGCAAGCTTCACCATTGCCGCGCGGAAAGCGCCTGAATAAGGTCACCGGGCACGGTTCGGGGGGTTTCGATGCCGGTTCTGCAGTTCATAGGATCACATCGCGCGCGTGCCCTCGCGGCCACCGTCTCGGCGGTGGCGCTCCTGTCGCTGGCGATCCCGTCGGTGGCGCAGGACGGTGGCGATGCTCCGCGCCCGCGAACCAGCCTGAACATGTATGGTGCCACCGGCCTCATCGACATGCCGTCCGGCGAAGCGCAGCCCGATGGCGAGATTTCGATTGCGACGTCGCATTTCGGGCCGATCAGCCGCACCACCCTGTCGTTCCAGATCACGCCGCGCCTGTCGGGCAGCTTCCGCTTCCTGGGGGTGCGCGACTGGAACCGCAACTTCTGCCCGCCCGACTGCGCGGGCGAGAACCAGTTCGATACCTACTACGACCGCAGCTTCGACCTGCGCTATCAGATACTCAAGGAAGGCCGCTACGTTCCGGCCGTTACCATTGGCCTGCAGGACTTCGCGGGCACCGGCGTGCTGGCTGGCGAATACATCGTGGCAACCAAGAACATCACGCCGCGTTTCAAGGCCACCGTCGGCCTCGGATGGGGCCGGCTTGGCAGCCACGGCTCGATCGGGTCTCCCTTTGGCGTTCGCCCGCCCATCGACATCGGCTTTGGCGGCAACTTCAACACCGACACCTGGTTCCGCGGGCCGGCCGCGCCCTTCGGCGGGATCGAATGGCAGGTCGATGACCGCTGGACGCTCAAGGCCGAATACTCCAGCGACGCCTACGCGGAAGAGGCCGGCAAGCGCGGCACCTTCGAACGCAAGAGCCCGCTGAACCTGGGTGTCGAGTATCGGGCGGCGCCTGGCGCCACGATCGGCGCCTACTACATGTACGGCAGCACCGTCGGCATCGCCGCCCAGTTCGCCATCGACCCCAAGACCCGCCCCGGCGGCGGCATCACCGAGGGCGCCCCCGCATCCGTGATACCCCGCCAGAGCGCCGGGGCGCTCGGCTGGAGCACCGCCTGGGTTGCCGATCCCGCCCAGCAGACCGCGCAGGTGGAACGTCTGAAGCGGCTGCTTGCCGATGACGGCATCCAGATCGAGGGGCTGCGGTCCGATGCCGGGCGCAGCGAACTGCGCATCCGGAACACGCGCTATGACGCCGGCGCGCAGGCCGTGGGCCGCGCGGCGCGCGCGATGTCCCGCGCGCTGCCGCCTTCGATCGACGTGTTCGACATCGTGCTGGTCAGCGAAGGCATGGCCACGTCAACCGTGACCCTGCGGCGCTCGGACATCGAGGCGCTGGAATTCGCGCCCGATGGCGCCGCCGCGCTGCGCGCCCGCGCCAGGATCGACGCGGCTGGCGCCCGCCCGGCAGGCATGGTGCGCGATCCCGATCTCTACCCCGCCTTCGCCTGGTCGCTGGCGCCGTATCAGCGGTTCCGCCTGTTCGATCAGCGCGATCCGCTGAAGCTCGACGTCGGCATCCGCGGCACCGTGCGGCTGGATCTGGCGCCCGGCCTGCGGCTTGAAGGATCGGTCACGCAGAAGCTGGCAGGCAATCTGGATGAGCGCCCCCCCCTGCCCGACCGCGGCCGCCTGCAACCCGTGCGGTCGGCCGTCTACTGGTATGATGCCGAGGGCACGACGGCACTCGAGAAACTGGCCCTGCACTGGAACACGAAGCTCGGGCGCGATGTCTACGGCCGGATTTCGGTTGGCTATCTGGAACGGATGTTCGGCGGCGTCTCGGCCGAGGTTCTGTGGAAACCGGCGGGCAGTCGCTTCGCCCTTGGCGCCGAGGTGAACTATGTGGCCCAGCGGTCGCCGGACGGCGGGCTCGGGTTCAACCTGCCCGCGCGGCTTTACGAAACCGACAATGCCAACCCTGGCGGCCCGGATTCCTATCGCGTGGCGACCGGCCACGTCAGCGCCTACTATGAACTTGCGCAGGGTTTCCACGTCCAGCTTGACGTCGGTCGCTACCTGGCGGGCGACACGGGCGCCACGCTGTCAATCCAGAGGGAATTCGCGAACGGCTGGAAGGTCGGCGCATTCGCCACCAAGACCAATGTCAGCGCCGCCGATTTCGGCAGCGGTTCGTTCGACAAGGGCATCCTGATCGAGGTTCCGCTCAACTGGGTGATCGGCCAGCCGTCGCGGCAGACCTCGAAGTCCGTGCTGCGGCCGTTCGGACGTGACGGCGGTGCACGGCTCGAAGTTGACGGTCGGCTTTACGAACAGGTTCGCGGGTATCACGCGCCGGGCCTTGACCGGCAGTGGGGGAGATTCTGGAAATGATCCGCGCTTCCCTTGCCGCCGGACTGCTCGCGCTGTCGGGCCTTGTCCTCGCCGGATGCGGTTCGCAGACGCAGATATCGCCTTCGGCCCGCATCGCGCAGACCGTCGCGACCTCGGTCGCGGGCACGCGTGGCGCAGCGCCAAGGGTCGACCTTTCGCCCTCTCGCCTGACCCGCGCGCAGATCGCCTCGATCACCGTGCCCGCCGATCTGGTCACCCTCGAAAAGGCCGGTGTCTCTGCCGTGGTGGTGCGGACGGGCCTGAATGGCGGCGTGGAAACCTGGTCCTCGCCCGATGACCGGACCATTTCGGTGCGCGACGGCGTGATCGTCGCCACACGCGGGCTTGGCGCCGATCTGATGGCGGCCCGCGTTCCCGGCGTTGCCCAACTGGCGGCCGGCGGATCGTGGGAACGGCTGCACACCACCCTGAACGGTGAGGATCAGGCCGTGATCACGCGCTATTCCTGCACTGCCTCCTCGGCAGGACCGGCGCGCATCGTGGTGGTCGAACGTGCCTACGAAACCCGGCTGGTGCGCGAGTCCTGTGAAGGCGGCGGCACCCGATTCGTGAACGAGTACTGGTTGCAGGGAGGCGCAAAACTGCGCCAGTCACGCCAATGGATCGGGCATACGGTCGGATATGTGGCAATCCGGCGCCTGTCCGACTGACCTGCCCGGCCTGGCGCTCAATGCGGCTTTCCTGAACCCGGGCGCTGTGCTATCCAGCCACCAATGTTTGTTCAAGGAGGCCCGACATGACCCGCTATACCGCTCTCGCCGCCGTGCTCGCGCTTGTCGCCTCGACGACCGCTTCGGTGGCCTGCGATCCCGCGACGACCAATGACTGCGGCGTGACCGTGTCCACCCAGCAGGGTGCTGGCGAACTCAGCACCGGCGTGGTGGTCGCTGGCGGCCTTGCCGTGGCAGCCATCATCGTGCTGACTGACGAAAAGGATGCAGGCAGCCACTGATCGGCACGCCTCTGCATCATCGGGACAGGCCCGCCCCTCCGGCGGGCCTTTTCGTATTGTGCGACACGCCTTGATGGATACGGCTGCAGATGACGCGCTAGGATGAAGCAGTTTCGCGCATTCCTGTCGGCCGCCGGGCGCCTCTACGCCCAAGTCACGCGGCGCGACATCAGCCAGGTTGCCGCGGGCGTCGCGTTCTTTGCCTTTCTTTCGGTGTTTCCGGGGCTGGCCGCGATCATCGCGCTATGGGGCTTCGTATCGGACCCCGCGGTGATCCGCAGCCAGCTCGAACTCGCCCGCGATTTCCTGCCACCCGAGGCATTCACCCTGATGGAAGGCCAGATCTCGGCCCTGCTGGCGGTGAACAACCGCGACCTTGGCTGGGCAACCGCCCTGTCCACGCTGATCGCGCTGTGGTCGGCGCGGGCCGGAGTGGCGGCACTGGTGCAGGGCGTGAACGCGGTGCACGGCCTGCCGCCGCGCGGCGGGCTTTGGGACATCGCGCGCGCGCTTCTGCTGACCGTGATGCTGGTCGGGCTGGTTCTGGCCGCCATGGTCCTGGCCATCGGCACGCCGCTGGCCATCGGGTTCCTGCCGCTCGGGCCCTGGCAGGGCGGCGTGCTGGAAACCGCCAACGTGGCGCTTGGTCTGACCCTGGTGGTCGCTGCAATCGCGATGGTCTACCGGCTTGCCCCCAATCATGGCGCCGCGCCGCCGCTGTTCACCCGGGGCCTGCTCGTCGCCGTCGTCCTCTGGGCCATCGCGTCGCGCGGGCTGGTCGTCTATCTGGCCAACTTCGGCAGCTACAATCAGGTCTACGGTTCGCTGGGCGCGGTCGCGGCGCTGCTCCTGTGGGTCTATCTGTCCGCCTACGCGATCCTGCTGGGGGCAGCGATAGATGCCGCGCGTCGGTCCCCTCAGTAGTCCTTTTCCAGGAACAGGCCGACACCCGCCTCGCCATCCGATCCGATCCGGCCCTTGACCGTCAGCCCCTCGCGCAGGTCGAGGTTCAGGTTGATCCGGCTCTGCCCGCCGTGATGCACCTCGACCTCGGTATAGACGCGCTCGCTGATGTATTTCCCGGCCCGCAGGCTGGTTTCCCCGTCGGCATCGGTGGTCAGGTCCAGGTCGTCCAGGCCAAAGCCCTTGCGCAACCGTCCCACGATGCCGTCCCCGCCACGCCCGGCAAGCGTCGCCACGGCCGAGGCCAGTTGCGCCGCCTGCAAGGCCGAGATGTTCTGCAACCCGCGCCCGAACAGCAGCCGCGCCAGCACTTCCTCCTGCGGCAGTTCGGGAACCGACTCGAAGGTGATCTCCGGCGCGTCTGCCGGACCCTCGATCCGGACAAAGCTGACGATGCCTTCGCTGGAATTCGACGCCAGCACCTCGATGGTCGGAATCAGCCCGCCCTGCAGATCCAGCCGCGCCGAGGACAGCGTCAGCCGCTTGCCGAGGATGTCCAGCCTGCCGCGGATGAGGTTGAGCGCGCCCGACGGCACCACGGCCGCCGTCGTGCCCTGCACCCGCACCTCGCCGCCCAGCTCGGCATCAAGGCCCCGCCCCCTGATGAACACGCGGTTCGGGGCCGAGATCGTCAGGTCAAGCCGCAATGCACCGGACCCCGAAACACCGCCACCCCCGCCGCCGTCACCCAGGTGCCCCGCGCGCGCGCGCGTCGCGCGCACCAGAGGCGGCTCGGCCACATGCCGCAGGTCGGGTATGTCCCCGGTCCCGCCAAGCCCGGTCGACGGCACCCGCAACTCGGTTTCGCGCAGGTTGATGCGGCCCGACAGCAGGCCGCCCGCCGTCACCGGCCCCTGCAGGCTCAGCGCACCGTCCAGCGTGGTCTCGAACAGTTCGGGGTCGCGCAGCCGCAGCGATTGCAGGCCGATCGCCAGATCCGCCGGATAGGGCGCCGAAAGCCCCACGCCACCCGCAACCGTGACCCGCCCCCCGGTGGTCAGCGCCGCAGCCGCGTCCAGCCGCATCCGGCCACCCGACAGCGTGGCGGTGGCCCCCACATCGGTCAGCGCAAAAGGCAGGTCGGGGTCACTGATCCGGCCACCGGTCCAGCGGACCGGCCCCGACAGCGACGCCAGCGCCGGCGGCCCGTTCAGCCCGAGGTCGAAAGACACCGATCCCGACACCGCCCGGCTGCCCAGAAAGGCATTGGCAAGCGCCGCCTGCGCCGAACCCGCCAGCCGCAGGTCCGCACGACCCAGATCCGGCGCCATGCGGCCGCGCGCCGTCGCCGCGATCTGCCCCGGCCCCTGCGCCCGCAGGTCAAGGTCATATCCCGCCGCATCCTCGCGCACCGTGCCGGCGACGGTCAGCGGGCCGGGAAACTCGGGCAGGATCAGGCCAAGGTTCGCCAGCCGCGCCGTCAGATCGATGCGGCGGTCGGCGCCCTCGGCCAGCCCCGTGGCCTCGACCGACAGTTGCGGGTTGGTCAGCCGGGCCTCCTCGACCCGCAGGCGCCGCCCGTCGACCCGCAGCGCCAGCCGCAGCGCCGAATCGCCCCGCAGCAGGCGGTCGGCCTCGGCCTGCCCCGCCGCAAGCCCGCGCCCCGTGCCCGTCAGGTTCAGTGTTCCCGCCTCGGGCGTTCCTGCCGCCCGCAGGTCGGCGCTCAGCGCACCGGCATAGCGCGCCCCAAGCACCCGCAGATCGGCGAGCGACAGTGCGGCCGACAGGTCGGACCCCGCCGGGTCGTAGTGCCCGGTCAGCCGCAGCGCGCCCTGCGCATTCGTCAGGTTCGCCGTCTCGATTCCGATCCGGTCGCCGCGCCGGTCCAGCCGGATGTCCAGCGAGGTCTGGCCGCGCAGCAGGCCGTCGGCCTCGGCCAGCCCGGTCCGCAGGTCACGCGAGCTTCCGCGCAGGGTCAGCGCCGCATCCTCTTCCGTGCCGGTCAGTCGGGCCTCTGCGGCCAGCCCACCGCGCCAGTCGCCCCCCAGAACCCCAAGGTCGGGAAAATCGAACTGCGCGGTCAGGTCACTGCCCGCCGTCGCGATGGTGCCCGTTGCCGTCAGCCGGGCCGGGCCTGCCGTCACCGTCAGGTCGCGCAGGACCGTGCCGGCCGTATCGCGTCGCACCGAAACCTGCACGCGCGACGGGCCGCGCAGCAGGTTGTCCGCCTCGGTCTGACCGATCCGCAGGTCAGTCCCCGCCACATCGGCAACAAGGTCGAAATCGCCGCCCAGCGGGCTGCCCGCGCCATGCACCGTCAGCCGCGCGCCACCCGCCAGCGGGCGCCCCGCCAATGCCGCAAACCGCGACAGGTCGCGCGCCTGCGCCTCGGCCGCACCCTCGATGCGGAACCCGGCCGTCAGGCCGGATACCATGCCCCGCGCGGTCAGCCCGTAATCCGCCGCGCTCAGCCGCAGCTCGCCGATACGCAGCGAATCGTCGCCGCGCTGCCGCGACAGGATCGCGCGCCCTTCCACCCGGTCACCCAGCGCCTGCGCCAGCGCCGGATCGGCCGGGGCCAGACCGGCCGCCGTGAACTGCACCGTCGCGCCGAACACCGGCGGGGCGGCCTGCCCCGCGCGCCGCGCGATCCGGCCCGACGCATTCAGCGCCAGTTCCGCGATGGCCATGTCGGCGCGGTCCACCCCCTGCACGGTCGCCCGCGCCGTCCAGCCCTCGCCGCGCGCGGCGTCATAGGTCACCGAAAGGTCGGCCTGGGCCACCCGGGTCCGCTGCTCGGCCGCCAGCGGCAGAAGGACCGGCTCGCCCGAAGGCAGGCCAAGCCGCCCGGCCAGCGCGAACCGCTCCGGCAAACCGTCGGCCGCCACGACCACGCTGCCGTCCAGTGTCAGCGCCCGCGCGGCGACCGTCAGCCGCGACAGGTCCAGCCGCCCAGACGCCTCGCGCGCGCCCTCGGCCACCAGCCTGACCTCGGGGCCGAAGAATTCGGCATAGTCGGGCAGGAACAGCGGCGCCAGATCGCCCCCCAGGTCGGCCGCGAACCGGCGTTGTCCGGGAACCTCCTCGCGCAGGGTGATGCGCCCCGACAGCCGATCCTCGCCCTCGGTGGTCAGCGACACGTTCGCCCCGAACGCCGACAGCGGCCCCGCGCCCTGCACCACAAGCCGCGCGTCCGGCGTTCCCGGCAGGCCCAGCAGGGTCGCTGCGATGCCCCCGGGGCCTTCCGCCGCCTCCAGGTTGATCACCAGCGCACCCGACGCATTCGAATAGCTCGCGTCCAGGTCGACCGTGCCCTCGGGCCCCGAATCCTGCCGCAGGATGCGCAGGCGCGCGCGCCCCTCGCCCCCCGACAGGTTCATCGCGGCTTCCAGCGTCCCCTCGACCCGCTGCCCCAGCACCGCCTCGCCCAGCACGATGCGGTCGGCCGCGATCCGGCCGATATCCACCGCGACCGGCAGGTCCGGCAGGGCAAAGGGCGTGGCCTCGGGCGACGGCACGGCCGCGCCGGGCGCAGGACGCGGCGGGCGGACCAGCTCGACCTCGCGCGCCGAAAGCTCGGAGATCTGGATGTTGCCGGACAGCACGGCCAGGCGGTTCCAGTCCAGCACGATGCCCGTCAGCGACAGCCAGATGCCGTCGTCATCCGCAATGGTCAGGCGGTCGATCTGCGCGCGGCTGGACAGGGCGCCGCGGAACCCTTCCACGATCACCTGCCGCCCCGCGCCGGACAGGTTGTCCTCCAGAAAGCGGGTCAGCGTCCCCCGGTCATCCTGCGCCAGTGCCGCCAGCGGGAACACAAGACACAGGATCAGGCTCAGTATGCGCATCATCAGAATGACTGTCCGATCCCGATATAGACCTGCACGCCCTTGCCCGTGTCGCCGCTGACCGGCGCCGCGACATCCAGCCGGATCGGGCCGATCCCGGTGTCATAGCGCAGGCCGATTCCGGCCCCCGCGTGTTCGCCGCCCAGGTCGTCGAAGAAATCGAAGGCCCCCACATGCCCCCAGTCGTAGAACCCCACGATACCGATGGTGTCGGTCACCCGCACCCGGGCCTCGACCGAGGCCGCAAGGAACGCCTGTCCCCCGATCTTGAAATCGCTGCGCAGGACGCTGACGCCAAGCGACTGGTAGGGATGCCCCCGCACCGTTCCGCCGCCGCCGGAATAGAACAGGAAATCGCGCGGGGTCTGCAGCAGGCTTGGCCCCGTCACCCATCCGGCCTGCAACCGACCGGCAAGGGTCACCCGGTCATTCTCACCCAGGCTGCGATAGGCGCGCGCATCGGCCGTCACGCGCAATCCGGACCCGGCACCGTCGAACCCGCGGAACGGGCGCAGTTCGAACTTGCCGTACAGGCCCCGCCGCGCGTCCAGCGGCTTGTCGCGTCCCTCCCAGGTGCCGGTCAGCGGCAGGGACAGGTTGCGATAGCGATAGCTGCCGGTGATGTCCTCGACGTCCGCCGCGTCATAGCGGATGCCGACCGTCCAGGTCAGGCGACGCGATGCATGGTTGGTCAGCAGCAGCCCCAGGCCCGCCGTGTCCGCCCGGAAATCCTCTTCGTCCAGATGCGCCAGGTCGAAGGTCAGGCTGGCCGTGGTGTCGGCCCGGATATCGGCGGGCCGGTCCAGCGAGACCGCCAGGATATAGTCCACCCCGCTGGTCTGCGCGCCGATCTGCGCAATCTCGCCCGCAATCCGGAAACGCTCGGCCCCGCCGAACAGGTTCCGGTGGGTCCAGGATCCCGACAGCGAAACGCCGTCCAGGCTGGAAAGCTCGGCGCCCAGGCTGTAGCGGCGCGGTTTTTCCTCGACCAGCGTCAGGGTGACGGGCTGAAGGTCGGGCGCCAGGATACGCTCATCCTCGGTCAGCGCGACCGAGCGGAACACCCCCGTCCGGCGCAGCCGCTCGGCCACCCGTTCCAGCGATTCCGGACTGAATTTCTGGCCTTCGCGATACCCGGCAATCGCCATGATGCGCGACAGGCGCATCCGTTCCTGACCGGTCACGGTCAGCGGGCCGAACCGCAGGGCCGGGCCGGGGGCCAGCCGGATGTCGGCCGAAAGGCTGCGGCGGCGATGGTCGGCCACGATATCCTGCGCGGCCACCGTGGCGCGTGCATGACCCTGCGACCGCCAGCCATCCACCCCGGCCTGTGCCGCCTGCCGGATCAATCCGCTTTCGGCGGGCCGGCCCGGCGCAAATCCTTCGGGCAGGGTCGTTTCCGGCGTCAGCGGTGCCACCCGCGCCCGATCAAAGACGAACCCGGGCCCGGGGTCCACCCGCACCGACACCACCGAAATGCGCGCGGGGGCGTCGAGCGGGGCAATGTCGGCGGCCTCCCGCCCGTCGATCCGCACATTGATCACGGCAGAGTAATGCCCCCGCGCATACAGCGCACCCAGCAGGCGCCCGTATTCGGCGCGCGCGGCGGCAAAGATGTCCTGCGCGTCCGTCGTGCCGTCGGCCTGGGCCGCGTTCAGGGCCGATGCGGCCCGCAGCGCACCGGTCAGTGCCCTGTCACCACCCGCCACCTCGAAATCGACCCGGTCAAGCGCCATCGCCCAGGACGACCAGAACGTCAGGACGGCCGCCACAGCCGCCCGACGCCCCCCGATCCTGCCGCGTTCCGCCATGCGCCCGCCCGTCCCTTGTCCTGCCCGCAGACTATGGCAGCCCCCCCCGGCAGGGGCAATCCGACCACCGCCGCAACGGCCGGTGATCGGCGGAAAAGCCGTGGACAAGTTCACGTTACTGCGCCGCCACCTCGCGCGGCACCGACAGCAGCCGCTCGGTGACTTCCGACAGCGCCAGCGCCGCCGCCCCGTGCGCCCACAGAAGGTCGCCCCAGGCATGGATCTCGATGGGCGGGCGCGGACGGCCGGTGTTGATCGCAAGGTTCTCCATCTCGGCCAGCGTGTCGGCGGCGTAAAGATAGTCGAACCGCATCCGCTCGCCCGACAGGATGATCAGCGCCGGATCGAACAGGTTGACGACATTCGACAATCCGACCGCCAAGTACCGCCCCGCCCGGCGAAAGATCGACCGCGCCGCACCATTGCCCGCCTTCGCATGATCGTAGAGGCTTTCCAGCAGCACCCCGATCGGCATCTCGCGCGTCAGGTTCAGCGCCGTCGTCGCCTCGCGCGCCAGGGCATAGTCGGCCACATAGGCCTCCAGACACCCCCGCTGCCCGCACCGGCACAGCGCGCCATCCAGCTGCACCTTGGTGTGGCCCAGTTCCATGCCCAGCCCGCGCGCCCCGCGGTACAGCCGGTGGTTCACCACCAGGCCCATGCCCAGCCCGTGCTCGATCGTCACCACCGCGAAATCCGACAGCCCGCGCCCCGATCCGAACCACAGTTCCGCCAGTGCCACCAGGTTCGCATCGTTGTCGATCACCACCGGCATGCCCAGCCGCGCCTGAACCGCCGCCGCCAGCGGAACGCCCCGGTCGGTCAGCGTCGACGACCACAGCACCACACCCGCGGCGCAATCCACGAACCCCGGAACGCCGATCCCCACCGACGACAGGTCGGTCCGCGAAATCCCCGCCTTGGCGCAGACGCGCATCAGCAGCGTGTCGATCGCCTCCAGCATCTCGGACATCTGCATCGGCCCGGGGCGCCGGGGGATCACATCGTCTGCGATCAGGCGGCCCGCGAAATCCACCACCACGGCGGTATGTTCGCGGTCGCTCAGCTTCATGCCCGCAACGCGGTGCGCGCCCGCCCGCACGCCCAGCGCCTGCGCCGGACGGCCCCGGCCCTGCCCGTCCTCGCGGGGCACGGTGACCTCCTCGATCAGCCCGGCCTCGATCAGTTCGGATGTGGCGGTGGTCACCGACGCCGGGCTGACGGCCAGGTCGCGCGCCAGTTGCACCCGGGCCGCCGCGCCGGCCGCGCGCACCCTCTCGAACACCTGCTGGCGCAACGGGCGCAGCGAATCGGACAGCGGCGGAATGACTGGACCGCAGCCCAGACCTGCATCCGTCACGCGGGTCTCGGGGAACTGCGGCATGTTTTCTTTGGCCTCCGAAGTAAAAAACACCGCTTGCAGGCAGGTTCATGTCAGTTCCGGTGTTTTTTGCTGCATGGCAGCATGAGACCGGCTGCAAGTTCCACCATGCAAGTCATCCACGGTTTGTTTTTGTTTGACAACTGAATTTATTCCCGCCAACGTCTTTGCGTGCCGGTGGAAACCGGACCGGCCCCGTGACGCAGGGGGCCGCCATCAGGGAGGATACACATGCGCAAGACCATTCTGGCCGCCGTGGCGGCGGTCGTCGGCTTTTCGTCGGCGGCACTCGCCCAGGGCCTGACCGTCGGCGTGAGCTGGTCGAACTTCCAGGAAGAGCGCTGGAAGACGGACGAAGCCGCGATCAAGGCCGCTCTGGAAGCGGCAGGCAACACCTACATCTCCGCCGACGCGCAGGCCTCTGCCGCCAAGCAGCTGACCGATGTCGAGGCGCTGATCGCCCAGGGCGCGGATGCCCTGATCATCCTCGCCATGGACAAGGACGCGATCGGCCCGGCCGTCGACAAGGCCGCGGCCGAGGGCATCCCGGTCGTCGGCTATGACCGCCTGATCGAGGACAGCCGCGCCTTCTACCTGACCTTCGACAACAAGGGCGTCGGCCGGATCATCGCCGAAACCGTCATGGCCGCCGTGCCGGAAGGCAACTACGCCATCATCAAGGGCGACCCCGGCGACCCGAACGCAGGCTTCCTGCGCGAAGGCATGGAAGAGGTGATCGGCGCCTCGGTCGCCGCCGGCAAGATCAAGATCGTGGGCGAAAGCTTCACGCAGGGCTGGGCACCCGACAACGCGCAGTCGAACATGGAACAGATCCTGTCGGCCGCGAACAACGACGTGGACGCCGTGCTGGCGCAGAACGACGGCATGGCCGGCGGCGTCATCGCGGCGCTGGCCGCGCAGGGCCTGAACGTGCCGGTCGGTGGCCAGGACGGCGACCTCGCCGCGCTGAACCGTGTCGCGCGCGGCAACCAGACCGTGTCGGTGTGGAAGGACTCGCGCCAGCTGGGCAAGGCGGCTGCGGAAATCGCGGCGGCGCTGGCCGGCGGCACGGCGCTGGACGCGATCCCCGGTGCGGTGAAGTGGTCGGGCGGCGAGAAGGGCGTTGAAATGAACGCCATCTTCCTCGCCCCCACCCCGATCACCAAGGACAACCTGAACCTCGCCATCGACGCGGGCCACATCTCGAAGGCGCAGGCCTGCGAGGGTGCCATGGCGGGCGTCGCAGGCTGCTGACGGCCTGATCCCCTTCCGGCGCCGGGCCCTGGCCCGGCGCCGGTTCCGCCTGCGTTGGCAGCAAGGCTGCCCCGGTCACCCGGAACCGGCAGGGTCGGCGGCGATGCCGCGGCCCCTCTTGTCGCATCCTCCTTTCACATGGACGCGCCCATGACCCAACCCACCACCACGACCGCGGCTTCCGCACCCGACGGCGGCCCCGTCGCGCGCTTCCTGCGCTCGACCGAACTCGACACGCGCCTTCTGGGCATGGTCGGGGCCCTGCTTGCGATCTGGGTCGGCTTCCACCTGGTCGGCTATCTCAACAACGGCTTCGGCGCCTTCCTGACGCCGCGCAACCTGTGGAACCTGTCGGTGCAGACCTCCAGCATCGGCATCATGGCCTGCGGCATGGTGCTGGTGATCGTGACGCGGCACATCGACCTTTCCGTGGGCTCGATGCTCGGGTTCATCGCGATGGTCATGGGCCTTGTCCAGGTCGAGGTGCTGCCGCTCTATGTCGGGCTCGGGCATCCGTCGATCTGGGTCCTGACGGTCATCCTGGGGCTGGCGCTCGGCACCGCCATCGGTGCCTTCCATGGCGCGCTGATCGCCTACGGCCGTATCCCCGCCTTCATCGTCACCCTGGGCGGCCTGCTGATCTGGCGTGGCGCGGCGTTCCTGGTGGCGCGCGGGCGCACCATCTCGCCGGTCGATTCCACCTTCGCGCTGATGGGCGGCGGACCCTATGGCTCGGTGGGCGAAATCGGGTCGTGGATCGTCGGCCTCGTCGCCTGTGCGGGCATCGTCTGGCTGCTGGTCAACGGCCGCGCGCAGCGGCGCAAGTTCGAATTCCCGCTGCGCCCGATGTGGGCCGAATACCTGCTGGGCGTGCTGGGCTGCGGCCTCGTGCTGGGCGCGGTCCTGCTGGTGAACGCCTACCCCTGGCCGCGCGGCATCGTGAACCAGTATGTGCAGGCCAACGGCATCACCCTGGCCGAGGGGCAGACGCTGTTCATCAGCCACGGCTTCGCGATCCCGGTGCTGATGCTGATCGCGGTGGGCATCGTGATGACCTTCATCATGACCCGCACCCGCTTCGGCCGCTACGTCTTTGCCATCGGCGGCAACCCCGAGGCGGCCGAACTGGCGGGTATCAACACCCGCTGGATGACGGTGAAGATCTTTGCGCTCATGGGGTTCCTGACCGGCCTGTCGGCGGTTGTCGCCTCGGCCCGCCTGAACTCGGCCACCAACGCGCTCGGCACGCTCGACGAACTCTACGTCATCGCGGCCGCCGTCATCGGGGGCACGTCGCTGGCCGGGGGCATCGGCACGATCTATGGCGCGATCCTCGGCGCCTTCGTCATGCAGTCGCTCCAGACCGGCATGGTCCTGGTGGGCTTCGACGCGGCGCTCCAGAACATCGTCGTCGGCACGGTTCTGGTCCTCGCCGTCTACATCGACACGCTTTATCGCCGCAAAGCCAAGTAACGGGGGGCCTCGCCATGTCCAATCCGAACACCGGAACACCCCTTGTCGAATTGCGCGACATCTCGATCGCCTTCGGCGGGATCAAGGCGGTCGACCATGTGACGATCGACCTCCACCCCGGCGAGGTCGTGGGCCTCCTGGGCCACAACGGCGCCGGGAAATCGACGCTGATCAAGTGCCTGTCGGGCGCCTACCAGAAGGATGCCGGTCAGATCTTCATCAACGGGCGCGAGGTCGACATCCAGAACCCCCGCGATGCCCGGTCGCACAACATCGAGACGATCTACCAGACACTCGCGCTTGCCGACAATCTCGACGCCGCCTCGAACCTGTTCCTCGGGCGCGAGCTGGTCACGCCCCTGGGCTTTGTCGACGACGCCCGGATGGAATCGGAAACCCGCAAGATCATGGGTCGGCTCAACCCCAACTTCCGCAAGTTCAACGTGCCGGTCAGTGCCCTGTCGGGGGGGCAGCGCCAGTCGGTCGCCATCGCCCGCGCGGTCTATTTCGACGCCCGGATCCTGATCATGGACGAACCCACCGCCGCCCTCGGCCCGCAAGAGACGCAGATGGTGTCGGAACTGATCCAGGAACTGAAGAGGCAGGGCCTCGGCATCTTCCTGATCGAACACGATATCCACGCGGTGATGGAGCTTTGCGACCGCGCCGTGGTGATGAAGAACGGCCAGCGCGTTGGTACCGTCAACGTCAAGGACGTGACCGATGACGACATCCTCGGGATGATCATCCTCGGCAAGCGCCCGCCGCAGGCCTACTGAGATGTACATCGGTCTCGACCTTGGAACCTCCGGCCTCAAGGGCTGCCTGATCAATGACGACCAGGCCGTCGTCGCCGAGGCGACGGCCCCCCTTTCGCTGTCGCGTCCCCATGCCGGCTGGTCCGAACAGAACCCGGCCGACTGGATCGCCGCCGCCGAGACGGTGCTCGATGCCCTGTCGGGGCAGGGCCTGTCCCGCGTGCGCGGCATCGGCCTGTCCGGCCAGATGCACGGCGCCACCCTGCTCGATGCCTCGGACGAGGTGTTGCGCCCCTGCATCCTGTGGAACGACACCCGCGCCGCCGACGAGGCGCATGAACTCGACGGCGACCCGATGTTCCGCCGCGTCTCGGGCAACATCGTCTTTCCCGGCTTCACCGCGCCCAAGGTCCTGTGGGTCGAACGCCACGAACCGCGCCTGCGCGAAAGGCTGGCGCGGGTGCTGCTGCCCAAGGACTACCTGCGCCTCTGGCTGACCGGCGAACATGTCGCCGAGATGTCGGACGCGGCCGGAACCAGCTGGCTCGACACCGGCGCGCGCGACTGGTCCGATGACCTGCTGTCGCTGACCGGCCTCTCGCGCGATCACATGCCGCGCCTGGTCGAGGGGTCGGACGTATCCGGCACCCTGCGCCCCGCGCTCGCGGCCCGCTGGGGCCTGGCGCCGGGCGTCGTGGTTGCGGGCGGCGGCGGCGACAACGCCGCATCCGCCGTCGGCACCGGCGTGGTGCGCGCGGGCGAGGCCTTCGTCTCGCTCGGCACCTCCGGCGTGCTGTTCGCCGCGAATGACGGCTACCAGCCCGCCCCGGAAACCGCCGTCCATACCTTCTGCCATGCCTTGCCGGGCACCTGGCACCAGATGGGCGTGATCCTGGCCGCGACCGATGCGCTCAACTGGTATGCGGGGCTCGTCGGGCAGGATGCGGCGGCGCTGACCGCCGATCTCGGGCCGGTCCGTGCACCCGGGCGCACCCTGTTCCTGCCCTATCTGGGTGGCGAACGGACGCCGCTGAACGATGCCGCCGTCCGTGGCGCCTTCCTCGGCCTCGAACATGCCACCGACCGCGCGGCCGGCACCCGCGCGGTGCTGGAAGGCGTTGCCTTCGCGCTGCGCGACTGCCGCGATGCCCTGGCCGCCACCGGAACCCGGATCGACCGGCTGATCGCGGTCGGCGGCGGGTCGCGGTCCGACTACTGGCTGTCGGTCATCGCCACGGTGCTGGGCCAGCCCGTCCAGGTGCCCGCCGCGGGCGATTTCGGGGCGGCCTTCGGCGCTGCCCGCCTGGCGCTGATGGCCGCGACCGGGGCGGGCGCCCGCGTCGCCACGCCCCCGCCCATCGCCCGCACGATCGACCCCGAACCGGCCCTGACCACGGCCTTCGATACCGCCCACGCGCGCCACCGCGCCGCCCGAGACCTTATCAGGACACTGACATGACCGATTTCTTCAAGGGCATCGCGCCCATCCGCTACGAAGGCCCCGACAGCGACAACGAATTCGCCTTCCGCCACTACAACCCCGACGAACAGGTCCTGGGCAAGCGGATGGAGGATCACCTGCGCTTCGCCGTGGCCTACTGGCACAGCTTTGCCTGGCCGGGCGGCGATCCCTTCGGCGGCCAGACCCTTGATCGCCCCTGGTTCGGCGACACGATGGATCTCGCCCGGATGAAGGCCGATGTCGCCTTCGAGATGTTCGATATCCTCGGCACGCCCTTCTGGTGCTTCCACGACGCCGATGTGCGGCCCGAAGGCGCCACCTTCGCCGAAAGCCTGTCGCGGCTGGAGGCCATCGTCGATTACTTCGCGGAAAAGCAGGCCACCCACAAGGCGCGGCTGCTCTGGGGCACCGCCAACCTGTTCAGCCATCGCCGCTGGATGTCCGGCGCCGCCACCAACCCCGATCCCGAGGTCTATGCCTATGCGGCGGCCACGGTGAAATCCTGCCTTGATGCCACGCTGAAACTGGGCGGGCAGAACTATGTCCTCTGGGGCGGGCGCGAAGGCTATGAGACGCTGCTGAACACCGACCTGCGGCGCGAACGCCAGCAGGCCGGGCGATTCCTGACCCAGGTCGTCGAATATGCCGACAAGATCGGGTTCAAGGGCACCATCCTGATCGAGCCCAAGCCGCAGGAACCCTCGAAGCACCAGTATGACTACGACGTGGCGACGGTTTACGGCTTCCTCAAGGAATTCGGGCTGGAAGGCCGGGTCAAGACCAACATCGAACAGGGCCACGCCATCCTTGCCGGCCATTCCTTCGAGCACGAGATCGCGCTGGCCGCGTCGCTGGGCATCTTCGGCTCGATCGACATGAACCGGAACGACTACCAGTCGGGCTGGGATACCGACCAGTTCCCGAACAACCACGCCGAAAAGGCGCTGGCCTTCTACGAAATCCTGCGGGCTGGCGGCTACACCACCGGCGGCACCAACTTCGACGCCAAGATCCGCCGCCAGAGCCTCGACCCCGAAGACCTCATACTCGCCCATGTCGGCGGCATGGATACCTGCGCCCGCGCGCTGAAATCCGCCGCCGCGATGCTGCAGGACGGGCGGCTGGAGGCGGCCCGCGCCGAACGCTACGCGGGCTGGGACGGCGCACGGGGCAAGTCGCTTCTGGCGGGCGGCCTCGACGACGCTGCGGCAACGGTGCTGGCCGAGGGCATCAACCCCGAACCCCGCTCGGGTCGGCAGGAACGCCTCGAAAACCTCGTGAACCGCTTCGTCTAGGAACCGGGCGCCGCGGGCGGGGCTTGCCCCCGCCCGCGTGCCGATCCCCGGCCATCCCCGGCGGCGGCCGGCGCCCGGCACGGCACCGAAAGCGGCCTAAATCTTGCCAAATCCTTAACGCGCCAGATCAACCCCTTGAAATTGCTTGATCCAGAAAGCGTCCCATCGTGGGACGCCCCCGCCGCCATCGCTGTTCCAACCCGGACCGTCCCGCGCTAGACTGCCCGAAAGGGCAGAACAAGAACGGGCAGGATGATGCGGGCACCCCTGATGGCGTTCCTCATGGCGGCAACCCCGCTGGCCGCCGAGGTGCCGGTCTCGCGCGCGGCGGAGGCGGCGATGGAACAGCTGGGCGACACCGCAGGGCTGGCCCGCTGGGTGGCGGACTTCCGCCCCCGCGCCCTCGCGGCGGGGATCGCGCCGGACACCATCGACCGCGCGATGTCGGACCTTGCCTACAACCCCGACGTGATCCGCCGCGACCGTCGGCAGAACGAGTTCACCAAGACGATCTGGGACTACCTCGACACCGCCGTGTCGGAGGACCGCGTGACCCGCGGCCGCGCCGCGCTGGCCCGGCACGCCGACCTTCTGGCCCGGATCGAGGCGGAATACGGCGTCGAGAAAGAGGTGGTCGTCGCGCTCTGGGGGCTCGAGTCCGCCTACGGCGGGTTCCGGGGCGACGTGCCCACCATCGCGGCGCTCGCCACGCTGGCCTATGACGGCCGCCGCGCCGCATTCTTCGAACGCGAGCTGATCGCCGCGCTGCGCATCCTCCAGGAAGGGCACGTCACCCCGGACCGCATGACCGGAAGCTGGGCGGGCGCCATGGGTCACACCCAGTTCATGCCGACCTCCTTCCTCGCCCTGGCGGTGGATTTCACCGGCAACGGCCGGCGCGACGTCTGGGGCGACGATCCGGCCGACGCGCTTGCATCGGCCGCCGCCTACCTGCGCCACCACGGCTGGCGGCAAGGCATGCCCTGGGGTGTCGAGGTGCGGCTGCCCAAGGGGTTCGACTATGCCGGGACGGGCGAACAGGTGGTGCGGCCGGTGGCTGACTGGCAGGCGGCAGGCGTGCGGCTGTGGGGCGGGGGCGACCTGCCCGATCACGGGCCGGGTGCGGTGCTGCTGCCGGCGGGGCACCGGGGCGCGGCCTTCCTGATCTGGCCGAACTTCCAGGTGATCGAACGCTACAACCCGGCAGATGCCTATGTGATCGCCATCGGGCATCTGTCCGACCGGCTGCGCGGCGGCCCGCCGGTCGGCGCGGACTGGCCGCGCGACGACCGCGCGCTGACCCTGCCGGAACGGATCACCCTGCAGGAACGGCTGACCGCCGCCGGGTTCGATACAAAGGGCATCGACGGGCGCATCGGCCCCAACACGATCGCCGCCGTCCGGGCCTTCCAGGCGGCGCGGGGCATGGTGCCCGACGGCTATGCCAGCCCCGCCCTGCTGGCGGCGCTGCCCTGACGGCGGCTATCCCGCGATCTCGTCCATCTTCGCGGCCAGCGCGAGGTCCAGCACGGTCACCCCGCCCGCGTCATGCGTGGTCAGCGTGACGGTGACGGTGCGGTAGACGTTGGTCCACTCCGGATGGTGGTCCATCTTCTCGGCCACCAGCGCCACACGGACCATGAACCCGAAGGCGGCGTTGAAATCGGCGAAGCGATAGGTCCGGGTGATTGCATCGCGCCCCGCCACCTCGGTCCAGCCTGCGGCGAAAAGCGGGGCCAGCGCGGCGCGGTCGGCAAGCCGTTCGGGTCTGGGCATCGCTCAATCCTTCCTCGGCATCAGCGCGTCGTCGATCTCGCGCGCCCGGGTTGCGGCGGGGCGGTCCTTGATCCGGTCCCAGTAGGCGCGGAAGGCCGGGTCGCCGGGCAGCGTGCCGAACTGCACGCCCCAGCCGATCTGGCTGCCAAGATAGACGTCAAGCGCCGAGAACCGGTCTCCGGCCAGGTAGGGGCCCGCAGCGACCAGCCCGCGCAGCGCGCCCACGACATCGTCGAAGGCCCCGAACCCCACCATGCCGCGCCGTTCCGCCGGCGCCTCGAACCCGAGGGCGCGCATCGTCACCGCCTGTTCCAGCGGACCGGCGCCAAAGAACATCCAGCGCAGGAAATGCCCCCGGTCCTCTGGCAGAAGCCCGGCATCGGGGAAGGTGAAGGCAAGATAGGCGATCACCGCGCCGCATTCCGTGACGGTGGTCTCGCCATGGCGCAGCGCGGGCACCTTGCCCATCGGGTTCACCGCCAGATAGTCCGGCGCCTTCATGGTGGTGCCATAGTCCAGCACCACGGTTTCATAGGGTTGCCCGATCTCCTCGAGCATCCAGCGGGCCATCCGGCCGCGCGACATCGGGTTGGTATAGAAGGTCAGTCCGGCCATAGCGCTCTCCTTCATTCGCATTCGGCATTGGCAGGCCCCCGCCGGAAGGGACCATAGGCGGTCAGCACCTCGATCTCTTCACCGACGGCGCGACGCTCATGATCCAGATAGCGGTCAACCGCCTGCCGCAGGCCGGGGTCGGCAATCCAGTGCAGCGAGTGGCACTCGACCGGCAGATAGCCGCGCGCCAGCTTGTGTTCGCCCTGCGCCCCCGCCTCGACCCGGTCCAGACCCCGGGCGATCGCCCAGTCGATCGCCTGATGATAGCACAGTTCGAAATGCAGGAAGGGATGATCCTCGATGCAGCCCCAGTAGCGGCCGAACAGCGTGTCGCGCCCGATGAAGTTGAGCGCGCCGGCCACCGGGCGGCCGCCGCGTTCCGCCAGAACCAGCAGCGTGTCATGCCGCATCGTCGCCTGAACCAGATCGAAGAACCGCCGCGTCAGATAGGGCTGGCCCCATTTGCGGCTGCCGGTGTCCTGGTAGAAGGTCCAGAAGGCATCCCAGTGTTCCGGGCGCAGGTCGTCGCCGGTGCGCAGGCGGATCGTTCCGCCAAAGGCCTGGGCCTGGCTGCGCTCCTTGCGCAGCGCCTTGCGCTTGCGGCTGGCCAGCGTGTCAAGGAAATCGGCGTAGTCGCGGAAACCCCTGTTCTCCCAATGGAACTGCTGCGTGATCCGGTGCAGCAGGCCGTGTTCCGCCCCGGCCGTTGCCTCGGCCTCGGTGCAGAAGGTGGCGTGCAGCGATGACAGGCGGGCCCGCGACGTCACCTCGACCGCCGCCTCCAGCAAGGCGGGCACACCCTGAGCGCCCAGGTCCGGCGCCACAAGAAACCGCCGCCCGGTCGCCGGGGTGAAGGGCACGGCGATCTGAAGCTTGGGGTAATAGCGCCCGCCGGCGCGCTGCCAGGCCTGCGCCCAGGAATGGTCAAAGATGTACTCGCCCTGGCTGTGCCCCTTGGCATACATCGGCGCCACGGCCACCAGCCGCCCCCCCTGCCGCAGCGCCAGGTGCTGCGGGCTCCATCCGGTGCCCGCACCGACCGATCCCGATTTCTCAAGGGCTTGCAGGAAGCGGTGCGTGGTGAACGGATCACGGGGCGGTCCGCCGTCGGCAGTCTCGGGGCAGGCCAGGGCATCCCAATCGGCCGCCGGGATGTCGTCGATCCGTTCGTGCAGGCTCGCCGTCAGGGCGGGGGCGTCCATGGCTGGGTCCGTGGCGCGGGGCGCGCGCAGCGCGAAAGTGGCGCGCGGGCGGCGCCGGTCAAGCGGGGATCGGGGCGGGATAGCCTTCGAAGGTGATGTTCTGTGCGATCCGGCGCGCGATGCCTTCGGCTTCGGCGCCGCGGATCGTCCAGCACAGGATTGCGGCGCCCTGCGCCTTGAGCGCGGCAACCCGGGGACGGGACAGGTCGGCCCATTCGTGGCTGATGAAGCTGGCCCCCGTGGCGTCGTAGTCGGGGATCTCGCGCAGGCGGGCGCAGGTGTCGGCGGGCAGCGGCGACCAGGCATCGGGATCGAAGGCCGAGGTGGTCAGCCCCCGGGCGATGCCGGGGGCCAGATCCCGCATGCGGAGAATGCTGTGCGGATTGAAGGACATGACCGCGACCGGCCCGGAATAGTCCGCCAGCGCACGGGCGGTGGCGGCTTCAAGCCGACCATCGGTCGCGGACATTGCGCCCGACTGGTCCTTGATCTCGATCAGCAGCGGCACCCGGCCTGCCACCATGTCCAGGACCTCTGGCAGGGTCGGGATGGAATCCTGACCATCTTTCAACGGGATGGCGGCAAGCTCGGCAGCGCTGCGGGCGGCAACGGGCCCGGTCTCGGACGTCAGGCGGTCAAGATCGTCGTCATGGAACACCATCGCCTGACCGTCGGACGAAAGCTGCAGGTCGATCTCGATCGCATAGCCCGCCGCGACCGCCGCGGCGATGGCGGCGGCCGAGTTCTCGATGCGGCCGGCGGCGCGGTCGTGGAGGGCGCGGTGGGCGACGGGGAGGCGCAGGAAGGCGGGGGGGAGCGCGGGGCCGGTCATCATTCGATCTCGAAGATGCCCTCGATCTCGACGGCGACGCCGAAGGGGAGCGAGGCGGCCGAGACGGCGGACCGGGCATGCCGCCCGGCATCGCCCAGCACGGCGACCAGGAAATCCGACGCGCCGTTGATGACCTTGGGCTGGTCGGTGAAATCGGCGGTGGAGTTCACGAACCCCACCAGCTTGACCGCCCGACGCAGCCGGTTCCAATCGCCCCCGCAGGCCTTTTTCACCTGTGAAAGCAATGAGATGGCGCAGGCGCGGGCCGCTGCGGCGCCCTCGTCCACCGCAAGGTCGGCACCCAGCCTGCCCTTGATGAACCCGTCTGCATTCTGGGAAATCTGCCCCGACACATGCACCAGCCCGCCGGCGGCGATGACGAAGGGCACGTAGTTCGCGGCGGGCGCGGGGGCGTCGGGCAGGGTCACGCCGAGTTCGGCGAGGCGGGCGTCGATGGGATGCATGGGGGCCTCCGGCTGCGGATCGGGGGCAGGCTAGCGGCGGGCGGCGGGCGGCGCAAGCGGCGGCGGGGCCGTCCCGCATCCGTCGGTTTCGCGTATGGCGTGCGTATGGCATCCGTCCCGACAGGGCGCGCGCTGCGGTCAGGGTCTGTCAAGGGCATGAGCCGGGTCCGCCCCGCCCCCCTGTCCGAGCGGGGGAAACGTGGCTGCCCGGTCAGCTTTCGCGGAAGGCGCGGGTGAAGTAGTCGGTGAAGGGTTTCACCAGATAGGCCAGCGGCGTGCGCGCCTCGGTGCGGATGAACGCCTCGACCGGCATGCCGGGAATCAGTGTCAGGCCGGTCAGCTTTTCCAGTTCGCCCGGGTCGGGCAGGATCTCGGCCCGATAATAGGTCAGCCCCGTGCGTTCGTCGGTGAAGGCATCGGCCGAGACCACCACTACCTGCCCCTTGAGTTCCGGCGTCGTCCGGGTGGAGAAGGCCGAGAACACCAGCACGGCAGGCTGGCCCGGGCGCACCTGATCGATGTGGATCGGCGGGATCTGTGCGGCGATGACCAGCGGCCGATCCTGCGGGATGAGGAACATCACCGGATCGGCGGGACGCAGCACGGCGCGCGGCGTGGTGACGGCAAGGCCCAGCACCACCCCTGCCACCGGCGCCAGGATATCGAGCCGGGCGATGCGTTCGACCAGCGCGCGGCGGCGTTCGGCCAGTTCAAGCTCGCGATAGCCGATGTCGCGCAACTGCGCGTTCGCCTCTTCCCGACGGGCGGCGGCGAGGCGCAGCACCTCAAGCTCGATCTCGGTGATCCGGCCCTCGTTGCCGGCGCGGGTGGCCACCAGTTCGCCCAACTGCCCGCGCAGCCGTGCCTCTTCGCGCTGAAGGGCCAGGAGGCGGGCAGCCTGCGCCAGCCCCTTGTCGAGCAGTTCCTGCACCGAGGCGGTTTCCTGGGCGATCAGTTCCAGCTGGTCGGACAGCGCGTCGATCTGGGCGTCGATGCCGTCGATCTGGGACCGGGTCTGGTCGGCGCGTCGGGCAAGCTGTTCGGTCTGCTGGCGCATGGTGTCGAGCCGCGCCTCGAACAGGCGGCGCTGGCCTTCCAGAAGCTCGGCGGCATCGGCGCGGGTCGCGGCCATGGACACCAGTTCGGCGGGGAAGGTCAGCGTCGCGGCGTCGTCGCGTTCCGCCTCGAGCCTGCCGCGACGCGCGAGGATTTCAAGGAACTGGCTTTCGACGATGGAAAGTTCGGACCGCAGCAGCGTGCCGTCGAGCCGCATCAGCGTGTCGCCCGCCTGCACCGTCTGCCCCTCGGTCACGAGGATCGATTCGACAACGCCGCCATCGGGGTGCTGCACGACCTGCCGGTTCTGTTCGACCTCGATCTGGCCCGAGGCGACGACCGCGCCGGTCAGCGTGGTGCCGACCGACCAGACGCCGAACCCGCCCACCAACGCCAGAAGCGTGACCATGCCCAGAATGATGGGGCCGCGTGCCGAATAGTTCATGCCACACCTCCGGGGCCTGCCTGGCGCACGATTTCCGTGTGGTTCTTGACCATGTCGCGCAGCACCTGGTCACGCGGGCCGAAGGCGGCGCGCTGGCCGTCCTGCATCACCAGCAGGACGTCGCATTCCTGGATCGCGGCCGGGCGGTGCGCCATGATCAGGACCGACCCGCCCCGCGCCTTGAGCGCCCGGATCGCGATGTTCAGCGCCATCGACCCGTCGTTGTCGAGGTTGGAGTTGGGTTCGTCCAGCACCAGCAGCACCGGATCGCCGTAAAGCGCGCGGGCAAGGCCGATGCGCTGGATCTGGCCGCCGGACAACCTGCCGCCCAGGGCCGAGACGCGGGTGTCATAGCCGTCGGGCAGGCGCAGGATCATGTCATGCGCGGCGGCGGCCTGCGCCGCCGCGACCACCTGTGCGGCATCGGGTTGGGCCGCGAGGCGGGCGATGTTCTCGGCGATCGTGCCATCGAACAGCGCGACGCGCTGCGGCAGGTAGCCGATCAGCGCACCCAGGGCATCGGGGGCATACTGGTCAAGCGCGGCGCCATCCAGCCGGATCTTCCCCGAGGCGGGGCGCCAGACGCCGGTGATGGCGCGGGCCAGCGTGGACTTGCCCGACCCCGAAGGCCCGATGACACCCAGCGCCTGCCCGGGATCGACCTTGAACGAGACGCCGCGCAGCACCGCCACCTGTTCGCCCGGCGGCACCACGGACAGCGCGGTGACCTCGAGTGCGGCGCGGGGACGCGGCAGGGCGGTGCGCGGCGCCTCGGGCGGCTGGATCGACAGCAGGATGGACAGCCGGTTCCAGCCCTCCTGCGCGCGCTGCACCACGGCCCACTGTCCGACCGTCTGTTCCACCGGAGCCAGCGCCCGGCCGAGCAGGATCGAGGCCGCGATCATCGCGCCGGGGGTCAGTTCGCCCTGGAGCACGAGCCAGGCGCCGAGCCCCAGGATGGCGGATTGCAGGAACAGCCGGAAGGTGCGGCTGGTGACGGTGAAGGCGCCGCCGCGATCGGCGGCCTCGGTCGAGCGGGTCAGCGCCTCGGACCGCTGGCGGTTCCAGCGCTCGAACCCGGCGGTGCCCATGCCGAGGGCCTGCACCGTCTCGGCCTCGGCGCGCAGCAGGTCGGCGGTGCGTTCGGCCGAGGCCTGCGCGGCGTTGGTGCGGGCGAGCGGCCCGCGCGTCGCCCACTGGTTCGCCAGCGCCAGCACGATCAGGAGGGCGCCGCCGGCCAGCGACATCCAGCCCAGCCAGGGATGGAAGACGAAGATCGCGGCGACGAAGAAGGGCGTCCAGGGAATGTCGAAGAGCGCGGTCAGCACCGGCGAGGCCAGCAGCCGCTGCACGGATTCGAGGTCGCGGGTGGCCGGGGCGGCGATCTGGTCGTTCGGCAGGACCGACAGGCGGCGCACCGACGCCTCGAACACGCGGCGGTCCAGCCGGTCCTGGAAGCGGGCGGCGATGCGGGCCATGACCCGGCCGCGCACATGGTCAAGGAGACCCATGGCGAGGAACAGGAAGCCCACCAGCAGCGACAGCGCGATCAGCGTTTCCTCGCTGCGCGAGCCGAGCACGCGGTCATAGATCTGCAGCATGTAGAGCGGGCCGGTCAGCAGCAGCATGTTCACGAAGACCGAGAACAGCGCGACCGAAATCCACAGCCCGCCGCCCCGGCGCGCGCGCCGCAGTTCGTCCAGCCCCTTGCGTCGATCCAGTCCGTTCACCTGCACGCCCCTGTCCTGCACCGTCACACAACGCGCCGGTGCCACCCTTTATTCGCGACAATCCGCCGGAATCCCTTGCAGGCCCATGATCCGGAACGAGGGCCGTTGCCTCGGGACCCCCGCGCCCTTATGGGTTGCCATTCCGGCATCCGGGCTATCCTATGCCCCGATGGATGAAAACGATAGGCAGATGGACGCGGACGGCAAAGTGTTTTCAACGCGAGTTCTCGCGGTTGTGGCAATGCTGGTTGCGGGGGCCTGTGCGGCGCCGGCCCCGGTCCAGCCGCATTACGACCCCGACGAGGCGAACAACCGCCAGCGGCACGAGTTCAACCGGTCGCTGGACCGGACGCTGCTGAAACCGGCGTCGGGCGCCTATGGCGGCGTCCTGCCCCGGCCGGTGCGGCAGGGCGTTTCGAACTTTGCCTCGAACCTCGACACGCCCAAGGATGTGGTGAACAGCCTGCTGCAGGGCCGGGGCGAGGCGGCGGCCGAGAACACGCTGCGGTTCGTGCTGAACACGACGATCGGCATCGGCGGCCTGTTCGATCCGGCGCGGGCGCTGGGGGTCGAGGGGCGGCGCACCGATTTCGGCGAGACGATGCATGTCTGGGGCTTTCCCGAGGGGGCCTATCACGAACTGCCGTTCTTCGGGCCCTCGACCGACCGCGACACGGTGGGCGCCGTGGTGGACATCGTGATGAACCCGGTCCGGCTGGCGTTGCCCGGACGCGAGGGGGCGGCGGCCACGGTCGCCAGCGTCGCCTCAAGACTTGGTGATCGCTACCAGTATTCGGATACGGTCGATTCAATCCTATATGAAAGCGCCGATAGCTATGCCCAGGCGCGTCTGCTGTATCTGCAGAACCGGCGCTACGAACTGGGCCAGAGCGGCGGCGAGGACGATTTCTTCGACCCCTATGAGGAGTGACATGACCGGTTCGCCCATTTCCCCCCGCTTCCTGTCGCGCCGCATGCTGCTGACCGTGGGGGCCGCTGCGGCCGCCGTGGCGGCGCTGCCGCGCGAGGCGATGGCGCTGGACATGAATTCGGCGCGGGCGCTGATCGACAGGGCGGTTGCCGACGTCAACGCCACGATCAATTCCGGCAAGTCGGAATCGGCGATGTTCGGCGATTTCGAGCGGATCTTCTCGCGCTATGCCGATGTGCCGGTGATCGCGCGCTCGGCGCTCGGCCCGGCGGCGCGGTCGGCCTCGGCCGGTGACATGCGGGCGTTCACGGCCGCCTTCCAGGGCTATATCAGCCGGAAATACGGCCGGCGGTTCCGCGAGTTCATCGGCGGGCAGATCGAGGTGACCGGCGCGAAGCCGATCAAGACCTATTTCGAGGTGACCTCGGTCGCCAAGCTGCGCGGGCAGGCGCCGTTTGACCTGCGCTGGCATGTGACCGAGAAGGGCGGAAAGCAGTTGTTCTTCAACATCATCATCGAGGGTGTGAACATGCTGGCCGCCGAACGCACCGAGATCGGCGCGATGCTGGACCGGCGCCGGGGCAACATCGGCGCGCTGATCGAGGACATGAAGCGCGCCTGACCCCGGCCGGGGCGAGCGCCCGTCTGCCGGTTCGCCATCGCGCCCGTCAGTACTGGCCGCCGAAGATACCCAGAACCTCGCGCAGCACCTGCTCGGCCATGTCCGGCTCGCGGCGCGGCGTCACGTCGATGGGCTGCGGCGGTGTGGCCGGCGGCCAGCCCTGGCCCTGCCCCACATCCACCGGCACCGGCGCGCCGGTGGCCGTGGCCGGATCGGGCGGGCGGCGCCATTCGGGCCGTTCCATCGGCAGCGGCGTGGCGGGCAGGCCCTGATGGACCCGCAGCATCACCGCCTTCCAGATCTCGGCGGGCAGACCGCCGCCGGTGACGCCGGACAGCGGCGTGTTGTCGTCATAGCCCATCCAGACGCCCGCCACATAGTCGGCGGTGAAGCCGATGAACCAGGCGTCGCGGGCGGCCTGGGTCGTGCCGGTCTTGCCCGCAGCCTCGCGGCCGTCGAGCCGGGCGCGCGTGCCGGTGCCCGAGTTGAGGACCTCGGTCATCATCCAGGTCAGTTCGCGGGCGGCGCGTTCGCTGATGACACGGTCGCCATAGCCGCCTTCCTGCCCCAGAAGCGCGTCGGCCTCGCCCTTCAGGGTCAGCTCGATCAGGCCGTAGGGCCGCACCGCGCGCCCGCCGTTCAGGATGCCGGCATAGGCGCCGGTCATTTCCAGCAGCGTCGATTCCGACACGCCCAGCGCCAGCGCGGGGCCTGCCGCCAGATCGCTTTCAATGCCGAAGGCCGAGGCGACCGCGCGCACCTTCTCGCGGCCCACGGCCTCGGATATGCGGACGGCGGCGGTGTTCAGCGAATGCTTCAGCGCGTCGGACACCGTCACGATGCCCTTGTAGTCTTTCGTATAGTTCTGCGGCGACCAGTTGCCCGAGCCGGGCACGCGGATGGTCAGCGGCGCATCCTCGACGTAATCCGCCGCGCTGAACCCCTGGTCGAGCGCCGCGCCATAGATGAAGGGCTTGAAGCTTGAACCGGTCTGCCGCCTGGCCATCGTGGCGCGGTTGAAGGCACCGGGCAGCTGCGCCGCGCGCCCGCCGACCATGGCGCGCACCGCGCCATCGGCCGACATCACGATCACGGCCGTTTCGGCCTTGGAGCCTTCGCGCACCTTGGTTGCAAAGACCTCGGCCACCGCCTCCTCGGCGGCGCGCTGCAACCGCTGGTCCAGCGTGGTGCGGATGATCACGTCCTCGGTCGTGGTCTTGGACAGGAAGGACGGCACGGTTTCCATCAGCCAGTCGGCGAACCAGCCGCCTGTGCGCGAGTCGGCGGCGGGGGACAGGCGGGCGGGGTTGGCGCGGGCATCGGCGGCCTCGGCGGCGGTCAGATAGCCCTGCTCCTGCATCAGGCCGATCACCACCGAGGCCCGGTCTCGCGCGCGCTGCAGGTTGTTGGTGGGCGCGAAGCGCGACGGCGCCACCAGCAGACCCGCCAGCATCGCCCCCTCGGCGGGGTTCACGTCGCGCGCGGACTTGCCGAAATAGCGCTGGGCCGCCGCCTCGAACCCGCGCGCACCGGCGCCCAGATAGGCGCGGTTGAGGTAGATCGTCAGGATCTCGGCCTTTGAATACTTGGCCTCCATCGCCAGGGCGAAGGGCACCTCCTTGACCTTGCGCCAGACACCGCCACGGCGGCAGTCCTCTTCATAGGCGGCTTCCGATTTCCACTGGGACGGGTCATAGGGCACGCCCAGGCACAGAAGCTTGGCGACCTGCTGGGTGATGGTGGACCCGCCGTTGCCCTGCAGCGCGCCGCGCCCCTCGGACAGGTTGATGCGGATGGCCCCCGCGATGCCGCGCGGGCTGATGCCGAAATGGCGGTAGAACCGCTTGTCCTCGGTTGCCACGACGGCGTTGTGCAGGTGCTTCGACACGCTGCGGGCGTCGATATGCCCGAAGGTCTCGCCCCGCCAGGCAAAGACCTGCCCCTCGCGGTCCAGCATGGTGACCGATCCGCGCGCGCGCCCGTCGGTCAGCGCGGCCACATCCGGCAACTGGGCGTAGAAATACCAGGACGACAGGCCGAGGACGAGCGCGAAGGCCAGCGCCCCGCGCCAGACGATGCCGCGCACCAGACGCCAGACGAAGCCGACGATGGCCGCCAGAAACCCGAGGATGCCGCGCCTGCGGGGGCGGCGGGGGGCGGGTTTCCGGGCGGGCGGGCGGCGCGAACCGCCGCCCCCGCCACCGGCGGGTGCCCTGTAGCGGCGATCCGCCACCAGCGGCGCGCCTGTCCTGCCCGTCTTTGCCATGCCCGACGCCCGTATGTTCCGCGCTGTTCTTGGCACCAGAATACCCGCAGCCGCGCGGAAAGGGAAAGCCGCAGGATCACGATTCGGTTTACAGGTTTGCCTGTTTTTTAGGCCAACCGCCCTGAATGTGCATTTCTTGGGCATTTTTTGGCGCTGCGGCGCGGCGGAAACCCGCCCATTCCTTGAGCGCGGATGCCCCTGTCCGGCTTCATGCCCGCAGACCGCTTCGGCGGGCCGCCTGCCATACGAAAGGGGACCCACGTGAAACTCATCATTGCAGCGATCAAGCCGTTCAAGCTCGAGGAGGTGCGCGAGGCGCTTACCGCCATCGGCGTGCGCGGCATGATGGTGACCGAGATCAAGGGCTTCGGCAGCCAGTCGGGGCACACCGAAATCTATCGCGGCGCCGAATATGCCGTGAACTTCGTGCCGAAGGTGCGGCTCGAGATCGTGGTGGCCGACGGCCTGGCCGAGGCTGTGGTCGATACCATCGCGAAGACCGCCAAGACCGACAAGATCGGCGACGGCAAGATCTTCGTCCTGGACGTGAGCCATGCGGTGCGGGTGCGCACCGGCGAAATCAACGACGACGCGCTGTGATCGCGACGGGGTAAGGGGAAGCGACCGACATGCTCAACTGGAAGACACTCACCGGGCTCGCCGCGATTGCCGCGGCCATCGCCCTGCCTGCGCAGGCGCAGGAAGCCGCCGCCACCGCCGAGGCGGCAACCGAGGCGGTGGAAGCCGCTGCCGAGGCTGCACCCGTGGTGGACAATGCCTTCATCTTCAACACGCTGCTGTTCCTGATCGGCGGTTTCCTGGTGTTCTGGATGGCGGCCGGGTTCGCCATGCTGGAAGCCGGGCTGGTGCGCGGCAAGAACGTGACGATGCAGCTGACCAAGAACATCGCGCTCTTCTCGATCGCGGCGATCATGTACTGGCTGGTCGGCTACAACCTGATGTATCCGGGCGACGGCTGGACCGTCGCGGGCTACATCGGCGCCTTCGCAACGGCCGGCATCCAGGGCGATCCGGCGCTGGAGACCGGCTATGCGACCGGTTCGGATTTCTTCTTCCAGCTGATGTTCTGCGCCACCACTGCCTCGATCGTCTCGGGCACGCTGGCCGAACGCATCAAGCTTTGGCCGTTCCTGGCCTTCACGGTCGTGCTGACCGGGTTTCTGTACCCGATCGAGGCGTCCTGGCAGTGGGGCGGCGGCTGGCTGTCGGAAGCCGGGTTCTCGGACTTCGCAGGCTCGACGCTGGTCCATGCGGCAGGTGGCTTTGCGGCGCTGGCGGGCGCGCTGGTGCTGGGGCCGCGCCTGGGCAAGTACGGCAAGGACGGCAAGGTGAACCCGATGCCGGGTTCGAACCTGGCGCTGGCCACGCTCGGCACGTTCGTGCTGTGGCTGGGCTGGTTCGGCTTCAACGGCGCCTCGCAACTGGCACTGGGGACCGAGGCCGACGCGAATGCCGTGGCGATCATCTTTGCCAACACCAACATGGCGGCGGCGGCCGGTGCCATCGCGGCGCTGATCCTGACGCAGGTGGTCTATGGCAAGGTTGACCTGACCATGGTGCTGAACGGCGCGCTGGCAGGCCTGGTGTCGATCACCGCCGGTCCGCTGGACCCGTCGCTGTTCGGCGCGCTGTGGATCGGTGCGGTGGGCGGCGTGATCGTGGTCTTTGCCGTGCCCTTCCTGGACAAGATGAAGATCGACGACGTGGTGGGCGCCATCCCGGTGCACCTGATCGCCGGGTTCTGGGGAACGCTGGCGGTGCCGTTCTACACCGAGGGCACCAGCTTCGTGACCCAGATCATCGGCTTCGTGTCGATCGGCGCCTTCGTCTTTGTCGCCTCCTACATCGTCTGGACCGTGCTGAAGGCGGCCATGGGTGGCCTGCGGCCGAGCCCGGAAGACGAGATGCTGGGCCTCGACAAGGCCGAGCTGGGTCTGGAGGCATATCCCGAGTTCGCCAAGGGCTGAGGTCTCTCCCTCTCGGCCGGCATGGGCCCGGGCGGCAACGCCCGGGCCTTTTTCATGCGCCGGGGGCGCGGCCGGTCAGATGCCGCAGGCCACCACGGCACGGGCCAGCACCGGCACGGTGGCCGCGTTTAGCCCGGCGATGTTCAGGCGGCTGTCCGACACCATGTAGATGCCATGCTCGACCCGAAGCCGGTCGACCTGCGCCTCGGTCGCGCCCAGGCGGCTGAACATGCCGCGGTGGCGCGCGATGAAATCGAACCGGTCCGAGTTGGTCAGCCGCCGCAGTTCGTCGGCCAGGCCATCGCGCAGCGCCAGCATGCCCGCGCGCACCTCGTCAAGTTCGGCCTGCCATTCGGCCCGCAACGCGGGGTCGTCCAGGATCATGGTGACCAGTCGCGCCCCGTGGTCGGGCGGAAAGCTGTAGTTCTGGCGGTTCAGCCAGGCGAGGTTGCCCTGCAGGACCGCCCGCTGCCCCGGCGCCCCCAGGGCAATCAGGATGCCGGTGCGTTCGCGGTAGATGCCGAAGTTCTTGCTGCACGAGGCCGCGATCAGCACCTCGGGCAGGCGGCCGGCCAGCATGCGGGTGGGGCCTGCATCGGCGTCCAGGCCGTCGCCGAAGCCCTGATAGGCCAGATCGACCAGCGGAATCGCGCCCTTTCGGGCCAGCAGGTCGGCCACCGCCGCCCAGTCCGCATCGGAGGGGTTCGCGCCGGTCGGGTTGTGGCAGCAGCCGTGCAGCAGGACGACATCGCCGCGCGCCACGCCCTCGAGTTCGGCCAGCATGCCGCCCGCATCGACCCCGCGCGTCGCGGCGTCGAAATAGCGGTACTCGGCCATCGGAATGCCCAGATAGCGGATGATCGAGGGGTGGTTCGGCCAGGTCGGGTTCGACAGCCAGACCCGTGCCCCGGGCGAGGCCATGCGGATCAGTTCCATCGCCTGCCGCAGCGCCCCGGTGCCGCCGGGGGTCGCCACAGCCGCCAGCCGGTCCATCGGCGCCGCCGGTCCCAGGATCAGCCGCGCCATGGCGGCGTGGAAATCGGGTTCGCCCGCAAGGCCGGTGTAGGTCTTGGTGCGCTCGGTCTCCCAAAGCTGGCGCTCGGCCGACTTCACCGCCCGCATCACCGGCGTCAGCCCCGTGGCATCCTTGTAGACACCCACGCCCAGGTCGATCTTGCCGTCGCGCGGGTCGTCGCGGAACATGCTGATGAGTTGCAGGATCTTGTCCTGCGGCTGGGCGTTCAGCGCATCGAACATCGGCTACCCCTTTTCGACCATCAGGTCATCATACATGCCCCATTCGGACCACGACCCGTCGTAGAGCGCATGGTTGCGGTGGCCCAGCCGTTCCAGCGCAAGGCTCAGGATCGCCGCCGTCACCCCGGACCCGCAGGTGGTGATCGCGGGCTTCGACAGGTCGATGCCCGCGCCCTCGAAGGCGGCGCGCAGCGCCGCGCCCTGCTTCATCGTGCCATCGGGGTTCAGAACCTGACCGAACGGCAGGTTCTTGGACCCCGGAACATGGCCCGCCCGCAGACCCGGGCGGGGCTCGGGCGCCTCGCCGCGGAACCGGGCGGCGGCGCGGGCGTCGATGATCTCGGCCTGTCCCAGCTTGGCGGCCTGCGCCACCTGCGTCACATCCTTCACCAGATGGTTCTGGCGGCTGACGGTGATGTGGCGATCCCGGGGGATCGGTGCCATGTCCTCGGTCTCGCGGCCCTCGGCCTGCCATTTCGGCAGCCCGCCGTCCAGCACCGCCACGTCGGTCTTGCCCATCAGGCGGAAGGTCCACCAGACGCGGGCGGCGGAGAACAGCCCCGCGCCGTCATAGACCACCACCTGATGCCCGTCGCCCACGCCCATGGCGCGCATCCGGCTGACGAACTTCTCGGGCGGGGGCGCCATGTGCGGCAGGGCGGACCGGTGGTCGGAAATCTCGTCGATGTCGAAGAACCGGGCGCCGGGGATATGCGCGGCCTCGTATTCCGCGCGGGCGTTGCGGTTCTGGTCGGGCAGATACCAGCTTGCATCCAGGATGCGCAGGTCGGGGTCGCGCAGATGCGCGGCCAGCCAGGCGGTCGAGACAAGCGTCTTGGGATCGTCGGCGGGTGAAGGGATCACGGGCGGCACCTGCGAGGAAACGGACGGGGAAGGAGTAGTGCGCGCGGCGGGATCAGGCAAGCGCCGGGGCGCGGGCCCCGAGTCGGCGGCATCCTGCCGTTGCGGTTCCGCCCTGCCTGTTTTGGCGGCGCGTCACGGCCGCGTGATGAAAAATGATGCGCCGGGGGCGGGTCGCGGGCATCGCGACCCTGAGGATTCTTGCCGCGCTGCGGCGCCCCCGGTCTGCTGCCTGTCGGCCCTGCCGCCATTGGCACGGGCAAAGGATGTGCGGTGGCGGCCGTGCCTGAGAAACCCGCCACCACCGCACGAGGTGCAACCGAGGTTGCCGCTCGCGGTCTAATGCCCCCACAGGGGAAGGCAAGACCCGGCGGCCCCGAGAACTGGGGGAAGACATGAACGGGATCAGGGGACTTCTGGCGGGGGTGGGGCTTGCCGCTTCCTTCGCAGGGGCGGCCGTGGCGCAGGAGACGATCAAGATCGGCGTGCTGCATTCGCTGTCGGGCACGATGGCGATTTCGGAAACGACGCTGAAGGACACGATGCTGATGCTGATTGCCGAGCAGAACGCCAAGGGCGGCGTCCTGGGCAAGCAGCTTGAGGCGGTCGTGGTCGACCCCGCGTCCGACTGGCCGCTGTTCGCCGAGAAGGCCCGCGAACTGCTGACGGTGTCGGACGTCGACGTGATGTTCGGCTGCTGGACCAGCGTGAGCCGCAAGTCGGTTCTGCCGGTCATCGAGGAACTGAACGGCCTGCTGTTCTATCCGGTGCAGTACGAGGGCGAGGAATCGTCGAAGAACGTGTTCTACACCGGCGCCGCGCCGAACCAGCAGGCGATCCCGGCGACCGACTACTTCCTCGAAGAACTGGGCGTGCAGAAATTCGCGCTGCTGGGCACCGACTATGTCTATCCGCGCACCACGAACAACATCCTGGAAAGCTATCTGATCGCGAAGGGCATTCCGAAGGAAGACATCTTCGTGAACTACACGCCGTTCGGGCACAGCGACTGGTCCAAGATCGTGGCGGACGTGGTGGCGCTGGGGGCCGATGGCAAGAAGGTGGGCGTGATCTCGACCATCAACGGCGATGCCAACATCGGCTTCTACAAGGAACTGGCGGCGGCGGGCGTTTCGGCCGATGACATCCCCGTTGTGGCCTTCTCGGTTGGTGAAGAGGAACTGTCGGGTCTCGACACCTCGAACCTCGTGGGCCACCTGGCCGCCTGGAACTACTTCCAGACCGCGGAATCGGAGCTGAACACCGAGTTCATCGCCAAGTGGAAGGCCTTTGCCGGCGAAAACCGCGTGACCAACGACCCGATGGAGGCCCATGTGATCGGGTTCAACATGTGGGTTCAGGCGGTCGAGAAGGCGGGCACGACCGATGTCGATGCGGTGCGCACCGCGATGTATGGCCTCGAGGTGCCGAACCTGACCGGCGGCGTGGCCAAGATGCTGCCGAACCACCACCTGACCAAGCCCGTCCTGATCGGCGAGATCCGCGCCGACGGCCAGTTCGACATCATCAGCCAGACCGAACCCGTCCCGGGCGACGCCTGGACCGACTTCCTGCCGGAGTCGGCAGTGCTCGAGGCCGACTGGGCGACGCTGGGCTGCGGCATGTACAACACGGCGACCAGCACCTGCGTGCAGATCAAGTCGAACTACTGATACCGGCACGGGGGCCCTGCGGGGCCCCCCTCTCTCTCCAATCCCCGGAATTTTCGAAAGTCCCCGATGCGCAGGTTCCTTCTGACGCTTGCCGCCGTGATGGTCATGGCGCTGCCGGTCGGCGCGCAGACCGGGCGTGCCGATCTTGCCGGGGCGCTTGCGCAATACGGCGACCAGATCGCCAATCCGTCACGCCAGACCATCGGCCCCGCCATCGCGGCGCTGGTCGAGACCGGCGATCCCGCCGTGTCGCGGCTGCTGTCCGCCTGGGCGGACCGTGGCCTTGGTCAGCGCAAGTCCGACGGTGCCTTCTTCCTGATTTCCGAAACCGCAGGCGGCTACGCGCTGACCGACATCCTGACCGGGGCCGACGCGGGCATCGCGGCGCGCGCCGAGATCACGCAGCTGCGGCCCAACGCCGGGGTGCGGGGCCTGATCGCCGGGGCGCTGGTGCAGTTCCAGCTGACCGACCCCGATCCCGCCCAGCGCCGTGCTGCCCTGACCGCCATCGCCCGCGATGGCGACGCCACCCAGCTTGATGCGCTGCGCGCCGCGCTGGACGATGCCGATCCGGCGCTCGCCGCGCAGAAGGTGCGGCTGGAACGCCTGTTGACCATCCGTTTCGACCCCGACAGCGCCGCCCGCGTCGCCGCCATCGACAGCTTCGGCGCCGACCTCGGGCTTGACCTGCGGGGCGCGCTGAACCCGATCCTGTCAACCCGGCGCGTTGCCGCCGCCGAACCGCCCCCCGGCGCCAATGTCGCGGCCGAACTGGATGTCGGCAGCGACATCGCCGCCGCCGACGCCTTTGCGATCCTCGTCGCCGCCGGAGACGCGCCCGCGCCGCTGACCCTTGCCGAACAGCGCGAGGCGCTGGCCGCCAATATCGAGAACGGCACGGTGGGCGGCATTCCGGTGGCCGATCTCGGCACGCAGGCGGCGCGCGACCGCGCCTACACCGCGCTCGAGGTCGCCGGAAAGGTGCCCGTCGCCGCGACCTCGGACGAGGTTGCGGCCACCATCGCGGGCTACCGCTATTTCGACATCTACACCGAGCCCGACCCGGCGGTCACCGACGCCGCGCGCAGCGCGCTGGTCGCGATCAACACCAAGGTCGGGCTGATGCAGGCGGCCGACCTGGCGCTCGACGCGCTCTCGCTCGGCTCGATCTACTTCCTCGCCGCGGTGGGCCTGGCCATCACCTTCGGCGTGATGCGCGTGATCAACATGGCGCATGGCGAATTCATCATGATGGGCGCCTACACCGGATACTGCGTGCAACTGGTGATCCCCGACTACACCGTTTCCATCGTCGTGGCGCTGCCGCTGGCCTTTGCCGTGACCTTCGCCGCCGGGGTGGCGATGGAGCGGCTGGTGATCCGCCACCTTTACAGGCGCCCGCTGGAAACCCTGCTGGCCACCTTCGGCATCTCGATCGCGCTGCAGCAGATCGCCAAGAACATCTTCGGCACGCAGGCGCGGCCGCTGACCTCGCCGGGCTGGCTGGACGGGGCGCTGTCGTTCAACGACGTGGTGTCGATCAGCTACATCCGCATCGCGATCTTCGTGCTGGCGATCGTGTTCCTCTGCGTCATCCTGTTCATCATGCGCCGCACCCGGCTGGGGCTCGAGGTGCGGGCGGTGCAGCAGAACCCGTCCATGGCGGCCAGCATGGGCATCAACCCCGACCGCATCAACATGCTGACCTTCGGCCTCGGCTCGGGCATCGCGGGCCTTGCCGGCGTGGCCATCGGGCTGTTCGCCAAGGTCACGTCCGAGCTTGGCAACGACTACATCGTGCAGTCCTTCATGACCGTGGTGGTCGGCGGTGTCGGCAACATCTGGGGGACGCTGGCGGGGGCCGCACTGATCGGCGCGCTGCAGAAGGGCATCGAATGGCTGAACCCGTCGAACACGCTGGCGGCGCAGACCTACATGATCCTCTTCATCATCCTGTTCATCCAGTTCCGGCCGCGGGGCATCATTGCCCTCAAGGGCCGCGCGGCGGGGGACTGACCATGGGACGCCTGGCATTCCCCGCTCTGCCTGCGCTGTGGCTGCCGCCACCGCCCGCCCTGCCCCCCGCCGCCAGGCCCGAAGGAGCCCCCGCATGAACCGGAGCTTCGTGGCCCGCAACCCATCGGTCCTGATCTTCCTGCTGTGCCTGGCCGTGTTCACGCTGGGGGCCACCGTGCTGTCCGAAGGCTTCGGCATCGGCGTGATCTCGACCTCGTTCATCAAGACGCTGGGCAAGACGCTGTGCCTCTGCCTGGTCGCCATCGCGATGGACCTGATCTGGGGCTACGCCGGTGTGCTGTCCCTCGGCCACATGGCGTTCTTCGCCATCGGCGGCTACATGATCGGCATGTGGCTGATGTATGCCCGGACCGAGGAGATCGTGATCGCCTCGCTCGTGGGCCAGCCCCTGCCCCCCACGCCCGAGGAAATCCGCACCGGCATCGGAACGCAGATCTTCGGCGTCGTCGGCGGGTCCGAGATTCCGCCGGTCTGGATGTTCGCCCATTCGCTGACCGCGCAACTGCTGCTGGTGGTGGCGGTGCCCGGGGTGCTGGCCGGCGTGTTCGGCTGGCTCGCGTTCCGCAGCCGCGTCACCGGCGTCTACCTGTCGATCCTGACGCAGGCGATGACGCTGGCGCTCGCGCTGTGGCTGTTCCAGAACGACAGCGGGCTGCGCGGCAACAACGGGCTTTCGGGGCTCCAGAACATTCCGGGCCTGACCGACCTGTCGCAGGCCACGCTGTCGGTCTGGTTCCTCTGGGCCTCGGCCGGGATGCTGGGGCTGGCCTATTTGGCGGCGGCCTATGTGGTGTCGGGCAAGTTCGGCTCGGTCATCCGGGGCATCCGCGACGACGAGGCGCGGGTGCGGTTCCTCGGCTATTCGGTCGAGGGCTACAAGCTGTTCCTGTTCACCCTGACGGCGATCATGGCCGCCATTGCCGGTGCGCTCTACTATCCGCAGGCAGGCATCATCAACCCGGCCGAGCTTGCGCCCATCGCCAGCATCTATCTGGCGGTCTGGGTCGCCATCGGCGGGCGCGGGCGGCTTTACGGCGCGGTGATCGGCGCTGCCTTCGTATCGCTGCTGTCGTCCTGGTTCACCGGTGGCCGCGCGCCGGACATCCCGCTCGGCTTCTACACGATCAAGTGGGTGGACTGGTGGTCGGTGGCCCTGGGCCTGGCCTTCGTGGCCGTCACGCTGTTCGCCCCCAAGGGCATCGGCGGCCTGTTCGACCTCTGGCAGAAGCTGCGCACGCCCGACCGCCACGGCGCCGATCTCGGCCCCGGACCCGGTTCCCTGCGCGAGAAGGAGGCCACCGAATGACCGCCCTTCTGGAATGCTCGGGCCTGTCGGTCACCTTTGACGGCTTTCGCGCCATCAACAACCTGTCCTTCACCATCGGCCCGCAGGAACTGCGCGCGATCATCGGGCCGAACGGTGCAGGCAAGACCACCTTCATGGACATCGTCACCGGCAAGACCCGGCCGGACGAGGGCCGCGCCACCTTTGGCGAAAAGCTGCACAACCTGTTGCGGATGTCCGAGGCGCAGATCGCCCGCGCGGGCATCGGCCGCAAGTTCCAGCGCCCCACCGTGTTCGAGGACCAGTCGGTCGACGAGAACCTGATGCTGGCCCTGCGTGCCAGCCGGTCGCCCCTTGCCGTGCTGACCTGGCGCCCCGCCGCCGCCGACCATGCCCGCGTTGCCGAACTGGCCGCGCAGGTAGGCCTGGCCGACGCCCTGCCCCGGAAGGCGGGCGAACTGTCCCATGGTCAGAAGCAATGGCTGGAGATCGGCATGCTGCTGGCACAGGAACCCCGCCTTCTGCTGGTCGACGAGCCGGCAGCGGGCATGACGCTGGCCGAGCGCGAGGCGACAACCGCGCTTCTGGTCGATCTGGCGCGCACCCGGGCGGTGGTGGTGGTCGAGCATGACATGGAATTCGTGCGCCGACTGAACTGCAAGGTGACCGTGCTGCACGAGGGATCGGTGCTGGCCGAGGGGTCGCTCGATCACGTCACGAAGAACCAGCAGGTGATCGATGTCTATCTGGGACGCTAGGCCATGATCCGCACCGAGGCCCTGACGCTGCACTACGGCGGCGCGCAGATCCTGCACGGGATCGACTTCGAGGCCCGCGCGGGCGAGGTGACCTGCGTCATGGGCACCAACGGCGTCGGCAAGACCAGCCTTCTCAAGGCGCTGGCGGGCACCCATCCGCGATCCGGCGGCAGGCTGTGGATCGGCGAGGATGAGATCGGTCGCGTCGCGCCGCAGGCCATGGCCCGCAAGGGGCTGGCCGTGGTGCCGCAGGGCCGGATGATCTTTCCCCTGCTGACCGTGCGCGAGAACATGGAGACCGCCTATGCCCTGCTGCCCAAGGCCGAGCACCGCATCCCCGACGAGATCTTCGAGCTGTTCCCGATCCTGAAGGATTTCCTGCACCGTCGCGGGGGCGACCTGTCGGGCGGGCAGCAGCAGCAGCTTGCCATCGCCCGCGCGATGATCATGAAGCCCCGCGTCCTGCTTCTGGACGAGCCGACCGAGGGCATCCAGCCCAACATCATCCAGCAGATCGGCCGCGTCATCGAATACCTCAAGGGCAAGGGCACCATGGCCATCGTGCTGGTCGAACAGTATTTCGACTTTGCCTATGGGCTGGGCGACCGGTTCTACGTGCTCAAGCGGGGCGCCGTCGCGATGCAGGGCACCAAGGGGGAACTGGGCCACGACGCCCTGCGCGCCACCGTGTCGGTCTGACGGGCCGGCCACCGGCCCGCGCGGCCGGGTTGCGGCAGCCCGACCCGGGCCCTAGGCTGCCGGCATGAAACCCGCGACCATCGACGCCTACAACAGCCTTCAGGCCGCCGGTGACCGGCCGGTCTGCGATCTGCTGCGCCACCACATTGACGCGGGCCTTCCCGGCGCCGACAGCCGCATCTGGCACGCCCATCCCGTGTGGTTCCTCGCCGGCAACCCGATCGTCGGCTACAGCAGGCTGAAGGCGGGCATCCGCCTGATGTTCTGGAGCGGCGCCGATTTCGACGAGCCGCGGCTGCGCCCCGGCACCGGCAAGTTCAAGGATGCCTCGATCCTCTACACCACGGCCGACCAGGTCGATGCCGCCGACCTGGCGCGGTGGCTGGCCAAGGCGGCACGCATCCAGTGGAACTATCGCGACCTCATGCGCCGGGGCAGGCTGGAACGGATCGCCTAGGCAGGCGCGGCGCGGGGCCTCCCGCAGCGAAAGGGCCCCGCGCATCGCACGGGGCCCTTGTGTCGCAGGGTCGGGGCAGCAGGGATCAGATGGTGACCTTCTTGCCCTTCACGCCCGCCCACAGCTTCTTGTTCGTCAGGTACAGCAGCACCGACAGCACGGCCAGAAAGATCACGGCGGTGAAACCGGCCTGCTTGCGCGCCATCATCTTCGGCTCGGCGGTCCACATCAGGAAGGCCGCCACATCCTCGGCCAGGTGATGCGCCGAGGTGTCGTGCCCGTCGGCATATTCCACCAGCCCGTCATCCAGCGGCGGGCCCATCGCGATCCAGCCGCCGGGGAAGGCGGTGTTCTCGTAGTAGATCGTTCCGGCCTCTTCCTTCTCCTCGCCGGTATAGCCGGTGAGGATCGAGTAGATGTATTCCGGCCCGCCGATGCCGTTGAACAGCTGGTTGATGCCCAGGCCGTAGGGTCCGTGGAACCCGGCGCGCGACTTGGCCATCAGGCTCAGGTCCGGCGCATTCTCCAGCCCCGAGCGCGGGAAGTGGTCGGTCGGCACGCGCGGCCGGTCCTCCAGCGTCACCGGGTCGGTCACGGGCGCCAGCCCTTCGGCATAGGCGCGCACCTGGTCCTCGGGAATGCCGGGCCCCGCGGGGTCCGACAGCGTGCGCACCGGCACATACTGCAGGCCATGGCAGGCCGAGCAGATCTCGGTATAGACCTGAAGGCCGCGCTGCAGCTGCATCTGGTCATAGGTGCCAAAGGGCCCCTCGAAGCTGAAGGCCACATCCTCGATGTGCCCCTCGCCGCCGGCGGCCGCCGCCATGCCCGCCGAAAGGGCCAGCGCCGACAGCGCACCGATCATCGTCTTGCGGATCATCGTCATCGGTCCTTTCTCATTCGGCCGGCTGCGCCGAGGCGCCGCCATGCGCACCCGGCTTGCCGTAATGCGCGTTGAAGTCCTCCTCGATGGTCGCGGGCTGCACCAGCGGCTTCTCGATCACGCCCAGCAGCGGCAAGATCACCAGGAAGTAGGCGAACCAGTAGGTCGAGGCGATCAGCGAGATCCAGGTATAGATGCCCTCGGCAGGCATCGCGCCCACCCAGGTCAGCACCACGAAGTCGACGATCAGCAGCGCGAACCACCACTTGAACATCGGACGGTACTTGCCCGACCGCACCGACGAGGTGTCCAGCCAGGGCGCCAGCGCCATCACCGCGATCGCGCCGAACATCGCCAGCACGCCGAAGAACTTGGCGTCGACGATGCCGAAGGTCACGATCTGGGTCAGCTGCACGATCCAGACGTCGCCGGTAAAGGCGCGCAGGATCGCGTAGAACGGCAGGAAGTACCATTCCGGCACGATATGCGCGGGCGTCGCCAGCGGGTTGGCGGGGATGTAGTTGTCCGGGTGGCCCAGGTAGTTGGGCATGAAGCCCACGACGGCAAAGAACACCAGCAGGATCAGCGCCAGCGCGAACAGGTCCTTGATCACATAGTAGGGCCAGAACGGCACGGTATCCTTGGCCGCCTCTTCCTTCGACGTCCGCCGCACCTCGACACCCGTGGGGTTGTTGTTGCCCGTGGTGTGGAACGCCCAGATATGCACCGCGACCAGTGCCGCGATCACGAAGGGCAGCAGGTAGTGCAGGCTGAAGAACCGGTTCAGCGTGGCATTGTCCACGGCCGGGCCGCCCAGCAGCCAGGTCTGGATCGGCTCGCCGATGCCGGGGATCGCACCGAACAGGCCGGTGATCACCGTGGCACCCCAGAACGACATCTGGCCCCAGGGCAGCACATAGCCCATGAAGGCCGTCGCCATCATCGCCAGGTAGATCAGCATGCCGATGATCCACGTCACCTCGCGCGGGGCCTTGTAGGACCCGTAGTAGAGGCCGCGGAAGATGTGCAGGTAGACCGCAACGAAGAACAGCGACGCGCCGTTGGCATGGATGTAGCGCAGCATGTGCCCGCCGTTCACGTTGCGCATGATGTGTTCCACCGATGCGAAGGCGTAATCGACATGCGGCGTGTAGTGCATCACCAGCACGATGCCGGTGACGATCTGCAGCACCAGGCAGAATGTCAGCACGATGCCCCAGATCCACATCCAGTTCAGGTTCTTGGGCGTGGGGATCATCAGCGTGTCATACATCAGCCCGACAATCGGCAGCCGCTTGTGCAGCCACTTTTCACCGGCCGAGCGCGGTTCGTAGTGGTCGTGGGGAATTCCGGCCATTGCGAGGTTCCTCAGCCCAGTTTGATCGTGGTGTCGTCGATGAATTCGGCCGTCGGAACCGGCAGGTTCGTCGGCGCGGGGCCGCGGCGGATGCGGCCCGACTGGTCATAGTGCGACCCGTGGCAGGGGCAGAACCAGCCGCCGAAATCGCCCGCCCCGTTGCCCAGCGGCACGCAGCCCAGATGGGTGCAGACACCCATCATCACCAGCCATTCGCCCGCCTCGTCCATCGCCCGGTTCTGGTCGCTGGCATCGGTGCCGGGGCGGTTGGCGTTGGCCGAATCGCGGTCGGGCAGTTCGTCCAGCGCGGTGGCGCGCGCCGCCGCGATCTCGTCCTCGGTGCGGCGGCGGATGAACACGGGCTTGCCCAGCCATTTCACCGTCAGCTGCGTCCCCACCTCGACGCCCGACACGTCGACGAAGATCGACGACAGCGCGGCGACGTCGGCCGAGGGGTTCATCTGGTTCACCAGCGGCCAGACCGCCGCGCCGGTGGCGACGGCACCGGCCCCGGCGGTGGCGTAGTACAGGAAATCGCGGCGCGTGCCTGCGGGTTCTTCGGCGTGGGACACGGGTTCTCTCCAGTTCCGCGGCCGCTGCGCGCGGCCATGACATGAAGGGGCCACGGTTTCCCGCTGCCCTATCGCAGGGTTATCTAGCGGCAGCGCTCCGGCCCGTCCAGCGCACAAACCTGCCCCGACGCCGCAGTTTTCGCCCAATGGCCCGGATTCCCGCCCGATTCCGCCCCGGGGGCCGAAATGTCGCAGCCCCCGCCCCGTCGCTCAGCCCGCCAGCCCCTGCACAAGGCGCGCCGCCACCCCGAGGAAGAACAGCCCCGCCGCCCCCGAAACCGCCCACCCCATGCGCAGGTAGAACCGCGCCGCCGGCGGGGTCGAGAACGCCAGCGCATAGACCGCGTGGATGCCGAACGACAGCGCGCAGGCCCCCGCGCAAAGCAGGCCGATGTCGGCCGGCGCGGCCCGCGCCACCGGAAAGATCGCCAGGATCGCGAGCCAGGTGGTCAGCGCCTTGGGATTGGTGGCGTTCACCCCCAGCGACCGCAGGAAGGCCGCCCGAACCCCCTCCGTCCGGGGCGCCACCGGCAGGCCGCGGCGATGACCCTGCCAGCCGTCCCGGGCAACCCGCAGGTAGCGCGCGGCAAACCACAGCAGGAACGCCACCGCCGCCAGCGTCAGCGCCCGCTCTGCCCCCGGCACGACCGCGAACAGCGTCGCCATGCCCAGCGCCATGGCCAGGCACCACCCGCCGATCCCGATGCCCACTCCGGCAGCCGAGGCCAGCCCGGCACCGCGCCCGCCACCCATCGCCGTCGCGATGGTGTTCAGCACGTTGGGCCCGGGCGACAGGATGTTCACCGCCAGGAAGCTCCAGACGCCCAGAAACTCGGTCAGCGGCAGGTTCAAGCTGCGGGCACCGTCGCCTTCATGCTGTCACGCGCGGCGATGCGCATCTCCCAGGCGGCAAGGGCCGGACGGCCGGCCCGCCAGTCCCGCGCGCCATGGCGGAAATCCAGGTAGCCCAGCGCGCAGCCCACCGCGACCTGCCCCATGTCCAGCGGTCCGAACAGATGGCTCATCCAGCGTGATTCCAGCGTGTCCAGCGCGCGCGCGATCTTGCCCCACTGCCCCTCGACCCAGGGTTCGAACCGCGCCGCCTCGGGCCGCACCCGGCTTTCATAGACCATCAGCAGCGCGGCATCCAGGATGCCGTCCGCCGTCGCCTCGATCGTCAGCGTGTCCCACAGCCGCGACCCCGCCGGATAGAACCCGGAACCGAAGGTCGCATCCAGATAGCGGCAGATCACCCGGCTGTCATAGATCGCCGGTCCGTCAGCGCGTTCGAGGCAGGGAATCTTGCCCAGCGGGTTGTGCGCGACGGGCATCGTGCCCGGCTCCATCGGCGTGCCCGCCGCCGGGATCAGCGCCACCTCGCCGGTGCGCCCGGCCTCGTGCAGCAGCACCATGACCTTGCGCACATAGGGCGAGGTCGCAGAATGATATAGCTTCATGTCGCTCAGGCTTTCCCGTTGGTTCCGCTGTCCCTGCCGGGGTCGTCGCCCAGGCGGCGCAGGCGCAGGCGGCCCATCGCCGCCAGGTCGATCTCGATCCCGCCGCCCTGCCAGCGGATCACCCGGCGCAGGCGCATCGCGGCATTGCGCTGGCCGTCGCGGTCGCGCGGGGCATGGGCCGCCAGCCCGTCACCCAGATCGTCCAGCGCATCCTCGGCCCGCTGGTCGGTGCGGCCGCGATGCGCTGCACGGCGCAGCGCCCAGACCGCCGCCCCCGCCACGCCCGCGCGCAACGCCCAGACGGCCAGTGTCGGCACGGCGGCGGCAATGGGCAACGGCATGGCGGATCCTCCCTGTTGTCCTGCGATGCTAGGGCCGCCGAAGGCGCGGGTAAAGCCCGGTCATTGCCCCCGCAGCAACCGCGCGATCCCCTCGGCGCCCAGCCCCAGGGGCGCCCCCGCGATGCCCCGCGCCGCCCCGGCGCGTGCCTCCTCGGGCTTGTTCTGGTTCAGCTTCACGGTGCCGTCGACCGTCGCGACGACCAGCCGGAACGGCAGGATGCCGCGCATCATCCGCTCCATGATGCCCTCGGTCATCTTGTCGGCAACCCAGGGCCGCTTGGGCGCCAGCCGCGCCTCGAACGCGGCCGACACGCGGTCCAGATGCGGGCGCAGCGCCTCGGGCGGCAGCGGTTCCAGCACGCCCCGCAGATGCACCGCCACATAGTTCCAGGTCGGCACCTGATCGGGCAGCCCGTACCAGTCGGGCGAGACATAGGCATCCGGCCCCGACACGATCATCACGGCGGGCAGCGGCAGCGCCGCCCGTGCAATCGGGTTCGACCGCGCCAGATGCAGCGTCACGGCCCCGCCCCCGGCATCGACCTCGAACGGCACATGTGCGGCCAGCGGCCCCTCGGGTCCGTTCACCGACAGCACGCCAAAGCCGCGTTCCCGGGCGATCTCCAGCGACTGCGCGGCGGATGTCTGGCGGAACACGGGGTTCGGGTGCATGCTGGGCCTCCTGTGCGGCTGGCGCAGTCATGCACGCGGCCGCAGCCCAAGGAAAGCCCGCGATGACCCCGCCCCACGTCCCGCAGCCCACCGCGCTGAACCTGCCCCCGGCCGACCCGCCCGAGGATGACATCGCCGCCTATTTCGCCAGATGCACCGACAGGCTGGGGCTGATTCCCAACGTCCTGCTGGCCTATGCCTTCGATGCCGCCAAGCTTCGCGCCTTCATGGCGATGTACAACGACCTGATGCTGGCCCCCTCGGGCCTGACCAAGGCCGAACGGGAAATGATCGCGGTCGTGGTCTCGTCGCTCAACCGCTGCCACTATTGCCTCGCCGCGCATGGTGCGGCGCTGCGGCAACTGACCGGCGATCCCGCGCTGGCCGAAACCGTGGCGCAGAACTGGCGCGCGGCCCGGCTGGACGCAAGGCAACGCGCCATGCTGGCCTTTGCCGAGAAGATGACGACGGAAAGCCACCGCATCGAGGACCAGGACCGCGCCGCCCTGCGCGATGCGGGCTTCTCCGACCGCGACATCTGGGACATCGCGGCGGTGGCCGGCTTCTTCGCCATGTCGAACCGCATGGCCTCGGCCACCGGCATGATGCCGAACGCCGAATATCACGGGATGGCGCGATAGGTCGCCGGGCGAAGGTCAGGGCGTCAGGTCGGGCCGGTCCTTGCTGCCGGGCGGGCCCTCGGCACCCCGTGACAGGCCGAAGCAGGAGACCGAATCCTTACCGAAAGGTAAAGATGCAAGGGTCAACCCATTGCTTTCATTGGAACAAAAAAATGTCCCACGGTGGGACGCCCCGGCGCGCAGCCATCGAAAAGGCCGCCCCGGTATCCCGGTGGCGGCCTGTTCTGTCCCTCGCGGAAAGACGGCACTCAGCCCTGGCGGGCCTTGTAGCGCTTCTGCGTCTTGTTGATCACATAGACGCGGCCCTTGCGGCGCACGACCTGGCAATCGCGGTGACGCGTCTTCAGCGAGCGGAGCGAGTTGGCGACTTTCATGTCTGCCCTCCTTCTTCGCGGCGCAACCGCGCCAGATGGAAACCGATGCCCCCTTGCGGCGGCGGTGAATGGTGGGCGGTACTGGGATCGAACCAGTGGCCACTACGATGTCAACGTAGTGCTCTACCGCTGAGCTAACCGCCCACGACAACCCCGGACCCGCCCGCACCAAAGAAAACGACGCGGGCGGAACCGCGTCGACGTGTGGGCTATAAAAGGTTGCGCGGGGGCGCGCAAGAGCTTTTGGAAACCCGCGAAACACCGCTATATGGGATGAAGGACTGCGGAGCGCGCATGACGGACGAGGCCTTCACCCTTCATCTTCCCCGGCAGCGCACCTCCTGCGCGGTGTTCTCCTCGCCGCATTCCGGACGCCACTATCCGGATGATTTCCTGTCCCGCAGCCAGCTTGACCCGCTGACCCTGCGATCCTCGGAAGATGCCTTCGTGGACGAGCTTTTCGCCGACGTGCCGGCGTTCGGCGCGCCGCTCCTGGCCGCCCGCATGCCCCGGGCCTGGATCGACCTGAACCGCGCCCCCGACGAGCTTGACCCGGCGCTGATCGAGGGGGTGGGCCGCGCCGCCCACAACCCGCGCATCGCCTCGGGCCTCGGGGTGATTCCGCGCGTGGTGGCCAACGGTCGCGCGATCTATGGTGGCCGCCTGCCCCGGGCCGAGGCCGAGGCGCGCATCGCCCGCGTGTGGCACCCCTATCACGCGGCGCTGAAGGGCCTGCTGGACGGCGCGCTTGCCGGCTTCGGGCAGGCCCTGCTGGTCGACTGCCATTCCATGCCGCACGAGGCGATCGAGGCCCACGCCCGCCCCGGCCAGCCGCGCCCCGAGGTGGTTCTGGGCGACCGTTTCGGCGCCGCCGCCGGGCGGGACCAGATGGACCGGATCGAGGCGGCCTTTGCGTCGGCCGGGCTGCGGGTGGCCCGCAACGCCCCCTTTGCGGGCGCCCATATCGCCCAGGCCTACGGTCGCCCCTCGCGCGGCTGCCACGTCGTGCAGGTCGAGATCGACCGCGCGCTCTACATGGACGAGGCCCGCGTGGCAAAGCGCCCCGACTTCGACGTGTTCCGCCAGATCATCGCCGGCATCGCCGCCGACATAGCGGGCGGGGGTGCGGCCCTGTCGGCACCCCTGGCAGCCGAATAGCGGGCCCGTCAGGCCAGATGCGGCCGGAACGCCGCGATCACCTGTTCATAGACTGCGCGCTTGAAGGGCACGATCCCTGAAACCAGATCGTCGGCCCTGACCCAGGCCCAGGCCGAGAACTCCGGGTGTTCGGTCTGGATCCGGATCTGGTGATCCTCGCCCAGGAACCGGTAGCAAACCCACTTCTGTTTCTGCCCGCGATACTTGCCGCCCCAGACCTTGCCCAGCAGTTCGGGCGGCAGGTCATAGGTCAGCCAGCCCTTCATCTTGTCCAGACGCTTGACCAGACGTTTCGGGATGCCGGTTTCCTCGCCCAGTTCCCGCAGCGCGGCCGCGCCGGGCTTCTCGCCCTCGTCGATGCCCCCTTGCGGCATCTGCCAGGCGGGCAGCGGGCTGTCCAGCCGCTGCCCCGCCCAGATCAGACCGTCCTTGTTCACAAGAACCACCCCCACGCAGGGGCGGTAGGGCAGACCCGCTGCCGCATCGGCGCCGGTCATCGCGTCACTTCTGGTCGTTCTGGTTCATGACCGAGAGGCCCTTGATGATATCCACCGCATAGGCCAGCTGATAGTCCTCGTCCCGCAGCTTGGCGGTTTCCTCGGCGCGGGCGCGGTCGGCCTCAAGCAGCATCCGCTCATCCTCGGTCATCGAATCGTTCGACAGGGCGCCGCGCAGTTCGGCCTCGGTGCGGCCGCGCGGGGCCGCCGCAGCCTCGGCCTCGGCGCTGCCCGCGGGCGGGCGGGGCGGTTGCTGAACGATGATGTCGGGCGCCACGCCAAGCGCCTGGATCGACCGGCCGGAGGGCGTGTAGTAGCGCGCCGTCGTCAGCCGCATGGCACCGTCGCCGCGCAGCGGAATCACCGTCTGCACCGATCCCTTGCCAAAGCTCTTGGTCCCCACGACGATCGCGCGGCGGTGGTCCTGCAACGCCCCGGCCACGATTTCGGAGGCCGAAGCCGAACCGCCGTTGATCAGCACGACCACCGGCTTGCCGCCGGTCAGATCGCCCGGCGTCGCGTTGAACCGCTCGCCATCGCCCGCGCTGCGGCCACGGGTCGAGGTGATCTCGCCCTTGTCGAGGAAGGCGTCGGACACCTTGATGGCCTGGGTCAGTAGGCCGCCCGGGTTGTTCCGCAGGTCCAGCACGATGCCGGCCACCTTGTCGATGCCGCCCAGTGCCTCGACCTCCTTCTTCAGGCCGGACTCAAGGCCGGGGAAGGTCTGGTCGTTGAAGGTGGTCACGCGCAGGACCACCGTGTCGCCCACGCTGCGGGTGCGCACCGCCGTCAGCTTGATCGTGTCGCGGATGATCGACACGTCGAAAGGCTCGGTGATGCCCTGCCGCACGATGGTGATGATGATCTCGGACCCGACCGGGCCGCGCATCATGTCGACCGCCGAGTCGAGCGTCAGGCCCAGCACGGATTCGCCGTTCACATGGGTGATGTAGTCGCCCGGCTCGATCCCCGCCGCGGCCGCCGGGGTATCGTCCATCGGCGTCACGACCTTGACGAACCCCTCTTCCTGCGTGACCTCGATGCCAAGACCACCGAACTCGCCTCGCGTCTGCACCCGCATGTCCTGGAAATCGTCCGCCGCGAGGTAGGACGAATGCGGATCGAGCGAGGTCAGCATCCCGTTGATCGCGGCCTCGATCAGCTTTTCGGTATCGACCTCTTCGACATACTGGTTGCGGATGCGTTCAAAGATGTCGCCGAACAGGTCGAGCTGTTCATAGACCGTGCTGTTGCGCCTGGCCTCCTGCGCGACCAGCGGTCCTGCCACCTGCGTGGTCAGAACGACCCCGGCCACAGTGCCGCCAAGCGCGGCCATCACGAACTTTCTCATTGTCGGTCCTGATCTCCCCAGTCGGCGAACCATGGGGCCGGATCTTCCGGCCGGGTGCCGCGTCGCATCTCGATATAAAGCGTTTCCGTTTCTCGCGCACCAGTGCCCTCGACACCGGCGAAATCCTGCCCGGCGGCATCCGCGCCGCCCATGAGGCCCAATGCCGTGCCTTCGGCGACCACGTCGCCGGTTTCGCCGAACACCGATCCGAGCCCCGCGAGTATCAGAAGATAGCCGCCGCCCGGCTCGAGGATCATCACATTTCCGTAGTCCTTGAGCGGGCCACGATAGCGGATCGTGCCTGCGGAAGGTGCCGTGACAAGCGCCTGAACACGGGTGGCCACCGTCAGGCCGGGGCGGCGCACCCCTGCCGCATCGGCCTCGTCGGCGCGGCGCAGCAGCGTGCCGCGCACCGGCGGGGGCAGGCTGCCCCTGCGCGCCTCGAAATCCGGCAGGGGCGCCACGCCTTCGGGCAGCGGAGGCAGCCCCGAGGCGAAGGCGTCAAGCGTTTCCGCCCCTGCGATCAGGGCCGCCATTGCGGCGGCGTCCTCGGTGATGGGCGGCGGCAGGGCGGTGCGGTCACTGATCGCCTGGCTGAGCGCGATGCGCGCCTCCTGCACCGTGGCCAGACCATCGGAAAGCGTGGTGGCGGCGGCGGTCTGCAACGTGCGCAGATCCTGCAGTTCTGCCAGTTCGCTTCGCAGATCCTCGACCTCGGCCTGAAGCGCGGGCGTGACGTCGGACAGCAGCATCCCCGAGCGGACGGTGCCGAGCGGCCCGGCCGGATGCAGCAGCAGCAAGGGCCCCTGCTGCGCCTCCAGTTGCGCGAGCACCCCGAGAAGCTGGCCGACCCGGGCGGATTCCGCATCAAGGCGAAGGGTCAGTTGCGTTTCACGCAGCCGGGCCTGACGCAGCGCCTCGCGCAGGGCGGCAAGGCCACCCTCGTAGGCCCCTATGGTCCGGGTCAGCGCAGCGACACGGTCGCGGGCACCCTGGGCAGCGTCGAGGTCGCGGATCACCTCCTGGAACTCCGCCGCCGCCTGCGCCGCCTGTTCCGCCACCGTCTGCGCACCTGCCGCTTGCGGCACCAGTGTCAGGAGCAGGGTGGCAAGGGCTGCACGGATCATGAAAGGATAAGGCTCCGTCCTGTCATCTCCGGGGGTTGCGGCAGCCCCAGCAGCGCCAGCAGCGTGGGCGCCAGATCGGCCAGCCGACCCGGGCGCAGCGTGGCACCGGGCGGGCCACCCGTCAGGATCACCGGCACCGGGTTCGTGGTATGCGCGGTATGCGGTCCGCCAGAGACGGGATCGACCATCATCTCGCAATTGCCATGGTCGGCGCAGACGACCATCGCCCCCCCTGCGGCGCGAAGCGCCGCGACGGCGCGGCCAAGTCCGGCATCCACCGCCTCGCAGGCGGCAATCGCGGCAGGCAGGCTGCCGGTATGGCCCACCATGTCGGGGTTGGCGTAGTTCACGACGATCATATCGTAGCCCTGCCCAATGGCTGCGACCAGATGATCGCTGACCTCGGCCGCGTTCATCTCGGGTTGCAGGTCATAGGTCGCGACCTTGGGGCTGGGCGCCATGTGCCGTTCCTCGCCGGGGAAGGGTTCCTCGCGCCCGCCGTTCAGAAAGAACGTGACATGGGGGTACTTCTCGGTCTCGGCCAGCCGGAACTGGCGCAGGCCGTGCGCAGCCACCCATTCACCCAGCGTGTTGCGGATGTCCTGCTTGGGATAGGCGGTGGTCATGAAGCGGTTGTGCGCGGTGGAATAGTCCACCATCCCCAACATCCCGGCCCAGACCGGGCGGCGCCCGGCGTCGAAACTGTCAAACACGGGATCGCCGAGCGCCGAAAGGATCTCTCGCGCACGATCCGCGCGGAAGTTCAGGCAGAACATCCCGTCACCATCCCGCGCGCCGGCGTAGCCCGCGATGACCGTGGGCGCGATGAATTCATCCGTCTCGCCCCGGATGTGGGCCGCAGCGACGGCGTCCATCGCGCCGGATGCGGCCGCACCCTGCCCGCGCACCAAGGCGGCAAAGGCGCGCTGCACGCGGTCCCAGCGGTTGTCGCGGTCCATCGCCCAGTAGCGGCCGATCACCGTGGCGACCCGCGCCCCGACGGGCAGCGCCCGCAACAGGTCGGCCATGTAGCCCGGGGCAGAGGAGGGTGGCACATCGCGCCCGTCGGTGATGGCGTGTACCCAGACCGGCACACCCTGCGCCGTGATCGCACGGGCGGCCTCGACCAGATGGCGGATGTGGCCATGCACCCCGCCATCGGACACGACACCGACCAGATGCGCGCAGCCGCCGCTGGCGCGCAGCGCCGCGATGAAATCCTCAAGCGCACCGTTGCGCCGGAACGCACCGGTTTCGACCGCAAGGTCGATGGCGCCCAGATCCATCGCCACCACGCGCCCGGCCCCGATGTTGGTGTGGCCAACTTCGGAGTTTCCCATCTGCCCGGTCGGCAGCCCGACATCGGGACCATGCGTGATCAGCGTGGAATGCGGGCATGTCGCCATCAGCGAATCAAATGCCGGGGTGCGTGCCAACGCCGGGGCATTTGCAGTGGTGTCGGGTGAAACGCCCCAGCCGTCGAGGATGCACAGAACGACAGGGCGCGGCGCGGTCATGGCGGTCTCCTTCCGGTCGCGTCCGTTCTAGGGCCTGCCTGCGCCCCCCGCAACCGCAGGCAGGACCCCGTCATCGGTCATGCCCGATCGCTGACATTCGCGTGAGACGGCGCCGTTGTGCGACATGGTCACTTTCGCAGCCCGGGGCCAGGGCTATGGTCGAAGCAGCGGCGCCCCAATGCCGCAAAGGCGCCCCGCGCGGCGCGCAACAGCAGAGGTAGCTATGAAGATCGCCACCAAGACACTTGCCATAGCGATGGCCCTTGCCGCCACCGTTGCGATGGCCAAGGACGGCACGCAGGACCCGACCGTGAAGGCCCGGCAGGACCTGATGGGAACCATCGGGATGAATGTGAAGACGCTGGGCGACATGGCGGGCGGCAAGGCGCCCTTCGACGCCGCCGCCGCCGGTGCCGCACGCGAGGCTCTGGTGGCCGCATCGGCGGATATCGGCCCGAAGTTCGAGACTCAGGCCGATGATCCGATGTCGGAGGTGATCGTCGACAAGGTCTGGGCGAACTTCGAGGACTTCAAGGCCAGGGGCATGGCGCTCAACGCGGCGGCGACCGCGCTTGATGTCACCTCGGTCGAGACGCTGCAGGCCGGCATGGGCGCCGTCGGTGGCGCCTGCCGCGACTGCCACACCGAATACCGCGCCAAGCGCTGACGGCCTTCGGGCGCCCGTGGCCGGGCGCCCGCTTCTCAGCCGCAGAAGACGCGGGCGACCCGTTCGGTCGCATTGATCTCGATGTTGAGCCGGTCCTCCCGATAGTCCATGGTCACCGCCATACCGGGCCGCAACACGCGGGTCGGGGCAGCAAACGTCATGGCGGCAAGGGCCGAGGCGGGCTGCCCCACCAGATCCTGGAGGGCGGCTGCCCCGCAGGCGTCTGGCGCCGGGGTGGGCGGCGGTTCGACGGTGCAGGCCGCGATCAGGGGGACGGCGGTCAGAACAAGCAGGGCGCGCATGGAAACCTCCGGGTTGCTGGCGTCTCGATACTCATCGTTCATTCGACGCGAGCCGGACGCCGATCCTTGGAACCGATGTTGCGGGGTGGACACAAGCCGCGATCCGCCGCAGTTTCGGCACGAAACGACAACACGCCAGAACACAGGGAGGTTCCCCCATGCGCACCCGCGCTGCCGTTGCCATCGCCGCCGGAAAACCGCTGGAAGTCATGGATGTGAACCTCGAAGGGCCGAAGGCAGGTGAAGTTCTGGTCGAGATCAGGGCGACCGGCATCTGCCACACCGACGAGTTCACCCTTTCGGGCGCCGACCCGGAAGGCATGTTCCCCGCCATACTGGGTCATGAGGGGGCCGGGGTCGTGGTCGATGTGGGGCCGGGCGTGACCAGCCTGAAGCCGGGTGACCATGTCATCCCGCTCTACACCCCCGAATGCCGGGCGTGCCCCTCTTGCCTGTCGCAGAAGACGAACCTCTGCACGTCGATCCGGGCCACACAGGGCCAGGGCCTGATGCCCGACGGGACAAGCCGGTTCTCCATGCTCGATGGCACACCGATCCTGCACTACATGGGATGTTCGACGTTCTCGAACCACACCGTTCTGCCCGAGATCGCACTGGCCAAGGTGCGCGAGGACGCGCCCTTCGACAAGATCTGCTACATCGGCTGCGGCGTGACCACGGGCATCGGCGCCGTGATCAACACCGCGAAGGTCGAGATCGGGGCGAAGGCCGTGGTGTTCGGGCTGGGCGGAATCGGGCTGAACGTCATCCAGGGCCTGCGGCTGGCGGGTGCCGACATGATCATCGGCGTGGACATCAACAACGACAAGAAGGCGTGGGGCGAACGCTTCGGGATGACCCATTTCGTCAACCCGACCGAGGTCGAGGGCGATCTTGTGCCCTATCTCGTGAATCTCACGAAAACCCCCTTCGACCAGATCGGTGGCGCGGATTACAGCTTCGACTGCACCGGCAACGTGAAGGTGATGCGCGCCGCACTCGAATGCACCCATCGCGGCTGGGGGCAGAGCATCATCATCGGCGTGGCCCCCGCCGGCGCGGTGATCGAGACGCGGCCGTTCCAGCTCGTCACCGGTCGCATATGGAAGGGCACGGCCTTTGGCGGCGCGCGGGGGCGGACGGATGTGCCGAAGATCGTGGACTGGTACATGGACGGCAAGATCGAGATCGACCCGATGATCACCCACACCCTGACGCTGGACGAGATCAACAAGGGGTTCGACCTGATGCATGCCGGGGAAAGCATCCGGTCGGTCGTGGTCTATTGATCCAGGGCCTTGTCGGCAGAAGGCGCGCGCATGCCTCGCATCGCGCGCGCCCGCCGCAGGATCCGTGGCCCCACAGCGATTCGTGCTGATCCGCCGCCGCTTCGGCGGCCGGGCGTGTCACATCCTGGGTCCGGTCTGCCGTGCCCTGCCGGGCGTGGCCGGTATCAGGGCGCCGTTGAGCCCGATCCCGCAACGGCGGGATTCGGCATCGCCGCTGTCACTCCATGATCGCAATGCCGCAGCATGGGCTTGCCCCTGCCCGGATCGGCCGCTAGCACGAGGCCATGCCGGTTTCCTCGCTGCCCTCGATCCTGCTGGCGCTTGCCCTTGGCGCCCTTGGCGGGACGGTTTTCTGGTGGCTGACGCTGCCCCTGCCCTGGATGCTGGGCGCGCTGAGCGCCACCCTGGTCGCCGCAGTCGCGGGGGCACCCATCCGCGCACCCGAGCGGTGGCGCGATCCGGTCGTGGTGGTGATCGGCGTTCTGCTGGGGTCTGGCTTCAGCCCCGAACTGATCGGCCAGGTCGCGACCTGGGCCTGGTCGCTCGCGGCGCTGGCGCTGTATCTGGCGATCGCGGCCGCGATCGTGGTGCCGTTCTATGCCCGCGTCGGCAGGTTCGACCGGATCACCGCCTATTATGCGGGCATGCCCGGCGGCCTGGCCGAAATGATGATGCTGGGCCGCGCGGCGGGGGGTGACGACCGCAAGATCATCCTTGCCCATGCCGCCCGGATCGTCGTGACGGTCGCGGCCATCGCGTTCTGGTTCCGGGTCATCGAAGGCCAGGCCGTCGGGTCGAACCCGGGTGGGCAGCCCCTGCGCGACATGGCGTCGGCGGACATCGCGCTGCTTGTCGGCTGCGGTCTGGCGGGTGCCGCAGCGGGGCGACTGCTGCGCCTTCCGGCGCCGATGCTGGTGGGACCCATGATCCTCTCCGGGGCGGTGCATCTGGCCGGGCTGACCCACAGTGCGCCGCCCGGAGGGCTGGTGATCGCGGCCCAGGTCATGCTCGGCACCATCATGGGTTGCCGGTTCATCGGCACGCCGGCCAGAGCCGTGGCGCGGGCCCTGATGCTGTCGGCGGTGGCCACGCTGATGACCTTTGCGGTCGCCCTGGTCTTCGCCGTGGCACTGCGCGCCTGGGCCGGGCTGCCGATGGACCAGGTGGTGCTGGCCTATGCGCCCGGCGGGCTGACCGAGATGAGCCTCGTCGCGCTGGCCATCCACGCAGAGGTCGCCTTTGTGGCGCTGCACCACGTGGTGCGGATTGTCATGGTGGTGACGGCGGCCCCGCTGGTGCTGCGCTTCCTGGTGGGCAGCGCAGGGCGGTAGCCCGTGGTCAGGCCCGGCGTCGGCGGGCCTGATCCTCGGCCCAGGCCGGGCGCACGGTGGGCGCGCCGAAAAGATAGCCCTGCATCGCGCCGATCCCCTCAGCCTGAAGCCAGGCGGCGTCCTCTGGCGTCTCCACGGCCTCGGCGACCGTGACCATGTCGAAATGCCGCCCCACCGACATCAGCGCCCGCGTCAGCGCCTGGTTGTCGGCATCGCGCGCGATGCCGCTGGTGAACTGGCCGTCGATCTTCAGGATGTCGAAGAAGAAATCGCGCAGATACCGGAACGACGTGTAGCCCGACCCGAAATCGTCGAGCGCAAAGGCCACCCCGGTCGCCTGAAGGTCATCCATGAAGGCGGTCACGATTTCCGGCACCAGCATGGCCGAGCTTTCGGTGATCTCCAGGATGAGCCGCTCGGCAACCGTCGGGTCCGCCGACAGACCGCGCCGGAGCACACGCATCCAGCGGGGATAGCCGATCGACCGCGCCGACATGTTCACCGCCAGACGCAAGTGCGGATGCGCGGCCAGCGCCGCAAGACCCATGTCGAGCGCCGAGCAATCGATCTGGCGCCCGATCTCGGTCGCCTCGACCGCACCGATGAATTCCCGCGCGGGAATCACCCGGCCCGTCGGGTCAAGGACGCGGATCAGGCCCTCGTGAAACGCCACGCGATCAGGTTCCGCGCCCATCACCACGGGTTGATAGGCGAGGCACAGTCGCCCCTCATCCAGCGCATCCCGCACCATGGCGATGGTCTGCCTGTCCTGTTCGGCAATGGCGGCGGCAAGCGGGCTCGCCTCATCGCGCGTCATGTCCGCCAGTGGCCTGCGCCTGTCGCCCCGCATCGCATCCCTCCGCCGTTGTCGGGGCAGGTCCCCGCACCTCGCCAGCCTTGCCGAACGGCAGTAAACGGCTGGTAAATTTTCTCAGTTTGTTCCAGTTTTACCGAACTTGTTCCGAGGACGCGCGATGCCCGAGCCCACCCCACGCTGCCCATGGTGCGGCGAAGATCCCTTGTATGTGGCCTATCATGATACCGAATGGGGCGTGCCGCAGCGCGATCCGCGCGTCCTGTGGGAAATCCTGGTGCTCGAGGGGTTTCAGGCCGGGCTGTCCTGGATCACCATCCTGCGGAAGCGCGAGAATTTCCGCCGCGCCTTTGCGGGGTTCGTCCCACATGTGCTGGCGGATTGGGGCGAGGCAGACACGCAGCGCCTGCTGTCGGATTCCGGCATTGTGCGACATCGCGGCAAGATCGAGGGCACGTTCGCCTCGGCCCGGGCCTGGCTGCGTCTGCAGGAACGGGGCGGCTTTGCCCCCTTTGTCTGGTCCTTTGTCGATGGCCGCGCGGTTCAGGGCGACCGGGCGGCGATGAACGAGGTGCCCGCCGTCACGCCGGCCGCGCAGGCCCTTTCCAGGGCCCTGAAGGCCGAGGGGTTCGCATTCTGCGGACCGACCATCGTCTATGCCTTCATGCAGGCGGCCGGCCTGGTGAACGATCACCTTGTCACCTGCCACCGCCACGAGGTCGTGGCGAAGATGGGCTGAGGCGGGCCCTTGTGGTCCGGCGCAGGGCGGGGCAGGAACGTCGCCGAGGTGCGAATGACACATCCCGACAACCGACGCCGCGCCACGATCATCGGCTTTTCCGCCGTGCTGATGTGGTCGCTTCTGGCCCTGATGACGGTTGCGACGGCGCCGGTTCCACCGTTCCTGCTGAACGCGCTGACCTTCGCAGTCGGGGGGGCGGTCGGGCTGGTCTGGGTGGCGCTTGGGGCGGGGTTCGGCGTGCTGCGGCAGGTGCCGTGGCCGGTCTATGCGTTCGGCACGCTGGGGCTGTTCGGATACCATGCGCTGTATTTCTCGGCGCTTCGGCTGGCGCCGCCTGCCGAGGCCGGGCTCATCGCCTATCTCTGGCCGCTGCTGATCGTCCTGCTGTCCGGCCTGCTGCCTGGCGAGCGGTTGCGGCCCGCGCATCTGGCCGGCGCGCTGCTGGCTTTCGGAGGTGCCGCGCTGCTGGTGCTGCGCGGGGGCGCCGACTTCACGGCGGGCGCGGCGCCGGGGCTGGCGCTGGCATTCCTTTGCGCGCTGACATGGGCGGTCTATTCGGTGGTTTCGCGCCGGTTCGGCAGGGTGCCCACCGAAAGCGTGGCGGTGTTCTGCCTGGCGACGGCCGCGCTGTCGGCGGTGGTTCACCTGCTGGCAGAGACACCGGCATGGCCGGACGGCGGGGCCGGATGGGCGGCAGTGGTGGGTCTGGGCCTCGGGCCGGTCGGGCTTGCCTTCTTCACCTGGGACGTGGGCATGAAAAAAGGCGACATCCAGATGCTGGGTGTCGCCTCTTACGCGGCGCCGGTCCTGTCAACCCTGGCGCTCGTCGCGGCCGGGCGCGCCGATGCGACGCCAACCCTGGCTGTCGCCGCCGCGCTGATCGCGGGTGGCGCGCTTCTGGCCGCGCGCGGCGGGCGATAGCCGCCCCCCGCGACGGACGTCAAAATCGCGCAGGCGGCAGGGTTCAGTGCTGCGACAGGCGGGCGATCTCTTCCTTCAGCTTCAGCTTCTGCTTCTTCATCTCTGCGATACGCAAGGCATCCGACGCGGGTGCTTTCTGTTCCTTTTCAACCAGTTCGGAGAGAGATTCATGCTTGCGGCGCAGTTCCTGCAGGTGCGAAGCGATGGTCATGCGTGTCCTCCTCTGATGTGAAAGCCATATGACGAGTGGATCACAGAGCCCGAGTCGTGTCACGCCAAACCGGAGGTTGATCGCGTCGAATTCAACCGAACCGGCGGATCGCCGCACCATCGCGCAGAACGCCGCGCGCTTCATCGGTATAGTGTTCGCGGTCGCCCTGATGCGCCTCGCCCGCGTGCAGGATCAGGGGCGCCAGAAGGCGGAACGCGGCCCGCCCGCCCTTGCGTGCGCGCAGGATCACCCGCACCGCACCCCGCCCCTCGCGCGGGGCCAGTGGCAGCAGAACGGCCGACCCAAGGCGCCCGTCGCCTTCGATCGCCGCCAGGGCGGCAGGCGTCCGATCCGCACCGACGATCATCGTCATCCATCCGCCGGGCCGAAGTCGCCGGGCGGCCGTGGCGATCCAGACGGCAAGGGGTGTCTCCTCGCGCAGCGCCATCTCGCGGCCCAGGTCGGCCGCCGGCGAGCCCGCGCCGGGGGCATAGTACGGCGGGTTGGCGATGACATGGTCGAAATCGCGGCGCACCGCAGGTGGCAGAGCGGCGACATCTCCTGTCTCGACCTGCATCGCTATTCCGTTTCGCGCGGCATTGGCCCGCGCAAGCACCGCGTAGCCCGGCTGCACCTCGACCCCGACCAGCCGCAGGTCCGGCACCCGGATGCCCAGGCACAGTGCCGCCGCACCCGCCCCGCAGCCCAGGTCGAGAACCGCCTGGCCCGGCTCTGCGGCGCAGGCGGCCGCAAGCAGCACCGGGTCGGTCGCCGCACGGTATCCGGTCGCCGGCTGCCACAGCCGAAGCCGCCCGCAGAGAAACGCGTCATCCGTCAGAGGCCCCAGCCCGTGCCCCTGGGGTGCCGCGCCGGTCATAGGCCGGTCGGGATGCCGTTGTCGGCCATGACCGCGCGGGCGACAAAGAAATCCTCGTCCCGTACCATCAGGCGGCGCGGGAAGGCGCCGACCCCGCCCTCGAGGATGCTCATGTGGACGTCCAGCGCGAAGGTCTCTATATCCTCGCCGGACAGAAGCGCGCTGGCCCAGGCGATGACGGTCGGATCGGTAGTGCGCAGAAGCTCTTTCATACCGACGAGATAGGGGGCCGCGGCCCGGCTGTCGAGCGGTCCTTCGGGGGGAACGTCATGGGTCTCGACCAGCCTGCAAGCAAGCCACACGACCAGTTGGCGGCGCACCTGGCCGGTGACATGGACGCGGTCACGCGGCTGATCCGCGACCGCATGGCCAGCCGCCACGCCCCGCGCATTCCCGAGGTGACAGCGCATCTTGTCGAGGCGGGCGGCAAGCGGCTGCGCCCGCTGCTGACGCTGGCAGCGGCGCGGATGTGCGGCTACGACGGAGACCATCACATCCGCCTGGCCGCAACGGTGGAGTTCATTCACACCGCGACACTGCTGCATGACGACGTGGTGGACGAAAGCACGCGGCGGCGGGGGCGGCCAACGGCCAACCTGCTGTGGGACAACAAGTCGTCGGTCCTGGTGGGCGACTACCTGTTCGCACGCTCGTTCCAGCTGATGATCGAGACCGGCAGCCTGCGGGTTCTTGATATCCTGGCCAACGCCTCGGCAACCATCGCCGAGGGCGAGGTGCTTCAGCTGACGGCGGCGCAGAACCTTGCCACCACCGAGGACATCTATCTGCAGGTCGTGCGCGGCAAGACCGCCGCCCTGTTCTCGGCCGCGACCGAGGTCGGCGGCGTGATCGCCGGAGCATCCGAGCCGCAGGTTCGCGCGCTGTTCACCTATGGCGATGCCCTCGGCATCGCGTTCCAGATTGCCGACGACCTTCTTGACTACGGTGGATCGGACACCGCGATCGGCAAGAACACCGGCGATGATTTCCGCGAGCGCAAGGTCACACTGCCCGTCATCAAGGCGGTGGCCCGCGCAACCGGCGAAGACCGTGCCTTCTGGCAGCGGGTGATCGAAAAGGGCGATCAGCGCGACGGCGATCTGGAACAGGCCCGCGCGATCATGGCCCGCCACGGGGCCATGGAGGCCGCGCGGACCGATGCCCTGATGTGGTCGGATCGGGCGCGAGCGGCATTGGCCGTGCTGCCGGAACACCCGATCCGGGCAATGCTGGACGATCTGGCGGACTATGTGGTGGCCCGTCTGCGCTGAGCCCGATGACTCAGCGCGCCCGCGCCTCGATCGCCGCAAGGAACAACACGACGGCCGCCTGCGCCAGCACGAGCACCACCCCGACGACGGTAGGGGTCAGACTGCCGATTCCCAGGGCAACGGCGATGCTGGCGACCACCCAGGCGACATTGCCCAGGATGATGACCTTCGCCGGCCAGCCCGCCCCCAGCCGCCCGACGGCCGTGGCCGCCATGAAGGCCGCTACGGGAAGCAGCATCAGCCCGGCGGCCAAGAGAAGCCCCCGCGGCAGGCCAGTGATTGCGGAAAGCTGCCCGGCGGCCAGCAGCAAGAGCACCCCGCTGCCCAGGCAGGCGGCGCAGTCGATCCAGAGGATGCGGCGCAGCCTGGGCCCGGGGGCGGCAATCATGGCACTATCGGTCATCGCAGGTCTCCTTTCGATGTGATGTCATGCGGCGATCGTGCCAAGCGCCGCCGCCGCCCGTCGATGACCTGAGAGGTCATTGAACCGGCGCAGGGCCAAGGCCATGCTTCGGCCATGTCACACCCAAGGCCACCCGCCCCACCCTCGTTCGGAGACATCCTGCGCCTCTGGCGCGGGCGCCGCCGGCTAAGCCAGCTTGCGCTCGCCTGCGACGCGGGCGTCAGCCAGCGGCACCTGAGCTGTGTCGAGCAGGGCCGCGCGCGGGCAAGCCGCGACATGGCACTGCGACTGGCCGACGCGATGGACCTGCCGCTGCGCGCGCGCAACGACCTGCTGCTGGCCGCCGGCCATGCACCCGTGTTCCCTGAATTCAGCGACCAGCACAGGGCCATGGCCGAGGCGATGCGCATGGTCGACCGGATCGTGGCCATTCAGGCCCCCAATCCCGGTATCGCGGTGGACCGCCACTGGAACATCCTTGCCGCCAACGATGCGGCCCGCTGGCTGATGGGCGGTGTGGCGAACGCGCTGCTGGCCGCCCCCATCAATGCGCTTCGGCTCAGCCTGCATCCGGATGGCCTGGCGCCCCGCATTCGCAACCTGCGCGACTGGCGCGACCATGTCCTGCACCGTCTGGATCGCCAGATCGACGCCTCGGGCGATGCGGTGCTGTCGGGGCTGCGCGACGAGCTTGCGCGCTATCCGGTGCCGCCGCCTGCCCCACACGGCCGGTTGCCGCAGGCCCGTCCGGACGCGCTGTTCGTGCCGCTTGTGCTCGACAGTCAACTAGGTCCGCTGTCCTTCATCACGACAACCACCGTGTTTGGCGCACCGCTGGACGTCGGGCTGTCGGAACTGGCCATCGAAAGCTTCCTGCCCGCCGATTCAGCAACCGAGGCCGCCATGGCGCGCGTTTACAGCCAGTTGCCCATCAGCACGAACGCAGACCAGAAATAGGGATGGGCAAAGCCCTGCGGGGCCTCGGGTGCATCCAGCGCCTCGGCGGCCCGGGTCGTCCCTTCGCCCGCACCACCGCCCCGCAGCATCGCGATCTGCGCCTGCCGCAGCGCCTCGGCCTTGTCGAGCCCGCCCTCCATCAGCCCCGCATAGAAGTCACGCATCAGTGCAGGTGTCGCCGCATCCGACACCGGCCAGAGCGAGGCCATCACCGCCCCCGCCCCGTTCAACTGCGCCGTCGCCGCGAACCCGTCGATTTCCGACCCGTCGCCGCCCCGCGCCGTCTGGCAGGCGGACAGAGTCAGCAGGTCAACCCCCTGGAAGCGCAACGCACGGGTGCTGCGGATTCGCGACAGCGGCAGGTGGCTTCCGTCACCGAGCAGCAGGAAGCTGTCATCCTCCCGTCCGGGCATCAGGTTGAAATGGCTGGCGATGTGCAGGATCGCGGGCTTGCGCAGCAGGCTTCGGCGCAGTGCGCGTTCGTCAAAGCCCGCATCCAGCACGGTCTCGCCCGCAAGCACCTCACCGAAGATGGCCGCCAGTTCGGCCCGAACCCCGGGCAGCGGCGAAAACCCCGGATGCGCCGCCGTCACGCCGAAACCCGCCGTCGAATCGGGGCTGCGGGGCGCCGCCGCGAACTGTGTCGGGACCGCGGGCGTGTAGATGGCCAGCGCATGCCGTTCGATCAGATAGCCTGTCCCGTCGTGCAGGGCGGCAAAGGGCACATAGCGCAGGAAGCCGTCGAGGTTCAGCATCACCACCTCGATGCCCGCCGCCGTCAGGTCCGGGGCGACGGGGGCAAACACCACCTGATAGAGCGCCTGCAACTGCGCATCGACATCTGGCGACACGGACTCGATCGCCTGCAACGCCTCCAGCACCTGCCGCGCCAGATCGGCGCGGGCCACCGGCACCTGCCGGTGCAGGGTCAACCCTGGCAAGGTCAGGAACAGGTGGGTGGCCTCGTCCAGCGCCGCCACCTGCAGGATCGCCGTGGGGCGGTCCAGCGTTTCCAGAACGGCCTGATAGCTGCCGACCGCATCGAACTGCACCTGCATGGCGGGCCGTTCGGCGTCGGGAAGCTCGGCCAGGAACGCCTCGACATCGGCGTCGAACCGGTCCGCAGCCGCCTGCAGCGCCTCCTGCAGGACGAAGGCCTGATCCTCCTCGGCCTCGGTCGCGGTGCCAGCGTCGATCTTGGCCATGATCGCGCGCAGTTCACGCTCGGCCGCGACAGGCACCGTCGACAGCGCTTCCAGACGCGCCTCCTCGTCCAGCTCGGCGTCCGTCAGGATCGCCCGCGTCTGTGCCAGCCCGTCACCCGCGTCACGGCGCAGGAACTCGAAGACCTCCTCCTCCTTCTCCATGTTCAGGACGGCCTGCGCTTCCGAGATGCGCCCCTGTGCGATCAGAAGGTCGGCAAGTGACTGGTAGAGGCGCCGCCATTCGGCCTGGCTTGCCGCCATGTCCTGCGCGCCGGCGATGGTGTTGGTCGCGCGGATTTCCTGCTGCGCGTTGACCGCCATCTTGCCGAAGAAGATCGCGCGCTCGACCTGGCCCTTCATCGCAAAGGCGCGGCTGAGCAGTTCGAAGTTCCACCGCTGGTCCGACAGCATCTGCCGGCGGTTCGCCGCGATGAAGGGCAGCGCCTTCATCGCCCAGCCGATCGCTTCGTCCGCATTGCCCTCTTCCAGGGCGACAAGTCCGATGTTGATCCGCAGCTTGGTCGTGTTCTCGTGATAGGTGCCGTGCGCGGGTTCGATGATCGCCAGCGCGCGTTCCTGCCAGGCCCGGGCGCGCGGATAGTCCTTCATGCGGGTATAGACCCAGCCGATGTTGGTCGAAAGATAGCCCACCGACAGGCTGTCCTCGCCCTCGGTGCGGGCGTGGTACTCGATGGCATGGGCATAGGCCGACAGGGCCTCGGCAAAGGCGCCGGTGCTTTCGCGGCTCATCCCCTCGTTCCACCAGGTGCTGGCGATACCGCCTTCGTCGGGCGGGTCCATGGCGGAATAGACCTCGCGCGCGGCGGCCGCCGCTGCCAGCGCCTCGGGATAGCGCGACAGGTTCTGAAGCGCGCTCGCGCGGTCTTCCAGTGCGATGCCCGACAGACGGGCAACCCAGGCATCACGCGGCAGCTGGGCAAAGATCGCGCCTGCGGCATCCGCCTGCCGCAGCGCACCCTGATACTCGCTGAGGCCGTTCATCACCCGGCCGACCATCAACGCCGCGATCCCGGCATCGGTGCCCGGGCCGTCGCGTCGCAGAAATCCGGTCTGCGCATCCTCGAAGAACGGCAGCGCCGCGCGCAGCCGGGGTTCTTCCCATTGCGCGATCAGGGCATTGGCCAGATCCATCGCCGCCTGCGGATCGCCCGCGCGTGCCGACGCCAGCAGCGCCGCATCCATCCCGGCCAGCGGGTCGTCGGATGCCCGCAACGGCAGGGTGCCCAGCGCCGCAGCGACCACAATCGCAAGACATGTCAGCCAGATGCGCATGAACCACCTCGGACGCAGGTTAGGGGCGCCCCGCCGGTCATGGCAAGACGGGTGGCAGGCGCTGACAGCATTTGTCATGAGCCGGGTCAGACGGTGAGAGCGGTGGTCTGATGCACCGTACGCAGCGCAAAAGACGAGTTGATCTGCGCGACGCCAGGCAGTCGGGTCAGATACTGGCGGTGAATACGGGCGAAATCTTCGGTGTCCTGCGCCATGATCTTGATCAGGTAGTCGGCCGAACCCGCCATCAGGTGGCATTCCAGGATATCCGGTACGCGCGCCACGGCACGCTCGAAGGCATCCAGCACCTCGTCCGACTGGCCCTGCAGGGTGATTTCCACGAACACGGTCGTCGGCCGCCCCATCCGGCGCGCGTCCAGAAGGGCCACATACCCGGCGATATAGCCCGCCTCCTCCAGGCGCTGCACACGGCGGTGACAGGCCGATGGTGACAGGTTGACCCGTTCCGACAGATCGGCGTTGGTGATCCGCCCTTCCTTTTGCAGCACCGTCAGTATCCGGCGGTCGGTTGCGTCAAGATCATCCATGTCGGCAGAATCTTTCGTCAGATTGGCCTGTCGCGAAGTTTCTTTCGCACAGAATGGCCCCCGCGCCTGTCAGAAATCAAGATGCACGCGCGCGGCCCGCGTCATCATGGCGAAAATGCACAGGGAGTTGCCGCCATGCGTATCGGATGCCCGAAAGAGATCAAGCCACAGGAATTCCGCGTCGGCCTGACGCCGGACGCGACGCGCGACGTGATATCGGCGGGGCATGCGGTTCTCGTGGAAACGGGGGCAGGAACCGGCGCCGGCTTCAGCGATGCCGACTATCTTGCGGCAGGCGCGCGCATCGTGTCCCGGGCCGAGGATGTCTGGGCGGACGCCGACCTTGTCATCAAGGTCAAGGAACCGCAGGCCGCCGAACGCGCGATGCTGCGCAAGGGGCAGGTGCTGTTCACCTATCTGCATCTCGCACCCGATCCGGACCAGACGCGCGACCTGATCGCCAGCGGCGCGACCTGCATCGCCTATGAAACCGTGACCGACCGCACCGGCGGATTGCCCCTGCTCGCGCCGATGTCCGAGGTGGCGGGACGGCTGGCCCCGCAGGTCGGTGCCTGGGCGCTGCAAAAGGCCAACGGCGGGCGCGGCGTGCTGATGGGCGGAATTCCCGGCGTGGCGCCGGCAAGGGTCGCGGTGATCGGGGGGGGCGTCGTCGGCACCCACGCCGCGCGGGTTGCGGCGGGCATGGGGGCCGAGGTGACCGTGCTTGACCGGTCGCTGCCGCGCCTGCGCTATCTGGACGACGTGTTCGCGCGCGACTTCCGCACCGCCTATGCCAGCGCTGCCGCCACCGCGCAGGCTGTGGCCGAGGCCGATCTGGTCATCGGCGCCGTGCTGATCCCGGGCGCTGCGGCGCCGAAACTGGTGACCCGCGCCCAGCTTTCCACGATGAAACCGGGGGCAGTGGTGGTGGATGTCGCGATCGACCAGGGCGGCTGTTTCGAGACCAGCCGCGCCACGACCCACCAGGACCCGATCTATGTCGTGGACGGGATCGTCCACTATTGCGTCGCCAACATGCCGGGCGCCGTCGCCCGAACCTCGACGCTCGGCCTGGGCAACGCGACACTGCCGTTTCTGCTGGCCCTCGCAGGCAAGGGATGGCGGCAGGCCTGCGCCGACGATCCCCATCTGCGCGCCGGTCTGAACGTCCATGCGGGCCAGATCACACACCCTGCGGTCGCCACGGCGCTTGGCCTGCCGCATGTGGCGGCGGAAAGCGTGCTGTCTGGCTGAGCGCGCCGCCCTCAGCCAGGCAGCAGGTCATCAAGGACAAGCGCCATCACCCTGGCGCTGTCCATCATGTCGTCGACGCCGATCCACTCGTCCGGCTGATGCGCCATATGCAGCAGCCCCGGCCCGTAGGCGATGCAGTTCTTCAGGCGCCCGATCCGGTCGACATGCTTCTGGTCGTAGGTGCCGGGCGAGGCCACGAACTCGGGATGCCGCCCCAGCACCCGTTCGATCGCCGCGGCGGTCGACTGCACGACGGGGGCGTCACGCGGGGCCATCACCGGCGCCACCGCGAACAACTCGCGCATGTCCCAGGCAAAGCCGGGGCGACGGGCGGAGATCCCCTCCATCAGCGCGACCAGTTCGCGCTTCACCTCGTCGGCGTCTTCCTCCATCAGCCAGCGGCGGTCGATGACGATGCGGCAGCTGTCGGCCACGCAGGGCGCGGGCAGCGATGTGTCGCCGGGCGCGGGTTCGGGTGCGCCGCCGTGCACCGAATTGATGTTCAGCGTCGCCGCCCGCGCACCTTCCGGCACCACCGGCAACGCGGTGCGCCGCTCGGCAAGGCGCGGCTTCAGCCGGTGTTCGATATCGTGCAGAACCTCGGCCATCTGTGCGATGGCGCTGTCGCCCAGGAATGGCATCGACCCATGGGCGATGCGTCCCCGGGTCTCGACCTCCACCCACCAGACCCCGCGGTGGCCAAGGCAGATGCGATCCTTGTGCAGCGGCTCGGGGATGATGACGTGGTCCACACGGCCCGGCGCGAAATAGCCGCGCTCGGCCAGATAGGCGACGCCGCCGTATCCGCCGGATTCCTCATCGGCCGTCGCCGAGATCTCGACGGCGCCCGGATGGTCCGGCCGGGCCGCGCGGAACGCCTCGGCGGCAATGATGGCCGCGGCCAGCCCGCCCTTCATGTCGCAGGCCCCGCGCCCGTAGATCCGGCCATCCTCAAGCTCGCCGCCGAACGGGTCGCGGGTCCAGCCGTGGCCCACCTCGACCACGTCGTGATGTCCGTTGAAATGCACGCAGGGCCCGGGCCGCGCCCCTTCGGCGCGCGCGACAAGGTTCCAGCGGGGGTAGGCATCGCTGTCGCCGGGCGCCCCGATGGCCCGGACATAGTCGACGTCCCATCCCTGCGCGGCCAGTCGCGCGCCAAGATGCTCGCAAATCTCGCGATAGCAGGCGCCCGGCGGGTTCAGCGTGGGAAAGCGGATCAGTTCCTGCGTCAGCCGGATCAGGCTGTCGCGGCGAAGGTCGATCTGCGTCGCAATCGGTTCGGCCATGCCGCCAGTCTGCCTGCCCCACCCCCGACCCTGCAAACGAATTTCGGGTGACGCGGGGGATGCAATTTGCCATATCCTTTCCCACGTCGATTTCATCAGCAGCGCGGAGGTTTCCCCCATGGCCGATTTTGACAAGATGATCCGCGACAGCCAGGCACAGGTAACCGAGGCGCAATCGAAGATCTCCGCCGTAACCAGCCGGATCGAGACAGCGCGCGCCAAGCTGGCCGCCGGCGAGGCCGCCATCGATGTCGAGAACGCGAATCTCGATGACGTGCACAGGCACACGGACCTGATGAACGCGAACATCGCCGAGCTGATCATGGGGCTGGACGATGTGACGGCGGGCTTCTCGAAGGACTTCGACGAGATGCGCTCGAAGACCGGGATGGAAAGCTTCATCGGCATCTTCAGCCGGGGCAAGGCGGAATCGATGCGGCAGGAACGCCTGCGCACCGCCTCGATCGACGACAAGCTTCAGGACCTGATCGCCAAGTCGGATGTGATCGTCCGGCTGCTGCAGGGCCAGCTCGAGCTTCTGAACAGCCACAAGGCCACCGTCGAAGGCAACCTGACCGGCACGCTGGAAGAGCGCGAGGCGACGGTCGGCGAACTCGAGGCGCTGCGCGCGGAAATCCAGAAGATGGACCCCCGGATCATCGAACTGGAAAACCGCATCAGCGTCGAGCAGGACGCCGCCGCTCGGACCAAGCTGGAAACCGAACTGGCGGACCTCAACAAGCAGTACAACGCCATGGTCCAGGACGAACAGGTCAAGCTGGCCAAGTCGCAGACGCTGGAACGCTACATCGAGAAGGGCAAGTCCTGGGTCGACAGCCTGCAGAACCAGGCCGCCACGCAGATGGTGCTGATCAACAAGCTGCAGACCGATACGAAGCAGCGCGTGGTGCTCTATGACGCGCTGACCGCGTCGCTGAAGACCGCGCAGCAGCAGGACGTCGCCCACCGCATCAACGAGATCGGCGTGAAGACCGATCAGGAGGCGCAGGCCGCCATGGCCGCGATCGGCACCGCCACCAACGCCCGCATGGCCGAGATGATGGAGGCGCATGAGGACCACATGGTCTTTGCCCGCAAGGTGCTGGAGCAGAAGGCCAAGGCGGATGAACGCTTCGCCCGCCGCTTCGCGGCGATCGTCGAGAAACACGACAAGAACCTCTACGGCGAGCCGTGACCGCAAAGGACGCAAAGTCAGCGCTGACCGACGACCACGCGCAGCTCTATGACACGCTGGTTGCCCGGCGCTATTTCGCCAAGTTCCAGCGCATCACCTCGTACCTGCCCCGCGTGGCCGGTGAACTCGAGGCCGAGGGGCGGCTCTCCCGCCCCGAGGCGCGGGCGATCGGCGGCTATGTGCAGGCCCTGACGCGGACCTTTCATGCGCTGTCGCTGAAGTATCTGATGTCGGGCCGGATCGACGGCCCCCTGCCCGGCCGCCTGACCTTCGACCGGCATGAAAGCGGGTTCCCGGTGGCGCAGGAACTGATGGTCATGGCCAATGATGCGCTGCAGGCGGAACGCCATCTGTCCGGCATGGCGTCGGAAACCGAGATCAAGGACAGGATGATCCGCACCATCGTCGGCGACCTGATCATCCCGACGCAACTTCAGTTCGCCCTGTCGCAACGGCTCTACTACGAGGCCCTGCGCCAGGGCGGGCTGTTCTGGCCACGCAACGACCCCGAGGCGGCATGGGTTGCCGAAGGCAAGGGTCGGCGCCTCTGGCGGCTGTGCTGGGCGGTCTGGGACACGCAGATCAACCTGCCGGTGATCTATCTGATGGAGGTGCACGATTCCGGCCGGGTCGCGCTGCCCAAGGACGACCGGCGCTGGCCCGCCGTGCAGGCGCATCTCATGGCGCAGTCGCTGGGCGGCCTGAAGCTTCTGACCATCGCGCAGGGATTCGATTCGGATTTCGACAGCCTGCACCCGCACCGGCTGCGGCGCCTGCACCTGGGCCCGATGTACAGCCACGCCTTCACGCTGCAATCCGGCCCGATCTCGGACGTGCTGTCCGAGGCGCAGGCCGATCCCGGCGATGACTGGGCCCTCGTCTGGACGCTGGAGGATCTGGTCGCCGAGCGCGCCGAACAGGTCAAGACCGGCTGGTTCAGCACCGCCGAGCGGCAGATCTTCGCGCTCGACCCCTTCGCGGGGCGGGGCGCGGAAACCGGGGCCACCCGCACCGAACGGATGGTCATCCTTCCCGAACGGCCCTTCCAGGTCCTGGCCGAACGCAATCCCCCCGGCTTCCGGGATGTGAAGAAATTCGTTGTGGCCACCAACGGCCGCGTGATGGTGCAGAGGTGATCCCATGACCCCCCGCGACACGATGGAACTGCGTGAGGAAACCGTCCGGACGCATTACGACGCGGCGCTTGGCCTGCTGACCGGGTTCGACCATGCGCCACGGCTGGCCAAGGCGGTCGATGCCGCCGTGCCCGAACGCTCGCCCGGCATCCCAGGCCGGCCGCGCTTCCGCTCCACCACCCCCGGGCTTGTCACCAGATCCACGGCGCGCCCCGGCGGCGTCCGCCTTGTCGAGCGGGTCGAGGGCAGCGGCGACGGGCTGGTCTCGCCGCTCCAGGCGCAGGTCCTGCATGCGCTGCGCCGGGCCCTGGCCATCGCGCTGGCCATGGGCGAAACCTTCGCCGACGGCACCGGCCTTGTCGAACTGAAGAAGGCAAACCTCGAAACCCGCCTGCCCGACACCCGCCGCGCCGAGTTCACCGAACTTCTGGCGGCCGAGGCGCTCGTCTCGCTGCATGTGTTCGCCAACGCCACCGCCTTCCTGCTGGCGCCGCATCTGGGCGAGACCACGGTGGAAATCGGCGCGGTGGAAGAGGTGCTGACCGACAACGCCCCCCTCGCCCTGCAGGGCGCCCTGTGGGAGCTTGACCAGGACATCGCGCTGCATGCCGCCGACGAACAGCGCCTTGTCGCCACGGTCGCGGGGTTTGCCGAGGCGCTGATGGGCAAGGTGGCGGCACGCGCCGAAAGCGCCCCGCGCCTTGCCGCCTTCACCGGCGGGTCCTGGCGGGTCGAGGCCGATGCGCTGACCGTCGCGGGCTTCAAGCCCGCCCGCACCGCCAAGGGCAGCGTCCTGACCATGCAGTTCAAGAAACCGCATGAGGTGGTGGGCAACCATATCGCCAAGTATCAGAGCCTCCGGCTGGCCAAGATGCTGATGGCCTATGATTTCGAACGCCGCCTGAACCCCTTTGCCGAACTCGGCGGCTTCATCTTCACCTTCATGGGCGACGGCAAGCCCGGCACCGGCAAGACCACGCTGATCCAGATGATGGCGGGGCTCTTGAACGACTACTGCAAGGTGGCGGGCTATCCCTTCCGCTACCAGAATTTCTCGATCGACCAGATCGACAGCTATCAGGGCAAGTCGGGCCAGAACGCCAAGGCCTTCATCGACAACGTGCTCGACCCCGCCGTGATCGCCTTCGGCACCATCGACGACATCGACCAGGTGGCGGGCAAGCGCGGCGACCGGCAGTCATCGGCCGGCCAGCAGGAGGTGACGGCGGTGTTCATGCAGGCCTTCGCCGGGGCCAATACCGTGGTGCGGGGCAACTGCACCTTCGGCATGTTTAGCAACTACCCCGAGAACGTGGACGACGCGCTGCGCCAGCGGGCGGGCGCGCGGTTCCTGGTGGACGGCCCCCAGACGCGCGAGGATTACATCGACATCCTGTCGCTGCTTCTGGGCAAGAACCACAGGATCCCGCTGGGCGACCACGACCTGTTCGCCGCGCAGGAGATCAAGCGCGCCGTCGCCGCCAGTTTCGAGGGGCATTCGCGGCCGCATGAGGACGGCCTGATCCGGGTGTGGGACCGCGCCGCGGCCGAGATCGGCCCGCTGGACACGATTGCCAAGATCGGCCGCTACCTGAAGGCGATCCAGGAGGCGGACGAGCGGTTCACCGGCCGCGCGATCAAGAACATCACCGACGCGGTGAAGGTGCGGGCGATGGATTTCGAGCTGCCCGACGAATGGATGGAAAACCCCGACCTGTTCCTGTTCAAGCCCTATGACGACAAGCTGTCGATGATCCGGGGGCTTACGACGCCGATCACCGTGGAGATGGTGATCCAGGAGGTGAACCGCTACGCCGACTCTGAGTTCCGCTATGCCGACAAGTCGGACGAGGTGGCCATCGAGGGCATGGTGCGCGACTTCCGCCGGTCAGAAGAGGCGAAGCGGCGGTATCTGGAGGGGAAGGGGTGATGGCACACGAACCGGGTTGGGATGCCAAAGCGATTGCGCGGATCGCCAGAGAAAAATACGGCGGCACGCGCCAGATGTTCGAAGCCCATGGATGGCCTGAACGAGGCTCCAAGATGATGATCAGCCAACAAAAGCATGTGAAGGATCACTATGGATCAGTCGCTGCCTTCGTTCGACATCACGAAGGCGGCCCATGAAACTCCTCATCCAGCGCGGCCTCATGTTCGGGAACCTCATCGAGGTCTCCTCCCCCGCCCTCGTCGAACGCTACAACCGCGCGCTGAAGCACCTGACCGGCAAGACCACGCAACAGACCGATTTCCACATCGACATCTCCGGCTATTCCCCCGAAATCGGGGACGAACTGGGCGATGACCTCTATCTCAACCCCAACGGCTGCAACCGGCAATTCATCCTGCTGACCACCGCGCAGAAATCCGCCCCGCTTCTCAACATCAAGTTCTCCACCAGCCGCGGCATCCTGCGGCAGTTCATCGAACAGAACGAATCCCAGCTTTTCGCCCTGACCGCCCGCGACGCCGTGGCGGGGGAACTGCAGAACTCGGTCTACGAGGTCGATACCCCCGCGCGGCTGCTGGACATCCGCCAGATCACCATCGAGGCCGATACCATCGGCGGCCATGTGGCCGATGCCGCCCGGCTGGCGGCGCTGATCGACCGCTTCCGCAAGGAACCCGACGGCTGGCGCGACGACCTGCTGATCGCCGAGATGATCGGGCTGGCCAAGAAGACCGGCGATGTCACGCGGGTGCCGATCCACCTGCCGCGCATGACCTTCGAACAGCCGAATTTCTGGACCTCGCATTTCGGCGGGCTCTATGTGTTCCGCAGGGTCAAGGCGCCCGCCGTCATCACCGTCGCCCCGCGCAAGGCGCTGGGCCCGATCGGCGCCCCCACGGTCATGGACCTGTCGCAGCGGCACATGGTGGCGGACTGGCTGGTGAAGAACGGCCTTGTCGAATCGATCGTCGAGGCGAAGGGCGTCGATACCGCAGCACTCCTGCGGCAGAAGATGGATTTCCTGCTGGTCGATGCCGCCGACCACCTGAACCTCGACCTCGGCGGCGCCACCCGCGCCGACCTGCGCAAGATCGCGCACCGCCTGGGCTCGGCCCTGCCCGACGAGTTCAAGGGCCTTGCGGCGCTGCTGCGCTGGGTCGAGGGCGGCGGCGACTGGCCCGAGATCACCTCGGCGCATCCTGCCTTCTTCTACACGCTGCGCTCGCGCGCCCATGCCGACCGCGATCTGGTCAACATGCTGCTGGCCGAACTTGCGCCGCTCGACGTGCGGCAGCTCTACCTGACCCACAAGGAACTGTTCTATGCCACCTATGCCGGCTGGTCCGACCGCAAGCGGCAGTATGTGGCCGACTTCCTGGAGCGCGAGTATCTGGTGGACAAGCAGGGACAGCGGGCCGCCCTGTTCGGCCCCGAACCCGGCATGGACGAGGCCGCGCGCCCCGAACCCAAGCCCGCAGCCCCCGCGATGATCGACGTGGTCGGCCCCTGGGGCGCTGTCCGGAGGATGCGATGATCCAGTTGATCCAGTTGATGGTCTTCGGCTTCCTGGCGCTCAGCCTGGTCTATGTCGTGGTATCGATCTACTCCCGCTCGGTCCGCCGCGAACGCCTGGAAAAGCAGTGGGATGCTGCGCAGGGGCCGGGCGAGCGGCGTGCGTTCATCGAGGCCGGCATGGTCGCCTACCAGAAAAGTCTGCGGCGACGGCTCATCTGGCTCGTGTATGTGATCCCGGCGGTGGCTATATCGGTGATCGTATACCTGCTGAACTTCCACTAGGGGCAGCCGATGCGCTACGTCAAATGGACCCTGATCCTCACCATCCTGACACTGGTCCTGTCATCGCTGCACTACACCCTGCCGCAGACCGATATCGTCCGCATCGTCGCCACCGACACGCGGCGCATCGACTTTGGCGAGAACCAGTTCTTCTGGGCCACGCCCGACGTGGGCACCGGCGCCGCTTCCAACCGCGACGTCAAGTTCATCGAGGCGGTGCGCCCCAACGGCCGCGTCATCGTCTACCGCAACGAGGATACCGGCTGGGGCTGGCCACCCTACTTCAAGCTGAACAGCTTCAACCTGCAGGCCGAGGCATCGAACCTGATCTCGACCGCCGCCAGCCCGCAATGGGTGGCGGTCAAGCACTACGGCTGGCGCAACGAGTTCTTCACGATCTTCCCCAACGCCATCGCCCTGCGCGAGGTCGAGGGCCCGGATGTCACCTTTGTTCCCTGGCTGAACCTGGTGATCATCGCCACGCTGATCTTCCTGGTGTTCATGGTGTGGAAGATGCTCGCGCAGTTCCGCGAGCGGGTGATCGACCCGGCACAGGACCGCGTCGCGGCCACGCTGGACGACATCGACTCCCGCCGCCGCAGCATGCGCCAGCGGTTCTCCGACTGGCTGGCCTCCTGGCGCAGCAAGCCGCGCCGCTAGGGACCCCGGCGATGCACGGTCCTGCCCTGCGGCGCGTGCGGTTCGTGGATGGCGGCGGCCACAACGGCATCGGCGCCTTTGCCGAAGACGGACGCCCCGCGCTTTACGAACGCAAGGCACCGCTGCCCGCCACGTTCCTCTGCCGGGGCCTGACCCGGCATCGGGCCTTCGGCCGCCACATGCGGCCCGGACCCGGCAACGACCTGCGCTGCGACGACCGGATCAGCGGCACCGGCCATGCCGCAGGCCAGGGCGGCGATCTGCTGCGCCTGTCGATCCTCGGTTCCGACCACGAACATGACGAGGTCGACCTGCTGATCCGGCGGGCCGATGCCAACCGCCTGCTGCTGCACGCCCCCGAGGCCGAAACGCCCCGGGGCGTCGCGCGCGTCGAACGTTTCGGCGTCGAGGTCGACCTGTTCGGCCCGCTCTACGATGGCCTGATCGCGGCGCTTGATCGCTCCGACGGCCCCGAGGTCCTGCTGTCGCTGCGGCTGGACGGCGTGACGGGGGTGGTTGCGGAATGGGACGTGCCGCCGGACGCGCCGCGTCTGGTCAAGATCTTCGTCGGCGCCGCCGACATCCGCCGACCCTCGCACCTGCCCACGGGGATGGGGCTGTTCGACGGTGTCCTGCCGGGCGACTTCAGCATCGAGGTCCGGCAGGCCCTGTCGTCCGGCCAGACCTGACCGGCCATCACCCGCGCAGGCTGCCGCCTGTCGCCTTGACCACCTTCTCGACCACCTTCGCCCCCACGGCCTCGATCTCGGCCTCTGTCAGCGTCCGGTCGGGGGCCTGCAGGCGTACCGTCAGACCCAGCGATTTCCGCCCCGGCCCCATCTGCGCCGCCGCCTTGTCGCCCGCGAAATGGTCGAACACCCGCACGCTCTCGATCAGCGCCTTGTCCGCCCCTTGCGCCGCGTTCACGGCGGTCGATGCCTCGACCGCATCGTCGACCACAAAGGCGAAATCGCGCTCCACCGCCTGAAAATCCGACAGGCGCAGCGCGGGCCGCGTGGGGCTGCGCATCTTCGGCAGCGGCACGGCCGCCGGAACCACCGTGAAGGCGACCGCAGGCCCCTTCACGTCGAAGTCGCGCAGCGTCCGGGGATGCACCTCGCCGAACACCGCCAGCCGTACCGGCCCAAGGCCGATCACGCCCGAACGGCCGGGATGCCACCATCCGTCAACCTTGCGCGTCACCTGCATCCGCGCGGGCGCGCCCAGCGCCCCCAGCACCGCCTCGGCATCCGCCCTGGCATCGAACACATCCGCCGCGCGGCGGCTGCCATGCGGATCGCGCGGCGCCGTCATGCCCACCAGCAGGCCGGTGGCCATGATCGCCTGTTCGCCGGGCTCTCCGCCCGCGAACACCGGCCCCACCTCGAACAGCGCCAGGTCCATGAAGCCCCGCGCCTGGTTGCGCGCGGCAGCGCGCAGCAGCCCCGGCAGCAGATCGGGCCGCAGATGCGTCATCTCGGAACTGATCGGGTTGTCGACCCGCACCGCATCGGTACCGCCACCGAAATGCGATGCGGCCGCCTGGTCGATGAAGCTGTAGGTCACGCATTCGTTGTAGCCAAGCCCGGCCATCACCCGCCGCGCCGTGCGCTCGCGCCGCTGTGCCTCGGTCAGGATCGGGCGGGGCACGCCGGGGTCGGTGCGCCGCAGCGGTTTTCCCACCAGCCGCGCCAGCGACGCCACCCGCGCCACCTCTTCCACCAGATCGGCCTCGCCCTGAACGTCGGGGCGCCAGGTCGGCGGCGCCGCCATGTCACCCGACAGCGTGAAGCCAAGCGCGGTCAGCGTCGCCCGCTGGTCGGCCTCGGAAATCTCCATGCCCACAAGACGGCTGGCCCGCGCCGGATCGAACCGGTAGGCGCGCGCCGTATCGGGCACCGCGCCATCGACCGCCAGCGACGACGCCTCGCCCCCGCAGATGTCCAGGATCATCTGCGTGGCCAGGTCCAGCCCCGGCAGGGTAAAGGCCGGGTCCACGCCCCGCTCGAACCGGTAGCGCGCATCCGAGTTGATGCGCAGTGCGCGCCCCGTGGCAGCCACCGTGATCGGGTCCCAGAAGGCGCTTTCCAGAAAGACCTCGGTCGTGCCGGCGGTCACCCCCGACGCCTCTCCCCCCATGATCCCGGCCAGCGACTCCGGCCCCTGATCATCGGAAATCAGCATCTGGCCCGCGGCGATCGCATAGGTCTTGCCGTCAAGTGCCAGAAGCGTCTCGCCCCCCTCGGCCGGATGGATGCGCAGCGCGCCCTTCACCAGCGCCGCATCGAAGACATGCAGCGGCCGGTTCAGGCCGAAGGTGAAGAAGTTGGTGATGTCGACCAGCGCCGAGATCGGTCGCAGCCCGATCGCCCGCAGCCGCGCCGCCAGCCAGTCGGGCGATGGCCCGTTGCTGACCCCCCGGATCACCCGGCCCGCGAACAGCGGGCAGCCCCTGGCCTTCAGCCGCGCGTCGATCTCCACCCGGACCGGGCAGGGAAAGGCACCGTCGATCACCGGCACCGGCAAGGGCCGCAGCCGCCCCAGCCCCCGCGCCGCCAAGTCCCGCGCGATCCCCCGCACGCCCAGCGCATCGGGCCGGTTCGGCGTGACCTTGATATGGATCATCGGATCGTTCAGACCCTTCCAGTCGATGAACCGCTTGCCCAGCGGCGCATCGGCGGGCAGGTCGATGATTCCGTCATGATCCTCCGACAGCATCAGTTCGCGTTCCGAACACAGCATCCCGTTCGATTCCACGCCCCGGATCACCCCGGGCTTCAGGTCGACCCCGGTGCCGGGCACATGCGTGCCGGGCGGCGCGAACACACCCACCAGCCCGGTGCGCGCGTTCGGCGCGCCGCAGACCACCTGAACCTCCACCGGGGCCGTCCCCGGGCCGTCGGGCAGGGTTTCCACCCGGCACACGCGCAGCCGGTCGGCATTCGGATGCTGAACCGCCTCGATCACCCGCGCGATGGTAAAGGCCCCCAGCCGCGCCGCCGGATCCTCGACCCCCTCGACCTCGTGGCCCAGATCGGTCAGCGCCTCGGTGATCTCGGCCAGGGTCGCGTCGGTTTCCAGATGATCGCGCAGCCAGGACAGGGTGAATTTCATCGTGCGGGGCCTTTCGCGGGGCAATGCGGGGCGGGCATAGCGCAATCCCCGCGCGGGGAAAAGGGCGGGGCTTGCCGCCGCTGCCGCGCCCCGCCAGTCTGCATCCATGACCGACGCACCGCCCCCGCGCAAACGCATGCCGCCCGAGGTGAAGGCCGAGTATTTCGCCTATCGCGCGGCCTATGACAGCCGGCCGGTCGCCACTGGCCCGTTCGTCACCATCGGCGATGTGGTGGCGCGAATCCGCGATGCGGCCGATGCGGAACGCGGCTTTTCGCTGGTGCGCATGGGCGATGGCGACGGCTGCGCGTTGTTTCACGGAACCCCGGGGTTCGAACGGCTGGGGGATTTCATCTGGGCGGTGCAGATGTCCAACTACTTCGGGCGCCGCGACTGGACCGCCGGACAGATGCACCATCTCGCGGCCGAGGTGGCCCGGGCCGTCGAGGCCGCCGACGTGGTTACCGCCGCCCGCAGCCCCGCGCTGCACGCCCGCCTGATCGCCGCACCCGAACCGCACCGCGTGCCCGACATTCGCGGCTGGGTGGGCGCCACCTGGGTGCAGCACGCCTTCACCGCCGCCGGTCGCCATGCGCGCCAGGCCGTCTATCCCGACACATGGGTGCATGTCGCCCTGCTGCCGCATCTGGCGGGTCTGCTGGCGGGGCGCGAGATCGGCATCGTCTCGTGCCGGGGGTCCGGCTTCCACGCCCGGCTTGCCACCGCCTGCAACGCCCGCCTTGCGGCCGAGGTCCACATCCCCGGCGCGGCCGAGTCGGGCGATCTGGCAGGCGAACCGCTCTATCCCGACGCCCTGCCCCGTGTCCGGGCCCAGACCCTGGCCGCTGCGCGCCCGGGTCTTGTCATGCTGATCGCCGCCGGGTCCTGCGCCAAGCCGCTCTGCGTCGATGCCGCGGCGGCGGGCGCCGTCGCGCTCGACCTCGGCAGCACGATGGACGTGCTGGCCGGCCGCGCGGTGCGCGGGTATCAGGGGGCCGCGATGCTGGACAGGTGGCGGGTCTAGGCTGGCCTGGTCTCAGGCCGACAGCCCCGCCGCCAGATCGGGCCGGTCCAGCGCCGCAAAGCCGTAGTGGCGCAGCCAGCGCAGGTCGGCCTCGAAAAAGGCGCGCAGGTCGGGGATGCCGTATTTCAGCATCGCGATCCGGTCGATCCCCATGCCGAAGGCAAAGCCCTGATAGCGCTCGGGGTCCACCCCCGCCGCCGCCAGCACCTTGGGATGCACCATGCCCGACCCGAGGATCTCCATCCACTTGTCGCCCTCGCCGATCCGCAACTGGCCGCCCACGTTGGAATAGCGGATGTCGACCTCGGCCGAGGGTTCGGTGAAGGGGAAATGCGACGCGCGGAACCGCAGTTCCACCCGGTCCACCTCAAAGAACGCGCGGCAGAACTCCTCAAGGCACCATTTCAGGTTGGCCATGCTGATGTCGCGGTCGATGGCCAGCCCTTCGACCTGGTGGAACATCGGCGTGTGGGTCTGGTCCATGTCCATGCGATAGACGCGCCCGGGCGCGATCACCCGGATCGGCGCCCCCTGTGCCTGCATCGCCCGGATCTGCACCGGGCTGGTGTGGGTGCGCAGCACATGCGGCGGGCGGTTGTCGCCCTCGGCACGGTGCATGAAGAACGTGTCATGCTCCTGCCGGGCGGGATGCTCGGGCGGGATGTTCAGCGCATCGAAATTGAACCAGTCGCTTTCCACCTGCGGCCCCTCGGCCACGGCAAAGCCCATGTCGGCGAAGATCGCCGTCAGTTCGTCCATCACCTGGCTGACCGGATGGATCGTGCCGCGCGGCCGGGGCCGGGCGGGCAGCGTCACGTCCAGCCACTCCGACCGCAGCCGCGCATCAAGCGCCGCATCGGCCAGGCCCGCGCGCCTGGCCCGGACGGCCGCCTCGATCTCGTCCTTCAGCGCGTTGAAGGCCGCACCCGCCGCCTTGCGTTCCTCGGGCGCCATCCGGCCCAGTCCCGCCATCAGGGCCGAGATCTCGCCCTTCTTGCCCAGCGCGGCAACCCGCACCTCGTCCAGCGCGGCTTCGCCCGTGGCGGCGGCAACGGCGGCGATATACTTGTCGCGCAAGCTGTCCAGGCCCTGCATGGCACCTCTCCTGTCGGTCGACCGGGTGCTAGCGGCGCGGGGCGGCGAATGCAAGCGGGCGGGCGGGACCGGCACGGCCATTCCCGGCCGCGCGGCACCGATCCGCGCGGGCAGGGCGGAAACCCGGCGCCGCAATGCGAAAGGGCCCCGCCGGTCGGCGGGGCCCCTCGGTCAGGCAAGGCTGTGCGATCAGGCGGTCGCCAGCGCGCCGCGGGCCTTTTCGGCAATCGCGTTGAACGCCTCGGGCTCATGCACGGCGAGGTCGGCCAGAACCTTGCGGTCCACCTCGATCCCCGCCTTGTTCAGGCCGTCGATCAGCTTCGAATAGGTCATCGACAGGTCGAACAGGCGCACGGCCGCATTGATCCGCTGGATCCACAGCGCGCGGAACTGCCGCTTGCGCACCTTGCGGTCGCGCGTGGCGTACTGGTTCGCCTTGTCCACCGCCTGGGTGGCGGTGCGGAAGTTGGTGGAACGGGCGGCATAATAGCCAGCCGCCTGCTTGATCACCTTGCGGTGGCGGGCATGCGTGACGACGCCGGATTTGACGCGGGACATGTCGGGCTCTCCTTACCGGTCGTAGGGCATGTATTTCTTGACGATCTTCGTGTCCTGCGGGGACAGCAGCATGGTGCCGGTCGCCTCGCGCACGAATTTCGTCGAGCGTTTGATCATGCCGTGGCGCTTGCCCGCCACGCCGGCCTTGGCCCGGCCGCTGGCGGTGAAGCTGAACCGCTTCTTGGCCGCCGATTTGGTCTTCATCTTGGGCATTTCGATCTCCAGTCGTTACAGGCGCGACTCGGCATGCCACTCCGGCCGGCCGCGCAGGATGAAGCGGGGCGTCTACACGCCATCCGGCCCCGGCGCAAGACCCGAGGTTGCGCGGCATCGGGCCCGAAGGCCGCGCTGCGGATCACATCAGTTGATATACCGGCCGAACACCCGGAAGAACGCGTCCGGGATTTCGCCGATGGCATAGCCGCCCGGTCGCTGGCTGACCGCCACCGCGATCAGCACGCCCGAGATCAGGGCAAGGATGGCCCCGGCGCGCGGCGCACGGCCGTCCATGAACGCGGAAAACAGCGACGGAAGGGTCAGCACGCCCACCGTCACGCCGACGACCATCATCAGATCGGGGTCCACCTGCACCCTCCCGCGGGAAACGCAACGCCCCGCCGGAAAACCTGGCGGAATCGCAGGCTATTCTGGATCGGCGCGGTAAATCAATCGTTCGTCGCAGGGCGCCACACGCAGGATGTTCGTCGTGCCCTGAACGTTGAACGGAACGCCCGCGGTCAGCACGATCTGATCCTTGTCGGTGGCAAATCCATGCCTGCGCGCCGCGCGCACCGCCTCGATCACGGCACCCTTGAACCGGTCCTGCGGCTCCGCGATGGCGCAATGCGTGCCCCAGGTCAGCGCCAGCCGCCGGGCGGTGCCGATCAGCGGCGTCAGCGCCAGGATCGGCACGCGGGGCCGCTCGCGCGCCACCAGGCCGACGGTGGTGCCGGTCTGGCTGAAACAGCAGATCGCCTTGATCGGCGTCGTCTCGGCGATCTCGCGCGCGGCCGCCACGATGGCATCGGCCACCGTCTCGCGCCGGGCCTTGCGGCTGGCCTCGATCACCTCGCGATAGGTCGGATCGCTTTCGACCGACTTGGCCACATTGTCCATCGTCGTCACGGCCTCGATCGGATACTGGCCCGCCGCCGACTCCGCCGACAGCATCACGGCATCCGCGCCCTCGTAGATGGCCGTCGCCACGTCCGATACCTCGGCACGGGTCGGCACGGGGCTTTCGATCATCGATTCCAGCATCTGCGTCGCCACGATGACGGGCTTGGCCGCCGCCCGCGCCATCCGCACCAGCCGCTTCTGGATCGGCGGAACCGAATGCACCGGCAGTTCCACGCCCAGATCGCCGCGCGCCACCATGATCCCGTCGCTGACCGCAAGGATCGCCTCATAGGCCTTCACCGCCGCCGGCTTCTCGATCTTCGACAGGATCGCCGCGCGGTCGTTCGCCAGGGCCCGCGCCTCGATCACATCCTCCGGCCGCTGCACGAAGGACAGCGCCAGCCAGTCGACGCCCAGCTGGCAGGCGAACTCCAGGTCGGTGCGGTCCTTGGGCGACAGCGCCTTCAGCGGCAGCACCACGTCGGGAACGTTCACGCCCTTGCGGTTGCTGATCGCCCCGCCCACGGTCACCACGCAATCGGCAAAGTCCGCCCCGCAGGCTTCCACCCGCAGCCGGATCTTCCCGTCGTTGACAAGAAGCGTCGAACCGGTCTCCAGCGCCGCAAAGATTTCGGGATGCGGCAGGTTCACGCGGGTCGCGTCACCCGGCGTCGGGTCCAGATCCACCCGGAAGGCCGCGCCCTCGGCCAGGTCATGCGGCCCCTCGGCAAAGGTGCCGACACGCAGCTTCGGCCCCTGAAGATCGGCCAGGATCGCGATGGGCCGCCCGGTATCCGCCTCGATCTGCCGGATGATCGCGTGGCGCCGCGCGATATCGTCATGCGTGCCGTGGCTCATGTTCAGCCGGAACACATCCGCCCCGGCCTCGGACAGCGCCCGGATCATCTCGTAGGTATCCGACGCCGGGCCAAGCGTTGCCACGATCTTCACATTGCGCAGGCGTCTCATGGGCGCATTCCCCTAGGTCATGTTAGCGGTCGCAGCGACCACGGGCCTTATTGCGGAAAACTTCGGCCGGGGCAACGTCCGGGGTCGCTTCGCGGTGCAGGCTGCACAGGAATCGGGCAGATGCCGGTGTTTCATTGCCGTGTTGCCTTCGCCATTTCCTCAGCGCCCTGTCCCGGCTAAACCCGCATCGCGCATGAACACGACAGGACCATGAACGACCATCCCTTCCGCATCATCGGCGAGAATCGCGACTCCCGCTGGCTCGTCACCTGCGACCATGCCACGAACCACGTCCCGGGCTGGGTGGCGGGCGGCGACCTGGGCATCGCGCCCGAGGACATGGGGCGCCACATCGCGCTCGACGTCGGGGCCGCCGGCCTGGCGGCCGCCCTGGCCGAGCGGCTCGGCGCGCCCTGCATCCTGTCCAACTTCTCGCGCCTCGTCATCGACCCCAACCGCGGCGAGGATGATCCCACGCTGCTGATGAAGCTCTATGACGGCACGATCATTCCGGCCAACCGCCACGCCGGCCCCGCGGAACTCGAACGGCGGCTCGACCGGCTCTACCGTCCCTATCACGACGCGCTGGCGCGCCTGGCCGCGCGGCGTCCCGACACGGTGATCGTGGCGATCCATTCCTTCACCCCCTGCCTGCGCGGCCGGGCGCCGCGGCCCTGGCATGTGGGCATCCTGCATTCCCACCTCGACAGCCGCCTCAGCCTGGCCCTGCTGCGCAGCCTCGCGGCCGAGCCCGACCTCTGCATCGGCGACAACGAACCCTATTCCGGCCACCTGCCCGGCGATGCCATCGACCGCCACGCCCTCGCCCAGGGCCGCCACAACACCCTGATCGAACTGCGCAACGACCTGATCGGAACCCCCGCCGAACAGGCCGCCTGGGCCACCCGGCTGGCCCCGCACCTGCTGGCGGCGCTGCATGCCGCGGATCGTGGCGCGGCCGGAAACGAATGACGCTGCCGCACCCCGTCCGTTTCCCGCACCGCCGCAGCCCGCGCGACGCCATTGACAGAATCGCGGAAGCCCTCCGTTAACTCGGCACAGGGCCACACTGGCCCGCCCCCGCGCCGGAAAACGGCGCGTTTTCATGTCTTTGTCGAAGGGTATCGTTGATGGAACTGTTGCTGATCCTCCTGCCTCTGGCGCTTCTCGGCGCCGTTTTCTCGGGCGGGTCCGATGATGACGCGCCGGCCGAACCGCCGCCCTCCGACGACCGCGTGATCACCGGCAGCGCGGATGACGAGGATCTGGCGGGCGGGCCCGGCAATGACCTGATCTTCGCCGCCGCGGCCCCCGACATCGTCACCGGCAACGACGGCGACGACATGCTGTTCGGCGAGGGTGGCAACGACACGGTGCAGGGCGGCGCGGGCGAGGATATCCTGCTCGGCGGCAACGGCGACGACGAGATGCGCGGCGGCGCCGGGCGCGACCTGCTGATGGGCGGGGCCGGCCGCGATCTTCTGTCGGGCGATTCCGGCGACGACGTGCTGATCGGGGGCAGCGACGTCGACACGCTCCATGGCGGCGCCGGGAACGACATCCTGTCGGGGGTCGAGATCGGCCCTGCCGACCTGGACGATCCCGAACTGGCCCAGGTCGTGGCCGACCTGAACACCCTGGTCGGTCTGCGCTACGGCGCCGACACCTCCGCCCGCTTCGCCGCGCGGGTGGAACGGTCGGTCCTCTCCGCGAACGACGAGATCGCGGCCGAAGCTGGCGCACCCGCGCCCGACCTGCTCTATGGCGGCCTTGGCGCCGATACCATCTTCGGTGACCATGGCGACCTGATGGTGGGCGGCGGAACCGACACCGCCGACCTCTTCGTGGCGGTGATGCGCGCCGATGCCGAGCCCGTGACCATCGCCGATTTTGAGGCCGCCGACCGGATCGAGATCGACCCGAACGGCCTGCCGCCTGGCGACATCTCCTTCACCCTGCTGGACGAAGGCACGCTGATCCGCGTGGGCGATGCCGCCGTGGCCGTCGTGACGGGGGTCAGGGATTTCGACCTCCTGGCGCCCCGCGTCACGCTGACCGCCGCCTGACCGCCGGCCCCGGAACGGCGGGGGGGGGGTGACAATTCCTCCCCGCCGCCCCATCTTCCTGCCATGCCGACAGGAGGCCCCCATGCCCGACATCGACCCGGACACCCGCACCGCGCTTGAGGCTGCGGCCTTCCGCGCCCTGGTCCATCACCTCATGGAGAAACGCCCCGATGTGCAGAACATCGACCTGATGAACCTGGGCGGGTTCTGCCGCAACTGCCTGTCCCGCTGGTATCAGGAGGCGGCCAATGCGCGCGGGATCGAGCTGACCAAGGACGGGGCGCGCGAAATCGTCTACGGGATGCCCTACGCCGACTGGGTGGCACGGAACCAGACAGTGGCCGACGACGCGAAGAAGGCCGCCTTCGACAAGGCGTTCAGGGAAAACGTGACCGGCGGCTGACCGCAGCCTCGCCACAGAAGCAGGCCGCGCAGGCCACTGTTTCTGCTTTAGGAACAAGAACCTGCCGGAATCGCCTGCAACTTTACCGACCCCGGTGACCGCCCCATACTGGTCCCTGCGGCCCGATTCGCCGGGGCCGGGGTTGCCATGCGTCGCGGCATCGCGGCGGCAGGCGCGGGTGTCAGGGCTCTGAGATGGACCTTCTGGTTTTGCTGGCCCTGCCGCTGCTGCTGCTGGGCGGATTCGCGGTTGACGCGGCAACCAACGATGACGACACGCCCCCCGAAACACCGACCGAGGGCAACGACAGCCTGACCGGCACGGACCTTGCCGAAGCCATCGACGGGCTTGCCGGATTCGACACCATCTCCGGGCTTGGCGGCAACGACACCCTGATCGGCGGCCGGGGCAATGACAGCCTCATCGGCGGCGACGGGTTCGACGAACTGCTGGGCGAGGAAGGCAACGACACGCTTCAGGGCGGAAACGGTGCCGACATCCTGCGCGGCGATCAGGGCCGCGACCTGCTGATCGGCGGAAACGGCGACGACCGGGCCGAGGGCGGCATCGGCGGCGATTCCGTCTTTGGCAATGACGGCAATGACCTCTTGCTGGGCGAGGACGGCAACGACGACCTGAACGGAGGGGATGGCGAGGATACCCTTCTGGGCGGCACCGGCGATGACGCGCTGTCCGGCGGCTTGGGAGACGACCTGCTGAACGGCTTTGACGGGGACGACCTGATCTCTGGCGGCGACGGCAATGATCAGCTTTTCGCCGGGCGCGGGTTGTCGGCCGGTCGCGGGTTCGACACGCTGTTCGGCGGCGCAGGGGATGACACCTTGTCGGGCCATTTCGTCCTCGGCAATGAACCCACGGGCCAACCCGAAAACGACGGCGCGGCCCTTTTGCAGGGCGGCGACGGCAACGACGCCCTGTCGGGCAGCCTGAACGACACGCTGTCGGGCGGGGCGGGAACCGATACCTTCCGGCTGTTCGACTATGGCCCCGGCCTTGCGCTGATCACCGATCTTGACCCCGCGACCGAGGCGCTGGCCATCACGCCCGACCCGTCCGACACCACGCCACCCGGCGGCCATGTGCTGACCCAGCGGGCCGCCACAGACGGAATCGAGGTGCTGCTGAACGGCCGCGTGGTGGCCCAGCTGACCGGCATCGCGCCTGACGCCACGGTGGACCTGCGGCTGGTGCCGCTCTTGCCCTGACGCCTCGCGACAGCGAAGCGAGTGTTAACAAAGCGTTGACGCGCCAGGGTCAAGCATTTGATTTCATTGACAACGAAAAGCGTCCCATCGTGGGACGCCCCCCGTCACACGGCGTGGCGGCGCATCTCGTCCAGATAGATGTCGCGCAGCCGGGTGGCCACCGGCCCCGGCACCCCCGCCCCCACCGCCGCATCGTCGATGCCCACCACCGGCATCACGAAGGCCGAGGCCGAGGTAAAGAAGGCCTCGTCCGCCGCCTTCGCCTCCTCCAGCGTGAAGGGGCGTTCCTCGACCACCATCTGCGCCTCCCGCGCCAGCCGCAGCACGGCCGCGCGGGTGATCCCGTGCAGGATCTCGTGGCCAAGGTTCCGCGTCACGATCCGGTTCCCGATCACGATATAGGTGTTGTTCGAGGTTCCCTCGGTGACAAAGCCATCCTCCACCATCCAGGCGTCGTCGGCTCCCGCCTTCTTGGCCAGCATCTTGCCCATCGAGGGATACAGAAGCTGGGTCGTCTTGATGTCCCGCCGCCCCCAGCGGATGTCGGGGATCGAGATCACCTTCATCCCCTTCCGCGCCGCAGGGTTGTCGGCCAGCCCGGGCTTCGACTGGGTGAACAGCACCAGCGTCGGGGGAACCGGCTCGGACGGGTAGGCAAAATCGCGGTCGCCAGGATTGCCCCGCGTGACCTGCAGGTACACCATCCCCTCGACGATCCCGTTGCGCGCCACCAGTTCCCGGTGGATCGCCAGCAACTCCTCGTCGGAACAGGGCGACGCCATCTCCAGTTCGGCCAGGCTGCGCGCCAGCCGCGCCGCATGCCCGGCAAAGTCGATCAGCCTGCCGTCCAGCACGCTCGTCACCTCATAGACGGCATCGGCCATCAGGAACCCGCGGTCAAACACCGAAACCCGGGCCTCGGCCTCGGGCAGATAGTCCCCGTTCACATAGACGATGCGGCTCATTCCTATCCCCAGAGTTCGGCGCTTGGCGGGTGAACCCCGGCGCCGTCGTAGCGCAGGGGATGGTCGCGGTCTTCCCCCAGCAGAAGCGGCCCGTCAAGATCGACGAAGGCGGCAGACTGGGCCAGCAGGGTGGCCGGGGCCATGGCAAGCGACGATCCGACCATGCAGCCGACCATCACGCCAAACCCGGCCGACGCCGCCGCCGCCCGCTGCGCCAGCGCCTCGGTCAGACCGCCGGTCTTGTCCAGCTTGATGTTCACCACGTCGTACTTGCCGGTCAGGGCAGCCAGGCTGTCGCGGTCATGACAGGATTCGTCGGCGCAGACCGGCACCGGCCGGACCATCCCGCGCAGCGCCTCGTCATCGCCCGCAGGCAGCGGCTGTTCCACCAGGCGCACGCCCAGGCGCAGCAGGTGCGGCGCAAGCTCGGCGTAGGTCCGGGCATCCCAGCCCTCGTTCGCGTCCACGATGATCGCCGCCGCCGGCGCACCCGCACGGACCGCCTCGAGCCGGGGCATGTCGTCCGGCGTGCCCAGCTTGATCTTCAGGATCGGCCGGTGCGCATGCCGCGCCGCCGCGGCCCGCATCGCATCCGGCGTGTCGAGCGACAGCGTGTAGGCGGTGACGCGCGGCCCCGGTGCGGGCAGGCCCGCGAGGTGCCACACGCGCAGGCCCGCGGCCTTTGCCTGCCAGTCCCACAGCGCGCAGTCGACGGCGTTGCGCGCGGCACCCGGCGGCAGGGCATCTTGCAGGGCCTCGCGCCCGATGCCCGCCGGCAGCGTGGCGATCTGGGCCAGCACGCCCTCGGCCGTCTCGCCGTAGCGCGCATAGGGCACGCATTCACCCCGCCCGGCCACGCCATCCCGCAGGACCGAGACCGTGACAACCTGCGCCTGGGTCTTCGAGCCCCGCGCGATGGTGAAGGTTCCGGCAATCGGGAAACGCTCCAGGCGCGCGCTGATCATGCGGCGCTACCAGATCGGCAGGGTCGGCAGGGCATGGAGTTCCTTGAGGTATTCAAGCAGTTCCGCCATCGGGATGAACGACAGGAACACCAGCGCATCCATCAGGTTCTGGCGCAGGTGCGGAACCGAGACCGTCAGGCTGGCCGGTGAACGGAACAGCGCGACATCGGGCAGTATCATCGGCACCCGCGCGGCATAGTCATCATAGGCCGGGCCGAAGGTGCCCCGCAGGAACGACTCTTCCTTGCGGGCGGTCGCCGAAAGGATGGCGAGGACAAGAAGGCCCAGGATCGCCGTCAGCAGCAGGCTGCCCAGCATCAACCCCAGACCCACGACACCCAGCGTCGAGAACAGGTACAGCGGGTGCCGGCACACCGAATAGGGACCGTCCTGCATGACAAGATGGTTCTTGTGCCCGCCGATGTAGAGGATCGCCCAGAACCGCCCCAGAACCGCCGTGATCACAAGCGCAAGTCCCGCGACCTCCAGCAGTTCGAACACCCCTTCGTTCCAGGCCGAGCGCGTAAAGAGGATCAGCGGCAGGGAAAGCACGAAGGCCGACCGCAGGATGTTGACACGGATCGCCTGATTGACGGGGGTGGTGCGGGTCGGATGCGTCATGATCGCCTTGCTGCATGAATCCGGGCAATGGGCGCCTGCGATGGACAATGATCAATGGGCTGCGGCGTCGCAGGCGGATTCACGCCGACGGCTCCCGATGCTGCGCCTGCGAAGGCATGTTGCGCCGCAGCGCGCAATATTATACCGAAGGCGCGCGCCTAGCGGCAATTTCCTTAGCTCAAGGTCCACACGATGTCCTTTCGTCTGCAACCCCCTGCCCCTGAACGCCCGAACCGCTGTCAGCTGTTCGGTCCAGGGTCGCGGCCCGCGCTGTTCCCGAAGATGGCGCTCAGCGCGGCGGATGTGATCAACCTCGATCTCGAGGATTCGGTCGGCCCCGCCGACAAGCCCGAGGCGCGCCGGAACATCATCCGCGCGATCAACGAGGTGGACTGGGGCCGCAAGCACCTGTCGGTGCGCATCAACGGGCTGGACACGCCGTTCTGGTATCGCGACGTGGTCGAGGTGCTGGAAGAGGCGGGTGACCGGATCGACCAGATCATGATTCCCAAGGTGGGCTGCGCTGCCGATGTCTATGCGGTGGATGCGCTTGTCACGGCGATCGAGGCCGCAAGGATGCGGCAGAAACGGATCAGCCTGGAGGTGATCATCGAGACGGCGGCCGGAATCGCCCATGTCGAGGAGATCGCGGCATCGAGCCCCCGCCTTCAGGCGATGAGCCTGGGCGCCGCCGATTTCGCGGCGAGCATGGGCATGCAGACGACCGGCATCGGCGGGACGCAGGAAAACTACTACATGCACCGCGAAGGGGCGAAGTACTGGTCGGACCCCTGGCACTGGGCACAGGCGGCCATCGTGGCGGCCTGCCGCACGCATGGCGTGCTGCCGGTGGATGGCCCCTTCGGCGACTTTGGCGATGACGAGGGGTTCCGTGCGCAGGCGCGGCGGTCGGCCACCCTTGGCATGGTGGGCAAATGGGCGATCCACCCGAGGCAGGTGGCGCTTGCCAATGAGGTGTTCACACCGTCGGAGGCCACCGTGGCCGAAGCGCGCGAGATCCTTGCCGCGATGGAAGCCGCCAAGGCCGCCGGACAGGGCGCCGCAACCTACAGGGGCCGGCTGATCGACATCGCCAGCATGCGGCAGGCCGAGGTCATCGTGCGGCAGGCAGATCTGATCGGACGCGAGAGTTTCTAAATCGCCCTGACGAATATCACAACTTGATGACAAGTGCCCGCGACTCGGGCAGTATGAAAACATCCCTGCGCCGACCCCGGGAGAGGAGGCCCGTTCGGCGCAAAAGGGGAGGATGCACGCCCCGGGGGCCCGGCCCTCCGGGGCTGTGCTGTTTTCCGGATCAGGCCAGCGGCACACGAATCTCGGACAGCAGGTCGGCGGGCGCCGTGTCCGACGGACTGTTCAGATAGGCCTCCCATGGGGCCCGGTCGGCCGGCACCTCGCCGCTGTCGGGCAGCCATTGACCGTAGAGCCACGCCCATGCCGCGGGAAATCCCGTATATGGCCCGCGCAACGTCAGGATGGCGCAGCGCCCGCCCGGCAGCGTCACGTCGTCGAAGCCCTCGGGCAGTGCCTCGGCACCGCCGATGGCCACCGCCGCATGGGCGCGCAGCTCCGCCGCCGGCGTCGCGGACGGATCGTCGTAGTAGATCGCCACGCCGGGCCCGGCGATGCGGGCGACAAGGCCCGCCGCCACCATCCGGTCCCAGAGCGCGGCGAAGGTCGCCCCGATGGATGGATAGGGGCCGCGATGGGGCAGCGCGGCAAGCCGCAGGGGCGGCACGGTCTCGATGCGGACAGGATGCATGGGCAGGTCTCCTTTTCGGGTGGGGATCAGCGCCGGCGGCACAACCCCGCGCCTGCGAAGGGCGGCGGGCGTGACCCCGAAGGCCGCGCGGACGGCGCGGGCAAAACTGTGGATGTTGGGATACCCGACCTCGGCGGCGATCCGCGCCAGTGGCGCGCGGCCGCCCACCACCAGAACCGCGGCCCGGTTCAGCCGTGCGCGGCGCACGGCCTCGGCCACCGTCTCGCCGGTCATGGCCGAGAACATCCGGTGAAAGTGGAACCGCGACAGCGCCGCGACATCGGCCAGACGATCGAGCGACAGGTCGCCATCGAGGTTCAGCGCGATGTGGCGATAGACACGGTCGATGCGGATCTGGTGCGTGTTCATCGGTCCCCCGGATTGCAATCCGGCGACTACCATGGGGCCGGACGACAAATCTTGCCGAGTTGCAATCGTGTCACGCCCGCCGCATATAGCCCTGATGCGTGCGGAGGCCCTGACATGAACTACCTCGACTTCGAGAAACCGCTGGCCGAGATCGAGGGCAAGGCCGAGGAACTGCGCGCGCTGGCGCGCGGCAACAAGGACATGGATGTCACGAAGGAGGCCGAGGCGCTGGACCGCAAGGCCGAGACCGCGCTGCGCGATCTCTACAAGAACCTGACGCCCTGGCAGAAATGCCAGGTCGCGCGCCACCCCGACCGGCCGCATTGCAGGGACTACATCGAGGCGCTGTTCGCCGAATGGACGCCGCTGGCGGGCGACCGGAACTTTGCCGACGATCATGCGGTGATGGGGGGGCTTGCGCGGTTCAACGACCTGCCGGTGGTGGTGATCGGCCACGAGAAGGGCAACGACACGAAAAGCCGCATCGAGCGGAACTTCGGCATGGCGCGGCCCGAGGGCTATCGCAAGGCGATCCGCCTGATGGACATGGCGCACCGCTTCGGGCTGCCGGTGATCACGCTGGTCGATACACCCGGCGCCTATCCCGGCAAGGGTGCCGAGGAACGCGGGCAGGCCGAGGCCATTGCGCGCAGCACGCAGAAATGCCTGGAGATCGGCGTGCCGCTGATTTCGGTGGTGATCGGCGAGGGCGGGTCGGGCGGGGCCGTGGCCTTTGCCACCGCCAACCGGGTCGCGATGCTGGAGCATTCGATCTATTCGGTGATCAGCCCCGAGGGCTGCGCCTCGATCCTGTGGAAGGACGCCGAGAAGATGCGCGAGGCGGCCGAGGCGCTGCGGCTGACGGCGCAGGACCTGCAGAAGCTGGGCGTGGTGGACCGGATCGTGAAGGAGCCGCTGGGCGGGGCGCAGCGCGCGCCGCGCGAGGCGGTCGATGCGGTGGGCAAGGCGATCGAGATAATGCTGAAGGACCTGACCGGCAAGAAACCCGAAACGCTGATCCGGGACCGGCGGGCGAAGTTCGTCGAGATGGGGTCGAAGGGGCTGGCCGCTTGAACCCCTGGCTGATCGTGGTTCTGGCCGGGCTCATGGAAACGGGCTGGGCATTGGGGCTGAAGTATTCGGACGGGTTCAGCCGCCCGGTGCCGACGGTGCTGACCATCCTGGGGGCGCTGGCGTCATTCTGGCTGCTGTCGGTCGCGATGAAGTCGCTGCCGGTGGGCACGGCCTATGCGGTCTGGGTGGGAATCGGTGCGGTCGGGACGGCGGTGGCGGCGGTGTTCCTGTTCGGCGAGGCCGTGAATGCCATGCGGGTGGCGGGGATCGGATTGATCCTGGCCGGAATCCTGGCGCTGAAATTCGCCTGACCGGATCGGAGCGTCCCACGATGGGACGCTGAACGGCACAAGCGTTTTCAATGACTTATTCAGCCGCGTTCACACATCCTTTACCTTTGCGCCCGGATGTGACGGCATTCGTCATCCACCGGACGCGCGCGCCGTGGCAGGATGCGGCATCGGCGGATCGGACGGAGGGTGCGGGATGCGGACGGGCGGGATGGTTCGGCAGGCATGGACGGCAGGGGCGGCGGCGGCCTGCCTGGCACTGGCGACGGGCGGGCCCGTGGCGGCGGGCGGGACGCTGGAGGGGCGTATCGTGACGCTCTACGTGCTGACCTATGACGACCGCGAGGCGCCGATCCTGAACAGCCGGGGACGCACGGTGGTGGTGGATGACGGGATCGAGTTCGGCCTAGGCCCTGAGTTCCGGACGCCCGGCTTCGACATCGTGCCGGTAGAGGTGCAGATCGACCCGACGCGCATCCGCTTTGCCTATCCCGAGGGGGCTTCGGGCAATTTCTATGTCGCCCGGTTCAACGGCTATGTCCTGCGGTTCGAGACCGAGTGCGCGCTGTTCAACCATGTGGCCGTGGACCGTGACGCGACGACCCTGCCGATGACCGAGGCCGACATCTTCACCGAGAAGGGCGAGTTGTTCATCAATGTCGCGGGCCGGGACTATGCGCCGGGAGAGACGCTGGTGCTGGACCTCGACATCGCGGACTGCCCGCTGAGCTGACGGGCCCGCCGACATGCGGCAGGCCCCTGCGCCGCCGGGCCTGCCGTCAGGCGGCGGCGCCGGTCGCGGCGGGCCTGGCGAAGACGTCGATGGCCTGTCCGGTTTCCAGGTAGGATTTCAGGCTGGACAGCACGATGGGCCAGCCCTTTGAGATGCCGTTCAGCATGCCGCTGCCCGGGATCAGCCCGTCGTGGGTGACCGTCAGCCGGACCATTCCGTCATAGGGGACAAGATCGAAGGTCACGCGGCTGTATGCGGCCGGGTCGGCGGCTTGCGAGGCATTGGCCCAGGTGATCACCAGCCGGTGCGGCGGGGCGTGTTCGACGACCTCGCCCACCAGTTCCACGCTGCGGCCCGCATCGGCGCGGACATGCTGCCAGCGGGCGCCCGGCGTCCAGTCGGAGATGTTTTCGTGCCCCCAGTATTCCCGCGCCATCTCGGGTCGGGTGATCGCCGCGAACACCTTGTCGGGGGTGGCGCGGACATAGGTCACATACTGGAAGGTGGCGGTCTGGCCGGTCATGGTCATTCTCCTTCAAGCTCGCGTTTCAGGTCATGCAGGAGCCGCAGGCGTTCGGTCTCGAACTTGCGGACCCAGCGTTCGTAGATGTCGTGCAGCGGCACGGGGTTGATGAAGTGCAGCTTTTCCCGGCCGCGACGGACCGTGCTGATCAGGTTGGCGGCTTCGAGGATGTCGAGATGCTGCGTCGCCGACTGCCGGGTCATCGAGAGCCCGTCGCAGAGCTGCCCGAGGCTTTGGCCGTTGGCTTCGCACAGCTGGTCCAGCAGCCGCCGCCGTGTCGGATCGGCCAGCGCCTTGAAGACCTTGTCGGCATCCATTCCGGGTTCCGCCCCCACCCCGGCCGGTGTCAGTTCCAGTTGTCGATCTTGATGTCGCGCGGGCTTGGCAGGCCGGTTCCGGTTTCCACCAGTGCCTTGAGGCTCATCATGAACACGCCCCATTTGGTGCTGCAATGGTGCATGAACTCGCCGGGTTCGGCCCAGCCTTCGTGGCGGAACAGCACCACGCAATGATCGCCTTCCTGCTTGAGGTCGAAGCGGATGCGGGTGCCGATCCATTCCTCGGGGCCTGCGACCACCTCCCACAGCACCAGCGTGTCGGGGCGGTGTTCAAGCACGGCCATCTCCATCGCGCCGATCTCGATGCCGCGATCGGTGAAACGGACGCGCAGCCGGCCGCCGGCACTGTCGTCGCCGGAGGTTTCCTCGGTCCACCAGCCGGCGACGCCATCGCGCGTGGCGAGTGCGCCGAAGACGGCCGGCACCGCCGACCTGATCCCTACCCTGTGCAGAATGTCCGGCATGCCGGTCCCCTTCCCTGTCTGCGGTCGGCGCGCGCATTCGGCGCCTGCGTCCTTGGCTCCAATATGCAGTCATTTACCTGCATGTCAAGCCGCAATGTCGCGCCCGGGCCAGGTCGGTGCGGCGGGCGGCTACCAGAGGGTCCGGGCAGCGCGGGCGGGCCATGCGGCGTCATAGGCCGCACCGTCGATGCCGCCCTGCGTGATCTCGCGCAGCATGTCGCCCACGGTCGGCAGGCCCTGCGCCTGATCCCCGGACCACAGGGCAGCGCGCAGCAGCGCGCGGGCACATTGCGAATAGACCTCGGCCACGGCGATCACGATCACGCAGCGCGGCAGGTGGCCATCGCGGGCAAACCGGGCGCGCATCGTGTCGTCAACGGTGAGCCGGGCGGTGCCGTTGACCCGCATCGCGGTGTTCGACCCCGGGACCAGGAACATCAGGCTGACCCGGCCGTCGCGGACGATGTTGCGCAGGCTGTCGATGCGGTCGTTTCCCCGCCAGTCGGGCAGCGCCAGCGTCCGGTCGTCCAGCACCGCCACCACCGGGCCGTCATCGCCCCGGGGGCTGCCGTCGGTGCCCTCGGGGCCGACGGTGGACAGGACGCAGAACCGCGACCGCCCGATCCAGGCGCGGTAGGCGGGGGTCAGGCAGGAGGTCACCTTGACGGTGGACGCCTGCCCCGGGGTTCCGTAGAGCGCCTCAAGCGCCGCGATGTCGTCGATCCAGTCCGGCATTCGGCCCTCCCTGTTCAGGCCGCGCGCAGGGGCAGCCAGGACTGGATCCGGGGCAGGATTGTCAGCGTGCGGAAGCCGAAGCGCGTGACCGGCTTGACCGGCGTGCCCGGGAACTCGGCCACGACGGATTTCTGCAGCAGTTTCAGATAGGTGTCGTGGTAGGAGATCGAGCAGAGGAACAGCTTGTTCATGGTGTAGAACAGCGGCACGAAGGCGAAGTTGCGCAGCAGGTACATCTTGGCCACCGCCTCGCTGACGCCGGGCCAGCTTGGGTTGAGGTAGTCGTCGACCGAGATCAGGCCCTCGGGGGCGGTGACCTGCATGGCGAATTCGATGTCGTTCATCGTGTGGGTGACCTCGTGGCAGCCGTCCACGCTGAAGAACTTGAACTGGCCGTGCCGTGCGACCAGGGCCGCGGCGTCGGCAGCACGCAGCGCCAGGCTGTCGGCGCGGACCTTCTCGACCCGGTGGGCGCCCAGGCCATGCGCCTTGAGGTTGGTGTCAAGTACGGCGGCCTTGCCGACGCCCGCGCCATCGAGGTTGAACTGCTGCATGTCGTAGACGTCGATCGCGGCATGCGAAAACACCGCGTCGGGGTCGAAGGTCTTGACCAGGCCGATCAGGAACTTGCCCTCGAACACGCCGATCTCGGCCACCGGGCCCTGACCGATGGCGCGGGCGACGGGCCAGAGCGCCTGCCACAAATGCGGGCCGCACCAGCCGTTCACCTCTGCGATCCGGTCGCCCAGATACAGGTTCATGTCGTCGATATGGGCAGGGTCGGCGAAGGGCATGGCGCGGGCTTTCTGCTGTGGAGGTCAGCGACGGACGAAACCCGCTTCGGCCATCAGGCGGTCCGAGGCGGTTTCGATGGTGGTTTCGAGCTGGGTCATGAAGGCGGGAACCGGGCGCCCGGGCGGGATCGGGGGCAGGAACTCGACCACGGCAAGGCCGGGGCGACGCAGCAGGCTGCGGCGCGGCCAGAACACGCCGACGTTGGTCGCAACCGGGATGCAGGGCTGGCCAAGCTGTTCGTAGAGCAGGCCGGTGCCCACCTTGTAGGGCAGCGTCGCGCCGGGGGCCACACGGGTGCCCTGCGGATAGATCACCAGTTGCCCCGGAAAGGCGGTGCCTGCGGCCACGCGCGCCTTCATCGCGGTGATGGCCTGCCCGCGCTTGCCCCGGTCGACCGGCACACAGCCGATGCGCAGCGCATACCAGCCGAGGATGGGCGCCCACTTCAGCTCCTTCTTCATGATGAACTTGGGCCGCGGCAGGACCGAGACGAGGATGATGATGTCGAAGAAGCTCTGGTGTTTTGCGGCAACCAGCACCTCGCCCTCTGGCGGGGTTCCGCGCACTTCGGACCGAAGGCCGACCAGCAGGCGGGCCGAGAACCGGACCCAGCGGCAATAGGTGTGGATGGCCGAGAAGGCGGCATCGCGGCGGAAGATGGCGAAGGGTGTGAACACGATCGCCAGAACCACCATCGCCAGATACATCTGGACGATGAACACGACCGACCGCAGCCATTGCAGGACAGGGGACATCAGCGCAATTCCCGAAGCTTGTGAAAGGCGGCAAACCTGGTCGCGACAAGCGCGACAAGGCCCGCGACCGGCGGCAGCGCGGCGGGCCAGAACCAGGCGGTGCCCTGGAATCCCAGCCCGGTCAGAAAGCCCCCGGCGGCGTCGGCGGCGGGCAGGAATGCCACGGCGGCGGTGCCGATGACGGCACCAGCGGCGGCGCCCCCTAGGGCGCGCAGCGTGAAGCGGCGCACGAAGGCCCGGGCGATCCATGCGTCGCGGGCGCCGATCAGGCGCAGCACGCCGATCACCTGGGCGTTGGCGGCAAGCGCCGCCGTGGCGGCAAGCGTGATCATCGCGGCGAAGGCCGCGCCGATCAGGCCCAGCGACAGCGCCCCGAGCATCCGCAGGCGCCCGGCCGCCTGGGCGAGCGGCCTGCGCCAGCGGGTATGATCATCCAGCACGGCACCGGGCGCCTCGGCCGACAGGCGCAGGCGCAGGCCCTGTCCGTCATATCCCGGATCGCCCTCGGTCAGTTCGACGAGCCGGGGGACAGGCAGGCGGTCGATCGGCAGGTCGGGGCCGAACCAGGGTTCGAGCAGGGCGCGCGCCTCGTCCTCGGGGATGGCCCGGGCCGTGGCGACGCCGGGCGTGGTGGACAGCACGTCCAGCACGGCGGCCACCTGCTGCGCCATCTGGTCGGGCGGGGCCGCGATGCGCACCGTCGCGGTTCTGGCCAGCGCCTCGCCCCAGCGGTCGGCCAGCCGCCCGGCGGCCAGCGACAGGGCCAGCGCAAAGACCGCGAGAAAGGCCATGGCGCCGGCTGTGAAGGTGGTGATCCAGGCCGTGGCGCCGGTCGGGGGCACGACGCGATCGGCCTCGCGCAGCGCGGCGAGCATGCGGGCGAACCAGCCAGCGCGCGCGACGGGCACCGTCACAGATCGGCCCCGGCAAGCTGCACCCGGCGCTGCGCGATGCGCAGCACGCGGGCCTGCGTCTGCGCCTTTGCCTGGCGGATGAGGTTCATGTCATGGGTGGCCACCAGCACCGTCTTGCCCATGCGGTTCAGTTCCACAAGCAGCGTGAGCAGGCGCAGCGACATCTCCCAGTCGAGGTTGCCGGTGGGTTCGTCGGCCAGGATCACGTCGGGGCCCATGATCACCGCCCTTGCAAGGGCGGCCCGCTGGCGTTCCCCACCGGAGAGTTGCGGCGGCAGCGATGCCGCCACGCCCGACAGCCCCACCCAGCCCAGCAGCGACGACAGGTCGCCCGGATCGGCGTCGCGCCCCGCGACGGTCAGCGGCAGCGTGACATTGGCCGCCACCGGCAGATGGTCGAGGAACTGGCAATCCTGATGCACCACGCCGACGCGGCGGCGCAGGCGCGCGATGTCGTCACGCACAAGCCCGCGCACCTCGCGGTCGAAGATGGTGATGCGGCCCGCCGTCGGCAGAAGCTCGGCGTAGCAGAGCTTGAGCAGCGTCGTCTTGCCCGCGCCGGAAGGGCCTGTCAGGAAATGGAAAGATCCCGGTGCCAGCCGGAGGCTGACGTCGGACAGAAGCTCTCCTCCGCCGTAGCTGTAGGCGACGTTGTCGAAGGCGATCACGGGTCCTCGCAGGAACAGCGCCGGGCGCGGCATGGGGCCCGGCCGGACGGTTGCAGAATTGCCCAAGGGCGCCGCGGTTTCAATCGTCTGCTGTCCGCGAAGTTGACGAGGCCGGGCCACTAGCACTTGGATAACGCACAGGAGGCGGTTACAACATGTACAACGGGGAGTATCACGGGCGGGGACGGACCTGATGCGGCTGGTGTGCCCGAACTGCGACGCGCAGTACGAGGTGGACGATCATGCGATCCCTGACGCGGGACGCGACGTGCAATGCTCGAACTGCGGGCATGCCTGGTTCCAGTTGCCCCCCGACCTTGCGCCGGACGACGATGAGGAAAGCGAGCACGAGGCGCTGGCGGCGGTTCCCGACCCGGAGCCCGTCGGCATCGCCGCCTCGCCCGCGCATCCGGCCGAGGAACCGATGGTGACGGTGGCAGCCGCCGCCGCTCCGGCTGCCGCGCTGCCGCCGCGCCGCAGCATAGACGAGGCGCTGCTGTCCGTGCTGCGCGAGGAAGCCGAGCGCGAGGTGGCGGCGCGCAAGGCCGAGGCCGCGCGCGGTGTCGAGACGCAGCCCGACCTTGGCCTGACCGGCGCCGCCCCGACCGAGCGGCCCGCCCCGCCGACGCCAGGCACCGAGCCGTCGGAGGCAGAGGCAGACCGCCCGATCACCCAGCGGCCCGGCAACCGGCGCGACCTGCTGCCCGACATTGAAGAGATCAACTCGACATTGCGCGCCGGGAGCGAGACACGGGGCGACGAGGCGGCGGTCGCGCCGGTTGCCGAGGCGGAGGTGGCGCGCAACGGGTTCCGCAGCGGCTTTGTCGCGATGCTGGTCATCGCGGCGATTCTGCTGGCGCTGTACGTGATGGCCCCGCGCATCGCGCGGCACCTGCCGGGTGCGGCCCCGGCGATGCAAACCTATGTGGAAGGCGTGAACGGCCTGCGCATCAGGCTTGACAGCGCGATGCAGGGTGTTGCCGCGCGGCTGCGGGGGATGACCGGACAGGGGGAATGACCCCCTGCCGGCACGGCGCGCTCAGGTGCGCGGCGGCTGCACCAGCCCGCGTTCCACGGCGGGGCGGGCGAGGAAGCGGTCAAGATAGCCGGGCACGTTGTGCAGGTCGGACCAGCCGGTGATGTCGCCCGCCTTGTAGAAATCGCGCAGCGTGCGCAGCCAGGGGGCGATGGCGATGTCGGCGATGGAATAGTCGCCCGCCACCCAGTCGCGCCCCTGCAGGGCGCCGTCGAGCACCTTGAGCAGGCGCGCGGCCTCGGCCCGGTAGCGTTCCTTGGGGCGCGGATCCTCGATCTCTTTTCCGGCGAAGTGGTGGAAGAAGCCCACCTGCCCGAACATCGGCCCGATGCCCCCCATCTGGAACATCAGCCATTGCAGAACCTCGTAGCGGTTCGCCTGCGGCAGCAGCTGGCCGGATTTCTCGGCCAGATAGATCAGGATCGCGCCGGATTCGAACAGCGGCAGGGGGCGGCCGCCCGGGCCTGCCGGGTCGATGATGGCGGGAATCTTGTTGTTGGGGTTCAGTGACAGGAACTCGGGCGTCATCTGGTCGTCGGTGGCGAAGTTCACCAGATGGGCGTCATAGGGCAAGCCCACCTCTTCCAGCATGATCGAGACCTTCACGCCATTGGGCGTGGGCAGCGAATAGAGCTGGATCGCGGAGGGATCGCGCGGCGCCCAGCGGCGGGTGATCGGAAAGTCGGCAAGCGTCTGCATCTGGGTTCCCTGTCTCTGAGGTCGTCGCACCATACGCGCGTTTTCCCCGTGAAAACCACGGCCGAGGTGATAGAAATCCGCACGGCGCATGTGCGCGCCGGAACGACACCCCGGGAACGCCCGGGCAATGGAACAGGGAATCGGAATATGCTGAACGAGTTCAAGGCCTTCATCGCGCGTGGCAATGTCATGGACATGGCGGTCGGGATCATCATGGGGGCGGCCTTCACCGCCATCGTCACCTCGCTGGTGGACGATCTGGTGAACCCGCTGATCGGCCTGTTCGTGGGCGGGGTCGATTTTTCCGGCGTCAGCTTCGGCTTTGGCGACGCGCAGTTCATGATCGGCAACTTCATCAACGCGATCATCAAGTTCCTGATCATCGCCTGGGTCGTGTTCCTGCTGGTCAAGGGGCTGAACCGGATGAAGGATGCGATGCTGAAGAAGGAAGAGGTTGCGCCCGCAGCGCCCAAGGGCCCGACCGCAGAAGAGCTGCTGGCCGAGATCCGCGATACCCTGAAGGCGCGCGCCTGACCGGCCCGCCGACGCCCCGTGCGTCGGCCGCAGCATGCCCGCCCGGCGGGCCGCCCTTGACCCCGGCGGCCCGCGCCGATAGCCGCAGGTCCGGCGCGGCAAGCGCGCCGGAGCGGAGAGGCCATGGACCTGCGCGCGATCCTGATGGGCACGGCCTTCGCGCTGATGTGGTCATCCGCCTTCACCTCGGCGCGGATGATCGTGACGGACGCCCCGCCGGTGACGGCACTGGCGTTGCGGTTCCTCATCTCGGGCCTGATCGGCATCGCCTTTGCCGCGGCGATGGGCCAGTCGGCGCGGCTGACCCGGCCGCAGTGGCGTGCCACGGTGATCTTCGGCATCTGCCAGAACGCCCTCTACCTCGGGTTCTACTTTGTCGCGATGCAGCGGATTGAGGCCGGGCTGGCCTCGATCGCCGCATCCACCATGCCGCTGATCGTCGCCGTGGCAGGTTGGGCACTGCATGGCGAAAGGGTGCGGCCGCTCGGCATCGCCGGGCTTGCGGCCGGATTTGCCGGTGTCGCGCTGATCATGGGCACACGGCTGAGCGCGGGCGTGGACGTCCCAGGCCTGGTGATGTGCGGGCTGGGCGTGATGGCGCTGGCCTTTGCCACGCTGTCGGTGCGGGGCGCATCGGCGGGCGGCGGCAACGTGCTGATGGTGGTCGGCCTTCAGATGCTGGTCGGCGCGGCTGCGCTGGCGATGGCCGCCGCCGTGCTGGAATGGCCGGGCGGAATCACCGTGAACTGGACCGCGCGCATGGTCTGGGCCTTTGCCTACACGACGCTGGTGCCTGGCCTGGTGGCGACCTGGGTGTGGTTCGTGCTGGTGGGCCGCATCGGCGCCGTGCGCGCGGCGGCGTTCCATTTCCTGAACCCGTTCTTCGGCGTGCTGATCGGGGCCGCCGTTCTGGGCGAGGCGTTGAGCCTGTGGGACGGCGTGGGGGTGGCCATCGTGGCCGGCGGAATCCTGGCGGTGCAGCTGAGCCGGCAGCCCGGGTGACCGGCACGGGCACGGGCACGGGCAGCGGCACGACGATGGGCTGCAATCCCGCAAATGTGACACATGTTTCAAGCGCCGCCGCCAGGTTCGCGCGTATAAGTGGCAGGCGGCAAGGAAACCGGCCGCCGCGATACGGAGGATGCAATGACCCTGCGCGATCTGAACCTGATGACGGCCCCGGTCCGCCTGCCGATGCCCCTGCCGATCCGGCAGCCCGACGCGTCGGTGCGCGGCTAGCCGATCTGCCCCCGGGTGCCGCCGGTCTGCGCGCGGTCCAGCAGCAGGTGGTCAAGTATGACCGCCGCCATCATCGCCTCGCCCACCGGGACGGCACGGATACCGACGCAGGGGTCGTGGCGTCCCTTGGTCACGAGGTCGACCTGCTGACCGGCGCGGTCGATGCTGCGGCGGGGCGTCAGGATCGACGAGGTCGGCTTGACGGCAAAGCGGACAACCAGATCCTGACCGGTCGAGATTCCGCCCAGGATGCCGCCTGCATGGTTCGACAGGAACACGGGCCCATCCGGGCCCATGCGCATCTCGTCGGCATTCTCGGTGCCGGTCAGCGCAGCGGCGGCCATGCCTTCGCCGATCTCGACCCCCTTGACCGCGTTGATCGACATCATCGCGGCGGCCAGATCGGCATCGAGCTTGCCATAGAGCGGGGCGCCGAGGCCCGCGGGGACGCCCGAGGCGACAACCTCGATCACCGCGCCGACGGAATTGCCCGATTTCCGCAGCGCGTCCAGATCCTCGGCCCAGAGCGCGGCCGTCGCCGCATCGGGACACCAGAACGGATTGTCATCCACCGCGGCCGGATCGAAACGCGCGCGGTCGATCGCGCGCGCGCCCATCTGCACCATGTAGCCGGTGATGCGCAGGCCGGGCAGCATCCGTGCCAGAACCGCGCGCGCAACACCGCCCGCCGCCACCCGTGCCGCGGTTTCGCGGGCGCTTGAGCGCCCGCCGCCACGATGGTCGCGCACCCCGTATTTCTGGTGGTAGGTGATGTCGGCGTGGCCGGGCCGGAACTGCTGCGCGATGGCGCCATAGTCCTTTGACCGCTGGTCGGTGTTCTCGATCATCAACTGGATCGGCGTGCCGGTGGTGACGCCCTCGAACACGCCCGAGAGGATGCGCACCAGGTCGGGTTCCTGCCGCTGGGTGGTATAGCGGTTCTGGCCGGGGCGGCGCCGGTCGAGCCAGGGCTGGATGTCGCCCTCGGACAGGGGCACGCCGGGGGGGGTGCCATCGACCGTGCAGCCCAGTGCCGGCCCATGGCTTTCGCCCCAGGTGGTGACGCGGAAGACGTGGCCATAGGTATTGAACGACATGCCGCAGGCTCCGGTCAGGGGCGACAGGGGCCGGGGGCTGGTGCCGCCGCGGCCTCCGCAGGGGTTTTGGGCCAGGATGAAGGCAGGCGGGGTTTAGGGGATCGGGCGGGCGCAGGCAACCGGGATCAGCGCTCGCGCAGCGCCTCCTGCGACTTGTAGAGCGGCTTGAGCAGGTAGGTCAGCACGGTCTTGCCGCCGGTCTGCAACTCCACCTCGGCCTGCATCCCGGGGCGGATCGCCATGGCGGCGGCGCGACCCCGCGCGCTGTCGGGGTCAATGCGCAGCGTCACCTTGTAGTGCGCGGCGGCGTCGGGATCGCGGGCGCGCTCGTCGCGGAACGTGTCGGCGGACACCACGGTGACGGTGGCCTGAAGCGTGCCGTGTATCGTATAGTCATAGGCCGAGACCTTGACCGTGGCCTGCTGCCCCTCGCGCACCGAGGCGATGTTTTCCGGACGCACACGGGCTTCCAGGAACAGTTCCTCATCCAGGGGCACGATCTGCAGGATCTCTTCGCCGGGGCGGACAACACCGCCGATCGTGGTCACCGACAGCTTGTTGACGACGCCGCGCATCGGGGCGATCAGTTCGGTCCGGCCCAGCTGGTCCTCGGCCGCGGTCAGGGTCTGGCGCAGCGTGCCGATCTCCTTGAGCGTCTCGGAGTATTCGGCGGCGCGTTCCAGTTCGGTCTGGGTGACCGTGTCGGAATAGCGGTTCTCGGCGTCGCGGAAGGCGCGGCGGGCGCGGGTCACCTCGATCAGCGGCACCAGCTCGCGCTTCAGCATCGCCTCCATCAGCTCCATTTCCTTCTGCGACTGCGCCATGACCTGGCGGGCGCCGTCACGGCGCGCGATGAAGTCGGCCTGGCGGGCCGAAAGCAGCGCGGCCTCGGACCGGGCGATGTCGGGCAGGCGCGCGGCAAGTTCCGAAGGCGGATCGAATTCGTCGGCGCCGGCCATCTCGGCCTCAAGGCGGTTGCGGCGCAGTTCCAGGGCGGCGATCTGGTCGCGCAGGTCATCGACGCCCGAGCGGTACTGCGTGCCGTGCAGGCGTGCAAGGACCTGACCATGCTCGACCACGTCACCTTCGGCCACATGCAGTTCGGCAAGGATGCCGCCTTCGAGGTTCTGGATGATCTGCGGCCGCGACGAGGAAACGAACTGCCCCGGCGCACGGACGATTTCATCGACCCAGGCCAAGGCCGCCCAGAGCAGGAACACCGCGAACACCCCGGCCACGATGCGGATCGTCCAGCCCGACCGGGCCAGGCCATGTTCGAACTCGGCCGGATCGATGGTCGTCATGCGGCAGGCCCCTTGGTCAGATGGGCCAGCACGGCTTCGCGCGGGCCATCGACGGCCAGGCGCCCGTTCTGCAGGACGAGCACGCGATTCGTCAGCGTCAGGATCGGCATGCGATGCGTGGCGATCACCGCCGTCCGGCCCTGCAGCCAGAAGGACAGGCGGCTGACCAGTGTGCTTTCAAGCGTCTGGTCAAGCGCCGCCGTCGGTTCGTCGAGGATGACCACCGCAGGATTCTGCAGCCAGAGCCGCGCCCAGCCGATCGATTGCCGCTGACCCACCGACAGCCCGTCGCCACCCTCATGGATCGGCAGGTCAAGCCCGCGCGGATGCGCCCGCACGAACTGCCCGAGGCCGGCGAAGTCGAGCGCCTGAAGCATCCGGTCCTCATCACGCTCCAGCCCGTGCAGGTTGAGGTTGTCGCGCAGGGTCCCCGCGAGCAGCCGCACCTCCTGCGCCAGATACCCGAGGCCGCGGCGCAGGTCGCGCGGATGGATCTGCCCCATGTCGACGCCGTCCAGCAGCACGCGGCCCTGGCCGGGTTCGTAAAGGCCGGCCAGCAGCCGCAGCAGGCTGGACTTGCCCGAACCGTTTGCACCCAGAACGGCGACGTGCTGACCCGGCGGGATGCCAAGCGCGGGAATGTCCACCACCGGCGCGCCCTTGGGATCGTAGCGGAAGGTCAGGCCGCGCAGTTCGAATGCCCCGGTCAGCCGGTCGCGGCGCAGATAGCTGCGCGTCGGGTCCTCGATCTGGGGCGCGTTGGCGATGGCGTCGAGCGCGTCGAGCGCCGCCTTGACATTCGACCAGCGCGCCAGGGTGGAGGCAAGCTGCGACAGCGGGCCGAGGGTGCGGCCGGTCAGGATGCCGATGGCGATGATCGTGCCCACCGTGAAATCGCCCGCGAACACCAGATAGGCCCCGGCGACGACGGCAGCGACATAGGTGACCTGCTGCACCGCCTGCGCCCAGGTGGTCAGCGCCGCCGTCAGCCGGCGCTGATCGGAGGATTTGGCCGCGGTCAGCGCGGTCATTTCCGACCACAGCCGCTTGACCCGATCCTCGCCCCGCTGGGTGGCCAGCGTTTCCGCCTCGTGGATCGATTCATACAGCAGTCGGGCTGCGCGGGTCGCGGCCCCCTGCGTGGCCGCCGTCAGCGCGACCATGCGCTTCTGGAAAAGGAAGCCGGGCGCCACCATGAGAACGCCGCCGAGGATCAGGATCCAGACCACCGGACCGCCGATCGAGGCGACCAGCAGCAGGAAGATGATCAGGAACGGCAGGTCGGCGACGGTGCCGATGGTCGAGGCCGTGAAGAATTCGCGCACCGACGAGAATTCGCGCATGGCCGCGAACAGTTCGGACGGCTTGCGGTCGCCCGGGGCGGCCCGCATGCCCAGCAGCCTTGTCATCAGCGCGGTCTGCACCGACATCTCGATCCGCTTGCCCGTGGCGTCCATCAGCGACGAACGCGCGGATTTCAGCAGCCCTTCAAGACCGACGGCCAGCATGGCGCCCAGCGCCAGCACCCACAGCGTCGGTTCGGACTGGTGCGGGATGACCCGGTCGTACACCTGCAACGAGAACAGCGCGACCGCGACCGCCAGAAGGTTCGCCACCAGCGAGCCGGTCGCGACCTCGACCATCGGGCGGCGGTGGCGCAGGAACTCGCCCCAGAACCAGTGGGGCGCCGCACCGGGCAGGGCATGGCGTGCGGCCAGATCGGCAAGGGTGACCCGTGCCTTCAGTATCCGGCCCGCGAAAACGCGGGCGAACTCGGCCTGCGGCACCTCGGCCCGGGCGTCGGGGCATGTGGGGTCATAGACGGTCAGCACGGTACCCGCCTGCGACAGGACCAGCACAAGCTGACCCGATGTCATCTCGGCCAGCGCCGGCCAGAGATCGGGACGCGGCGTCCGGGCGGTGGTGACCCGGGCGGCGAGACCGGCAGAACCCAGCGCGGCGGCCAGGGATTCAAGGCCGGGGGCGGTGTCGCGCGCCGAGGCGGGAAGCTTTTCCAGGATGTCGACGGCGGGAATGGCCACACCCATCACCCCGGCATAGATCGACGCCAGATCGGCCCGCGCCTCGGCGCGATTGCGCGGCGCGGCGGGCGACGGTTCGGGTGCCGGGATCGCCTGCAGGGCAGGGCCACCGGGGCGCAGGGGCGGCGCGTCGGCCACCACGGGGCCGATGGTCAGCGCCACCGGCGCGGCCTGCTGCGCTGCGCGGCCCGCCTGCGGATCGAAGGCAACCACGCGCTGCGTCACATCCGCCCCCCATCCACCAGAACGCCCCGCATCTGCGCCTGCCGCAGGCGGAGCAGCGCCATCTCGTAGACGAGCCCGGCCTGTTCGCGTTCCAGCCGCGCCAGCGTCTCGGTCATCGTCACGAGATCCATCAGCGGACGGCGACCGACCTCGTACTGGTCGGCGTAGAGCTTCTGCGCGGCCTCGGTCTCGGACAGCACCTTCGCGGCTTCGGTCCGCCTGGCGGCAAGCTCGGAAATCTGACGGTCCAGGGCCACGATCTCGCGGTCGGCGGCCTCCTTCGCCTCGGCCAGGTTCTGCGCTGCCAGGGTCTCGGTCGCCTGAAGCGCCTCGAGGCTGGCGGGCGTTCCGCGCGAGAACAGCTTGTCCGCACCGAGATTGACGCTGCCCTTCAACCCGTCGGGGGTGATCGTGGCCCCGGCCCCGATCCCGGGCAGATGCGCGGCACGGTCGATGCGGGCCTGCGCGACAGTCCGCCGGCCCTCGCCATCGGCACGCAGCACCGTCAGCGGCACGGTTCCGGGTGGCACGCCCGCGATATCGGACAGCCCCGCCACGTCGGGCGACGCCCTGCCGGTCAGCGTGGCCAGTTCGGCACGCGCCGTCGCCTGCGCCTCACGGTCGCGGGCGGCGGTGGCGCGCATCTCGGCCAGTTTCTGCGCGACGACCCGCTGTTCGGACCTGTCGGACAGACCGCCCTCGACCCGCCCGTCGATGATGCGGGCATAGTTCGCCATGCGGGAGACGGAGCGGTCGGACACCGCGATCAGCGCGCCTGCGCGCTCGGCCTCGATGTGCCGGGCAATCCCGTCATGGACGCGGGCGTTCATGTCTGCGGCAAGCGCAACCGCCGCCACCTCGACATCCGCGGCCGCAAAGGCACGCTCCGCCTTGCGGCGACCGTTGTCGAGCAGCACCTGCTGCACCAGCAAACCGGCCGCGATCGAACCCAGCGAGGTGAGCGAGACATCGGGGCCCAGGGCGGGAAGCCAGGTCTTCGCCTTGGCCTCGGCCTTCAGCCGCGCGACGCGCAGTTCGGCGGCGGCGGCGCCCTGGCTTGCGCCCAGCACCGCCTCGGCCACCCTCGCATAGGCGCTGCCGGGCGGCAGAACCGAGCGGCGGGCGACCAGATCGTCGATCACGGCAGAACGCCCTTCGTCACGTTCGCCGCGATCGGCTGCCGCGCGCGCGACCTCGCCCTTGCCATCGGGGGCGACGGCCGGGTCCGAAGGCCGGCCGGCGAACATGCCGACGCCCGGACCGCCACCCGTCCCCATGCACCCCGACAGGATCAGGGTGACCATCAGCCATGTCGGGGTCCGCGCGCCCCCCCCTGTGCGGCTGCCGGAGCCTGCCACCGGACGCCCCGTCAGATCGTCGTCCGGATGTCGTCATCCAGCAGCAGTGTCGCGCCCGAACTGCCCAGCGTGTAGATCGTGTACCGCTGCCCGTCGATCATCTCGCTGGCACCTGTCGCGGTCGCGCCGACCATCGTGACCACGTCGTCGTTGCCACCCTTGATCACCAGCCGGTCCTCGGGACCGGTCAGATCACGAAGCTGGGTCTCGGTGATCGTCAGGCGGGCATCGGGCGCAAAGGTCAGGTCGATGGCCGAGAAGTCGAAGTTGGCCAGGCCGCCACGGCCCAGGTTGACCGTCGGCGCGTTGGTGTTGTCGACGATCAGCAGCGTGGACGACTGGTTTCCGGCCGCATCGCTCGTGTTGATCACCAGGTAGCTGCCGTCCGGCACGGTGGAAGCGAAACGGAAGTTCGTCTCGTCGAACAGCGTGTCGTCGGTGCGGGTGGCGTTGATGGTCTGCTGGTTGCCGTTCTGGTCGATGCGGGTGAAGGCATAGGTGTCGCTCGTTGCCTCGGTGCCGATGCCGCGCAGGCCATTTGCATCGCGCGAGAAGGAGAGAACGTCGGGCGAGCCCGGCGCCACGGTATCGACGGCAAAGGCCTCGGTCAGCGTGGCGGTGTTGCCTGCGCGATCCGTTGCCGTAATGGTGGCAGAGACATTCCGTTCGCCCTGCGGCAGGTCGGCCGCGCCGAACAGAACCGACCATGTGCCGCCAGCCGTCGCGACCGCTGTCTTTTCGGCGCCTGTGGACAGCCGCACCACAACCGTCGATCCCGGTTCGGCGGTGCCGCCCAGCGGCAGCCCGGCCTGCACCTCGACCGCGTTCAGCACCCCGTCGCCGCCGATCGGGCCGCCGGTGCGGGTGAAGGGCGTCACCAGCGTGTCGACCTGCACGGTTTCCGTCATCGTGGCGGTGTTGCCCACGCGGTCGGTCGCGGTGGCGGTCAGGGTCACGGCGTTTTCGCCGGCAGGGATATCGCCGGGCGGGATCGTCACGGTCCAGGTGCCATCCGCGGCGACCGAGGCCGGTCTTGACGATCCGCTGCCGAAACGCACCATGACGGTCGACCCCGGTTCGACCGTGCCCGTGACGGTCAGGCCGCTGGCGGCCTCGACGCCGTTCAGCACATCATCCGCCCCCGTGGACAGCCCGACACGGCGGAAGTTCTGCACCTCGGTATCCACGGCCAGCGCATGCGTCGCCGTTGCGGTGTTGCCCGCGGCATCGGTCGCGCTGACCGTGACGGTCGCGTTGTAGGTGCCGGTCCGCACCTCGGCCGGGCTCCAGTTCGCGGTCCAGGTGCCTGCGCCATTTGCCGTGACGGTGCGCGTCACCCCTTCGAAGGTCACGGCCACGGTCGCACCGGCCTCGGCGCGGCCGGTCAGGATCAGACCCGATGTGCGCTCGGCGCCCGACAGGATATTGTCGCCACCCGCCTGCGCCGCATCGACCGAGACCGAGGTCACGGTGTCGATGCGCACGGCGTGATTGCGCGTGGCCGTATTGCCCGCCGCGTCGGTCGCCGTGACGGACACTGTCGAGGCATACTCGCCCGAGGCAAAGCTCGATGCCGGGAGGGTCGCGGTCCACCGGCCATCGGCGCCCGCCATCGCGGGCAGGGTCGTGCCGTTCCAGGCGATGCTGAGGCTGGCACCGGGCTGCGCCGCACCGGCCAGCACCACACCGCCTGCCGCCTCGGTCGCATTCACGACATCGTCGCCTGCCACCGGCGTGTCGAGCGACACATAGGTCAGCGTGTCGACCTTGAAGGTCGCGGTCGTGGAGGAACGGTTGCCCGCGGCATCCGAGGTGGTGGCAGTGATCGTCGCGTCGTACTCACCCGGCGCGATCTGGCCCGGCCCATAGCTGATCGACCATGTGCCACCCGCGCTGACGGTGGCGGTGCGGGTTTCTCCGGCGACAGTCACGCTGATCGTTGCGCCGGGTGTCGAGGTGCCGGTGATCTGGAAGCCGGACCCGGCCTCGGCCGCGTTGACCATGTTGTCGGCGGTGACCGGATTGATGGCCAGCGGGTGCGGAACCGTGTCGATCTGGACCGCCCGCGTCGCGCTTGCGGTGTTGCCCGCCGTGTCGGTCGCGGTGACGGTCACGGTCGAGGCATATTCGCCCGCCGGAATCGACGCCGCGGGATAGGTGACCGTCCAGGCGCCCGATGCGCCGACGGTGGCGGGCAGTGTCACGCCGTTCCACGAAACGCTGACGGTTGACCCGGGCTGCGCGGTGCCGGACAGCGCGATGCCACCCGCGGCTTCGGCCGCATTCACCACGTCATCCCCGGCAACCGGCCCGCTCAGCGTGACCGAGGTCACGGTATCCACCCGCAGGGTGTGGGTGGTCGAGGACGGGTTGCCCGCGGCATCGACGGTGGTCGCCGTGATGGTCGCATCATATTCGCCGGGCGCCAGAACGCCTGCCGGATAGGATACCGCCCAGGCGCCGGACGCGCCGACGACGGTGGTCAGGGTCTGGCCCCCCAGCACGACCGTGATCGTCGCGCCTGCGGTTGACGTGCCGGTGATCTGGAACCCGGCGCTCGCCTCGGCGGCGTTCACGGTGTTGTCGGCGGTCACAGGATCGACCGCCAATGGGTGCGGAACCGTGTCGATGACGACGCGGTCGGTGATCGTGGTGGTGTTGCCCAGCGGATCGGTCGCCACGACCGTGATGCCGCTGGTGTATTCGCCGCCCGGCAGTTGCGTCGGCGTGAAGGTCACCGACCAGTTGCCATTCGTGCCGATGGTCGTGGTCTGCGTGGCACCGCCCACGGTGACAACCAGCGTGGCGCCGGGTTCGCCGGTGCCGCCCACGGTCACACCATCGGTATGGTCGACCGCGTTCTCGACATGGCCGGTGCCCTCGGTGCCGAAGCCGAAGGACACGTCGGGGGGCGTCAGGTCCAGGATGAATGTGGGGCCGTCCAGCACGATGCCGTTGCCGCCGCCCGGCGGCGTCACCGTGACCACGGCCTCATGCGTTCCGTCGTCGGGCAGACCGGTCTCGGGGAAGGTCACGCCCCAGGTTCCGCCGCCGCCGATGGTGGTGGTCTGGGTCTGGTCGCCGATCACCACGACCACGGTGTCGCCCGGCTCGCCCGTTCCGGTAACCACAAGCTGCGGGTTCGGCGTGTTCGTCGTGACGGTATGGGACGACTCCGGACCATCCACGGTCGGGGTTGCACGGCCACCACCACCGCCGCCACCGCCGCCGCCACCGACGATCAGGCCGCCGCCGATGATCGCGGCCGCCGGCAGCGCCCCGCCGCCAAGCCCGGCCAGCAGCCCGGGGATGAAGGCGGCCATGCCGGCGGGATCATCGCCGGTGCCCTGTGCCATCACCAGGGTCTCGCCCCGGTCGAACCGCAGGTCGTCAAGCGCCGAGAACTTTCCCCAGCCCTCGGAGGGGCCGTAGCTGGCATAGAGTGTCCCGCCTCCGCCGTCGGTCAGGAACACCTCGGCGATTGCGCCATCCGATGACAGGAACAACCGGTTCGCCGCATCCGGCGCCGCATCGTAGAACCCGGAAAGGACGATTTCCCTGCCGTCGATCAGGCGGACGATCAGGTTCGCGCCGTCGCGCTCGTACCCTACGACATGCGCCGGAGCCAGGTTCAGCGAGACAGACTCGCCTGACCCGACCTGAAGAAAGGAACTGCCGCCATCGCCGGCAACCGCACCACGTGCCACCGCGCCCGCTGAACTGCGGACGGCGTATTCCACCGCCTTGACCATCTTACTACTCCGCCTCGTGTGCCCGCCTGAGGGGGGCTTGCCTTTTTTCGGCCCTTGTTCGGACCTATTGCGGCCATTCTTAGCCGTTTCCGCGCGACATTTCCAGATATTTGCGAGGGCAGGCAAGAAAAACGCTGGATTCCCGGGAGTATAGCAACCGCGCCACAATCCAGAGGCGAATGGCGGGGTCCGGATGCCCGAATTCCACGCCTCCCCATGGAAAAGGTGTCAGCGCCCGCGCACCCAACCTGCGGCCGCCGGGCGCAAACGGACGGCCAGCGACACCATCGCGTAGACCGCAAATCCCACCGGGTCGGAGACGGCCAGCCGCAGCAGGCCCGAAAGCCGCAGGCGGTGCTTGCCCTCGTTGGCCAGCAGTGCGGGATGCAGCCGCGCGATCTCGGCCACACCGGCATCCTGGCGCTGCCGCACGCGGACAAGCGCAGCGAACCCCTCGATCATCGGCCATTGATAGGTCGCAGGACATTCCAGCCGCTCTGCGGGGGTGAACAGCAATCGAACATAGGTGTCGTCGGATATCAGGTCGGGAAATGCCGCCCAGCGTTCGCGCCCTGCCCCGTTCACCGCGAACAGGCCAAAGCCCGGCGCCGCGCCCGCAGCAAAGGGCAGGCGCTGCCAGAACCGGGCATAGGCCCGCGTCACCCTGCTGCGCGGGGGTGGGATGACCGGACGGCCGGTCGCATATCGCGGGGCAGGATCATGCAGCACCAGAACGATCTGTGCCATGAGCGGCGGACTGACCCGCACATCCGCATCCAGATAGGCCCGGGTTTCGCCCATCGCGACGGTATCGCCCAGGTTCAGCGCGCGCACCTTGCCACCCTGTACGATCTCTTCCACCGTCAGGCGCCAGCCTGCGGCCTCGGCCCTGGCGCCCATCGCCCGCGCGCGGTCGGCGGTATCGTCGGTGCAACCGTTCGCCACCACCACGGCCTCTGCCCCGCCCGGGATGCGGCCCGATGCAAACAGCGCGGCAAGACAGGCGCCGATGTGGTCGGCCTCGTTCGAGGCGGGGATGATCACACTCAGCACGCGGCGCAGCCCTGCGCCAGTGCGCGCCAGCGCGGGTTGTCGTCACCCAGATGGCGCAATGCGCCCCAGCTTCCCCATTTCGAGGGCGCCTCGACATCGGTGAAGGCGTTGAAGGGCGCGTCCGTCAGCGCCGCCCAGCCATCCAGCAGCCGGGTATAGAGATCGCCCATCTCGGGCGAATAGTTCAGCGCGTGGAAGAACGCCGTCAGTTCCGCATCCTCCAGCCCCTCGCCCAGTGCCACGACATGCGTGCCGCCCTCGTACATCACAAGGCGCAGCCCTGCGGCCTGCGCCGCCTGCGCATGGTGCGGCAGCACCACGGTCAGCAGGTGGACCAGCGTGTCCTCCGCCTGGCCGGTCACGAAGCCGCTTTCCAGTTCGGCGGCGGCCCGCGCGATGGCCAGGTCGTGGCGATGCGCTGCCAGCCATGCCTCGCGCGCGGCACCCGTCAGCCCCTGCGCATCGGCCTGCATCGCCGCGGCGCGCAGGCTTTCGGTCAGCCAGCCACGCACGACCGGCAGGCGTTCGGGTGTGCCCAGCGCGGCCGCAAAGTAGCCGGTGACGGCATAGGCATCAAAGGCGGTCCGGGGTGCGGGCAGCCCTTCGGCCACCACAAGGGGTGCGTTCAGGATCTGGTCCTCAAGACCAAGCCAGCCCGTCTGGCTGGAGATCACACGGACCAGCCGGTCGGGCGCGGCCGGGCCAAAGGCATCGCGCCAGATATCGGCCACCTGCATCGCGCGCAGTCCGTAATACTGCACCCAGCTTGTCGCATCGCCCCAGCGTTCGCGCCCGCGGTCATCGGCCCAGCGCGACTGGTCGAACTGCCAGTTCCACACCTCGTTGGAATACTCGACATGCGCGCGCAGCCCCGGCGCCAGCCCGTCGCGAACCACCGCCGCAATCTCGCGCACCAGCGCATCCTCGGCGGCATGGGGAATGGTGAACCAGGGATCGGCGCCCAGCTGATTGGCCAGCGCGACCATCACCTCCACCGGAACACCCGCCCGCGCCCAGGTGAAATCGGCGGGGCGCGGGCGGTCCGCCGCCTGAGCGAGCGTCGCGTTGTTCGTTGCCATCCAGTCCATGAACCGCACCAGCCTCACCCCCCGCAGGCGCGCCAGCCAGTCGGGGTTGAAGATCGCCCCCGCAGCCAGGGCCGCCGCGCGATCCTCGCGCACCAGCACGAGGTCGCGGATCGGATCGGCGGGGTCGATCGCGGTCAGCGTCAGGATGACCGCGCCCTCGCCCGGCGCATAGTCGAAGGTGATGCGCCCCGGCGCATAGGCCCGGTTCGCGGCGCGTCCCTCCAGCGTCAGGTCGCCCTTGCCCGCCCAGCTCAGCACGTAGCGGCCAGCCGCGTGGCGCGCCGTCGCGGGCAGATCGGCCAGCACCAGCGTCGACAGGCCGGTGGCCCCCACCGGCAGCGACCGGGGCCAGCCCTGCGGGCTGACATGCCCGCCCGCCACCATGTCGTCATGGTCGAACCCGCCCCACTGCCCGGGACGATGCCCGATCCAGGGACGGGCGGTCTTCACCACGTTCAGGAAGGGCTGTTGCACCGACCAGTCGTTCACACCCGAAAGCCCGAAGCCGAGGTTCGGGTTGCTGATGCCGGGCAGCGCCCCGATGTCCGGGGCGGGGGCCATTTCGGGGGCCGATGCTGGGGCCAATTCTGGGGCCGGTGCCGGGGGCACGGACACGGCCGAGGGCTCCGCGGGCGCCTGCTCGCCCGCGCCGCCACCCCCGGCCGCAGGCGGTTCGGGTGCAGCCGCGGGCAGGGGTGCGGACGGCTCCACCACAGGCTGTACCGGAACCGGTGCGGCGGCCAGCCATGCCTCTTCCTGCGCGCGCCAGTCCGCCAGCGCCGCGGCGGCTACGCGCTGCATCGCCACCGCCATGTCGTCGGGAACGACCGCGGCACGGTTCAGCCAGTGGCGCGTCAGGCGCGCCGGCAGGCCCTCGGGGCTTTGCCCGGTGATCGCGCCCACATGCACCAGGGCCACAAAGTAGAGCCCCCGGCCGTTCGGATGGATGTCGTCGTCGAACAGATCCTCGATCCGCGAGAGGCCGGGCACCGACCCGGCCTCGATCGCCGTTTTCAGACGCCCCATCGCCTGCCCTGCCGGAATCAGGCGGGCGGCGGGCGCGCCGGGCGGGCGGGCCGCGTTTGCCGCCTCGACCAGCGACCACCAGACCGGCAGATCGGCCTCCAGCCGGTCGGGCCAGGGGGTCGCGGCGCCGGGATCGCCGTCGATCACCGTTCCGGGCCCCGATCGCAGCGAATGCCATGTCTCATAGACAAAGACCCGCGCATCCGGCCGTGCCGCCCAGGCCAGGCCCGCCCAGTCGGCCACCGCCGCGCGGCTGCCCGCCCATTCGACCTGCGCGGCCAATGGCAGCGCCTCGGTCAGGATCAGGACATCGGTCGCCCCGCGCGCCAGTTCCTCCGGGCCGCTCACGCCCTCGGCCTCGGCGGCGCGGGTGCGGTTCCATGACAGCGGCGCGCCGTTGATGACCTGCCGCGACACCTCGGCAGGCAGGCCGGCGTGTTCCAGCCCGGCCTCGACCATGGCAGGCAGGTCAGGGCCGACCAGGCTGTGCCCGATCATCAGGACCTTCGCAAGGAACCCCAGAACCGACATCAATCCTGACCCGCCATTCCGGAAGGACGATAGCCAAGGACCGCGCGCCAGACCAGACGCTGCATCGCAGCGGCGGCCTCCGGTTCCGGGGCAGTGGCCGGGCTGCCATCGGCACGGGTCAGCGCATGGGGCAAGCCCTCGGGGCTGCGGCCATAGAGCACGGCGAAATGCGTCAGCGCCACGACATAGGCGCCGATATCGTTCAGGTGGATCGGGTCGAGCATGCCCTCGGGCGTGCGTGCGAAAAGGTCGTCGCGTGTCGTCAGGCCGGGAATCTCGCCCGCCTCGACGGCGCGGACGACGGCGGCCATGGCCTGCCCGGCCGGAATCACATGGATCGTGCCAACCCCGGAGCGCGCCATGGCCTGCCGCAGCAGCACCCCTTCCCACAGCCGTGGCAGGTCGGCATCCAGGCGTGACAGCCAGCCATCGGGATCATCAAGCCGGTGCCAGGTTTCATACAGATAGACGCGCGCGTCGCCCCGCCCGGCCCGCGCCAGGGCGGCCCAATCGGCCAGCGCCCTTGCGCTGTCGTGCCACCGGATCGCGTCGCGCAGTTCCACCATCTCGGTCAGGACCACCGCGTCATAGTCTCCCGATGCCAGGGCAGCGCGGGCCGGACGAAAGGCGGGCGTGCCGTTCTCCTGCTCGAAGCCCGGCACCTCGTCCCGCCAGTGCTGGTCAAGCGAGGCACCCCAGCCAAGCTGGCTGTGCCAGGCATGGCCATCAAGGCCTGCCGCCCCGGCCAGTTGCGCCACCATCGCCGGCATGTCGCGGCCGACCAGGCTGTGGCCCAGGTGATAGATTGACAGCGCTCCCTCCGGGGGTGGAAGGGCGGTCGCATAGCGGGCGGCGAAGGCGGCATCATCCAGCGCCGCCGGCAGCGCGATGGCCCGCCACAACGCGAAGGCCGCCACCCCTGCCCCGGCCGCGCCCGCCGCAAGCTTCCACCACCGTTGCATCGCCGCTCCCTTTTCCCTGCTCCTGAATGTGCTATTCCAGGCGCCGCATGCCAATCCTTCAATAGGATAGGCCAGGGGGATTGCGATGACGCATCTGTGGGTAAGGGCCGAGCAGCGCCCGAACGAAGAACGCGTCGGGCTGATGCCCGACGGCGCGGCGGCGCTGATCGCGGCAGGCATTCGGGTGACGGTCGAGCAATCGCATGTCCGTGCCGTGCCGATCGACGGCTATGTCGCCGCCGGTTGCGAGATCGCGGCCCCAAACTCGTGGCCCGACGCGCCCCGCGACGCCATCATCTTCGGCCTCAAGGAACTGCCCGAGGACGGCACGCCGCTGCCGCACCGCCACATCATGTTCGGCCATGCCTTCAAGGGCCAGCCTGCCGGGCAGGTTCTGCTGCGCCGCTTCGCAGCGGGCGGCGGCACGCTTTACGATCTGGAGTATCTCGTGGATGCCTCGGGACGGCGCGTGGCGGCCTTCGGCTACTGGGCGGGCTATGCCGGGGCAGCGGTCAGCCTGAAATGCTGGGCCGCGCAACGGAAGGGCGGGCTTTGCGGCCCGGTCGCCACCTACGCCGGGCGCGATGCGCTGCTGGCCGATCTGGCGCGGGATCTGGGCGATGCCGCGCGCCCCTCGGCCATCGTGATCGGCGCGCTCGGCCGGGTGGGCACGGGGGCATCCGACCTGTGCACCGCGCTCGGTGTCGCGGTCACACGCTGGGACATGGCGGAAACCGCCCACGGCGGACCCTTTCCGGAAGTCCTGGCGCATGACATCTTCCTGAACTGCATCCTGGCGCGTCCCGGATGCCCGGTGTTCGTGCCCGCCAGCGCCCGGACCGCGCCGCGCGCGCTGCGGGTGATCGGCGACATCGCCTGCGACCCGACGTCCGATTTCTCGCCCGTGAAGGTCTATGACCGGGTCACCGACTGGGCGGCGCCGGCCTTGCGGGTGCATGACGTGCCGCCGCTGGACGTGATGGCGATCGACAACCTGCCCTCGCTGCTGCCGGTGGAGTCGAGCGCGGACTATGCGGCGCAGTTGCTGCCCGCGCTGCGCACGCTGGGCGAGCTTGAGGGCGGTGTCTGGGGCCGGGCGCGCGACACCTTCGCGCAACACATGGCAAGGCTTGGAAAGGATGTGGCATGACGATCCATTGGTGTGGCACGGGCCTGTCATCGGTTCCCGGTCTGCGGCGGCTGATCGCGGCGGGGCATCCGGTGGCGGTGTGGAACCGGACGGTCGAGAAGGCGCGCGCCGAGGTGGGCGACCTGACCGCCGACATCCGGCCTTATTCGCTCGACGCGCTGCGCGGGGCGCTGCAGCCCGGCGACCTGGCCGTGTCGATGCTGCCGGCAGACCAGCATGTCGGCATTGCCGCCGCCTGCCTGGCGAAGGGCGCGCATTTCGTGTCGTCCAGCTATATCGCGCCCGAGATGCGGGCGCTTGACGCGGCGTTCCGCGAGGCGGGGCTGGCATCGGTGAACGAGGTGGGGCTGGACCCCGGCATCGACCACCTGATGGCGCATGACCTGGTGGCCGACTATCGCGCCAGCGCGGCCTACGACCCGGCGAACGTGCTGTCCTTCACCTCTTATTGCGGCGGCATCCCGAAGCGGCCGAACGCGTTCCGCTACAAGTTCTCGTGGTCGCCGCTGGGGGTGCTCAAGGCGCTGCGGTCGCCGTCGCGGTCGCTGCGCCATTTCAGCGAGCTTTCGGTGCGTCGGCCCTGGGACGCCATCACGCGCTATGACGCGCCGCTGCCGCAACCCGAGACCTTCGAGGTCTACCCGAACCGCGACTCGATCCCGTTCATCGCCGAGTACCGTTTCGATCCCGCCTGGAAGGTGCGCGATTTCGTGCGGGGGACGATCCGGCTGTTGGGGTGGTCGGACGCATGGGCGCCGGTCTTTGCCGAGATCGAGGGGCTGGAGGGGCCCGCGGGAGAGGCACGGCTGGCCGAGATGGCGGCAGAGTTCTGGGCCCGGAACGCCTATGAGGGCGCGGACGATCCCGACAGGGTGGTGCTGTTCGTCAGCCTGAAGGCCGAGCGGGACGGGATTCCGGTCTACCACCGGACCTGGGCGATGGATGCCTGGGGGGATGCGCGGGGCACGGCGATGGGCCGGCTGGTCTCGGGGCCGGTGTCGCTGGCGGTCGAGTCGGTCCTGGCGCGCGAGTTTCCCGCGGGCGTCCACCCTGCGCCGCACGATCCCCGGCTGGTGGGCCGCTGGCTGGGCGAGGTGCAGACGATGGCGCAGTATCTGGCGCGGGTGGACCACCTGGCCTGAGCAGGGCGTCCCACGGTGGGACGCTTTTCTGCATCAATGATTCCAATGGGTTGACCTGGCCGCGTTAATCTTCTGTTAACAACTGCGCTCCGCGGGGGCCGCGGGCGGTCAGCCGTTCCGCCCGCCCACGAGCCGATACCAGAGCCAGTCGGGCAGCATCTGACCGATGCGGAAGAACATCGAGAAGACGAAGGGGAAACTGCGCTTGAAGTGATCCGAGCACATCAGTTCGAACATTTCCTGCGCGGCGGCTTCGGGCTCCATCAGGAAGGGCATGGCGAAGTCGTTCTTCGCCGTCAGCCGGGTGCGGATGAAGCCGGGGTTGGCCACCTGCACCTGAACGCCGGTTCCGCGCAGGTCGGCATGCAGGCTTTCGGCCAGCGCCATGGTGCCCGCCTTGGACGCGGCATAGCCGATGGCGCCCGGCAGGCCGCGGAACCCCGACAGCGAGCCGGTGATCACGACATGACCGGCGTCTCGCGCCACCATCTGCGGCAGGGCCGCGCCGATCACCCGGGCGCAGCCGGTCAGGTTGATGTCGCACATCGCCTCGGCCCGGTCGGCGTCCCACTGCTGCGCGCGCATCGGCCAGTAGACCCCGGCAAGGAACACGACGCCGTCGATCTCGCCCGCTTCGGCCGCCGCGGCGCGCACCGAGGCGCTGTCGGCCACGTCGCAGGGAATGGCGCGTGCGCGGCCCGGCATCGCGGCAACGGCCTGGTCCAGACGGTCGGCGGATCGCGCGGACAGGATCACCTCGGCCCCGGCGCCGCTGATCCGGCGGGCGAGGGCAAGGCCCAGCCCCTCGGACGCGCCCACCAGCCAGTAGCGTTTTCCTGTCCAGTCCCTCATGCCGCGCGCTCCTGCCTGTCGGGGGTGGCCACGGCCGCAACGGCCGGGGCGGGGCGCATCGTGGCCACCAGTTCGGCCACCTTCACCCCGAACTTGAAGAACTGGCTGCGGTTGATGATGGTTCCGTTGTCCATCAGATACATCCAGTCCGTGACGTCCAGAACATGCCCGCCGGCATCGGCCGCCAGCCTGATGCGGTAGGTCATCACCACGCCTGCCCCCTCGGCCCGTCCGGCGCCCGTGCCGACCACATCGGGGGCGGTCGCGCGGATCGCGCCGTCGGGCGACAGGTGCAGCGTCCAGGCGCGGTGCTGCACCGCGCCGCTGTCATAGCGGAAGGTTTCGGACAGCGTCCCGGTGGCGCCGTCCCATACGCCGTTCATGTCGGCCACGAAGCGCGACGCGACACGCCCCGTCGGGCCATAGATCACACCTTCGCAGAGGATGGGGCCGGACAGGTGGCGGCGCGGATCGAAATGCGGCCCCTTGCCGGACAGGTCTGCCGGTGTCTGCGCGCGGAACCCGAAGCGCCGCGACCACAGCGCCACCAGCATCAGCGCGACGGCAAGTCCGGCAAGAAAGGCAAGGGTCGATGTCATGGTTCAGGCCTCCGGAACGGGGGTCAGGGCAAGCAGGGCAAGTGCGGCGCATTTCAGGGCGCAGGGCACGGCGGCATAGAGCAGGACAAGCGTGGTCAGGGCGGTTTCGGCGTTGTCGGGCCCGGGCTGGAAGCCCGCCGCGCCGAGCAGGGGCAGAAGCACGGCCGCCGCGATCGCCAGCGCCAGTTTCGAGGCGAAGGACCACAGGCCGAAGGCCATGGCCTGCCCGCCGGGGCGGGCCGACAGGTGGCGGGCGAAGATCGCCGGAAGCAGCACCATGTCGGCGCCCAGCGCGGCCCCCGATGCCGCGCAGATCACGGCGAAGCGCAGGGTATCGCCGGGACCGAGTGTCAGGGTGAAGGCGAAGGACAGGATGGCAAGCGTCATGCCCGCCAGCAGGATGCGGCGCGCGCCATGGCGGGCGGCAAGCCGGCTCCACCCCGGGGCCGAGACGGCGGCGGCGAGGAAGAACAGCAGAAGCAGCGGCCCCTCCATGCCCGGGGCGGCAAGGCGGCTTTCCACGAAGAACAGGAACAGGGTCGAGGTGACGGCCACCGGCGCCGCATTGACCAGCGCCAGCAGCAGCAGGCGGCGTGCCATGCCATCCGCCAGCACGTCGCGCAGGCGCGGAGTTGCCCCTGGCCGCACGCCGGTCCATTCGCCGCGCATGGCGAGCGTTGCCAGCAGGGCGAGCAACGCGAAGCCGAGGGCGAAGGCGGCGAAGGGCCGGCCGGTCGCGCCCGCCAGGGCCACCGGGGCCACGGCGGCCAGCGAGATGCCCAGAAGCGCGCCGCCCTCGCGCCAGCCCGCAAGCCGCAGATGGCCCTGCGGGCCCAGGGTGGCGGCCTTCTCGACGCCCTGCGCGTAGAAGCAGATGGTGAGGAACGAGAAGGCCGAGAACAGGCCCGTCAGCGTCAGCGCGAACCACAGGAGCGGCGCCACCGGCGGCGCCACGGCAAACAGCGCGACCATCGACAGGGCGATGACCGCCGCCGCCCCGGCGACCATGGCGCCGCGAAAGGCCCGGCCGCGTTCCGCGAGCCAGCCCAGCGCCGGGTCCTGCACCACATCCAGCAGCCGCAGGCCGAACAGCGCGGCACCGAGCGCGGCCAGGCTGACGCCATATTCGTCGACGTAGAACTTCGGCGCGTGGATGTAGATCGGCAGGCCCGCGCTGGCGATCAGCGCGGCGAAGAGCGCCCAGGGGGCAAGCCGGGCGGGGGCGGCGCGGGCGGGGGAGATCGCGGTCACCGCGTCACCTCCTCCCCCGGGGGAAGGGGCCGGTTGCGGTAGCGCGCGCCCTTGATCGCAAGGCGCAGCGCCTGCCAGTGGATCAGCGCCAGCACGCGGCGCGATCCGAAGGGGCGGCGCAGGCAGGCGCGCAGGATGGCCCCGGTGGTGAGCGGGCGGCGCGGACCGATCAGGTTGGTGTAGACCCCGCCCTCGGCGTTGTCATGGTCGATCCAGATGCCGATGCGTTCGGGCCGGATGTCGAAACGGAAGCGGTAGGTGCCCGCCCTGGGCTGGAACGGCGAGACGTGGAAGATCTTGCGCGCCTCGACCGTGTCCTCGCGCGTCAGGGCTGCCAGATCGTCGCGGTGGCAGAGATAGGAATGGCGGTCGCCGAAGGTATTGGTGACCTCGGCGATCACCACGCGCAGCGTGCCGGTGCCGTCATGGCAGAGCCAGAAGGACACCGGGTTGAACACATGCCCCAGCACCCGCGGCTGGGCCAGCAGCAGGATGCGGTCGCCGCCCGGAAGGCCATGGTCGCGCAGCACGTCGCGCACCCAGTCGGCGCCCCTGCCCTGCCCGGGCGTGCCGCCGTGGTCGGCATCATGCAGCGACAGAAGGTTCCGGGCGTTGCGCGAGAACAGGCGCGGGCGCTGCGACGCCGCCGGGTCGAGCAGCACATAGTCCACGCGGTAGCGGAAGCTGTTGGCCACCGCGCCCTTGCGTCCGTGGAAGGTTTCCCCGGCGATATGCTCGACCGCGTTCATGCGGCCATCCGGCTGCGGGCCTGCATCGCGGACACCACATCGACGGCCGAGGCAAAGCCGTCCTCATGGAACCCGTCGCGCATCCAGGCGCCGCAGAACCAGGTGGCGCGGTGTCCGTTCATCGCCCGGACGGCCGCCCGCCCCTGTTCGGCGGCCAGATCGTAGACCGGGTGGCGGAAGGTCACCGTATCGTGGACCAGCGCATCGCGGATCGTGCGGTTCGAGTTCAGCGTGACGAACAGCGGATCGTCATGGGGGATCGGCTGAAGCGAGTTCATCCAGTAGGTCAGGTCGATGCGATCGGGGCGGGGACCGGCGGGCTCGACATAGTTCCAGCTGGCCCAGGCGGCGCGACGGCGGGGCATCAGCGTGGCGTCGGCGTGCAGAACGGCCTCGTTCGGCTGGTAGCGGATGGCCGACAGCGCCGCCGTTTCCTCGGGTGCTGCGTCGGACAGCAGCCGCAGCGCATCGTCGGAATGAGTGGCGAGGATGACCTCGTCGAAGCCTTCCCATTCGGCCCCCTCGGCGCGCAGTTGCGCGCCGCCCTCGGCGCGGCGTATGCCCGCCACCGGCGCACCGAGGCGCAGGTCGACACCGTGCATCACCAGCCAGGCCTGAAGCCGCCGGACATATTCGATCGAGCCGCCCCTGACCGTCCACCACTGGTGCTGGCCGCTGGCCGACAGCAGCGCGTGGTTCTGGAAGAAACGCAGCATCGCAGCGGCGGGAAAATCGAGTATCCCCTGCGAGGGGGTCGACCAGATCGCGCCGGAAAGCGGCAGGATGTAGTGATCGCGGAACCACGCACCGGTGCCCAGCCGATCGAGCAGACCGCCGATGGTCATGCCCGGCTCGGCAAGCGAGAGCGCCCGCGCGTTGAAGCGGAAGATGTCACGCAGCATGCGCAGGAAGCGCGGGTTGGCGACATTGCGGCGCTGTGCGAACACCGCGTTCAGGTCCTTGAGCCCGTATTCCAGCCGGCCGCCGGCGATCGAGGCGCCAAAGCTCATGTCGCTTTGCACGGTGGGCACACACAGATCGTCGAACATGGCAACCAGATTGGGATAGTTGACATGGTTGAACACGATGAAGCCGGTATCGACGGGCTGGTCCCCGCGCTTGCCCGCCATGACGGTGCGGGCATGTCCGCCCAGCCGACCCTCGGCCTCGTACAGCACCACGGCGTGATCGCGGGCCAGAAGGTAGGCTGCCGCCATACCCGATATGCCGCCCCCGACAATGGCGATGCGGCGGGGGGCGGGTCCGATTCGTTCAAAGGGCATGAAGCGTGGTCCTGTGCGTTTGCGTCAGGGTTACGGCAAAAGATGCGCGTTGGATCATCTGACAGTTCAGGCTGTCATTTTTTTCTGACACCTGTGCCTTGACGGGCGATTTCGGCGGACCAGATGGAATTGCGAAACGGCAAGTGATCCGATTTCGGCCACATGCCGTAAACGTGACATGACCTTCGACGTCCGGGCGGCCGAGATATCCGATGCAGAGGTGCTGGCGCACACTTATGTTGCGGCCAGCGGTGCTTCGGCTTTGGGGCGAGAACGGCGGAACGTGACGGACGACGTGGTTGAAACGGATTGGGCGGGCCTGCTTTGCCGGGTTCGCGATCATCAGGACAAGGCGGCGTTTGCCGCCCTGTTCCGGCACTTTGCCCCGCGGGTGAAGGGCTTTCTGATGAAATCCGGGGCCAGCGCCACGCTGGCCGAGGAAGTGGCGCAGGATGTCATGGCGACGCTGTGGCAGAAGGCGCATCTGTTCGACCCCGCGCGGGCATCGGTGGCGACCTGGGTCTTCACCATCGCGCGGAACCGCCGGATCGACGCGCTGCGCAAGGCGCGACGGCCCGAACCCGAAGACCTGCCCTGGGGGCCGGAGCCTGAACCCGACCAGGCCGAGGCGTTCGAGATGCAGCAGGAAAGCAACCGGCTGGGCGAGGCACTCGCCCAGCTTCCCGAGAAGCAGCGTGCGCTGATCGAACGCGCCTATTTCGGTGACCTCTCGCACAGCGAGATCGCAGCCGAGACGGGCCTTCCCCTGGGGACGATCAAGTCACGCATCAGGCTGGCGCTCGAACGGCTGCGCCATCACATGAGTTGAAGGCAAGACGAACGCATGACCATCCGCCACCACCTGTCCGACGCGCTTCTGATGGCCTATGCCGCAGGAGAGCTGCCCGAGGCGATCAGCCTTGTTGTCGCCACCCACCTGTCGATGTGCGACGAGTGCCGGGTGCGCAACGCGGCCTTCGATGCCGTCGGTGGCGCGGTGATCGAGGAAGGCGCGGCAGCGGAGATGTCCGACGACAGCCTTGCCGCCTGCCTGGCGCGGATCGACGGCCTGCCGCGCGACACGACGCGACCGGCGCCGCGCCCCAAGGGCGACGTGCCCGCGCCCCTGTCGGAATACATCGGACCCAGCCTTGCCGCCGTGAACTGGCGGCCCATCGGGATGGGTGTGCGACAGTCCATCCTGACCACCGGGCGGGGCGCATCGGCGCGGCTGCTGTACATTCCCGCAGGACAGGCGATGCCGGACCACGGCCACCGGGGCATCGAGGTGACGCTGGTGCTGCGCGGCGCCTTCATGGACGGGGCGCAGCGATTTGGCCCGGGCGATGTCGAGATCGCCGACGAAAGCACCGACCATACGCCGGTGGCCGAGGAGTGGAGCGACTGCATCTGTCTTGCGGCGGCGGACGGACGGCTGCGGTTCCGCGGCCTTCTGCCACGGCTGGCGCAACCGTTCTTCCGCATCTGACACTATCGGACCGGGTCCAGCGCGACAGCGAGCACCGATGCCGCCGCGTGCACGGTGGCGGTGCCCGCGAGCAGCAGCGTATCGCCGGATGACGCGGCGATGGCGCCGCCGTTGACGACGACGATCCCTGCGCCGACCGCATGAATCGCCACGACCTGGCCGCTGATGCCGAACGCACCGGCCGCGTGCCTGACCTCGGCCCGCATGCGTCCGCGCGCCACCATCACGTTGAAGTCGCGGCTGGGGGCCGCCACACGCTCGGCCGCCAGCGGGATGTCGCCCGCGAAGGCGACGGGCACCAGAAGGTCGGCGCGCATGCGCAGGCCCGGCCCCGCCAGATCGAACCCCGGCCCCTCGATCACGGTCAGGTTGCGGTCGATGCCCGGGAACAGCGAAAACGCACCATCCTCGGCCACCGTGGCGACCGACAGGCGCCACAGCAGACCGACGGTATCATCGGCGCGGGCGATCTCGACCGTCTCGCCGCGCCCGTTGGCCCAGGGCTGGCGGCGATAGTCGGCCTGGGTGAGATGGCGGATCATTCTGCGGCCTCGGCTGTCGTTCCGGTGTCGAATTCCATCGCGTCGAGCCGCGCCGCCCGCTTGCCCGCGCGTTCGGCCGCCGTGCTGAGGCCGTCGAGATCGGCGCGGGCCTGGGCGAAGTGCGTCTCAAGCCGGCCGGCCCGCTCGACCACCAGATCGACGTCGCGGTGCAGTTGCCGCAACGCCACGCGGATCGCCTGGGCCTGTTCGCGCATCCGCGCATCCTTGAGCACGGCGCGCAACGTGTTGAGCGTGGCCATGCAGGTGGTGGGCGAGACCGTCCACACCTTCAGCCCGAAGCCCTCGCGCACGACATCGCCGAAATTCGCGTGAAGCTCGGCATAGACCGCCTCGGAGGGCAGGAACATCATCGCGCCGTCGGCGGTCTCGCCCTCGACGATGTAGCGTTCGGCGATCGCGCGCAGATGGGTGCGGACGGCGGCACGGAAGGCGCGCGCCGCCTCGGCAAGCTGCACCTCGCCCTTCGCGCGGCGCAGCGCCTCATAGGCTTCAAGCGGGAACTTGGCGTCGATCACGATGGGGCCGGGCGGATCGGGCAGGCGGATCAGGCAATCGGCGCGGCGTCCGTTGCCCATCGTCACCTGGAAGGAATAGGCATCGGGCGGCAGGGCGCGGGTCACGATATCGTTCAGCTGGATCTCGCCGAACGCGCCTCGGGCCTGCTTGTTCGACAGGATGTCCTGGAGCGACAGGACATTGCCCGACAGCGCCTCGATCCGCGCCTGTGCCCGGTCGATGACCTGAAGGCGTTCCTGCACCTCGCCCAGGGCGCGGGCGGTCCGCGATGCCGATCCGTGCAGGCTGTCGCCCATGCCGCGCGCGACCTCTGCGAGGCGGGTTTCCATCAGCGCCAGCATGGCCGTCTGCGCCTGTGCCTGCGCCGCCGTGGCCTGGGTCAGCCCGCCTGCCAGCCGTTCCTGGCCTTCGGACAGGCCCGCCATGCGCTGCGACAGCCAGGCCGTGTGATCTGCGGCACGGGCTGCGGCGCGGCCTGCCCGCCAGGCCGCAAGCAAGGTGAACAGCAGCAGAAGGCCGACGACCGCCGCCCCGAGAAGCAGCGGGTCGTCCGCCGCGATCTGCCATTGGCCGAACCCGATCATCGCCGTCCGAACAGCCGTTCGATATCGTGGAGCTTCAGTTCCACATAGGTGGGGCGCCCGTGGTTGCACTGGCCCGACAGGGGCGTTGCCTCCATCTCGCGCAGCAGGGCATTCATCTCGTCGGGGCGCATCGCGCGGCCCGCCCGCACCGAGCCGTGGCAGGCCATGCGCGACAGCACGGCCTCGATGCGCGCCTGCGCGGCAAGATGCTGGCCACCGTCCGCCAGTTCGTCGAGGATGTCGCGCAGCAGCGGGGCCGCAGCCACCGGACCAAGGATCGCGGGCATCGCCCGCACCGCGACGGCGCCGGGACCGAAGGGTTCGATTTCCAGCCCCAGGCGGGCCAGGTCGGCCGCGACCGACAGAAGGCGCGCGGCCTCGGCCACCGGAAGGTCGACCACTTCGGGGATCAGCAGCGTCTGCGCGGCGACCCCGGTTTCCGCCGCCTGCGCCTTGAGCCGCTCGTACACCAGGCGTTCATGGGCGGCATGCTGATCGACAATCACCACACCGTCCGCCGTCTGGGACACGATATAGGTGCCGTGCACCTGCGCCCGCGCAGCGCCCAGCGGGTGCAGTGCGGATGCAGGTTCGGCATCGGCATCGACGCGTGCGGCCGGGGCCTCGGCAAAGCCGGGGGCGGGGGCCTGCGCAGCAAAGGCCATGCCCCGGGCAAAGGCGGCGGGGCGCGACGGCAGGTCCATCTGGAAGTGGCGCGGCGCCTCGGGCCGCATGGCGGCCAGCGTTCCCGCGCCGGGCGTCGTGGCCGCGCGATGCCCCGCCCCGGTCAGCGCGGACTTCAGCCCCGACACAATCAGCCCGCGCACCGCATCAGGCTCGCGGAACCGCACCTCGGCCTTGGCGGGATGCACGTTCACATCGACCCGTTCGGGGTCGCAATCAAGGCGCAGCACGGCCGCCGGATAGCGGCCGCGCGGCAGAAGATCGAAATAGGCGGCACGCAGCGCCCCTGCCAGCAACCGGTCGGTCACCGGGCGGCCATTCACGAACAGATACTGCGCCGCGGTGGACCCCCGCGACCAGGTGGCAAGCGCGGCGTGACCGGTCAGGCGCAGGCCATCGCGCTCGATGTCCAGGACGACGGCATTCTCCACGAAATCCGCACCGACCAGACGCGCCGCGCGATCCGCCGCGGTTTCGGGGTCGGCCTGAAGGATGGTGCGCGCGTTGCCATCCCCGGCGATCTCGCGCAGGGTGAAGCCGACCGAGGGTTCGGCAAGCGACAGGCGGCGCATCACCTCGTGGATCGCCTGGGCCTCGGCCCGGTCGGTGCGCAGGAACTTCAGGCGCGCGGGCGTGGCGTGGAACAGGTCGCGCAGTTCCACCACCGTGCCGCGCGCCGCGGCCGCCGGGCGCGGGGTGTCCATGCGTCCTGCGGTGACGGTGACCTCGGCCCCTTCCTCGCCCGCCGCACGGGACCGGATGACCAGGCGCCCGACGGCCGCCAGCGACGGCAAGGCCTCGCCCCGGAACCCGAAGGACCGGATGTTCAGCAGGTCGGAGCCGTCGATCTTGGACGTGGCATGCCGCGACAGGGCCAGCGGCAGGTCCGAGGCGGCCATGCCGCAGCCGTCATCGGTGACGCGGATCAGCGTCTTGCCGCCGTCGGCGTAGTCGACCGCGATCCTGCGGGCGCCGGCGTCGAGCGCATTCTCGACCAGTTCCTTGACGGCCGATGCCGGCCGTTCCACGACCTCGCCCGCCGCGATGCGATTGACCGCAGCCTCGTCAAGCTGCCGGATGACCGGACGGGTGGCGGACATGTTGGGGCCAAGATCGTTCATGCCCCAACAACTAGCAGACCCCGGCAGATTCGGCCACAGGGTTGGGGGCCTGCGCCCCGTGCTAGTCGCCCGCCGCCATGCCCTCGGGCTGCCCCACGACCACGAAATGCAGATCGTCCGGCTTCAGCAGGCTTGCCGCCACGCGGGCGACATCTGCCGCCGTCACCGCCTCGATATACCCGTTGCGGTTCTGAACATAGTCGATGGGCAGGCCCTGCACCTGCATCCCGACAAGGATGCGGGCGATCTGTGCGTTGCCCTCGAACCGCAGGGGGTAGGACCCGGTCTGGTAGGTCTTGACGGCCGCGAGTTCCGCGTCGGACACGCCGCCTTCGGCGAGCCTGCGCCATTCGGCGCGCACCACCTCGATCGCTTCGGCCACGGTGGCGTTGTCGGTCGAGAACTGGCCCATCATCACCTCGCCCGCGTCCATCGGCGCCAGCCATGTGCCGATGCCATAGGTCAGGCCGCGCTTCTCGCGCACTTCGGTCATCAGCCGCGCGCTGAACCGCCCGCCGCCCAGAACCTCGTTCAGCAGGAAGGCGGCGAAGAAATCGGGATCGTCGCGCTTCATGCCCTGATGACCGAACAGCACGACCGATTGCGGCACGGGGAAGTCGCGCACCGTGACGCCGCCGGCCAGACCGAAGTCCGCGCGTCCGGGCAACGGGGCGCCGGCAGGGGGCAGTTCGGCCAGGAGTTCGTCGATGATGCGCCCCAGATCCTCGGCCGTGACATCGCCTGCGGCAGCCACATAGACCCTGTCGCGGGCCATCGTCGCGCGATGCGCGGCAAGCAGATCGTCGCGCGTCAGGGCCGCCACGCTGTCCGCTGTCCCCTCGCCCGAGGTGGCATAGGGATGGTCGCCCCATGCCAGGGCGTCGAAGGCGCGCGCGGCCAGTGCGGACGGATCCTTGTCGTCAGAGGCGATGTTCGACAGCACCTGGCCGCGCACCCGCTCGATCGAATCGGCATCGAAACGCGGGGCGCTGATCGCCTGGCGCAACAGGTCGAGCGCCTGTTCGCGGTTCTCGGTCAGCATCCGGGCCGAGACCGAGACGCTGTCGGTTCCGGCGTCGAACCGCATGTCGGCGGCCAGCGCGTCGCGGGCGGCGGCAAAGCCCTGCGCGTCGAGGTCGCCGGTACCTTCCTCGATCAGCGCGGTCATCAGGTTCACCGCACCCCGGCGGCCGGGATCGTCCAGGCTGGTGCCGCCACGAAACCGCAACTCGAGCGCCATGAAGGGGATCGAGTGATCCTCGACCAGCCAGGCCCTGACGCCGCCGGGCGAGGTGACCTCGCGGATCGGGATTTCGGCGCGCAGGGGCAGCGCCAGCAGGAAGAGGAACGCGGTTGCCCGCAGGATCAGGGGGATCATCCTTGCGTCTCCTCGCGCATCAGCCAGCCGGTCACGGCGCGGCGCCGGTCGAACACCTCGCGCGCGGCGGCCATCACGTCCTCGGGCGTCACCGCTTGCAGCACGTCGGGCCATGCCTGCACGTCGGCCACCGTCAGGCCGGTGGTCAGCGCCGTGCCATAGCGGCGCGCGCGCGATGCGGTATTGTCGAGCGCGTAGATCTCGGCGGCCTTCATCTGGGTCTTGACGCGGGCGAAGGCCCCGGGTTCGGGGCCTTCCTCGATGAACCGCGCGATCACGTCGTCCATCGCGGCCTCGGCCTCGGCCAGGCCGACGCCCGGCACCGGCACGACCGCCACGCCGAAGGTGCCCTGATCCAGCGACTGTCCGTCATAGAAGGCGCTCGTGTAGACGGCGACCTGCCGGTCGAACTGCAGCGCGCGCGCCATGACCGAGGTTGTGCCGCTGCCGCCCAGAAGCTCGGCCAGATAGGTCAGGGCGGCGGCCCTTTCCTGGGAATCGGCGTCGCGCTGCGGCGCGAGATAGGTGCGGATGACATAGGGTTGCGCCACGCGCGCGTCGGTCATCTTGACCCGCCGCTCGGCAATCTGCGGCGGTTCGGCGGGCCGGACGCGGGGCGGCAGGTCGGCCGATGGCGGGATCGGCCCGAAATGTTCCTCGGCCAGCGCGCGCACCTGATCGGGCGTCACGTCGCCCGCCACCACGAGCACGGCGTTGTTCGGCGCGTAGTGGCGGCGATAGAATTCCAGCGCATCGGCCCGGGTCAGCCCCTCCATCTCGTGCCGCCAGCCGATGATCGGGATGCCATAGGGATGGTTCAGGTACTGCGCGGCGCGGCGCTGTTCGGAGAACAGCGCGCCGGGATCGCTGTCGGTGCGCTGGCTGCGTTCTTCCAGGATCACCTGCCGTTCGGTGGCCACGTCGTCTTCCGACATGTTGATGTTGACCATCCGGTCCGCCTCCATCCGCAGCAGAAGCGGCAGGCGGTCGGCGGCGGCACGCTGGTGATAGGCGGTGTAGTCCCAGCTGGTGAAGGCGTTGTCATCGCCGCCCTGCGCCTCGACCGTGGCCGAGAATTCGCCGGGCGCCAGCGTGTCGGTGCCCTTGAACATCAGATGTTCGAGGAAATGGGCGATACCGGATTTGCCGGGCGGTTCGTCGGCGGCGCCGACCTTGTACCAGACCATGTTGGTCACGGCCGGGGCGCGATGATCCTCGATCACCACCACCTGCATGCCGTTGTCGAGCATGAAGTCGGTGACGCCCTGCGCCGCCAGCGGGGTTGCAAGCAGCGTGAGGGCAAGCGTCAGTCTGTGCAGCATTCTTGCAGGCTCCCTGATTGGCCCAGACCTACGCGACCGCCGGACGCGGTCAAGCCTGCCTCATGCGGATGTGACGCGGGCGGATCGGCCCGTCAGCGCGCCGTCTCGGGCGGCGCAGAGGGAGTGCGCACCCCGGCCCGGCGCCAGCGCGCCAGTTCGGCGTCCTGGTCCAGCGCCTGCGGCTGGTAGGCACGGATATAGACGTTCAGGCCGAACAGGCGTTCCAGCGGACGCCCGCGGTTCCTGCCACGAAACTCCAGATCCTCGGCGGCAAGCTGGTCGCGGATGCCGGCGCTGCGGCCATAGCGCCCGGCGTGCGACATCAGGCCGGCATCGCCGCCGACACCCGCGCCCGGGCGCCCGCCCAGGGCGGCGATGGCATCGTCGGTCGGGTTGGGATCGGTCAGGTTGGTGCCGCCGGGCGCCGGTTCCGGCAGTTCGGCAAAGGACGGCGGCAGGGACAGCGGCTTTGGCGGCAGGATGGCAAACTCATCCGGACCGCTGGTCGTGGAACGCAGGTTCATCAGGCGCGGTTCTCCGCCATCGCAGGCAGCAAGCAGCATCACTGCCCCGCCCGCCAGGCCCAAGCCGAACCGTCCTGCCCGCATCGTCCGCTCCTTGCCGTCCTGCCGTGTCTTAGCCTATCGCCCGGGCCGCGTCACGGGGTCTTTCGCCCTTCGGGCGGCGACCTGCCGCCATCCGCGAACAGGACAAGGCCGATCGCCCCGGCAAAGATCGCCGCATCGGCGACGTTGAAGGCAAAGGGATTGTCGATGCCGCAGCAGGACATGTTGAGGAAATCGGCGACCGCGCCGTACAGCACGCGGTCCACGACATTGCCCAGCGCACCGCCCACCAGAAGCCCGGCCGCAAGCTGCGCCCGCAGGCCATGCCCCCCCCGGCGCATCCACCAGACAACCCAGACGCAGATCGCCAGCGCCAGCAGGATCAGCCCCCAGCGCACCGCCTGGGCATCGTTGGCGAAGAGGCCGAAGTTGACCCCCCGGTTCCACGCCATGCGGAAGGTCAGGAAGGGTGGCCAGACGTCGATCACCAGCCGATCGGCAAGCCCCATCCACCAGACCACCGCGATCTTGGTGGCCTGGTCCAGTGCAAAGGTGGCGATGGCGACAAGCGCGAGAATCCGCATGGCGGGTCAGTGCCGGAAATGCCGCTGGCCCGCGAACACCATGGCCAGCCCGGCGGCATCCGCCGCTGCGATCACCTCGTCGTCGCGCATGCTGCCACCGGGCTGGATGACGGCCGTGGCGCCGGCCTCGGCCGCTGCCAGCAGGCCGTCCGCGAAGGGGAAGAACGCATCCGATGCCACCACGGACCCCTGCGTGGGCGGTGCCGCCAGACCCAGCGCATCGGCCATGTCCTGCGCCTTGCGGGCGGCGATGCGGGTCGAATCGACACGGCTCATCTGACCGGCACCGATCCCGACGGTGGCGCCGCCCCGGGCGTAGACGATGGCGTTCGACTTGACATGCTTGGCCACGGTGAAGGCGAACAGCAGATCGGCCATCTCGTCCTCGGACGGGGCGCGCCGCGTCACCAGCTTCAGATCGGCCCGGGCGATGCCCCGGGCGTCGCGGTCCTGCACCAGCAGGCCCCCCGCCACCTGCCGCAGCGACAGCCCGGGCGCACGCGGGTCGGGCAGCCCGCCCGTGGTCAGCAGGCGCAGGTTCTTTCGGGCCGCAAAGACCGCGCGCGCGTCATCGGTGGCCGAAGGCGCGATCACCACCTCGGTGAAGATCTCGGTGATCCGCTCGGCCGTCGCGGCATCAAGTTCACCGTTCAGCGCCACGATCCCGCCAAAGGCCGACACGCGGTCACAGTCGTAGGCGCGGGCATAGGCCTCGGCCAGGGTGGCGCCGCGGGCGACGCCGCAGGGGTTCGCGTGCTTGATGATGGCACAGGCCGGACCCTGCGCGGGGTCGAACTCGGCGGCCAGTTCAAAGGCTGCGTCGGTGTCGTTGATGTTGTTGTAGGACAGTTCCTTGCCCTGCCACTGCCGCGCCGTGGCGACACCCGGGCGGGCGCTGCCATCGGTGTAGAAGGCGGCCGTCTGGTGCGGGTTCTCGCCGTAGCGCAGGCTCTGCGCCAGTCGCCCGGCGAATGCCCGGCGGCGCGGCGCCGTCTCGGCCAATGCACCGGCCATCCAGTTCGACACCGCGGCGTCATAGGCTGCGGTGCGCCCGTAGGCGGTCAGCGCCAGCCTTTGCCGGAACGCCATCGTCGTGGCCCCCTGGTGCGCGCGCATCTCGTCAAGCAGCGCGCCATAGTCCTCGGGGTCGGTGACCACGGCCACGAAGGCATGGTTCTTGGCGGCCGCGCGGATCATCGCGGGGCCGCCGATATCGATGTTCTCGACGCAGTCAGCGTAAGAGGCGCCGCGTGCCGCCGTCGCCTCGAACGGATAGAGGTTCACCACAAGCAGGTCGATGGGCCGGATGCCGTGGGCCGCCATGGCCACCAGATGCTCGTCATCGTCGCGCAGTGCCAGAAGGCCGCCATGCACCATCGGATGCAGCGTCTTGACCCGGCCGTCCATCATCTCGGGGAACCCGGTCACCTCGGCCACGTCGACGACGGGCAGTTCGGCCATGCGCAGGGCCTTGGCGGTGCCGCCGGTCGAGATCAGTTCCACCCCCCGGGCGACCAGCGCCCGTGCCAGGTCGATTAGGCCGGTCTTGTCGGAAACCGATATCAGCGCACGGCCGACGGGAACGGGATGGGACATGGGCAATCTCCGGTGGCGCGGTCAGGCGGGGAACGGTGTGTCATCCCGTTCCAGGTCGCGGATGGCGAGCGGAGTATCCTGAGCCTTCGCCAAGGTCCAGCCGATCAGGACCTCGGTTCCGTCGGTTTCGCCCTGGATGACGATCTGCCGCGCCGGGCGCGGGTGAAGGCGCCCGCGCTCCAGATAGACCGAAGGTTCCAGCGCCAGCCCGCGCGCGTCGGCGGGCCGGAAGATCCACACCTCGCCGCTGCGCAGCGCGATCGAGACGGCGGTGCCGCCCATGTCCAGCGCGACATCGGCGTCGGGATGGAGGTGGAACCGCAGCGCAAAGGTCAGGGGCGCACCCTGCCTGCGCCGCAGCGCCGCCGACAGCGCGGCCCGTTCGGCAGCCGTGGTCGGGCCGAGCGAATCCTGCCCCACCAGCCGCCGCCCGTCGGACGAAAGCCACAGGTTGCGGCCATGCGTCAGACCATGGGTGCGCGACCAGCCGTCATGCGCAAGATAGACACCCGGACCCTCGGCGCCGGTCGTGTGGCGCGCCATCACCACATGCGCGCGTTCGGTCAGCGCGTCGCCCAGCCCCCGGCCGAAACGGGATGACGAATACCCCTCCAGCGCCAGGGTCGAATGGCTGGCCGTCGCGCGGCCCGCCCGCCGCCAGTCGCCGCCGAAGGCATCGCCCGAACCGCAGCTGACGATCACGGGGCGCCGACCCGAGGTCAGTTCGAAGGCCAGGGTCGAGGCGTGCGCCGAGGTGCCCGCGCGGCCGCCGGGCGGATCGGCCGCATCGACGATCACGCTGGTGCGCCCGCCCGACAGCCGCAGGAACCCCATGGCCGGGCCGCCGCCCGCCTGCCCCTTGATCCCCGAGGCGGCCAGCGCGGCATCGAGCCGCCCCTCGGCGCCGCGCCCGCCGCCGTGGAACCGCGCTAGCGATCCATCGGCATGGCGCAGCGTGCGCAGGCAGGGGGTGATGCGCGCCATCGCGTCGCCATGGGCGGCGGGCAACACGCGCCCCGCCTCGGTCAGGGCCTGGGCCGCCCATGTCAGGAGGCTCAGCACCTCGAGCAGGTGCTCGGGGTTGCGGGCCGGAATGCCGCCCTGCGCGTCGATGACCGCATCGCATTCGGCGGCCAGCGCGGTCAGGGCAGCGCCCACCTGCGCCTGCGTGCCGGTCAGGGCAAGCGCGGCATAGATCAGGCCGGTCAGCGCCTCGAACCGTGGCAGGCCCGGTGCCGTCGCGTCCCATCGCAGGTCGAGAAACGCCACCTGTGCCGACAGCGCGGCGAAGAACGTGCGCGCCTGGTCCGGGCTGCGCCCGGCCAAGAGGAAGATCGCGTGGTTGATCAGCCGGATCAGGCGCCGACCGGTCAGGTCGGGCACCCATCCCGGCCCCTGCCCGCGGCCGAAGCGATCGATCCAGTCCCATGTCCAGTCCTGGGCGCGGGCCCGTGCCAGCGCATCGCCGACCGCCGCGAGGTCGTCCAGCCAGGTGAAGCCATGCGCCTCGGCCTGCGCGGCGGGGTCTGGCGGGGCAGCATCCCAAAGGCTTTTCGCCGGCGCCTCGATCAGCCGGCCGGCGAGCAGGAAATGGCCGGAAATCAGGTGTCGGCCCCGTGCATGAAGGCCGATCGACCGGGGCTCGGGCTGGCTGACAAAGCCGGTCGCAGGTGTCACGCGGGCGGCGGCCCGGGCGGCGCGGCGGTTGGCGCGTGTCCAGGACCAGCGGGCGAAAGCCTCTGCCCATGCGTTGCCAGCCATGCCCTGATGCCCCTGCCTGCCCGGTTCCCGGATCGCGCGGCACGATAGCGGCATGCCGTGTCGCTGTCATGGCGGTTCTGTCCCGCCGATGCCCGTCTCAGTCCACACGTCGCAGCCGGACCATGTAGAAGCCGTCGATCCCGCCACGATCCGACCAGTGGTCGGGTCGCAGGCGCAACGCGCCGTCGCCGGTGAACCAGGCCGGTTCGAGGCCGGGCAAGTCGGGGGGCTCGACCCGCAGATGCGGGTGGCGGGCAAGGGCCGACGCCAGTTGCGCCTCGCCCTCGTCGGGCAGGAGCGAGCAGGTGCAGAACACCATCCGCCCGCCGGGGGCGAGCATTCCTGCCGCGCGGTCGATCAGCGCGGCCTGCAGCGCCACAAGGTCCGGCAGGTCGGAACCGTCCTTGACAAAGGGCAGGTCCGGATGGCGACGGATGGTTCCGGTGGCCGAGCACGGCGCATCCAGCAGCACCGCGTCGACCGGCGTGGCAGGCGACCAGTGCAGCGCATCGGCAACCACCACATCGGCAGAAAGCCCCGTGCGCGCCAGATTGTCGCGAAGACGCGCCAGACGCGGGCCCGAGATGTCGACCGACGTGACCTGCGCCCCCGCCGCCGCGAGTTGCAGGGTCTTGCCACCGGGGGCGGCGCAAAGATCGGCCACATGCTCGCCGGGCCGCACGGCCAGCAACCGGGCGGCCAGTGCCGCGCCCGCATCCTGCACCCAGAAGGCGCCGTCGGCATAGCCGGGCAAGGCGGTGACCTGTGTTCCCGCAGCCAGGCGCAGACTGCCGGTCGGCAGGGTCAGGGCGCCGGGGATCGCGGCAACCGCACCGGGGCGCAGCGTCAGGTCGATGGGCGGCGGCGCGGATTGAACGGCCTCCATCGCCTCGACCGCCTTGCGGCCCCAGGCAGCGACGAGCGGTCTGCGCAGCCAGGGCGGCAGCTTCTGCGGCGGGCCGAGGTCGGGCCCCACGGCCGCCACCTGCCGCAACACCGCATTCGCGAGCGCGGCAAAGGCCGACGTCCGCCGCCCGTGGCGCAGGCTGTCGACCAGCGCATTCACCACGCCATGCGGCGCGGCGCCCCCGGCGATCTCGATCACGCCCAGGCGAAGCGCGTTGCGCACGGTGCGGGGCGGCGCCTTGCGCAGATGCGGCGCCAGCACCGCATCCGCGCCCGCCAGATGCCGCAGCACCGTGGCGGCCAGCCTTTGTCCGCGCGCACGGTCGGCAGGCGAAAGCCCTGCCATCGGTCCGCCCGCCGCATCCACCGCCTCTTGCAGCATGCGGCCTTCGCCCAGTACCGCGTCGAGCAGCGCCACCGCCGCCGCCCGTGCCGCCATGCCTTCTGCCGCCATCCGCCGCACCGCCCGTGCTTGAGTGCCCGAGCGACCGGCGTATATCAGGGATGCGACCGGAACAAGGAATGCCCGCATGGCCGACGACCCCGACGCACCGCTGCCCGCCGCCGCGCAGCGCGCCCTGGCGGAAGCCGAGGAACGCCGCAGGACCGCCGCCGCACGCGACCTTCCGCCGGAACTGGGCGGACGGAAGGGCCCGGAACCCGTGCGCTATGGCGACTGGGAAAGGAAGGGCCTGGCTGTCGATTTCTGAGGCCGGCTCAGCCGCCAGCGACCTTCTGCGCCACATCGACCAGCGCCTTGACCATCGGAATGGCCGGATCGCGCGGCAGGGTGACAAGGCCGACCAGATGCTCGGCCTCGGGGTCGACAATCGGAACGGCGCGCAGGTCGCCACCGCCCGTGAACATCGCCGCCAGGCTTTGTGGCACGACCGATGACCATCGGCCGCTGCGCACATGGGTGACCAGCGCCATGGTCGAGTTCGATTCCACCCCGGCCGTTCCCCCCGCACCCGCCACGAACCCGGCGTCGGACAGCAGCGTGTCGACGATCCGTCGGTTCTGCATCTCGCCGGTCAGCAGACACAGCGACTGGCCCGCCACCTCGGCCCAGGTCACCCGGCGGCTCGCGGCAAGCGGATGGTCCGCGTGGCAGAGAAAGCGGTAGAACTCGGTATACAGCGGCACCTGCGCCACCCGGCCCAACGGTTCATTGTCCAGATAGGTCACGCCCGCGTCGGCCGAGCCATCGGCAAGGTCGGCCAGGATCTGCACGGAGGTGCGCGAAAGGATGCGCAGGCGCACCTGCGGATGGCGTTCCGCGAAGGGCAGCGTCAGCCGGGTCGCCATGGGAAGCGCCGTCGGGATGACCGAAAGCCGCAGCAGCCCCGACAGGCCCGACCTTGCGGCGCGCGCCTCTTCCTTCATCGCGCGGGCATCGGCCAGGATGCGCCGCGCCCAGAGCAGCGCCCGCTCGCCCTCGGGGGTCAGCCCGCGATAGCGCGACCCGCGCACCACAAGCTGCACGCCCAGTTGATCCTCGAGCGCACGGATCGCCGACGACAGGGTGGGCTGCGCCACGCCGCAGGCGATCGCGGCGCGGCCGAAATGGCCTTCGCGCGCAAGTTCGACGAACATCTCCAGACGATCCAGCATGGCAAAGCCATGGCAGGAACCGCGGCCCGGGGCAAGAAATGCGGGGCGGGCTTGTGGCGCAGGGCGGGGCGGCCTATGTCGCGCTGATGCGCATGACCCTGCCGTTCCTGTCCAGACCCCCGCTGGTGCCGGTGATCCGGCTGACCGGCACGATTGCCGCCGGTCGCAGCCTTTCGGGGGCGCAGCTGTCCGACGCGGCGCTGGCGCCGCTGATCGAGCGTGCCTTTGCGAGGGGCCGCGCCGCGGCGGTTGCGATCGTCGTCAATTCACCGGGCGGTTCGGCCGTCCAGTCCAGCCTGATCGCCGCCCGCATCCGCAGGCTTGCCGATCAGCACAAGACCCCCGTCCATGCCTTTGTCGAGGATGTCGCGGCCAGCGGCGGCTATTGGCTGGCCTGCGCGGGCGATGACATCTGGATCGACGAAAGCTCGATCGTCGGGTCGATCGGGGTGATATTCGCCTCGTTCGGGTTCCCCGAACTGATGAAGCGGCAGGGGATCGAGCGGCGCGTGGTCACCGCGGGGCGGTCGAAATCGCTGGCCGATCCGTTCCAGCCCGAAAAGCCCGAGGACGTCGAACGTCTGCGCGCCTTGCAGGCGCCGATCCACGCCGCCTTCATCGCCCATGTGAAGGCGCGACGCGGCACCCGCCTGGACCAGTCGGCCGACCTGTTCAACGCCGATGTCTGGGTCGGACAGCAGGCCGTGGACCTGGGGCTGGCCGATGGGCTTGGCCATGTGGTGCCGCGCCTGAAGTCGCTTTATGGCGACAAGGTGCGCATGGTGCCGATGGGCCAGCGACGCGGCCTGTTCCAGCGCCTGAGCGGCGCATCGTTCGGCGCGGCCGCCGCGCAGGGTGTTCTGGCCGAGGCCGAGGATCGCGCGCAATGGGCGCGGTTCGGGTTGTGACGCGGTGATCCAGGCGGTTGCGATCTTTCTGCTCGGCATGGGCGCACTGGCGGTCTGGTCGCGGTTCCGCCGCCCGCCCGCCCGTCGCGGCCCGCCCAGACTGTCGGCCCCTGCGCTGTGCGGACGCTGCGGGCGGCTGAACCCGCCGGGCAAGGCCTGCGCCTGCACCGGGCGAAAGGGCTGACGGGGCGGGTTGACGGGGCGGGTTGACGGGGCGGGTTGACGGGGCGAATGGGCGCCTATCTCTGGTGTTCCGGACGGCGGGGGGGGTCTACATGCAGCCCAGGGCATTGGTGACAGGCGCGGCACAGCGGCTGGGGCGGGCAATGGCACTGCACCTGGCGGGGCGCGGGTTCGACGTGGCGGTGCATTATGCCGGTTCGGCGGATGCGGCGGCAGATGCGGTGGCAGACATCGTGGCGACGGGGCGCCGTGCGGTGGCGTTGCAGGCCGACCTTCTGGACGAGGCGCAGGCCGATGCCCTGGTGCCCCGGGCGGCGGCCGCCCTGGGTGGTCCGTTGACCTGCCTCGTCAACAATGCCTCGATCTTCGAGCATGATACGCTGGCCAGCGCCACGCCGGAAAGCTGGCACCGGCACATCGGGTCGAACCTGCGCGCACCCTTCCTTTTGACCCAGGCCTTCGCCGCACAGGCGCCCGACGCGGACATCGACGAACAGGGCGAGCCGGTGGCCACCGGCCTGGTGATCAACATGGTTGACCAGCGGGTTCTGAAACCGACCCCGGAATTCATGACCTACACCATCGCCAAGATGGGCCTCTGGGCCTTTACCCGCACGGCCGCGCAGGCCCTTGCGCCGCGCATCCGCGTGAATGCCATTGGCCCCGGCCCCACCCTCCGGGGTGCGCGTCAGTCGGCCGGACATTTCGCCCGGCAGCGCGCCGCGACCGTGCTGGAACGCGGCGCGGACCCGGGCGACATCTGCGCGGCGCTGCAGTATTTCCTTGATGCGAAGGCGGTGACCGGACAGCTCCTGTGTGTCGATGGCGGGCAGCATCTGGCCTGGGCGACGCCCGATGTCCTTGGGGTTGAATGACCCCGCGTCAGTTGCGCTGCGCGAGTTGTCCACTTTTCGCATCTCGGTCACGCGGCCGTTACAAGACCGTTGATTTTCATGGATTTTCGGCTCCGCGCAAAAATCTTTTGTTTCTTTTCAGATGCTTGATAAATCGCTTAAAAAATGAGCAAGTCAGCGAAGCGGGCCGAATACAAGGGAAATCCGGACACGCGAAAAGGTTTCCAACATATTTATCCACAGGTTCCGTGGACAGCTTCGCGCTTGCGTCCGCGCACGGATCATTGCAGCGAAGACGGGAATCGATGACTCGGGCACGGAGGTTTGCAGATGAACGGCGACACCACGCCTGACCCGGCGGCAGGGCAGCAGACGGGTCTGACGGGGCACGCGCTGATCCAGTCGTATCTGCGGTCGCTGGACGGCTCGCCCGGGGTCTATCGCATGCTGAACGCAGCCTCCGAAGTTCTGTACGTCGGCAAGGCGCGGAACCTGAAGGCGCGTGTGTCGAACTATGCGCGGCCCTCGGGCCATTCCGGACGCATCGCGCGGATGATCCGCGAAACCGCCGGCATGATGTTCCTGACCACACGCAGCGAGACCGAGGCGCTGCTGCTGGAACAGAACCTGATCAAGCAGCTCAAGCCGCGCTACAACGTGCTGCTGCGCGACGACAAGTCTTTCCCGAACATCCTGATCGGCGGCGAACACCCGTTCCCGCAGATCAAGAAACACCGCGGCAAGCGGTCGGAAAAGGGCCACTACTTCGGCCCCTTCGCCAGCGCCGGCGCGGTGAACCGCACGCTGAACCAGTTGCAGAAGGTGTTCCTGCTGCGCAACTGCTCGGACGCGATGTTCGCCAGCCGCACACGCCCCTGCCTTCTGCACCAGATCAAGCGGTGCGCCGCCCCCTGCACCGGCCGGATCGACGAGGCGGGATATGCGGCGCTTGTCGCGGACGCCCGCCGGTTTCTGGAGGGCAAGACCACCTCGGTGCAGGCCGATCTGGCCAGAGAGATGGCCGAGGCCAGCGAGTCGATGGAATTCGAACGCGCCGCCGCGCTGCGCGACCGCATCCGCGCGCTGACCCAGGTGCAGCAGACGCAGGGCATCAACCCGCGCGGCGTGGCAGAGGCCGACGTGGTGGCCCTGCATCTGGAGGGCGGACAGGCCTGCGTTCAGGTGTTCTTCATCCGCGCGAACCAGAGCTGGGGGAACCGCGATTTCTATCCCCGCACCGGGGCCGGGGCCGAGGAGCCCGAGATCCTGCAGGCGTTCCTGGCGCAGTTCTACGACGACAAGGAACCACCCCGCCTGATCCTGCTGTCGCACGGGGTCGAGGACCCTGACCTGATGGGCGAAATCCTGTCCGACCGTGCCGGGCGCCGCGTCGAGATTGCCGTGCCGCAGCGGGGCGAAAAGGCCGAACTGGTGGAAAACGCCGCCCGCAACGCCCGCGAAAGCCTGGCGCGCAAGATGGCCGAAAGCGCCACGCAGAACACGCTGCTGGCCGGCCTTGCCGAGGCCTTCGACCTTGACGCCCCGCCACGCCGGATCGAGGTCTACGACAACAGCCACATCCAGGGATCGGATGCCGTGGGCGGCATGATCGTGGCCGAGACCGAGGGGTTCCTGAAATCGCAGTACCGAAAGTTCAACATCAAGGGTGCGGCGGGCAAGGCGGGCGACGATTTCGGCATGATGCGAGAGGTGCTGACGCGCCGCTTCGAACGCCTGCTGAAGGAGGATCCCGAGCGCAAGTCCGACGCCTGGCCCGACCTTCTGCTGATCGACGGCGGCGCGGGCCAGATCTCCGCCACCGCCGAGATCATGGCCGAGCTCGGGGTGGATGACATCGCCTTTGTCGGCGTCGCCAAGGGCATCGACCGCGATGCGGGCAAGGAAGAGTTCCACCGCCCGGGCGAGCCGCCCTTTGCCCTGCGGATGAACGACCCCGTCCTCTACTTCATCCAGCGCCTGCGGGACGAGGCGCACCGCTGGGCCATCGGTGCGCATCGCGCCAAGCGCGCGAAGGCGGTCAGCGCCACACCGCTGGACGACATCCCGGGGGTCGGGGCCGCACGCAAGAAGGCCCTGCTGGCCCATTTCGGCAGCGCCAAGGCGGTGTCGCGGGCGGGGCCGTCCGATCTGATCGCGGTGGAGGGGATCAGCGAATCCCTTGCCCGCACCATCCACGACTTCTTTCACACCCGCGGCTAGCGCGGCCGAGGGGCAACCCTACGCCCTTGGTCCTATTGCGTCGGCCCCGAAAGCCGGGGAACGCTGCGACGATCCGCACAACCAGCGCGCGCCAGGCATCCTGTCGATGCCGCCCGGCAGATGCGCGCGGAAGCCGCGGCCGCAGGGCACACCGGACAGGGAGGCATGGATGCTCGACACGACCGTTCAAGACGAGGTGACAACGCTGCTCGCCGAATTCGGCAAGACGCTCGAGGCAGGCGACATCGACCGTGCGCTGACCTTCTTCCAGGATGATTGCTACTGGCGCGATCTCGTCACCTTCACCTGGAACATCCATACGGCCGAAGGAAAGACGGGCATCGCCGAAATGCTGCGGGCGACGCTGGCGACCACCGCGCCGACCGGCTGGCGGGTGGCCGAGGGCGAGACGGCAACGGCGGATGGCGGGTTGACCACCGCCTGGATCGCGTTCGAGACAGCGGTGGCGCGCGGCTACGGGCTGATCCGGCTGAAGGACGGGCTGATCTGGACGCTGCTGACCACGATGGTCGAGCTCAAGGGCCATGAAGAGCCGAAGGGCTTTGCCCGCCCGCTGGGGGCCAAGCATGGCGCGGACAAGCACCGCCCGACCTGGAAGGAGGAACGCGAAGCCGAGGCACGCGAGCTGGGCTATACCCGGCAGCCCTATGTTGTGATCGTGGGCGGCGGCCAGGGGGCCATCGGCCTGGGCGCGCGGTTGCGGCAACTGGGGGTGCCGACGATCATCGTCGAGAAGAACGACCGTCCCGGCGACAGCTGGCGCAACCGCTACAAGTCGCTCTGCCTGCATGACCCGGTCTGGTACGATCACCTGCCCTATATCAAGTTCCCCGAGAACTGGCCGGTCTTCAGCCCCAAGGACAAGATCGGCGACTGGCTGGAGATGTACACGCGGGTCATGGAGTTGAACTACTGGACCCGCACCACCTGCAAGTCCGCGAAATACGACGAGACCACAGGGGAATGGACGGTGGTCGTTGACCGCGACGGCACCGAGGTTGTCTTGCGCCCGAAACAGCTGGTTCTGGCCACCGGCATGTCGGGCAAGGCCAACATGCCGACCTATCCGGGGATGCCGACGTTCAGGGGCGACCAGCACCATTCGTCAAGGCATCCCGGGCCCGATGCCTACAGGGGCAAGAAGGCGGTGGTGATCGGGTCGAACAACTCGGCCCACGACATCTGCGCGGCGCTTTGGGAAAACGACGTGGACGTGACGATGGTGCAGCGGTCGTCCACCCATATCGTGCGCTCGGACACGCTGATGGATATCGGGCTGGGCGCGCTCTATTCCGAGAAGGCCGTCCAGTCGGGCATGACCACCGAGAAGGCAGACCTGATCTTTGCCAGCCTGCCCTACCGGATCTTGCACGAGTTCCAGATCCCGCTCTACGAGAAGATGAAAGAGGTCGATGCAGACTTCTATGCGGGACTGGAGAAGGCCGGCTTCTGGCTGGACTGGGGCGCCGACGGTTCGGGCCTGTTCATGAAGTACCTGCGCCGGGGTTCAGGCTATTACATCGACATCGGGGCAAGCCAGCTGATCATCGACGGCAAGATCAAGCTGGCCCATGGCAACGTGCGGGAAATCGTGCCCGACGGCGTGGTGCTGGAGGACGGCACGCATCTGGCCGCCGATCTGATCGTCTATGCCACCGGCTACGGGTCGATGAACGGCTGGGCCGCCGACCTGATCGGGCAGGATGTGGCCGACAGGGTCGGCAAGTGCTGGGGCCTGGGGTCCGACACGCCCAAGGACCCGGGGCCCTGGGTCGGCGAGCAGCGCAACATGTGGAAGCCGACGCAGGTCGAGGCGCTGTGGTTCCACGGCGGGAACCTGCACCAGTCGCGCCACTATTCGCAATTCCTGTCGCTGCAACTCAAGGCCCGGATGGAGGGCATTCCGACGCCGGTGTTCGGCCTGCCGCCGACCCATCACAAGGGCTGAACCGCCCCCCGCACCATCCCGGCAGCACCGCCTGCCGGGGTGGCATCGGACACCACCGTCACCAAGACCGCGGCATAGAACACCGCCGTCGCCGCCAGCACGAAGACATGCCAGACCGTGTTGTGGAAGGGCAGCCGATCCCAGAGATAGAAGGCGACCCCGGCGGTGTAGATCAGTCCGCCCGCCACCATCAGCGTGACGGCGGCGGGCGGCAGGGCCGCCATCAGGTCGCCCCCCGCCACCACGCCGACCCAGCCCATCGCAAGGTAGAGGCCGATCGCCGTCCAGCGGAACCGCCGGGGCGACACGAGCTTCAGCGCGACCCCGGCCAGCGCCGCCGCCCAGACCCCCGCCAGCACCGTGGCCCCCTGCCCCGAGATCAGCGCAAAGGTGGTATAAGTTCCTGCAATCTTGAGATAAATCGCCGAGTGATCGAGGCGTTGCAGCAACCAGGCCCAGTCTGGCCGTGGGATCATGTTGTAGAGCGCCGAACACAGGATCATCAGGGCAAGCGTCGCGCCGTAGACCGCGGCGCCCAGCAGCGCGGGCGCATCGCCCCGCAGCATCGCCGTCAGGACGATCAGCACGGGCACAGCCCCCGCCACCAGCGCCAGCCCCGCCACATGCACCGCCGCGTCCGACATGTATTCGGCGCGGGCATGGGCGGAACGGGGTGCGGGGGGTTGGGTCATGCGGCCACGTTAGCGGCGGTTTCCGGCAGGGCAATGACACCCGCGGGGCGGGACGTTGCGGCAGCGTCACAATTCCGTGCTGTGGTCGCCACGATGACCGGAGGGACTGCGATGGACGAGACGACAGGCGGCGGGGACTGGAGCGACTGGCTGGCGGCCGAGCTGGCCGACCTGCTGGACGAGGACCACGAGATCGAACTGGAAGATGCGACGCTGTCGCGCGAGATCTCCAGGCTTTACAAGGACAGCCATCCCGATGCGATGGACCGCCGCAGCTATCTGGCGAACCTGATCCGGCTTCAGTCCGAGCTGATCAAGCTGCAGGACTGGGTGGTGCATCACCGCAAGAAGATCGTGATCATCTTCGAGGGCCGTGACAGCGCCGGAAAAGGTGGCGTGATCAAGCGGATAACGCAGCGGCTGAACCCCCGGGTGGTGCGCACGGTGGCCCTGCCCGCGCCATCCGACCGCGAGCGCACGCAGTGGTATTTCCAGCGCTATGTCCCGCATCTGCCGGCCGGCGGCGAGATCGTGCTGTTCGACCGGTCCTGGTATAACCGGGCCGGTGTGGAGCGGGTGATGGGATTTGCCGACGAGACGCAGGTGGAACAGTTCTTCCGCGACGCGCCCGAGTTCGAGCGGATGCTGGTGCGTTCTGGCGTAACCCTTGTAAAGTATTGGTTTTCCATCACCGACGCGGAACAGCAGATGCGGTTCCTGATGCGCATCCACGATCCGATGAAGCAGTGGAAGCTGTCGCCCATGGACCTGCAGAGCCGCGTCCGGTGGGAGGGCTATACCAAGGCGAAGGAAGAGATGTTCGCCCGCACCAACATCCCCGAGGCGCCCTGGTACATCGTCGAGGGCAACGACAAGAAGCGCGCGCGGCTGAACTGCATCGACCATTTCCTGGGGCTGATCCCCTATGCCCCGGTGCCGCATGACGAGATCACCCTGCCTGACCGGGTGTTCAACCCCGACTATGAACGGGCCGTCCTGCCGCCGGAACTTTACGTTCCGTCGAAGTACTGACCGCACCGCGCAGCCTGGGCAACCCCCGGAATCGGCGGGAATTTTCCTGCCATCCGGCGTCTGGCACGCGTCTGGCACGCGTCTGGCATCTGTCTGGCACCCGCCTGACAGCTGCCGGGTGCGCGGCGGGGGTGGCGGGCGTCACCCTGGCGCCGCCGATGGCGCGGTCTGACACCAGACCTTTCCTTCGCCGGACCCGGTGCGGGGAGCGGCCGCGACCCGTGCTGCCACCCGGATGCCTTTCGCCGGCCGACCGGAGAAGGAATCATTTACAAAACCGGAATTGTGGTTATTTTGACGCCATGACCACAACCAGCCCCAACGCCCGCGCGCTTGCCGCCCTTGGCCACGATGCCCGCCTGTCGATCTTTCGCCTGCTCGTCAGGGCCGGGGACGAGGGGCTGCGGGTCGGCGATATCGGCGATCATCTGGGCCTCGCGCCGTCGACGCTCGCCCATCATCTGTCGGCGCTGGTGGATGCGGGGCTTGTGGTGCAGGCCAAGCAGGGCCGCGAGGTGTTCAACCGGGTCGACTTTCCCGTGATGCGCGGCCTTGTCGGGTTCCTGACCGCCGAATGCTGCGCCGGTGTCGCCCTGCGGCCGTCGGAGGATGCCGCATGACAAGACCGCCGCTTTTTTCTTGCCCTGAAACAACCGCAATTCCGGAGATTTGGTGATGACTGTCACAACCCTTCCGACACCCGGCCTTCGGTCCGCGCTGCGCCATCTGTGGCAGGACCAGCGCGTCTGGCTGGTCTCGGTGCTGATCCTTGCGGCGCTGGCGGTGTTCGATGCGCCCCAGGCCGTCGACTCGGCACTCTTCGCGGGCCGGGCGCTGCTTGGCACGGCGCCGTTCCTGATCCTGTCCATCGCCATCGCGGCCTGGGCCAATGCAACCGGCGCCGACAACCTGATCGCCAAGGCGTTCACCGGCGCACCGCTGCTGATGATCGGGCTGGGGGCGCTGGCGGGCGGCATCTCGCCCTTCTGTTCCTGCGGGGTGATCCCGCTGATCGCCGCGCTGCTGGCGATGGGTGTGCCGCTGTCGGCGGTGATGGCGTTCTGGCTGGCATCGCCGATCATGGACCCGTCGATGTTCGTGCTGACGGCGGGTGTTCTGGACCTTGAGTTCGCGGTGGCCAAGACGCTTGCCGCCATCGGGCTGGGCCTGTTCGGCGGCACGGTGGTGCACCTGATGATGAAGGGCGGGGCCTTCGCCGATCCGCTGCGCGAGGGGATCGGCAATGGCGGTTGCGGGGGCGCCAGGATCCGGGCGCCCAAGCCCGTCATCTGGCGATTCTGGACCGACGCGGACCGCCGCGCCAAGTTCGGCAGGACGGCGCTGACCACGACCCTGTTCCTGGCCAAATGGCTGGTGCTGGCCTTCATTCTGGAAAGCCTGATGCTGGCCTGGATCCCGGCGGAGACCGTGACCGCCGCGCTCGGCGGCGAGGGGCTGCTGCCGATCGTGACGGCGACGCTGGTCGGGGTGCCGGCCTACCTGAACGGGTATGCGGCGCTGCCGCTGGTCGGCGGGCTGATCGATCAGGGCATGGCGCCGGGCGCCGGCATGGCCTTTCTTGTCGCCGGTGGCGTCACCTCGATCCCGGCGGCGATGGCGGTCTGGGCGCTGGCGCGGCCGCAGGTCTTTGCCCTCTACATCGGCCTGTCGCTGACCGGGGCCTTCGCGTCGGGGCTGTTGTTCCAGCTCTGGAGCATGGCATGAGGCTGCTGACGGTCACCGTCATGCCCCCGCTGACCGGGCCTCTGCTCGTCCCGGCGGGGATCGCGACGCCGCATGGATGCGTCGGCGGGCTGGACAACACTCATCGCGGCGCTGACGCCCCTCGGCACGGCAGCCTGAACGATCCCCGGCAGTCCCCCGCTCCGAACCGCACATCGCCCTGGCGGGGCCGCTGCGGGCCGACATCGCAGCGCCGCGACTGCGCAAGCGGTCAGAGCGGCGGCGCGTCGGTGGCCATGTCGCTGGCGGAGACCGACGAGCGGAAGATGTAGCGCCCGATCATGACGGGAGGTTCCGCGAGAGGCAGCGCCGCCAGTGCCGCGTCAAGCCCGGCACCGCCGGCATTGCCGATGATGTCTGCCATCACAAACCAGTCGCTGCCCCGGACCGGAGAGGCGGCGACCGGCGGGTATTCGGCCACCGGGCGCGACAGGACCGGGTCGCTGGCATAGAGCCCGACGGCGACCACCGAAGGATCGTTTTCGCGCAGTTCCGTGGCGCTGCGTGAGAATGCGGAGACCAGCGCATCCTCCTGCCCCTCGGCGGGGCGCAGGGCGGCGAGGATGGTCGACGAGCCGATGCCTTCGCCGACCTGCGCGCGACGCAGGGCGATGTTGCGCTGCGGATCGACGAAGACCGGCAGCATGCGGCGCGACCAGTCGGACTGGTTGGCCAGCCGCTCCTTGTAGGGCGCACTGGAAAAGACCGAGATGTCGGCGGTCTCGTACAGCGCCAGATAGGGCCACAGCGCGCCTTCCGCGGCGGCGTGGCGGCGCGCGGTGATGAAGCCGGGCACCGTTACCCGGTCGGGCAGGTGTTCGCGGTCATACCAGAGGTTGAACTCGTCCTCGAACTCGGGGCGGACGCCCGCCAGAATGAAAAGCATGGCGCGGGGATTGGTCACTGACGCATCTCCTCTCGGGGTGGTGGGCTGTATGTCAGGCAGTATCCGGCCCGGTCCGGACCGGACTTTTCGCGGCGGGGATGCCCGGCGTTCTGGCTTTTCCCGGCGTCGTGGCATACAGGTCGGACGGCAGGCAGGACGCACAGGAGCAGGGCATGACGGGACTTCCCGACGATCCGATGGAGGGGCAGGATATCGCCGGGCTGGCGCAGGCCATCCGCAGCGGCCGGACGACGGCAGAACGGGTCACCCGGGCCTATCTGGACCGCATCGCGCGGCTTGATCCGGCATTGGGGGCCTATGAGCATGTGGCCGGGGATCAGGCGATGGCGACCGCCCGCGCCGTCGACGCGGCGATTGCCGCCGGGCGCGATCCCGGGCCGCTGGGCGGGGTGCCGGTTGCGGTGAAGGATCTGCTGGCGGTCGACGGCATGCCGACGACCGGCGGTTCGCTGGTCGATGTGACCGGTCTTTGCGGTGCCGAGGGCCCGTTTGTCCGCAGGCTGCGGGCCACGGGCGCGGTTATACTCGGCAAGGCGCGCACCGTGGAGTTCGCATTCGGCGCCACCGGTATCAATCTGGTACAGGGCACGCCCTGGAACCCCGCCGACGCGGCGGTGCACCGCATTCCGGGCGGGTCGAGCAGCGGCCCCGCCGTTGCGGTCGCGGCCGGGCTGGCGGCCTTTGCGATCGGATCGGATACCGGCGGATCGGTGCGCAACCCGGCGGCGCTGTGCGGTATCTTCGGGCTGAAGACCACGCATGGCCTGTGGCCGCTCGACGGCGTCGTGCCGCTGGCACCCAGCTTCGACTCGATCGGGTTGCTGACCCGCACGGCAGGGGATGCCGGGGCGGTGTTCGTGGCGTTGCAGGGCGCCGGACTGCCCGCCACGCGCGATGTATCGACCCTGCGGCTGGCGCGTCCGACCGGATATGCCGGGCCGATCGATGCCGAGGTCTCCGATGCCTTCGAGACCGCAGTCGCGCGGCTGATGCAGCACGGCGTCACGATCACCGAGGTTGCGGTGCCCGAGGCGGCCGAGCGCGAGACGATCTTTCCGCTGACCTTTGCCGTCGAACTCATGGAGCGTTTTGGCCTGGCACGGTTCGAGGCGGAACGCGACCGGCTGGACCCGGTGGTCGCCACCCGGCTGGCCCGCGCCATCGGGGCCGACATGCAGGCCTATCACGCCGGGCTTGCCCGGCATAAGGCGCTTGTGGGGATCATGCAGGATCGGATGGCCGGGCTGGACGGCTGGGTCCTGCCCACGACCATGATCACCGCGCCGAAGGTCGAGGATTTCACCGATCCGGAACGTGGCCTGCAACTGACCATGGGCATCACGCGCAACACCCAGCCCGCCAACCTGTTCGGGCAATGCGCGGTATCGCTGCCCCTGCCGGGGACGAAACTGCCCGTGGGCCTGCAGATCGTCGCCGCCCCGGGCCGCGACGCGGACCTGATGGCGATGGCCTGTGCGGTCGAGCGGGTGATCGGGCGCCCGCCGCTGCCCGATGTTCGCGCCTTCGCGCGGTAGGTCCGCGCAACGGGCGGTGCCGCGCAGGCCGGTCACGGCGCGGCATCCCCCGCAGGCAGGTCGATCCAGCGTCTTTCGCGGGCACTGAGGTAGCAGGCGTCGATCAGTTGCAGCGCTTTCGCCCCTTCGGCCAGCGTCGCGGAAAAGGGTGCGCCCTCGGCAACGTGGCGCAGGAACATCTCCCACCCCGCGCGATAGCCGTTCCGGACCGGTTCGACATCGGGCAGACGTTGCCAGTGGTCGCGCAGGTCGGTGCTGTGGCGGGTGCGGTCCTCGATGTGCCAGGTGGTCAGCGGTGTTGCGGCGGCAGGCTGAATCCAGCAGTCGTGCACCCCGACGACGGCAGATCCGGCCGAGCCATCCACCTGGATCTGCAGCGTGTCGTCCAGCCGCACCCGGGTTGCCCAGGAGTTCGAGATCTGCATGAAGGCGCCGCCGTCCAGTTCGACCGTGGCCAGAACCTGGTCTTCCACGTCAACGTCGTAGGGCTGGCCGTTCTCGTCGCGGCGGCGGGGAGTGCGCGTGGCCATCACGCAGGACACCGCGCGCATCCGGCCGATCAGCGTGTCCGTCAGATAGCGCCAGTGCGTGAACATATCCAGCACGATGCCGCCGCCTTCGGCGCGCTTGTAGTTCCAGCTTGACCGCTGCGTGCGCTGAATGTCGCCGTCGAACACCCAGAAGCCGAAATCGAGCCTGGCCGCGTGGATACGACCGAAGAACCCCGACTGCCGCAACGCGGCCAGCTTGCGCATCCCGGGCAGGAACAGCTTGTCCTGCACGACGCCGTGGCGCAGGCCCGCACGGTCCGCCTGCCGGGCAACGTCCAGTGCCTGCCCCGCCGAGGATGCGACCGGCTTTTCCGTGTAGACATGCTTGCCCGCACGAAGCGCCTGCATCAGGCGGTCATGCCGTCCGCCGGTCGCAGAGGCGTCAAAGTAGATTTGGCTGTCAGGGTCGGCGAGAGCGGCGGCGCGATCCGTCGTCCAGCGCAGACCGCCATGCGCGGCGGAAAGGGCGCGCAGTTTTCCCGCGTCGCGGCCCAGCAGCACCGGCACCGGTACCAGCGCGGTGCCATCGGCAAGACGCAGGCCACCGTCGCGGGCGATGGCCAGGACCGAGGCGACCAGATGCTGCTGCGTCCCCAGGCGACCCGTCACGCCATCAAGGATCACACCGATGGTCCGCGTGGCCATGCGCACACCCCTTCTGCCCCCGCCCGCTTCCGGGGCGGGGCTGTGTTGAACCGTGCCCGCCGCGGGCGACCGATCAGAACGTCGCCAGGCCCGGCACCTCGACGCGGATGCGGTAGAGCGATTTGGACGCGGTGATGAACAGCGACTTCAGGTCGTCCTCGCCCCAGCAGAAGTTGGCGGTGTTCTCGGGCACGAGGATCACGCCCAGCCGTTCTGCCTGGGGGCTGAACACATGGATGCCGCCCGGTCCGACACAATAGACATTGCCCTGCGTGTCGATCTTCATCCCGTCGGGGGTGCGCTCGCCCTCGACACCGCCGAGTTCGGCCCAGATGTCGCCGCCGCTGATCCGGTCGCCCTCGACCTTGAAGCTGCGGATATGCCGGCGCGGTGTGTCGTTGATGTAGAGCGTCTTTTCGTCGAGCGAGAAGCAGAGCCCGTTGGGTTGCGCGAAGTCGTCCACCAGCAGGATCAGTTCGCCATCCCTGGTCAGGTGGTACACGCCCTGGAACGCCAGTTCCTTTTCGCGCGGGATGCCGAAATAGGGTCGGCGGCCGAAATCCGGATCGGAAAAGAAGATGCCGCCATCGCTGCGCACGACGATGTCGTTGGGGCTGTTCAGTTCCTTGCCCTGCCAGTGCGAGGCCAGAGTGACGATGGTGCCGTCCGGTTCGGTGCGCGTGACCCTGCTGGACGCATGCTCGCAGGTGACGAGCCGGCCCTGGCGGTCATAGGTATTGCCGTTCGACATGTAGCAGGGCTTGCGGAATGTCGTGATGCCTTCGGCAGCGGTCCACTTGCGCATGTGGTCGCCCGGCATGTCGCTGAAGATCACGTGCTTTTCGTGGGGATGCCAGACCGGGCCCTCGGTAAAGTCGAACCCGGTGCCAAGCTGTTCCATCACCGCATCCTTGCTGACGATGGAGGTGAAGCGGGGGTCGCGGACGTCGATGCTCATGCTGTGTTCCTCGATGTTCAGGTTCGGGGCGTCATGCTGCGGCCCGGCGGGTGCCGGGCTTGCGCAGCAGCGAGAAGAAGCGCGAAAGATCCGCCTGGTCCTCGATGCCGACGATGATGTCCAGCAGGTCCGATGCATCCCCGGCCGACAGGCGACCGGCAGCGCAGTGGTGGAACTTGCCCCGGAGATCCTCGATGGTCGCGGGATTCCCGCGGGTTCCCTTTGCCGCATCGGCACGGGCGGTCAGGCGGCGACCGTCGGTCATGTCAAGCGTGACGATGCTGGTCTGCCGGGTGATCGCGGGATTGGCGACGATCTGCATCTGGTCCGCCATGAAGCGGACCATGGCGGCGTCACCCACGGCCGCCGGCGACAGCGAGGTCAGCCAGAAACTGCGGTCGCGCAGCGCCGAGGCGACGGCGAAGTGGAAGGACAGCAGCGCCTCGAACGTGCCTTTCGGCTGCACGAAGCGCGCGTGCGCCTCGTGCACATCGGGCGAAACCTCCATCGTCACCCTTGCGATCGCGCCGAAATCCGGCTGGGCCGACCTGACCAGATCGAAGGCCGCTGTCAGCGTGGGTTGCAGGGGTGTGCCGCCCGGCCAGATGCGCAGGGCGATTTCTTCGAACTCCCAGTCATGGCCGAGGTTCCGGGTGATTGCCCCGGGGTGTCCGCCATCGGAATAGGCGTTCAGGATCCCGCCGTCCTTGTGCGTCAGGATGTCGGCCGACGCGGTGAAACCCGTCTGCGCCAGAAGGCCCGCCATCAGGCCGGACCCCGCGCCGCGCGACTGGTGGAATTTCACCGTCGGGGTGCCCCAGGAAGCCCAGGTTCCGGCCGACTGGCTGCCGGCGAGGCCCATCGCGTTGCGCATCTGGAGCGGTGTCAGCCCCAGCAGGCGCCCCACGGCGGCGGCCGCGCCGAAGGGGCCGACGATGCCCGGCATGTGCCAGCCGCGCGGGCCCGCGACGGCATAGTTGATACCCGCCGCCACGCGAACCGCCACCTCGGACCCGACCGCGATGGCCGCCAGCAGCGCCTGGCCGCTGGCCCCGTCGCGTTCCGCGAGCGCCAGTGCCGGGGGAACGATTTCGGGGGTTATGTGCACATGCGCGGGCACATAGGTATCGCAGACCGTTGCGGCCGTGATCTGATAGGCGTTCAGAAGCGATGCGCCGAGCGGCGACAGGCGTTCCCCGCTGCCGATGACCGTGCTGCTGCCGGTGCCGCCCGCAGCGCGGGCAAAGCCCGCATAGACGGCGGTTTCGTCGCCGAAATCGGCCGCAAGCGCGCAGGCGACGCTGTCGAGCAGCAGGTTGCGCGCGGCGTCGCGGGCCGAGGCGGGCAGGTCGGCGGGGGCGAAACCGGCGGCAAAGTGGGCGAGTATCTCGGTCGATGTCTGCTCCACGGTCATCTCCTTCAGGCGCTCTTCGGTGCGGCAAGCACGGCGCAAAGTTCGGCCATGTCGGGCAGGTTCTCGATGTCGATCAGCATCGCGATGGCGCGTTCGGTGTTGTCATGGCTCAGCAGTCCCGTGGCAGAGCGGCGGAACTTGTCGACGATCTCGGCCCGGGTCAGCCGGTCGGCGGCGTCGCCACGCGGATGGTCGCGCCGGTCGGTCAGGGACCTGCCGTCCCTGGTGCGGATGGTCACGGCAGCGCCCGTGCCCTTGACCGTCTCGTCGATGCCGACGCGGACCCGGGCGCGGATGAAGGCGTCAAGATCGGGATCGGTGATCCGTTCCGGGCGGAACTGTTCGAACCAGCAGGCACGATCATGCAGCACGACGCCCACCACATAGGGGGTGGACAGCAGCGCCCTGAACTTGTTGTCCCAGGGCAGGGTGCCGTGCATGTCATGGACGGTCTTGGACAGGCCGACCTCGACCTGATCGACCTGATCGGGGGTCAGGTCATGCGCCTCGATGAGTGCGAACATCGCGGTGATCACCGACTGGATCGAGCTTGCCGCAGGCCAGAGGCGCAGCGAGATCGTGTCGAGCATCCAGGTTTCACCCAGCCCCGCGACGGCGGCGGCCGGGTTCCCGCCATCCGAGTAGAGGTGGAACAACCCGCCATGGGCCGCCGTCAGCACCTCTGGTCCGGCCTTGAATCCGGTTTGCGCCAGCAGCGCCGCCATCAGGCCGGACAGGGCACCGCGCGACTGGTGGAACTTGATGGTCGGCGTGCCCCAATGGGCGAATGTTCCGGCCGATTGCGTGCCGGCCAGCGACAGCGCGTTCTGCATCCGCGCGGCGTCGAGGCCCATCAGGCGACCGACCGCCGCCGCGCCCCCGAAAGGTCCGATCACGCCCGGCGAATGCCAGCCGTTCGCCCGCATGGCCGGATAGTTCATGCCGGTGCCCACGCGCACCACGGACTCGAGCCCGGCGGTCACCGCCACCAGGAAATCGCGGCCGCTGCAATGATGCGCCTCGGCGTAGGCAAGGGCGGGGGGGATGACCTCGGGCGTGACGTGACAGAGCGTCGGGCGATGGATGTCGCAGACGGTCACCGCGGTGACCTGATAGCCGTTCACCAGTGTCGCCCCCGCGAGCGAGTTCGCCGGGCCCGCGATCACCGTGGAGGTGGCGGGGCCGCCCACGGCAGAGGCCAGCGTCTCGATCTGCCCGGTTTCGTCGCCCAGCCGCCCGGCGATCGCACTCGCGACCGTGTCGAGGATGATGTCGGTCACCTGTTCGCGAACGATCGGCGGGATGCCTTCGCGGGTCATTCCCGCGAAGAACGCCGCAAGATCCTTGGTTGGCTGCGCTGTCACTGGACGAAGGCTCCTCTCAGGTTTGGCTGCGCTGGTCGGCGAGGCTGGATATCTGCCCGCTTGCCGCCGCCCAGAAGGTTTCCCCCTTGAAGCGGATGTGGTGATCCAGCAGCTCCACGGCGGAATTGACCTTGTCGTCCTCAAGCAGCCGCAGAAGGTTCTCGTGCTCGCTGAAGGAGTGTTTCATGTGCTCGGGGTTGGACCCCAGGCGGTTGCGCACCGTGGCGATCTTGGTGGCGAAGGATTGCGTCGCCTCCAGCAGATGCGGATTGTCGGCCAGCGCGAAGAGCTGGTGATGGAACTCGCCGTCAAGCTGGCAGTATGCAAGCCCGTCGCCGCGTTCCATGGCCGCCTGCATCGACTTGACGATGCGCCGCCACTTGCGCAGCAGCATCTTTCGGTTGCGTTCGATCGACAGCCGGAAGGCCGCGCATTCGAGGATCGAGCGGGTCTCGCTCAACTGGTTGAACTGTGCGCGGGTGATGGTGAACACATAGGTTCCCTGCTGCGGTTCGGTCCGCACCAGACCCTCGAGCCCGAGGAAGGCAAATGCCTCGCGCACCGGGGTCCGGCTGACGCCGTAGCGCGCGGCCACCATCGATTCCGACAGCGCATCGCCCAGTTGAAGATGGCCATCGACGATCTCGGTGCGCAGACGCATCGTCACTTCCTCGGAAAGCGACTTCGGTCGCTGAAAACCCATCATTTGACACCTCACATGACGTTGCCTGACTGTATGCAAGCTACAGGAAAGCCGTCGTTTGGCGCAAAGGCTAATCAGCGGGGCGCGCCGACGATCCGGCGCGGGCGCGCGGGATGTCGGCAGGGTGGTCAAGACGGAAACCGCGTCAGATTCATGCCGGGGCGTGTCTCGATCTCGGCCAGCCAGGCGGCCAGCCTGGGCCGACCGGCACGCCAGCCGTCATCGGGAAATCGGAAGTCGAGGTATGCCAGGCCACAGGCCAGGGTGATCGTGTCGATGGCAACGACATGCCCGAACTCACCAATCGTCTGCTCGAACCGATCCAGCACGCGGTGGACCGTCTGCTTCTGGCGTTCCATCCATTCAAGGCGGTCCGGAACGGGCGACTTGAGCGTTTCCATGCGCCGCGTCACCGACGCGTCAAGCAGGCCGTTGGCCTGGACATGGCGCTGCAGGACGGTCAGACCGTAGACACCGCCAAGCGGCACGAGCGGCGGCAGGTTTCCCAGCGTGTCAAGATAGATGCAGATCGCCAGGCTGTCGCAGTGAACGCTGCCGTCATCGGCCACGAGCGTGGGAACCTTGCTGAGCGGGTTGGCGCCAACGAGTTCCGGAGCGCGGTCATGCGGGTTCAGAAGGACGCGCTCGATACGGTCATCGAGGCCACGCTCGATGGCGGCGAACCTGACCTTGCGCGCGAATGGCGACGCCTCAGACATGTAGAGCCGCATGCGACCTCCGACAGATTTCATGTTGTTGACAGCGGGAAGACTTGATCACTAGTATGCCAGTATGTCAAACAATTAGTGGGTTTGCACCATGCTCCGGCAGTCTGCGCGATGATCGGGGTCAAGCTTCCGCGCCCTGTTCCATTGTCCGGGGCAGCACCGACACCGCGAAGCCCGGGCAGCACAGCTGCAGCCATCGCGATGCTCATGCGGACAGATGACCGCACCGCACGGCGCCCCGGCGCGAGATGCCGCTGCGCGTCGGCCCCGTGCCGCCCCATGGCAGGGTGGCACCGCGGATGACCAGGGAAGGCGGAGAGCGGAACGTGAACGACGGTGGCAGTCTGGCGTCGTTTCGCAGCAGAGGTTTCCTGTTTTACTGGCTGGCCCTGTTGTTTGCCGGTTTTTCTGTTCAGATACAGACTGTTGCGATTGGCTGGCAGATCTATGACATGACGCGCGACCCGCTGAACCTGGGTTTTGTGGGCCTGTCGCAGTTCTTGCCCGCGCTGCTTCTGGTGCTGGTCACCGGGGCGGTGTCCGACCGCTTTTCGCGCCGCACCATCCTTGCCGTCTGCCTGTTCGCGGAATGCGCCTGTGCGCTCGGCCTGCTGCTTTTCACCGTCAGCGGGACGCGCGACCTTTGGCCGGTCTTCATGATCCTTGTCGCGCTTGGCACGGCGCGCGCCTTCTACAATCCGGCCCGGCAGTCGATCGTGCCCAACCTCGTGCCGGACCAGCATGTCCCCAACGCCATCACGCTGAGCGTGACCGCCGGACAGTTCGCCACCATCGCCGGCCCCGTTGCGGGCGGGCTGCTGTACGCGATCCGGCCGGAACTGGCATACGGGTTGGCCATGGCCCTGCTGTTTGCGGCGGGCGGGCTGGTCCTGCTCATCCACCTGCCGCGGCGCATCGGCACCGCAGGATATCCCACCTGGGAAACGCTGAGCGCGGGATTCCGTTATATCTGGACCGAGAAGGTGGTGCTGGGCGCCATCACGCTTGACCTGTTTGCGGTGCTTCTGGGCGGTGCCGTCGCGCTTCTGCCGGTCTACGCGCTCGACGTGCTGGATGTCGGGCCGACCGGCCTTGGCCTGCTCAAGGCGGGGCCCGCCATCGGCGCGATAGCGGTCGGATTCTATCTGATGGCGAACCCGATCCGCGATCACGCCGGGCTGATCATGTTCGCGGCCGTCGCAGGGTTCGGCACCTTCACGGCGATCTTCGCCCTGTCCGAAACCGTCTGGATCTCGGTTCTGGCACTGGTGCTGATGGGCGGCTGTGACATGGTCAGCGTGTTCGTCCGCAACACGCTGGTGCAGGTCTGGACGCCGGACACGCTGCGCGGACGTGTCAACGCGGTCAATCAGGTCTTTGTGGGGGCGTCGAATGAACTCGGTGCGTTCCGGGCCGGCACTTCGGCCGCGCTGATCGGCGCGGTGCCCGCCGTGCTGGTGGGCGGCATAGGCACCGTCGCGGTCGCGGGCCTGTGGCTGCACTGGTTTCCGGGATTGCGCCGCACGCGGCATCTGGGACCCCCATCCTTGCGTTGACGGCGGGCGGCCCTCGGTGCCGCCACCTGACAGGCGTGGCATCAGCCCGGCACGGGCAGCCGCGCACGCGGGTCGTGCAGGGCCAGCCGGGCCAGCAGGTAATCGACCTCGGCCCGGGCCTTTGCGGAAAGCGCCGAGCCAGGCATGCGCTGGGTGTCATGGCGGATCGCGCCACGCCGCCACAGCACGTATTTCCGGGCGGCAAGGCCGACGCCCGGCTGCTGCTCATAGCGCAGCAGCGGCAGGTGTGCGTCGAACAGGTCATGCGCCGCGTCGCGGTTCCCGGCCTGCGCCAGACGGACCAGATCGGCCAGCATGTCGGGGAAGGCATAGCCGGTCATCGCACCATCGGCGCCGCGATCCATCTCGAAATCCAGGAACACGCCGCCGTTGCCGCACAGGATCGAAACCGGCTTCAGTTCGCCCCGTGCCTGCATGTCACGAAGGGCGCTGATCTTTTCGAGGCCCGGCCAGTCTTCGTGCTTCAGCATCACGCAACTGTCGTGATCGGTCAGGATTCGCCGGATCACGGCGTTCGACATCTGGACATTGGTCGCCAGCGGGTGATCCTGCACGCAGACCGGCACATCTTCGCCAATCGCCCTGACGGCCTGGGCGTAATAGCCGACGATCTGGTCATCCATCCGCAGCGTGTTCGGCGGCGCGATCATCACCCCTGCCGCGCCCAGATCCATCGACTCGCGCGCGATGCGACGCATCGCGGCAAAACCCGGGGCCGACGCGCCCACCACGACGGGAATGCCGCGCGCGCGGGCGACGACCCTGCGGACGACGGTCAGCGATTCCTCGGGTTCAAGCTTTTGCGCCTCGCCCAGTATGCCAAGGATCGTCAGCCCGGTGGCGCCGCACGCCAGGTAGAAATCCGTCAGGCTGTCGAGCGAGTCGAGATCAAGCCCGCCGTCGGGCGTGAACGGCGTGGCGGCGATGACATAGACGCCACGGGCCGTGTGATCGAGTTTCATGCCTCAGTTCCCCGAACGGGTCTTGGCGGCGGTATAGCGCGCCCTGGTCGCATCGTTCATCGGATAGAGGCCCGGCAGGGGCACGCCGTTCTCGACCTCGGTCATGATCCAGGCCTCCATCGCCTCCTGCTCGGGCGCCTCGGCCAACACCTGATCCAGATAGGCCTGCGGGATCAGCACGGCGCCGTCGGCATCAACCACGACGATGTCATCCGGAAACACGGCGACGCCGCCGCAGCCAATCGGCTCCTGCCACCCGACGAAGGTAAGGCCGGCGACGGAAGGGGGGGCTGCGACACCGTCGCACCACACCGGCAGGCCAGTTCCCAGAACCCCTGCCAGATCGCGCATCACGCCATCGGTCACCAAGCCGGCCACGCCACGCTTGACCATGCGGGCGCAAAGGATGTCGCCGAAGATCCCGGCATCCGTCACACCCATCGCATCGGCCACCGCGATGCAACCCTCGGGCATCGCCTCGATCGCGGCGCGGGTCGAGATCGGCGACGCCCATGACGCAGGCGTGGCCAGGTCTTCGCGCGCAGGAACGAAACGCAAGGTGAAGGCGGGGCCGACGATGCGGGGCTGCCCCGGAGCAATCGGCCGGGTGCCACGCATCCAGACGTTGCGCAGGCCCTTCTTCAGCAAGATCGTGGTCAGCGTGGCGGTCGAAACCTGGCTGAGAATTTCTTTGGCCTCTTGCGTCAGTGCCATGGTCGGTCCTTCGTCCTTGTTGGTACCGGCCGCGCGGGGCCGGCCGGTGTGCGGGATCAGATGCTGGGGATCAACCCGCCATCAATGCGGATGACGCTGCCCGTGATATAGGAGGCGCGTTCGCTGGCAAGGAAAGCCACCACATCGCCGTATTCCTGGGGGTTCCCATAGCGGCCGACGGGGATCGCAGCGGTGCTTTCGCGCGAGACATCCTCGACCGTGCGGCCTTCGCGCTTTGCCTTCTGCTCGTCAAGAAAGCTGATGCGCGGCGTCGCGATGCGGCCGGGCAGCACGATGTTGGCCGTGATGCCGTCGCCGCCCACCTCTTTCGCGAGCGTCTTGGACCAGCCGACCAGCGACAGCCGCAGGGCATTCGACAGCCCGAGGTTCGGGATCGGGGCAACGACGCCCGACGATGTGGAGGTGATGATCCGGCCCCACTTCCGCGCCCGCATCCCGGGCAGCACGCGGTCGGTGATCGCGATGACGGAAAGCACCATCGCCTCGAAATGCCTTGACCACAGGGTCGGATCCTGCCCCGCAACAGGCGTGGGCGGCGGGCCGCCGGTGTTGTTGACCAAGACGTCGACGGGCCCCAGTTCTGCCTCGACCCGCGCGACATGGCCGTCGATTGACGCGAGGTCCGCGAGATCCCAGGTCATTGCGATGGCCTGACCACCCCTGGCCGCAATGGCGGCCACCGTCCGCGCCGCCGCCGCGCCGTCCAGATCCGCCACGGCGACCTTTGCACCCTCGGCAGCCAGCGTCGCGGCAATCGCGCCGCCAAGGCCGCCCCCGGCCCCCAGGACAAGAGCGGTGCGGTTGTTCAATCCAAGATCCACGGCGTGTTCCCATGTGTTGCCGTTTCAGATTTATGCCCTGCTAAACATCAAGAAAACTGTCTTCTTGTTTATTCACGAGTGACATATGCTTTGGTATGGACACCCGATTCCTGGAAACGTTCGTCGCCGTAGTCGATCATGGCTCGCTCGCCGAAGCGGCACGACGGCTGAACATCACATCGGCCGCGGTGGCCCAGCGGCTTCGCGCGCTCGAGGCAGAGATCGGAACAGCGCTGATCGCGCGCTCGGGTCGGGTGGTTCGTCCCACGGCGGCGGGAATGGCAATCCTCGAACGCGCGCGCGGCTTTCTGGGAGAGGTGCGCGATATCAAGTCGATTGCCACCGACAACCGCATTGCAGGAGAGCTGCGGATCGGGGCGATCGGCACGGCATTAACCGGTGTGATGCCCGAGATACTGAAGCGGCTGCTCGACAGCTATCCGGATCTGGATTTCTACCTGGAACCGGCCACCTCGGCCGACCTCTACGGCAGGGTTGCCGATGGAACCCTGGACGCGGCGGTGATGGTGAAGCCGCAGTTCAGCCTGCCGAAGGCGCTTTCGGTCAAGACGTTGCGCAGCGAGGAGCTGATCGTGCTTGCGCCGCAGGCCTTCGCAGGGCAGGACCCTTTCACGCTGCTGCGCACACAACCTTTCATCCGCTATGACCGGAAGAACTGGGGCGGGCGGCTGGCCAATGATTTCCTGCGCAGTCACGGCATCGAACCGAACGAACGGTTTGAGCTGGATGCCCTTGACGCCATCGCGGTGATGGTGGGCCTGGGCCTTGGCGTCTCGCTGGTTCCGGACTGGAGCCAGCCATGGCCCGTGACCGCGCCGCTTGTGAAGATGCCGCTGGGCGACGCGAGGTTCACGCGCGACATTGTTCTGGTTTGGCTGACGCGCACGCCCCGGGCGCGGCTTCTGGATGTGCTGATCCGGGCGTCGCTGCCCTGACCGGACGGCGGCAGAAGTTCATTGCGGCAGATACCGGCGCAACCCCAGCAGGTCGACGGTCAGGGCGCCCTCGCGCAGGTGCTGGCGCTTGATCTCTTCGTCGCTGTCGCGCTTCTCGGCTGCCATCAGGATCTCGGCGGCGCGATCGGCCGGCACAACGACAACACCGTCGTCATCGCCGATCACGATATCGCCCGGCGCGACCTGCACCCCCGCGCAGACGATCGGCTGGCCCAGCGTGCCAAAGGCGGTCTTGGTCGTGCCCTTCATGTTCAGCCCGCGCGCGAAGACGGGAAATCCCAAGTCGCGCAGGCCGGTCCCGTCGCGCACGCAGCCGTCGATGACAAGCCCCGTGATCCCGCGTGCCATGCAGGCGGTGGCAAGGATGTCGCCGAACGGCCCGGCCTCCAGTTCGCCGTTGAAATCCACCACCATGACGTCACCGGGCCGGGCATGCTCGATGGCCGCATGAATGGTCAGGTTGTCGCCGGGCGGGCAGGAGACAGTCAGGGCAGGGCCTGCAAGCCGCATGCCGGGGTAGATCGGCTTGATGGCATGCGGCATCGCGCCGGTCCTGCCCAACGCCTCGTGCAGCGTGGCGGTCTGGAACGCCCCCAGCGCCAGGATCATGCTGGCCGGCGGGCGTGGTCTGGTATCCGGCATGTCGGTGATCCCCTGTCCGATGACTGCCCGCCCCTATCCTGGCACATAGCGCGACCCGATGATCGGCTTTCCGACGCCCAGTCCGGGCAGTTCCCACACGCCCGCACCGCCGGGGTTCTGGTCGGCGCCGATGAATGCGTCGATCAGGTAGGGGCGGTTGGTCGAGATCGCGTGGCGGATCGCATCGCCAAGGTCGGCGGCACGGTCGATGGTCACGGCCTCGACGCCAGCCGAGCGCGCCATGGCAGCGAAGTCCGGGTTGTACGGCTGGCCGGTTTCCGGATGGCGGAAATCGGTCGCAAGCTCTCGCCCGCCCAGATAGCCGCGCTGCAGACCCCGGATCGAGGCATAGGCGAAGTTGTTCCAGACCACCCAGACGGCCGGGATGTTGTACTCGACCGCGGTGCTGAGAACGTTGGGATACATGTAGAAGGCTCCGTCGCCACAGACGGACACGCAAGGCCGGTGGGGAGCGGCCAGCTTGGCCCCCAGAACGCCCGCCACGCCAAACCCCATCGGCCCGAACCCCATCGATCCGATCAGCGACTCCGGCCCGCGCGGACGGCAGTACTGGATCAGCCAGTTGTGGTGGATGCCGATGTCGCTGACCAGAATGGCATCGGGCGGCAGGGCACGGTCGATCTCGTAGGCGGCGCGCTGCGGGTGGATCGGGCTTGAATCGTCCAGGAAACCGGGCGCGATCAGCGCGTTCCACTCCTTGCGGTAGCCGTCGATCTGGTCCAGCCACTTGCGGCGCGCCGGGGTCTCGCCGCGGCCGTCGGGGCGGCGGTCAAGTTCTTCATGCAACTGCCGCAGGAAGGTCGCCGGTTCGGCCATGAGTCCCAGCGCAACCGGATAGTTGCGCCCGATTTCCTCGGGGTCGATATCGACATGGATCAGCCGCGTCGGCGGGATGGTGAAGGAATAGCCAGGAATCCAGGAGCTTGACGTGCGGTCGTCGAACTGAACGCCAATCGCCAGCAGGACATCGGCCTGACGGGTCGCGTGGTTTGCCTGATAGTGGCCATTGCGCGCCACCAGCCCGAGGCACAGCGGATGTTCACTGTCGATGGCACCCTGACCGCTGGCGGAAAACGCCACCGGAATTTGCAGCCGCTCCGCCAATTCCACCAGCGCCCGCGTGGCGCGGGCGTATTTCACGTCCTGCCCCACCATGATCACCGGCTTTTCGGCGGCAAGCAGCATGTCCACCGCCTTGACCACGCCATCCGGATCGGCGCCGAACCTGGGCGAAATGTTCGCGCTCCAGTCGATCGCCTGCGGCGGTTCGGAGGTGGCGGATTCCTTGAAGATGTCGAAGGGCACATCCAGCACCACCGGCCCCGGCCGCCCGGTCACCATCGTCTTCCATGCCTGGCGCACGGCGGTCGGCACCATCTCGCCCCGCGTGGGCTGGAACACACGCTTGCAGACGGCCTTCACGGTCGAGGGAAAATCGGCCTGGTAGTGGCGATAGAGTTCCTGGAATGCGCCCTTGTTGAACTGGGTTGTGGGCACATTGCCGGTGATCGCCAGGAACGGAACGGAATCGAGGAAGGCATTGGCCAGGCAGATCGGCATGTTCGCCGATCCGGGCCCACAGGAGGTGAAGGTGGCCGTGGGCTGGCCCGACACACGGTAGAAGACATCCGCCATGAACCCGCTGACAGCCTCATGGTGAACCGAGATCGTCTTGATCTCCGCCGAGCGTTCATAAAGCGCGTCGATGAAGCCGATGTTTCCGTGTCCGCACAGGCCGAAGGCGTAGGGCACCTTTTCCTGGATCAGGTAGTCGACGATGACCTGTCCGCCGTTGAGCGTGTTGGTGTTCATGTGTTCCCCGTTCGGTTGTGGGATTTCGCGGCCGGCGTGGCGGCCTCCTAGAGGTTGAAGACGATCAGCCGTTCCTCGGTCATTTCGCGGATGGCGTAATGCGGCCCCTCGCGACCGATCCCGCTGCCCTTGACGCCGCCGTAAGGCATCTGGTCGGTGCGCCACGTGGAAGTGCCGTTGATGATGACCGCGCCGCTGCGCATCCGACGCGCCGCGCGCATCGCGACGGCCAGCGAGCGCGTGTAGATTCCGCACTGCAGGCCAAGCGGCACATCCGACACCAGATCGAACACCGCTTCGATGTCGGTGAAACGCTGCACGGTTGCCAAGGGGCCGAAAACCTCGCTGTTGACCACCTGCATCGCGGGTGTCACGTCAACCAGAAGCGTCGGATCAAGCTGCGCGCCGCGGCGCATTCCCCCCGTCAGCCGACGCGCGCCCATGGCAACGGCCTGCTCTGCCCAGGATTCCACGCGGCAGGCGGCATTCTCGTCAATCAGGGTGCCGACGTCGGTCTCGGGGTCGAGCGGATCGCCGGTCTTCAGTTTGGCGACCTCGGCGGCCATCCGCGCCACGAATTCGTCGTGGCGACTGTCGTGCACATAGATGTTCTGCACCGAGGCGCAGCTTTGTCCCGCCAGCCGCATCGCGTTGCGTGCGCAGACCGGCGCCGCAGCCGCGATGTCTGCATCCTCGTGGATGATCGTCTGGCCAGTGCCGCCCAGTTCCAGTGCCACCCGCCGCAGGCCCGAGGCGGCCTTGATCTCTTCCCCGACCTTGCCGGAGCCGGTGAAGGTGATGAAGTCCACGCGTGGGTCGCGCACCATCAGCGGCCCGGCCGAATGCCCGTAGACGACATTCAGAAAACCGGGCGGAAGGCCGGCATCCACCATGATCTCGGCCAGCATGTGCACCGTGCGCGGCGCCTGCGGGGGCGGTTTCAGAACCACGGTGTTGCCGGAGGCGAAGGCCGGGGCCACCTTGTGCGCAGCCAGGTTGAACGGCGCGTTGAAGGGCGTGATGGCGGCGATCACCCCGACAGGAAAGCGCAGCATCATGGCGATCTTGCCGGCGCCCATGGCCGTTGCATCCAGCGGCACATGTTCGCCCTGGATGCGGACTGCCTCTTCCGCCGACAGGCGCAGGGTGTCGCGCGACCGCTCGACTTCGGCGCGGCAGTCGCGGATCGCCTTGCCGGTCTCGCGCGTCATGACCTCGGCGATCGCATCCGCGCGCTTCGACAGGATGTCGCCCGCGCGGTGCAGGATCTCGGCACGGACATGGCCGGCCATCGCGGCCGCAGCGGAACGGGCGGCGTGGGCCGCTGCAATGGCGCGGTCCAGCTCATCCGGCGTTGTCTGCGGGGCGCGCGAGACCGGACCCCCGCGATAGGGGTCCGAAACGTCGTACTCGGCACTGCCGAATACCCATTCGCCATTGATCAGCATCGGAACCCGGACGGGTTCGGCAAGAGCCGGATGGGTTGCCTTGGGGGATGAAGCCGTCATGTCGGAAGCCTGCGGTCGGACATTTTCAGTATTCTAGCATACAGACCGGATCGTGAAAACATAGAGGAATTCGTGGTCCCGGTCGGTCATTTTCCGGTAAAGACCAGTGGGCCGAAGGATTGGTCCACCGACATGAACTGGATCAGGTTCACATTCACATGCGCGGGCCGATCCACCACCCACAGCACTGTTTCGGCCACGTCACGCGGCGTCAGAAGGCGGCTTGGGCCATACATGCTGTTCGCCCGCACCTCATCGCCGCGTTCGCGGACCAGGGTGAACTCGGTGTCGCCACCCTGACCGGGCTCCACGGTCGTCACCCGGACCATGGTCCCGAACAGGTCGGCCCGCAGACAGAGCGCGAACTGGCGCGCAAATGCCTTCGTCCCTGCATAGATCGCATTGCGTGGCGTCGGAAACTGTGCGGCAATCGACCCGATGTTGACGATGTGCCCCCGGTTCCGCCGCACCATTCCCGGCAAGAGCGCTTGGGTCCCGGCGATCAGCCCGGTGACATTGGTCTCTAGCATCGCCAACCAGTCGCCCAGCGCAGCCTCCTGCGCCCTGTCCCGGCCAAGTCCGATGCCCGCGTTGTTGATCAGCACATCCACATCGTGAAACGCCGAAGGCAGGTCGCCCAGGGCGGCCGCATAGCCCGACGCATCGCGGACATCGCAGCACAGGGCATGCGCGTTCTGCGCACCGAATTCGGCCACCAGCGCGTCGAGCCGATCCTGCCGCCGCCCGATCAGCACAAGGGCGGAACCCCGGGCCGCAAACATCCGCGCCAATTCAAGGCCAAAGCCTGACGTCGCCCCGGTGATGGCTATGGTCTGGCGTGTCACGCGAACCGTCCTGCCATCCGGAACCTCATGTCAGCCTCTGGCTGGTCTTGGGGTCGAACAGGTGCGCAAGATGCGCCTGCGGCAGCACGCGGATCTTGCCGCCCGGCCGCACGTTCAGACGTTCGCGGAACACGCCGGTTATCTCCTGCCCGTCCAGCCGCAACTGCGCCTGGGTTTCCGATCCGGTGGGTTCCAGAACGATCACCTCGACCTCGACGCCGGCATCCGACAGCAGGAAATGCTCCGGCCGCACGCCATAGATCACCGGCTGCCCGTCGACTGCCCGTGGTTTGCCAGAGATCGGCAGCCGCGTGCCCCCGGCCGTGCGGACATGCGGCTCGCCATCGGCATGCAGCGTGCCATTGATGAAGTTCATCGAGGGCGAGCCGATGAAGCTGGCGACGAACAGGTTGTTCGGCTGGTCGTAGAGCTCCAGCGGAGTGCCGATCTGTTCGATCACGCCAGCATGCATGACGACGATCTTGTCGGCCATGGTCATGGCCTCGATCTGGTCATGCGTCACATAGACCGTCGTGGTGCGCAACCGTTGGTGCAGTTCCTTGACCTCGGCGCGCATGGCCACCCGAAGCTTGGCGTCGAGGTTCGACAGCGGTTCGTCGAACAGGAACACCTGCGGGTCACGCACGATCGCCCGACCCATCGCAACCCGCTGCCGCTGCCCGCCTGAAAGCGCGCGGGGCTGTCGGTCAAGCAGTTCGGTGAGGCCCAGGATTTCGGCCGCAGGCTTCACGCGCGCCTCGATCTCGGCGCGCGACGCACCCTTGAGTTTCAGCGAGAACGCCATGTTGTCGCGCACCGTCATATGCGGGTAGAGCGCATAGTTCTGGAACACCATGGCAATGTCGCGGTCCTTCGGCGCCACGTCATTGACCACACGGTCGCCGATGCGGATCTCGCCGGACGTTACATCCTCGAGACCCGCAATCATCCGCAGAAGCGTGGACTTGCCGCAGCCGGACGGGCCGACCAGGATCACGAACTGGCCTTCCTCGATGTCGAAGGTCAGCCCGTGGATGACTTCCAGCGCACCGTAGGCCTTACGGACATCGCGAATTTCTACCGAAGCCATCTTTCCTCCAATCTGAATTTCAGGGGCGGGCAGGCATGCGTCACGCGGCGCCTGCGCGGGGTATGGGTGGGGCCGGGATGCGGTTCGGCCTGTGGCGGCGCCTGCGCAGGTGGAACAGCACGCCGATAAGGATCGGCAGAAGCGCAGGCAGGAACAGCACGTGATCGGCAGGCGGATCGACCTGCCGCACACGCCGTTCGCTGGCAGGCAGGGCATCGGCCGCGATCAGGCTGATGGATGTGGGGGCAACACCCTGCGGTATCTCCATGGCGAAGAAGTCCGGCTTCACCATCACCCCGGCAGCAGGCTCGAATTCCTCGATCACATAGCCGCGGGCCACACCCGGGCGTTGCACCACGCGGAACCCGGTGGTCGGCAGCGATTGCAGCCGATCGCCGCCATCCCAAAGCACCAGTTCGGCCTGCGGGCTGCTGGCCAGTTCCACGCCTTGTGGAACCCATATCGACAGGAAGGGGTCAGCCTGCTCGACCGACTGCGGCTGGAACAGGCGGGCGAAGTGCTGCGCCCCGAATTCGGCCACCGGCACGGGCTGGATGTACAATGCGCTGCGCCCGGTGGTGTAGATGGTTTCCTGCGGGCTGAAGCTGATCGCAGGCTGCGTCCAGCGGTCGCCCGGCCGCACCACGTAGCCGACGCCAGCCGACCGCGCAGCAAAGCTGACCAGCCGCCTTTCGCTGCCGGCAATCACCCCGCCCGCCGCGTCACGCATGCGCAGCGTGTAGCTTCCCGCCGGCAGCGCCACGATGGTCGCGGTTTCGGGTGCTGTCGCATAGGCGTGATAGGGTTCGGGTTCGGCGACGGTGAATTCCGGCGGCGGAGGTGGCAGTTGCGCAGGCTTGCGGGCCGCCAGCTTCAGCCAGGCCTCGACGGCCGCATGGTGCTCGGCCACAAGCCGTTGATGCAGCTGAGCGGCCTCGGCTGCCGCACGCCCGTTGAGCACATAGGTCTCGTAGACCTCTGCCGCCTGGGCGCCCCGCACGATTTCGGCACGGCCCGCGCCCACGCCGTCGGGATGCCAGACCAGATAGGGTTCGGGCGCAACCGGAACGACGCGGCCCGCCGCATCCAGGATCTCGAGCGTGCCCTCGATCACCGGCGCAGACCGCGACACGTCGCTGAGGTATTCGCGCGTGATCGGCCACCAGGACACCGCGGCCGCGCGCGCCTCCAGCACCACCGTCGTGTCGGCCATGATCACGAGATCGCCCGCCTCGGCAGGATAGGCCACGCGACGGTATTCCAGGCCATCCGTCACAAGCGGCCAGTACACGACCTGCCGCTCCTGCGCCGCCACAGGCGGGGCCAGCGCCAGCAGCGCCAGGGCCATGAACCGCCGCAGGAATGATCGCAGGGCGGTCATTCGCCCGCCCTCTGCACGCCGCGCCAGCGCAGCCACCGTGCGGCCAGCACGATCATCACACCCGATGCGGCCAGCGCGAACCCCGCGCCCACCGCCGCGTTGCGCCAGGCCCCGATGGCCACGCCCTCGGCAACGATGCGCTGCAGATAGGCGAAGGGCGACACCCAGCGCAGCACGGCATTCACCGTCGCCAGCACGTCACGCAGGGCGACGACCGGGCTCGACGGATTGTCGATGGGCACCAGCAGCACGATCGAATAGGCGGCCGTCCCGCCCAGCAGCAGCAGCGCCACACCGCCAAGGATCAGCACGGCCGAACGGACCCGCCGCGTACCGATCGAAAGGATCAATCCCAGGCTCAGCACCATCGCCGCCGGTATCAGTGAAAACACAAGGCTGGCCGCCAGCGAACCGGGCAATGCGAAGCCCGAAAGCAAGGACAGCGCCACGAGCGACAGCGCCAGAAGCGGCATCATGAGGGCATATGCCGCAAGCAGCCCCAGAACCTTGCCCAGGCAATAGGTGATCTCGTCCACGGGCCCGAAGAACAGCACTTCCAGCGTGCCGGATTCCCGGTCGCGCGCTGTGGATACCGCAGCACTGACCGCGAAGTAGAATGCCAGAACCAGAAGCGCGACATCCAGCGGCGCGCGGTAGGGATCGGCCGGTATCAGCAGCCTCGCAACCCGCAGCGCCCGCACGTCGATCAGCAGCAGCCAGATTGCCGCGACCAGGGCTATCGACGTCGCGACATAGACCCCGAACCCCGACAGGGCCGCCCGCGCCTCGCGCCGGGCGAGGGTGGCGATCGTGTTCAGCGCCGGAACATGGGGCACGCGCACGGTCATTCCGCGGCCGCGTCCAGCAGCGCGCCTTCGTACCGGGTCACCGCGACAAAGGCCTGTTCCAGCGTGGAATACTTGGCCACCGCGCCAGCCACCGTATCGGCATAGACCAGATGGCCACGCTGCATGATGCCCACGCGGTCGGCGACCAGCGAGATCTCGGCCAGGATGTGCGACGAAATAAAGACAAGCCGTCCCTTGTCACGCTCTCGGCAGATGATCTCGCGCACCTCACGCACGCCATGCGGATCAAGGCCCGATACCGGTTCGTCCAGCAGCAGGACCGGCGGATCGTGCAGCATCGCGCGGGCCAGCCCCAGTTTCTGCTGAAGGCCCTTGGAAAGATCCTGCGCCTTGTCCGACCAGCGATCCGACAGGCCGACATCCGCCAGCACCTCGTCAACGCGGCCAGCCGCGTTGCGCAGCCCGTAGAGCGCGGCAAAGAACATCAGGTACTCGCCGCAGGTCATGTCGCTGTAAAGATGCTGGGTCTCGCCCACGGCACCGACCAGCATCCTGCCGTCCCGGTCACCTCGCCGGACCGGGCGGCCGCAAACGCGCAATTCGCCCTCGTCAGGGGCCAGAATGCCAAGCAGCATCCGGATCGTCGTGGTCTTGCCCGCGCCGTTGGCACCGAGAAAGCCGTAGACCTCACCCGCGTTCACCGTCAGCGAAAGCCGGTTCACCGCGACGCGTGCGCCGAAACGCTTGGTCAGGCCCTCGATCTCGATCACGGTTGCGCCCCCCTGTCTTCCCGGCTCAGCCAAGATGCCGTTCGGCGCGGCGATAGACCCAGAAATACACGTTGGTCAGCACGCCGACCATCGCCAGCATCACCATCGCCACCGCAGCGGCATGGCCGATGTCGCCGATCTCGAAGGCGATGCTGCGGATGTAGACCGGAACGGTGGTGGTATAGCCCAGTGGCCCCCCGCCCGCTGGCAGATAGACCATGTCGAACTCGTTGAACGCCCAGATCGTGCGCAGCACCAGCAGGACGATGACCACCGGAAGAATCCACGGCAGCGTGATGTAGCGGAACTTCTGCCAGGCCGTCGCGCCGTCGATCTCGGCCGCCTCGTGCAACTCGGTCGGCAAGGTCTGCAGCCTGGCCAGAACGAACAGTGCCCAGTAGGGAAGGTACTTCCACAGCGACATGATGATGACGGACAGCATCACCCAGTCCGGATCGAACCAGCCTATCGGACGGCTGGAAAGGTGCAGCACGTCTATGATCAGCCAGTTGGCAACCCCGACTGTGTCGCTGAAGATCCAGCGCCACACCAGCACCGCAACGATGGCCGGCACCAGGTAGGGAAACAGCACCAGACCCCGCACGAAGGACCGGCCGCGCACCTGCTTGTGCAGCACCAGCGCCAGCGCGATGCCGCACACCATCTGGCTCAGCATCGCGCCGCCGGTCCACAACAGGCTGCGGTAGAACGCATCCCAGAAATCGGCTGAGGCCAGCACCTTCTCGTAGTTCGAGATTCCGACATAGGTTTCGCGGCGCGTCAGCGTGTTGATGCGGAAAAAGCTCGACTGGAAGGCAACGATCGCCGGGTAGACCATCACGAACAGCAGCACCATCACGGCCGGTGCGATCATCAGCAGGGCAAAGCCGTTGCCCGACTTGCGCCAGGACTTTGCCTTCGGGCGTGCCGCAGGCCCCGTCTGTGGCGGTTTTTGCTGTGCGCTCGCGTTCGACATCAACCTGGTGTCCTATGGTTCGATCCGGCAAGTTCGGAAGTTCCGGCGGCCGCTGTCACCCCTTGCGGGATGACAGCCGTGTCGTCGGTGCGTCAGCACCCTTCGGGGATCATTCCATCCCGGGCGCGCGCCAGTTCGGATCGGGCGGGGTGAACCAGGTGTTGTCGGCCTTCCACTCTTCCATGCCGACGCGATGCGCCTCGACGGCACGGGCATAGGCTTCTTCCACCGGCGCGTTCTCCAGGGCGATCTCCTGCAGCATCCGTGACACCTTGGGCTCGCCCACCATCACGCGCGACGCCCAGGGCATCGGCACCAGCGATTTCTGGTACGAACAGTCTTCCCTGATCGACCCCATGTTCTGCGCCTCGGCGTTGAAGTAGGTGGTCGCTTCCAGGATCGTCTCGACCCAGGGACGGTATTCCTTGATGTAGGGGTTGTCCTGCTCCAGCATCTTGGCCTGCACGTCCTTGATCGCCGGGGCGATGTGGCCCGGAACGCTCATCGAGTATTCGAGCAGCCGGTCGCCGGTGAACAGGAATTCGAGGAACTTCTTCGCTTCCTCGGGGTGACGGACAGTCGACCCGATGGCAAAGCTCGTGACCGCGCCATAGACCACGCGCGGCCCCTGCCCGCCGCGCGCCACGCGGGCCTCGCGGTTGCCGGTGACCTTGGCGATATCGGGCGCATTTGTCGCGACCTGATAGCCCAGGCGCCCCGGGAAGAGCGCCATCGCAACCCGACCCGCAACATAGGAATTGATCGGGTCGAGGCTGCCCCACGAATGGTTGCCGCTGGGCGCGAAGGCGTTCAACGCTGCATAGTCCTCGGCCGCCTGCTTGGCGCCCGCACGGTCGAAGGCAAGCGTGCCGTCGGCATTGTAGAAATCCCCGCAGTTCTGCCAGAGGAAGGTCACGAAGCGCTGAACCGCACCGCGGTTCGAGGACTCGAACGCGTTGCCGGAAACACCGTTCTGTCCGTCCAGCTTCTGCGAGGCCTCCAGCAGGCGCTCATAGCTGTCGGGCTCGCCGAGACCGGCCGCCTCGAACAGGTCCTTGCGCCAGTAGAGGGTTCCGGCCGAAAGGTCCGAGGTGAACTGGTACAGATGCCCGTCCCAGGGCCAGTACAGCAGCGACCCGGGGATGAAGTTCTCGATCCCCACGTTCTCGACGATGCTGTCAAGCTGCAGCAGATACCCGGCCTGGGTGAAGTCCGGCACCAGACGGCGCTCGATCTCGAAGATCCCCAGCTCGTCGCCCACCGACACCGAGTTGATGATCCGCGAGGCGCGGTTGTCGTTCGACGTCAGCTGCAGTTCGATCCCGATGTCCGGGTTGGCCTCCTCGAACTGCTTGATCAGCGACTGCATCTGGCCGACGGCCTCGGGCGAACTTTCTGCGGTCAGGAACGGCACGATCTTGCGGCCCTGCGCATCGGCGCCTCCGGCAAGAACCATCGACAGGGCAAGCGTCAGGGCCGATACCGAACCCAAGGCATAACCCTTTGATCTCTTAGGCATACGTCTTCCTCCCTAGTTTGTTCTTCGTTCGATCCGGCACAATAGGCACGGCACCGGCTGCGCGTTATCCCTTCAGGGCTCCGGCCCCCCATCCGGCGACAAGGTGCTTCTGCATGAAGCCCGAGAGAATGATCAGGGGGCCGGTCACCGCCAGCGCACCGGCCATGAGCCAGCCCCAGTTGTACAGGCCGCGCCCCATGAAGCTTTCCAGCCGCGGGCTGATCGTCATGTTGTCAGGGCTGGTCAACAGGGTGGCCGCGAACAGGTACTCGCTCCAGCCGATGTTGATGGCGACGATCCCCGTCGCGATCATGCCGGGCACGGCCTGCGGCAGAACGACCTTCCAGAATGCCTGGAACCTGGTCGCGCCGTCGATCATAGCCGCCTCTTCCAGCTCGATCGGGATCCCCGCGAAGAACGAGCGCAGCGTCCACAGGATCAGCGGCAGCACCAGCGCGGTATAGATCGGCGCCAGTCCCCAAAGGTTGTTGGCAAGGCCGAGGTTGAAGAAGATCTTGTACATCGGCAGCACAAGCAGGATCGGCGGGATCATGTAGATGTAGATGAAGGCCCGCGCGATCCCCTCGAACAGCGGCGACTTGTAGCGCGCGAGCACATAGGCCGCCGGGGCCGCCACCGCCATTGCCAGCAGCGTGGTCGCAGCGGCGATCATGCCCGAGTTGAACATGGCGATATGGAACTGTGTCGCCCCGAAGAACTGCGTGAAGTTCGCGGTCGTCCAAGTCTGCGGCAGCAATGTCGGCGGATACCGCAGAAGCTCGGCCTCCGATTTGAATGCCGACAGCACGATCCACAGGAACGGCAGCAGGATGACGAAGGCCACACCATAGACAAGCAGATGTCGCCCAAGAATGCGGAACTGTTTGATGGTCATCAGGCATTCCCCCATGCGCCACTGGCGTATTCGGCCAAACGGGCCTCCCTGCTGGCAGGGGCCCGGCGCATACTGCACCCTTCACGCGTCGAGTAGATCATCGGTATGCCAGTATGTCAATTGCCATCTCCCCTACGAAGGCAGCGGCGTTGTCCTTGCGCTTCTTCGAACCCGAAATCCCTTGCTGATCCATGCCGCACGGACCCGTCGTCCATGCGGGCAGTGCAGAGCCGCACTGTTTGCCCGGTCGCGCGCGTCATTCTGTGTGGCACACGCGGCAAACCCGTCCGATATCCACTGGCATTCCGTGACCATCCATATTCCGGCAGAAGTGACGGTAACGCCGAACAAAGGATAGGAAAAATGTCTTCTTGTTTGTTCAGGATTTACTATTTATTGTTCCCGAATGCGGGGCGTGCGACCGCCGGGCGTCTCCCCGATGCGTATCCTTGACCGCGGAGACGGGGACTGCGGCGACGGGCGCGACCCTGCACGTCTGGCCCCGGGCCGGCGCCGGTCCACCGGCTGATATCAGGGAAACAGCATCGCGAAATCGGGTTCATGTCCCGAGCGCCGCGAGGCCCTTCAGGACGGCGACACGCACCCGGACCTCGGCAAGCTGACAGTCGAACCGGCGCAGCAGGCCGATGGTCAGCGCGCTGGCCGGGCCTGGCAGGTCCGGCCAGCTAAGGGGGTCAGATGCCTCGGACCTCATGACAAACGCGATGGACCCGGCATCCGGCCACAGACAGATACCCGAACAGGCGGCGGTCATGTCGGCGCAACGGTGCACGATCGGAAAGATGCCCGCCGGTTGGGCAGTTGCCTCGCCCCGGTCGAAATCCGGCAGCCGGAGCGCTTGACCCTCACGCATGAAGCTGAAAACACTCGGTCAGTTCAACGCAGTCCTGAAAGGCGTCACATTGTCCGACACTTCCCTGCCGGGCCTGCCACTGCTGGAAATCCGCGGACTGACGATCGAAGGGCAGTCCGACGGCGATTGGTCGGAAATCGTGCGCGGCATCGACCTGACCCTGCACCGGGGCGAGATCCTTGGGCTGATCGGCGAATCCGGCGCAGGCAAATCCACCCTCGGCCTCGCCGCCATGGGACATGTCCGCGACGGATGCCGCATCACCGGCGGGCAGATCCTTTTCGATGGCATCGACCTTGTCACCGCGTCCGAGCCGACGCGCCGCGGGCTGCGGGGTGCGCGCATCGCCTATGTCGCGCAATCGGCGGCCGCTGCCTTCAACCCGGCGCATCGCCTGATCGACCAGCATGTCGAGGCGCCCGTGCTGCATGGCGTGCGCTCGACCCGTGACAGCAGCGAGGACGCGATCGAACTCTATCGCCGCCTGCGCCTGCCCAACCCCGAGGAGATCGGCTTTCGCTATCCGCACCAGGTGTCAGGTGGCCAGCTTCAACGCTGCATGACGGCCATGGCGATGTCTTGCCGCCCCGATCTGATCATCTTTGACGAACCGACCACCGCACTGGACGTGACCACGCAGATCGAGGTGCTTGCCGCGATCCGCGACGTGGTGCGGCAGTTCGGTACTGCCGCGATCTACATCAGCCATGACCTCGCCGTGGTGGCGCAGATGGCCGACCGCATCAAGGTGATGCTGCGCGGGTCCGAGGTGGAAGAGGCCGGTACCCGCGACATGCTTTCCGCCCCGCGCGAGGATTATACCCGCAGTCTCTGGGCGGTCCGCCATTTCGCCCGCCCGCTGCGGGCGCGCCCGCTGGCCGGGGTCGTGCCGGTGGTGGCGCTCGAGGATGTGACGGCAGCCTACGGCACGACCAAGGTGCTGCAGGATGTATCCTTCGCCGTGCATGCCGGGCAAACCGTGGCGGTGGTGGGTGAATCCGGATCGGGCAAATCCACCGCCGCGCGGGTCATCACGGGGCTTCTGCCGCCGGTGTCCGGCCGCGTCATGTTTGACGGCAGGCCCTTGCCCGCCGGTTTCCGCCAGCGGTCGCGGGACCAGCTGCGCCAGATCCAGATGATCTATCAGATGGCCGATACCGCGCTGAATCCGCGCCAGACCGTTGCCGAGATCATCGGGCGGCCGGTGGAGTTCTACCTTGGCCTGCGGGGCGAGGCGCGGCGGCGGCGCGTGGACGACCTGTTGCGCCAGATCGAGATGGAGCCCGCCGATTTCCGCGACCGCCTGCCGGGCGAACTGTCGGGGGGCCAGAAACAGCGCATCGGCATCGCGCGCGCCCTCGGTGCCGAACCCCGCTTCATCATCTGCGACGAGGTAACGAGCGCGCTGGACCAGCTGGTGGCCGAAGGCATCCTGCGCCTGCTGGATCGGCTGCAGCGTGAACTGGACCTTGCGCTGATGTTCATCACGCATGACATCGCGACGGTGCGCGCGATCGCCGACGAAGTGGTGGTGATGCAATCGGGCCGCGTGGTCGAGGCCGGGCCAAAGGCCGAGATCTTCGCGCCCCCGCATCACCCCTACACCGAACTTCTGCTGTCTTCGGTCCCCGAGATGGACCCCGACTGGCTTGCGCATGTGCTGGCCGCACGCGGGGCCGACGGGCTGGGAGAGGCGGCGACGGCGCGGATGCGCTAACCGCCCCCGACCCGCGGGTCGGGATACGCCGCGGCCCAGTGCCGCGCCAGATCACCCCGGCGACAGACCCAGGCTCCGCCCCGGGCGGCGATGTGATCGAGGAACCGATGCAGCGCCGCGATCCGCCCGGGTCGTCCGATCAGCCGGGCATGCAGCCCCACGGTCATCATCTGCGGACGGGTGGCGCCCTCGGCGTGCAGGCAGTCGAAGGTGTCGCGCAGATAGGTCGCGAACTCCTCGGCCACCTGATACCCGCCATTCGACCGCGAGAACCGGCTGTCGTTGGTGTCCAGCGAATAGGGCACCAGCAGATGTCCGGGATGGTCGGGTGACCAATAGGGCAGGTCGTCGTTGTAGACGTCGCTGTCATACAGGAACCCGCCATGTTCCACGACCAGCCGCCGCGTATGCATCGACGGCATCCCGGCGTAGTACCCGATGGGCGCCTGCCCGGTCAGGTCCTCGACCTGCCGCACGGCACGGGCGATCATGGCGCGTTCATCCTCAACCCGGACCTGAGAGAAATCCAGCCACCGCCAGCCGTGCAGCTGGATATCCATGCCCGCCGCCACCATCGCGCGCAGGGCGATGGGGTTCATCTCGGCTGCACGGCCGACAAGGTTGACCGTCGCCGTCAAGCCCCGGTCCGTGAAGGTTCTGAGCAGCCGCCAGTAGCCCACCCGCGCGCCATATTCGTAGCTGGATTCGATGTTCAGGTCGCGCGCGCCCATCCGCGCCTCGACAGCCACATCCGAAATGCGCGCCTCCGAGCGGTCGTCGCCCTCCAACACGTTCAGCTCGCCCCCCTCCTCGTAGTTGATCACGAAGTTGACGGCGACGCGCGCGTCGCCCGGCCACGCCACGCGCGGGGGTTCACCGGCATAGCCGATCAGGTCACGGGTCGGGATGGCGTTGACCATGGGCGCCCTCGGGTGCAAGCCTGCTGGAACTGGCGTGACCCTGCGCAGGGCGGGGCGTCGCGTCAACACCTGTCTGGCGGGGCGATCATGACACAGGCAGAGCGGCTGGTGCGGCGGATGCTGGCGGCGCTATTGCAGGCAAGCGCGGATCACCCCGGGGTCACCCGCGATGCCTATGGGGCGGGCGAGGCCATCGCCCATGCGATTGCCGAAGCCGAAGCAAGGGCGCTCGAGGCCGAGGTCGCGACCGATGCTGCGGGCAACCTGTACATGACCCTGCCCGGGGCCGATCGGATGCGCCCGGCGTTCCTGACGGGGTCGCATCTCGATTCCGTGCCCCATGGAGGCAACTTCGACGGCGCGGCGGGCGTGGTGGCAGGACTGGCCGCCATGGCCGACCTGCGCGAAAGGGGCATCACCCCGCCGCAGGACCTGACGGTCGTGGCCTTTCGCGCCGAGGAAGCGGCCTGGTTCCCGCTGTCCTATCCCGGCAGCCTGGCCGCCCTTGGCCTGCTGCCGCCGGGCGCGCTTCAGGCGCGGCGGTCAGATACCGGGCGGACGCTGGCCGATCACATGGCGGCGGCCGGCTTCGACCCCGACGCGGTGGCCCGGGGCGAGGCGCGGATCACCCCGGACCGCGTGGCGGCATTTGTCGAGGTGCATATCGAACAGGGGCCGGTGCTGGTGGGCCGCGGCCTGCCGCTGGGGCTGGTGACGGCGATCAACGGCGGCTTCCGCCACATGACGGCCCGCATCACGGGTGACTGGGCGCACTCGGGGGCGACGCCCTATGGCTATCGGCGCGACGCGGCACTAGCGGCCGCCGATCTGATCATGCGGCTGCAAGGCTGGTGGGCCGAACGCGAAGCGGCGGGCGAGGCGCTGACGGTCACATTCGGCTGTCTTGCGACGGACCCCGCCCTGCATGGTGGCAGCCGGGTTGCCGGAGACATGTCCTTCGCCCTGGACATCCGCGCCGGCACGCAGGCGACCCTGGACCGGGCCGCGCAAGCCCTGCGCCGCATTGCGGATGAGGTGGCGCGGGCGCAGGAAGTGGCGATCGACCTTGGCCCCCGCTTCGACTGGGATGCTGCGGCCTGCGACCCGGCCCTTGTCGGTCGGATGGCCGATGTCGCGACCCACCTGCAACTGCCGCACCTGCGGATGCCAAGCGGCGCGGGTCATGACACCGCCGCGCTGGCGGGGGCGGGCATCCCCTCGGCCATGATCTTTGTGCGCAATGCCAACGGCAGCCACAACCCCGACGAAGCGATGGACGAGGCCGATCTGGACCTTGCCGTCCGTCTGCTTGCGCGACTTGCCGAAACGGCGTGCGAGTTGCCGTCAGATGCGGCAGGGGATGGCAAGGCTGCGGTCTAGATCGCCTATGGGGTGTCAGTTCTACTGGCTAAGACCCCATTTTATTTATGGATGGCTGCCTTGACGCAAAGGACGGACGATCCGTAGTCTCGATCAGTCCCACCTTCTTTTTCAAGGAGCGCACATGGCCGACAAGCATGATGGAACGTCCTCACCGTTCGCAGACCTTCGCCCGTCCGACCGCCAGGCACTCCTGACGATGCTGCGGCGGGGTGCAAGTCGCCGCGACGTGCTGGGCTGGATGATGGGCGCGGGCGCCTCCGCCGCCTTCGCCGGGTCGATCTTTGCCGGAGCGTCGATGGCCCATGCCCAGACGCCAAAGCGCGGCGGCAAGCTTACCTTTGGCGAGGTTGTGCATGGCCCCGACGACTCGCTCGATCCGCTGCTCGTGTCGTCCTCGACCGATTTCCACCGGATGCGGATGTTCTATTCGTCGCTCACCCGGCTGACCGACAACCTGACGGCCTCGCCCGAGATCGCGGAGGAATTCGTCCCGAACGCCGATGCGACGGAATGGACGTTCAAGCTGAAGCAGGGGGTCGAGTTCCACGACGGCAAGACCCTGACGGCCGACGATGTGATCTATTCGATGAACCGGCACCTTGGCGAGGGCACCGCGTCGCGGGCCAAGTCGCTGGTGGCCGACATCGAACGCTGGGAAAAGGTCGGACCCTACGAGGTGAAGGCGATCCTCAAGACGCCGAACGCCGACCTGCCCATCGTCCTGGGGACATTCCACTTCAAGATCGTGCAGGACGGCGCCACCGATTTCAGCAAGCCCATCGGCAGCGGGCCGTTCCGGGTGGCCGAATTCGTGCCGGGCGTGCGGGCGCGCGGAACGGCCTTCGAGAATTACTGGGGTGACGGCCCCTATATCGACGAGATCGAGAACTTCGGCATCCCCGATCCGGTCGCACGGATGAATGCCTTCCTCGCTGGCGATCTGGATGTGATCCAGGGCGTTCTGCCGAATGCGATGGCCAGCGTTTCGGGCACGCCGGGCAAGCGGATCATCGCCACGGAATCGGGGTCATACGTCACCATCGCCATGCGCCGCGACATGGCCCCGGGCAGCAACGACGATCTGGTGATGGCGTTCAAGTACCTGATGGACCGCGAGCGCCTGCTGAAGGGCACGCTGGCCGGACAGGGCACACTGGGCAACGACCAGCCGATCAACAAGGCCTATGCCGACTGGTCCCCCGACCTGCCGCAGCGCATGCTCGACCCGGAGAAGGCCAAGTTCCATTTCCAGAAGTCCGGAATCGGCAGCACCGTGATCCCGATCATCGCGTCCGAGGTGGCCCCGGCATCCCTGGAACAGGCGCTTGTCCTGCAGCGCGAGGCGCAGGCCATCGGCATGAACATCGAGGTTCAGCGCGTATCGACCGATGGCTACTGGAGCGCGGTCTGGCTTGTCGCACCGGTCTGCATCGCAAGCTGGAACATGCGGCCCACGGCCAACATCCAGCTGACCCTCGCCTACAAGTCGGACGCGAACTGGAACGAGTCGCACTGGAAGAACCCGATGTTCGACGACCTGCTAATCAAGTCGCGGGCCACCACGGATGCCACGGTGCGCAAGCAGATGTATCACGACATGCAGGAAATGGTGCACAACGAGGCCGGTTCGGTCATCCCGGTGCACCGCAACTTCATCGACGCGGCAAACGACTATGTGAAGGGCTTCACCAACGTGCCGCTGGCACCCTACGGCGGCGTCGAGGGGCCGGAATACTACTGGATCGACAAGGCATGACATCACCCGGCGGCAGTCGGCGCAGGGGGGATCGCAGGTGATCCCCGGTCTGATCCTGCGTCGGCTGCTGGTTGGCCTCGGCACGCTGTTCTTCGTGTCGCTCGTGGTGTTCCTGGGCACGCAGGTCCTGCCGGGAGATGCGGCGCAGATCCGCCTGGGGCAGGAGGCGACGCCCGAAAATGTCGCCGCCCTGCGCGCCCGGCTGGGTCTGGACCGGCCCCTGCACGTTCAGTACCTGTCCTGGCTGCAGGGCTTCGTGACCGGGGACCTCGGTCTGTCCCTGGCCAACGAGGCGCCCGTGGCCAACATGATCGGCGCGCGGTGGTACAACACCGTTGCCGTCGCCCTGCTGACAGCCTCCGTCTCGGTGCCCTTGTCTGTGGGGCTTGGCCTTCTGGCCGCGATGTGGCCGGGCAGCGCGTTTGACCGCAGCCTGACGATGTTCAATGTCGGCCTCGTGGCCGCGCCCGAATTCTTCGTTGCAACCTGCCTGGTCGCGGTGTTCGTGCTGGCGCTGAACCTCGGGTCGGCGGTGGTCATCGGCAGCGCCGAAGGCAAGGGGCTGTTCCAGTTGTATCAGCACTTTGCCTATCCCGTGCTGACGCTCGCGATCGTCACCTCGTCCCAGATGATCCGCATGACGCGCGCGGCGCTGCTGAACGTGCTGACGGCGCCCTATGTGGAAATGGCGATGCTGAAGGGTGTGCCCCGCCGCCGCCTGGTGCTGCGCCATGCACTGCCCAATGCCGTGGGTCCCATCGTCAATGTCATCGCGCTGAACCTGGCGTATCTGATCTCGGGCGTCGTGGTGGTCGAGGTGTATTTCAGCTATCCGGGTCTTGCCGTGCTGATGGTGCAGGCCGTCCAGACACGCGACTTCATCGTGGTGCAATCCATCGGCATGATGTTCTGCGCGGCCTATGTCGCGATCATCATGGTGGCGGACATCGTCGCGATCCTGTCCAACCCGCGCCTGAGGTATCCGAGATGACGGCCGCACCCGACCCGGCACTTCCCGCCGCGCGCCGCCGCAAGGGGCGGGGGCGGCTGACGTGGTTCGGCCGCGTCGGTGTCGCCATCCTGCTGCTGTGGGCGGCAATTGCGATCATCGGCCCCTTCGTGCTGCCGCTGGGCGAGAATGACCTGCCCTTCCCGCGCGACTACGGATCGTACCAGGCCCCGCGCCCCGGTGCCTGGCTGGGCACCGACAGCCAGGATCGCGACGTGATGACCCGCATCGTCTATGGCGCCAGCCGCACCCTGGGCATCGCGCTGCTGGCCACCATGCTGGGCTTTCTGATCGGCGTGGTTGCCGGCGTCGGGTCCGCCCTGATCGGCGGCATGGTCGACGTGCTGGTTGCCCGCTTCAACGACGCGATGATCAGCCTGCCCACCATCATGCTGGGCCTGATCGGCATCGCGGCCTTCGGATCATCCATACCGGTGCTGATCATCATCACCGGCTGCCTGTTCGCCCCCATCGCCTTCCGCCTGTCGCGCGCGCTGGGGATGGAGGTGATGACGCAGGATTTCGTCGAGGCCGCGCGCCTGCGGGGCGAGGGGCTTTGGTGGATCATCCGGGCCGAGATCTGGCCGAACATCTGGCTGCCGCTGCTGTCCGAGTTCGGCCTGCGGCTGATCTACGTGATCCTGTTCGTCTCCTCGCTCAGCTTCCTCGGGCTCGGCATCCAGCCGCCCCGCGCCGACTGGGGCTCGATGGTGCGCGAGAATATCGCGGCGTTGCAGTTCGGCGCCTCGGCGATGCCGGTGCTTGCCCCTGCCATGGCGATTGCCAGCGTGACCATGGCCATCAACTTCATCGTGGACGATTTCACCAACAGCGCCGGCCGCCGCCGCGCTCCGCGGCGCTGACCCATGGCTCCGCGGCCCGTGGCACAACTGGCCACCGTGGCCGCCTACCCGCTGGCCGACCTCGCGGCGGGCATGACCTCGCTTGCCCAGAACGAAAGCTGCTGCCCCCCCAGCCCCTCGGCACTGGCCGCCGCCCGGGCCGCACTGGCCGATGCGGCGCTTTATCCCGACCCCGATTGCACCGACCTCCGCGCCGCCATCGCAGACGTGCACGGTCTGCCGCCCCGCCGCATCCTGTGCGGGGCGGGGTCGATGGACCTGATCGCCGCCGTCGCGCGGGCCTATCTGGCGCCGGGCGACCGCGCGCTGATGCCCGCCCATGGATACCTGTATTTCGCCACCGCCGCACGGCTGGCAGGCGCAGTGGTGGACATGGCACCCGAGGCCGGGCTGACGGTGGATGTGGCGGCCCTGCTGGACCGGGTGACGCCGCAGACACGGGTGGTGTTCGTGGCCAACCCCGGCAACCCCACCGGCACGCGGATCGGACAAGGGCATATCGTGGCCCTGCGCGACGGCCTGCCGGGCGACGTGCTGCTGGTGGTGGATGAGGCTTATGCCGAATTCGCGCCCCCTGCCCCCGTGTTCGATCTTGTGGCCCGGGGGAATACCATCGTCCTGCGCAGCTTTTCCAAGGCCTACGGACTGGCAGGCCTGCGGGCCGGATGGGGCCTGTTCCCCGATGCCATCCGGGCCGAGGTGCAGAAATGCATGCCCCCGAACGGGCTGACCGCCCCCACACAGGCCGCCGCCGCCGCCGCGATGCGCGATCAGGCATGGATGGGCGCGACCGTGGCCGCCACCGCCGCGCGGCGTGATGCGTTCTGCGCCCGGCTGCGCGGCGCGGGGCTGGACGTGCCGCAAAGCCACACGAACTTTGCCCTGATCGGGTTCGGGTCGCCCGCTGCCGCCGCTCGCGCCGATGCGGCGCTGCGGGCGGGCGGCATCCTGCTGCGCGGGATGGCGGGCTACGGTCTGCCCGATCGCCTGCGCGCAACGATCGGCACGGAGGATGACATGCACCGTGCGGCCGTCCTGATCGAAGGATCGCTGGCATGACGCGGATACTGATCCACGCGGCCACCCCCGCGCCGCTGATGGCTCAGGTGCAGGCTGCGGTGCCGGGCGCCGTGGTTTCGGGTTGCGACAGCTATGCCGCCTTGCCCGGCATGGTGGCCGACACCGCGCCCGACATCGTGTTCACCATCCGCTTTGCAGGCACTCCGCGGTTTCCCGCCGCTGCCCTTACCGGGACGGGCGGCCCCGCCTGGATTTCCGTCGGCGGGTCCGGGGTGGACCATCTCGGCACATGGGACCCCACGCGCACCACCGTCACCAATGCCGCAGGCGTCGCGGCGGACCAGATGGCCGAATACGTCATCGCGGCCGCGCTGCATTTCCGGCTGGATGTCCCGGGCCTCATGTCCGACCAGACGGCGGGCCACTGGCGGCGGGAAAGGACGATGCGCCCCCTGCGGGGTGGCACGGCGCTGGTGGTGGGGCTGGGGCGCACGGGTCAGGCCGTGGCCGCCCGCGCGCGCGCCATGGGCATGCGGGTGGTGGGCGTGCGCAACACGCCTGCACCGATCGAGGGGGTCGATGTGCGCCCTCCCGCCGATCTGCCCCACCTTTGGCCGCTGGCCGATCTGGTGGCCGTCTGCACACCGCTGACCCCGGCGACGCGCGGGCTGCTGGGGGCCGAGGCGATTGCCGCTATGAAGCATGACGCGGTGATCGCCGACGTCTCGCGCGGGGGCGTGATCGACGGCGCGGCGCTGGCATCGGCGCTGAACGCCGGCCATCTGGCCGGGGCTGCGCTGGATGTGTTCGAGGAGGAACCCCTGCCCCCCGGCCACCCTCTGTGGACCGCGCCGCGCACGTTGATATCGCCGCATTGCTCATCGGTCTTCGACGGGTGGGAAGAAGCGTCCATCGCCATGTTCTGCGACAACGTCCACCGCTGGCGGCGGGGCGAGCCGCTGCGCAACCTGGTCCAGCCGGGGCGCGGCTATTGACGGGCCAGGCCCAGATGTCCGCGCACCTCGGGCGCCGTGGCGGGCGCGGCGCCGCCTCGGGCCATGGCCGCAACCGCCTGCTCCACCAGATACGCGTTGGTGACCGGTTCGCCGTGCCAGAGGTGATGATCCTCGATCCCCGTCCGCAGGCCGCCGCCACGTTCCACGATCAGGGGGGCCAGCGCGCGCTGGCCGTCGTCACCCTTGCTCGATGCCGTCCAGCGGGTGCCGGCGGGCATCAGATCCAGCATCGCCTCCAGTGCCAGGGGCCGGGCAGGGGCGCACCACAGCACGCCAAACCCGATGCAGACCGGCGTCCGGTCGGGCACGGCGCCATCGGCCATCATCCTGGCCGCCAGCGCCATCTGGCCCAGATCGAACACCGTCAGTTCGGGCCGCACCCCCATCGGCCCCAGCAGGGCCGCCGCCCGGTACAGCATGTCGGTCGGGGACAGGAACACCAACCCGCCGTCACCCCAGGAAAAACTGCCGCAATCCAGCCCCGTCATGTCGGCCCGCGCCGGTCCCAGATGCGCCAGCCTTCGGTCGGCCGACAGGATCGCGGCGGCATCGGCCGGCTGGATCACCGGGTCATGCAGGCCCACCGGCAAGGTGCCGCCACCGCCGCCGGTGAAGTGGATCAGAACCTGCGGGTCGCGTTCGCGGATGCGCTCGGCCACCTCGACGTAAAGGCCCACGTCATGCGCGCCCTGCCCGGTTGCCGGGTCGCGCACGTGGATATGCACCACCGCCGCCCCGGCCGCGGCCGCCGCCAGCGCATCGGCTGCAATCTCGGCCGGGGTGATCGCCAGATGGGGCGTGTCGGCGCGCGAAAGCGTGCCGCCGTTCACGGCGCAGGTGATCCATCTCATGTCGCGGGCGCCTCCTGCGCCAGTAGGCGGCCGTGGCCGGGGGATGTGTCGTCGATCGCGCCGTCCTGCATCACGATGCGGCCCCGGCTGACGGTCAGCACGGGGCGGCCTTGCAGGTCCACGCCGTCCCACGGGGTGAAATCCACGCGGCTGTGCATGTCGGCATGGCGCACGGTCCAGATGGCATCGGCATCCCACAGCGTCAGGTCGGCGTCATATCCGATGGCAAGCGCCCCCTTGCCCCGCAGGCCGAACAGCCGCGCGGGTGCGGCCGACGTCACCTCGGCAAAGCGTTCGGGCGTCAGCCGGCCCGGGACCACCCCACCCGAGAACACTGCCGGCAGCATGGTCTGCAACCCGGGGATGCCGCCGCCAAAACCGGTAAAGGGCATGTCGGCCCCGGCCAGCGCGCGGGCAATGGCTGGCATCCGGTGACTGGGCGAATGATCCGAGGATACGATCTGCAGCCCGCCGTCTGCCAGCGCCGCCCAGAGCGTTGCGCGGTCGTCGGCACCCCGCAGCGGCGGCGCGCAGAGGAACTTTGCCCCCTCGAACCCTGGCCGGGCAAGATCGGCATCCGTAAAGCTCAGGTAATGCGCGCAGGTTTCGGCCGTGATCGCCACACCGCGTGCCCGCGCCCGCGCAACCTCGGCCAGCGCAAGCGCCCCCGAGACGTGATAGACATGCAGCCGCGCGCCCGTCACCGCCGCGTAGTTGGCACCGCGGTGGATCATCTCGGCCTCGGCCATCTGCGGGCGGGCATGGGTGTGCCGGTCAAGGCCGCGCCGCCCCGCCGCCAGTTCGGCGGCGGTCGCATGGCGCACCAGCGCGTCATCCTCGGCATGCAGGATCGCGACCATTCCAAGCGCCGCAGTCGCCGACAGGATCGACAGCAATTCATCATCCGCCAGCGCATAGCCCTGGTAGGTCGAGAACATCTTGACCGCCCGGAACCCCCGCGCGGCCTGGCCCGGCAATGCAGCCAGCGAACCGGGCGAGGCATCGGGCATCTGCACGATCACCGCATGGTCGATCAGGGCCGCCCGCGACGCCGGGGCAAGGTAATCCGCCAGCCGCGCCGCGATGTCATCACCGCGCGCGGCCATGCTTTGCGGGATCACCGTCGTGGTGCCGCCGGCCGCCGCCGCCCGCGTCGCGGTTGCCCAGTCGTCGGGGCAGGGCGCCTCGCCCGCAACCGACGCCTGCGCCAGATGGCAGTGGCTGTCGATGCCGCCGGGCATCAGCATCCGGCCCTCTGCCGCGATCTCGCGGCGGCCCTGCGGCAGGTCGGGGCCGATGGCGGCGATGCGGCCGCCCGCAACCGCCAGATCGCCCCGCACCCGGCCCGCCGGCGTCACGATCACCGCGTCACGGATCACCAGATCAGGCCGCATGGCGGGCATCCTTCATGATTTCGCAGGCAACGCAGGTGCCTGCACGAAAAGCACCACACCGGCACAAGGGAACGCAAAGATGACGACGAGGGGACGCAACTTCACCGGATACGGCCGCCAGGCGCCGCGCATCACCTGGCCCGGCGGCGCACTGGTCGCCGTGAACCTCGTCATCGTCTATGAGGAGGGCTCGGAATACTCGCTGATCGAAGGGCATGGCCGGAACGAGGGCTGGGGCGAATATGCCTTTACCGTCGATCCGCCGATCCGCGACCTCGGCACCGAGACGCATTTCGAATTCGGCAGCCGGGTGGGCATCTGGCGGCTGGCGCGGATGCTCGACGACCTGGGCGTGAAGGCCAGCATCTCGGCCTGCGCCCTGGCACTGGAACGCAACCCCGAGGTGCCCGCCTGGATGAACGAGGCCGGGCACGACCTGCTGGGCCACGGGTGGCGGTGGTTCGAGGCCTTCGCGCAAAGCCGCGAAGAGGAACGCGATCACCTGCTCCGCGCCGTGGAAAGCTATCGGCGGACGCTGGGATATCGCCCGCTGGGCTGGAACCAGCGGTCCTATCCTTCGGTCAACACCTTCGATCTCCTGGTCGAGGAAGGCGGCTTCCTCTACACCTCCGACCCCTGCAACGACGAGATCCCCTATTTCGTGCCGGACGGACGCGGCGGGCGGTTTCTGGTGATGCCCTATTCCAAGACGTTCAACGACAGCCGCTTCCTCGTCTCGCCCGGCTATGCCAACCCCGGCGACTTCGCTGCAGACGTGATCTCGGGCATGGATTACCTGCTGGCCGACGCGCAGGCGATCGGGCCGCGCATGATGACGGTGGCGGTGCATGCCCGCTGGACCGGCCAGCCCAACCGCGCCTCGGGCCTGCGCCGGATCATCGAGCATGGGCTTGCGACCCCTGGCGTCGCCTTCCTGCGGCGGGATGACATGGCACGGCACTTCCTTGCGCATCATGCGGACCTGCCGATGATGTCGCCGCAGATCTGACCCGCCGGTCTCAGGCGGCGGCGGCATGCGCCACCGCCTCGTCCATCGCGGCCAGGAACCGCCGCACCTCGGCCAGCGTGTTGTAATGGCTGATCGAGACCCGCACGCAGGACGAAAGACCCAGCGGACCAAGGATGTTGCCGCTGTAGTGATCGTTCAGCCGGACATGCACGCGGATACCCCTGTCACGCAGGAAGGAGACGAGCGCACCCGACTCCATCCCCGCCAGCGTCAGCGAGACCACACCTTCGCGGTCGGCGTTCCGGGTGCCGCCGATCACCGTGACGCCAGGCATTTCGGCCAGACCGCGCAGGTTTCCCGTGCCATGCAGCATGGCACCCAGAACCGTTGCCTCCTGCCCGTGGATCGCATCGGCTGCGGCCTCGATCCGCGCGCGCCGGTTCTGGCTGGCGGTGAACCGGGCACCCAGCCAGTCGAGATAGTCCACGACATCGGAAAAGGTTGCATAGGCGCCGGAATCCCGCGTCCCCTGTTCCCAGCCGGTCGGCGCCCCTCCGATCACGGTTTCCTTCGTGCAGCCGGTCAGCCGGTCAGACGCCCAGCCGACACCATAGCCATGGCGCGAGAAGATCTTGTAGGGCGACACGGCATAGCCATCGACACCAAGCGCCCGCAGGTCGATGCGCCCATGGCTTGCATGCTGGATTCCGTCGACCACGATGAAACAGCCGGGCGCGACGGCCCGGATTGCCGCGGCGATGGCAACCACGTCGACCGAGATGCCGGTGACGGGTGAGGTATGCACGATGCTGGCCACGCGCAGGTCGGGGGTGATGTACGGGCGATAGGCATCGACCGTGATCGTGCCGGTCGCGTCATCGTGCAGCGCAAGCAGATGCGGCCGCCCCGTCACCTCGGCCCACCGCGCCATCGCGCTGCGCGACGCGGGATGCTCCAGCGTGGACCCCAGCATCGTGCCGCCCGGCGCTGCCCCCAGCGCCGCCGTCCGCGTCAGCCGGAACAGAACCTCGGTCCCGCTTTCGCCGACGAACACCTGGCCGTCCGGCGCATTGAACAGCGTGCGCATGTCGGCCTTGCCCCTGGCGATCATGCCCATCAGCGCCTTCGAGGCGGGATTGTCGCGCCCCTGGTTGTCCGGGTATCCGGCATGCAGCGCCGACGTCTGGATCACCGTATTCAGGTGCAGCGCACCGCCGGCATTCTCGAAGAACACGCGCGGCCCTTCGAACGGGCAGGCATCGACATGCGCGAACCGGCTGCGCACCTCGTCCATCAGCCCCGGAACATCCTCGATCATCCCCGTCTCCTACATTCGCAGCCTGACGCCGTCAGGGTCGAACGGCGGGCGCTCCAGCACCCGGGCGGTGTGGTCCCGCCCCAGGATAGCCACATGCACCGTGTCGCCTGGCGCGGCAATCCCTGCCCTGAGGTAGGCAATCGCCAGCGACTTGCCGACATGATAGCCGTAGGCGCCCGAACTCACCTGCCCCGCAGGCGTGCCATCGGGCAGGAACACAGGTTCGCCGCCCGATGCGTCGGCAGTGGTGGCGTCGATCTCCAGCATCGTCATCACGTCGCGGGGCGGTTGCGCGGCGATCGCCGCCCATGCCGCCTTGTTCAGGAACTCCTTGTCCCCCTTCACAAGGCGGTCCAGCCCCGACTCCTGCGGCCAGTATTCCGGTGAATAGTCGCGGCCCCAGCTGCCGTAACCCTTTTCCACCCGCAGGCTCATCAGCGCGCGTCCACCCACCGGCCCCGCCCCCAGATCGCGCCCGGCCTCCAGCAGGGCCGTGTACAGCGCCACCTGGTCGGCCTCGGCGCAATGCAGTTCCCACCCCAGATCGCCGGTGAAACTGACCCGCAGGGCGGTGCAGTCCACCCCCGCCACGGTGATCCGGGCCGATGACATGAAGGGGAAGGCCGCATTCGACAGGTCGGCATTGGTCAGCCGCGCCAGCAGGTCGCGCGCGCGCGGGCCCGCCACGTTGAAGCCGCAGGTCGCCTCGGTCCGGGATGCGAACGTGGTGCCATCGGGCAGCGGCACGGCGGTGAAGAAGCGGCGGTGGAACCGTTCGGCCATGCCGGAACCGACGATCAGGAATTCTTCCGCCCCGGTCCGCGTGACCGTGAAATCCCCGGCGATCCCGCCGCGCACCCCGATCAGCGGCGTCAGGCAGGACCGGCCCACGCGCGCGGGCATCCGGTTTGCAAAGACCGCGTTCAGCCAGGCTTCCGCCCCCGGCCCCCTTGCCTCGTATTTCGCGAAGTTCGAGATGTCGATGATCCCCGCCGCCGTCCGCAGCATCCGCGCCTCGCGCCCCACGGGGTCCCACCAGTTCTGGCGGGTGAACCCATAGGTCTCCGACCGGGGCTCCCCTGCCGCGGCGAACCACAGCGGGTGCTCCCAGCCGAAGTTCAGGCCGAACACCGCGCCCATGTCCTTTTGCATCGCATAGGCCGGGCGGGTGCGCACGGGGCGGCCCGCCTCGCGCTCCTCGTTCGGGAAGTGGATCTTGAAGCGGTGGGCGTACTGGTCCTGCACCCGGGCGCGGGTAAAGGACCGTCCCGCCCAATGGCCGAAGCGCGCCATGTCCCAGTTGAACATGTCCAGCGTGGGTTCGCCCTCCACCATCCATTCGGCGGCCAGCTTGCCCAGCCCGCCGGACTGCGAGAACCCCGGGATGATCCCGTTGCAGCAGAAGTATCCCGTCAGTTCCGGCACCGGGCCGAACAGCGCCGAACTGTCGGGCGACCAGATCATCGGCCCGTTGATCACCCGCTTGATCCCCGCCCGCCCCACCGCAGGCACCCGCGCGATGGCGCGCAGCATGTTCGGCTCGATCCGGTCAAGGTCATCGGCGAACAGCTCATGGCCAAAGCCGCCGGGGGTTTCATCCTCGGCCCAGAACTTCATGTCGCGTTCATAGGCGCCCACCAGCAGGCCAAGCCCTTCCTGCCGCAGGTAATATTCGCCATCGCGGTCCGCGACAGATGGCAGGCGCCGCCCCGCACCCGCGATCTCGGGGATGGTTTCGGTGACGAAATACTGATGCTCGGTCGGGATCAGCGGCAGTTCCAGCCCTGCCATGCGCCCCACCTCGCGCGCCCACAGCCCGGCGGCGTTCACCACCCAGGGCGTGCGGATGTCGCCGCGCGGGGTGCGCACGATCCAGGTGCCATCCGCCTGCGCCTCGGTCGCAGTCACCGGGGTGAAGCGGTGAATCTCGGCCCCCATCTGCCGCGCCCCCGCCGCATAGGCGTGGGTGACGCCCGAGGGGTCCACGTTGCCGCCGTCGGGTTCGTACATGATGCAGCGGATGCCGTCGAAATCGACCAGCGGATGCAGGCGTTCTGCCTCGTCCCGGCTGACCTCGTGGAAGTTCATGCCGTAGCGCCGCGCCTTGGCGGCCTGGATGCGCAACTGGTGTTCCCGCGCCTCGGTCTGCGCCAGATACAGGCTGCCGGGCTGGAAGATGCCGCATCCCTGGCCGGTCTCGGCCTCAAGCTGCTTGTAAAGGCCCATGGTGTAATGCTGCAACCGGCTGATGTTGGTCACGTCATGCAGGCCGTGGATGTTGGCCGCCGCATGCCAGGTCGATCCGCTCGTCAGTTCCGACCGCTCCAGCAGCACCGCCTCGGTCCAGCCCTTCTTGGCCAGATGATACAGGATCGAACAGCCGACCAGCCCGCCGCCGATCACCACGGCGGGCGCGTGGGTGGGCAGGGGCTTGGCATCCCGTCCGCCTGCCTCGGTTGTCTCGGTCATGGCTCGTTCCCTCCGATTTCCTCTTTGCGCTTGGCCACATAGGCGTCGAGTTCCTCGCGCACAGAAGGGTCCAGCTTCGGTTCCTCATATTCCGCCAGCGCCTGCTGCCAGATCGCGGTGGCGCGCTCGGCGGCATCCCTGGACCCCGCGGCCTCCCAGCCGCCATAGTTTGTCCAGTCGGACAGCAGCGGGCGGTAGAAGGCGGTCTCATAGCGTTGCATGGTGTGGTCGGCGCCAAAGAAATGCCCGCCCGTGGGCACGGACGCGATCGCGTCGAACCCCAGCTCATCGGCTGAAAAGTCGATGGGCCGCAGGATTTCCATGATGTTCTGCAGGATCTCCACATCCAGCACGAGCTTCTCGAAACTCGCCGTCAGCCCACCCTCCAGCCAGCCCGCCGCGTGATAGATCAGGTTCGCGCCGCCCAGCACCGCGCCCCATGTCGCCATTGCCGTCTCATAGGCCGCCTGCAGATCGCAGGCGTTCGAGGCGTTGGAGTTCGAGCTGCGGTAGGGCAGGTTGTAGCGGCGCGCCAGTTGCCCCGCGATGACGTTGGCCTTTGTATTCTCGGGCGTGCCGAATGCAGGCGCGCCCGACCGCATGTCCACGTTCGACGTAAAGGCCCCGTACATCACAGGCGTGCCCGGGCGCACCAGTTGCGTCAGCACCACGCCGAACAGCGCCTCGGCATTCTGCTGGGCCAGGGCTGCGGGCAGGGTCACAGGGGTCATCGCGCCCATCAGCGTGAAGGGCGTCACGGTCACCGGCTGGCCGTGTTCGGCCATGGCGATCAGCCCCTCCCCCATCGCGTCGTCGAACAGGCGGGGCGAGTTGACCGAGATGATGGTGGTCACGCCCGGGTCGGCGGCCATCTGCTCAACCGTGATCCCCCGCGCAATGGCCATCATGCGGATGCCGTCCATCGCCCGCCCCCGTCCGATGGCCGTGCAGTGGAACGTCAGGTCCGACAGCGTCAGGTTGGCGTGGTAGGTGTCCAGATGCCGATTGTTCGCAGGCAGTTCCTGCGGCGATGTCACTTGGTTGCCGATCATGTGGATGGCGTTGAAATGGTGCGCCAGGCGGATGAAATCCTGATAATCCGCCAGATTGCCCGACCTGCGCCCGCGCACCCGGTCATGCACGTTGGGCGGGCCCGCCACGAGGCCGAAGTTCAGCGCCCTTCCCCCGAAGGTCAGCCGCTTGGCCACGTTGCGCGAGGTCAGCGTGAAGGTCGCGGGCACCGTGCGCAGGGCCTGCGCCACGATGCTCTCGTCGATGCGGATCACCTTTTCGTCCCGGTCCACGATGGCGCCCGCAGCCTGAAACAGGTCCAGCACCCGGTCGCCCATGACGCGGATGCCCAGTTCCGACAGGATGCGGATCGAGGTGTCGTGCAGCGCCTGCATCTGGTCGGGGCTGGCCATCTGCATCGGCGGATAGGGGTTTTCCACCGACCGCCAGGGCAGTTGCGCCAGCCCGCCCCCGCTGCGGGCCGACTTGCCCCGCCGCCCGCCGCCGCGTTTCTCGTCGCTCATGGGATGGCTCCTTCGGTTGCGGCGGCGCGGATGTCGCGCAGGCAGGCGGCGGTGGCGGTCACATCGAACAGCACCTCGGCGCCGCCGTCACGGCGGATCACCACGGCATCCAGTTGGGCGAACCGGGTCTGCGCGATGGCATCCGGGGCGAACCGCGCCGGGCGCAGGTCCACCGCGCAGAGCCGCGCCAGCACCAGCGGCAGCGCCGGGCCGGACAGGTGCAGCCAGGCCCACCCCTCCTCGCGCCAGCTCGACCAGCCTTTCGGGCCGGGTTCCGCATCCCACCGCGCGCGCAGGTCGGCCAGCGGGGCGGGATCGGCGAGGTCGCCCAGGATCGTCACGTCATTCCCGCCAAGGCGCAGCACCGCCATTCCCGGCAGCGCGGCAATCAGGTTCGGTGCCGGCAGCGCCACGCCCGCCCCGGCCAGCCAGTCGGCCGCGCCCGGCCCCTTGATGCCAAGGCGCGGCCAGGGGGTGCGGTCGGCCACCGTCAGCCCGCCATCTGTGCCAAGCAGCCCCGCCTCGGCTTCGGCCGCCCCACCGGGGGAAAGGGGATAGATCGCCATCATCCCTCCTGCCGGGTGTTCTTGGGGTCAAGGAAGGCGTGCCCCGTCACGGTGCCCGTCACCGTGCTGCCATCGCGGGCGCGGATGGCGATCCCGGTCCCCGGCGCCGCCAATGCGGCAGGCACGAACGCCAGCGCAATGGGGTGCCCCAGCGTGGGCGACTGCGCGACCGATGTGACATGCCCCGCAGGCACGCCGTCCGCCAGCACAAGGCAGCTTTCGCCCAACCCCCTGGTTCCCGCCGGAAAGGCAATCGCCGCCAGCCGCCGCGTCACCCCCAGCCTGCGCCGCATCTCGACCGACCGCTTGCCCACATGGAAGGGCTTCTTCGACGACAGCGCCCACCCCATGCCCAGCTCATCGGGTGACGACAGCGCATCCGTGTCCTGCCCGATCAGGATATGCCCCTTCTCCAGCCGCAGGATCCGGCTCGCCTCCAGCCCGTAGGGCCGCACCTCGCCCGCGGCCATCACCGCGTCCCACAGGGCGGGCGCATGGCTGGCGGGGCAGTGCAGCTCATAGCTCAGCTCGCCCGTGAACCCGATCCGCATGGCCCGCACCGGCACGCCCGCGACCACCCCTTCGCGGCCGGACAGATAGGGAAAGGCGTCGCGCGAAAAATCAATGTCGCCGGGCAGGCGCGCCAGCACGTCGCGCGCCCCCGGCCCGGTCACGTTCAGCCCGGCAAAGGCGCCGGTCAGGTTGGCCACGTCCACCCGCAGCCCCCATTGCGCATTCCACATCGCCATGTCGGCATAGACCCGCGCCACCGCGCCCGTGGTCGCGGTCACATAGAACCGGTCGGGCGCCAGCCGCAGCGCCACGCCGTCATCGACCACCGCCCCCATCTCGTTCAGCATCAGGCAATAGCGCACGCGCCCCACCGGCTGCGTGCCATGCGACATGGTGTAGATGCGATCCAGGAACTCGCCCGCATCCGCCCCCCGCACCTCCAGCTTGCCCAGGGTGGACACGTCCAGAAGACCCACGCCGGTGCGCACCGCCGCCACCTCGGCCGCGATCAGCGCCTCGCGGTCGCCACGGCCGTAAAGATAGGGCCGCCACCAGGCCCCCACGGGCTTCATCTCGGCCCCGAGGCGCAGGTGCCGCGCGTGCAGCGCGGTGCGCCGCTCCGGAGTGTGGCCGTGACCCGCCAGCGTCCCCAGCGCCTCGGGCATGGCCGGGGGGCGGGCCGTGGCGACACCCACCTCGGCCACCTCGCGCGCGGTCGCCTCGGCCACGATACGGGCGGTTGCAAGGGCGGAATGGCGGCCCTGGCTGGGCCCCATGCCGACGGTGGTGAAGCGTTTCACCAGTTCCAGCTCGCGATACCCTTCGGCCACCGCGTTGATCAGGTCGGCCACCTGAAGATCCTCGTCAAGATCGACGAAATCCTTGCCGCCCGGGTGCGGGTCAAGCGGCTGGTGCCAGAACGACAGCGCGGCGTCGATATCCTTCGGCGCAGGTTCCGCCGCGGCGGACATGCCCAGCGCGCGCAGCGCCGCCGCCCCCGCCCGGCGACCATCCGCCACCACGGCCGCATGGCCGGCATAGCCATTCACCGTTCCCGCCAGATGCAGGCCGGGCCGGTCCAGCCGCAGCACGAAGCGTTCGCTGGCCGTATCGTGACCCAGCACAGCGCCCGCCTGACAGGGCAGTTGCCAGGCAGGGGCCTGCCCCACGCTGACCGCCACGCAGTCGCAATCCACCCAGGACCCCGCCACGCGCACCCGGGCCACGCGGGCACGGCCGGAAGCCTCCTCGATGCGGCCCGCGATGACCGGACACCCCAGCGCCGCGATCCGCCCCTCGTGCCCCGGCAGGGGGCGGGGCACAACCAGCGCCGCGATGGCGATGCCCGCCGCGGCCAGGTCCTCGGCCGCGTCCAGCCCTTCGGGCGTCCCGGCCAGCACCACCGCCCGACGCCCGGGGGCCACGCCATGCAGCCGGATCAGCCGCCGCACCGCCCCGGCCGAGATGATCCCCGGCAGGTCGTTGTTGCGAAACACGGCAGGCTGCTCGATCCCGCCCACCGCGAATATCACCTGCCGCGCCCGCACCCGCCACAGCGTGCCCCCCTGCACCAGCGACAGCCAGTTGTCGGCAAACCACCCGGTGCAGGCCGTGCGCGTCATCAGCCGCACGCCTTCGGGCGCGCTGGCCGCCCCCTGCGGCGCGTGGCACAGGCTGCCGCCCGGTTCCGGCCCCGCGTCGCACAGGATCACGTCCGCACCACCCCGGGCAGCCTCGGACGCCGCCGCAAGTCCGGCAGGCCCACCCCCCACCACCAGAACATCGCAATGCAGATGCGCCTTGTCGCCATGGGGGAACCGCGCGCCCGTGTCCACGCGGCCCAGCCCCGCCTTCGCGCGGATGCGCGGCTCCCAGAACCGCAGCCAGGCCTGCCGCGTCGGCCCCATGAAGGTGCGGTAATAGAACCCCACGGGCAGGAACCGCGCGAAAAGCCCGATCGCCGCGTCCCGGTCAAAGGCCAGCGACCCCGCGACGTTCTGCGCCGTCACCTCCATGCCCTCCGCCACCTCGCGCAGGTCGGCCTGCACGTTCGGTTCGGCCCCCACCTGCACCAGCGTGTTCGCCTCGGCGCCCGCAAGGCCGAACGCGCCGCGCGGGCGGTGATACTTGAACGACCGCGACAGCATCATCTGGCCGTCGGCCATCAGCGCGCTGGCGATGGTGTCGCCCGCATAGCCCTGCACCCTGCGCCCCTCGAACCGGAAGGACACAGGCCGCGTGCGGTCGATCCGCGTGCCAAACGGGGCGGGCAGGCGCGTCATGGTTTCGCCCCGGGCAGCCAGGTGCGCAGGATGGTGTCGGTCAGGGTATGGCGTTCGGCCAGGAACACCGTGTTCGACGGCGTGTGCCGCCACCATTCCACCATCGGGCCGGGGCGGTTTTCCGCCCGGAACAGATGCGCGGCCCAGTCGGCATCGGCGGCACCCTCGGCCAGATCGGGGCGCAACGGCCCCAGGTACTGGAATTCGTCGATGTTCCGTGGCCCGTTCAGGGGGCATGTGAGCAGCTTCATCCCATCCCCCCTAGTGACTGGCCGCCGTGGCGCCCATTTCGTTGACCAGATCGAACCGCGCGAACCGTGACAGGGCAAAGGGCGCCAGAACCTCGGGCACCCTTCCCGTCGCGATGCACTCGGCCATCCGCTTGCCCGCCACCGGCGTCGCCTTGAACCCCCAGGTGCCCCAGCCGCAATCCAGCCACAGGTTGTCCAGGGGCGAGGCGCCCATGATCGGGCTGTAGTCCGGCGTCATGTCGGTGATCCCCGCCCATTGGCGCAGCACCTTCAGGCCCCGCAGGAAGGGGAACAGATGCACCGCGCCTTCGGCCAGATGTTCCTTCAGGTCCAGGGTCGAACGGGTGGAATACAGTTGATAGGGGTCCGATCCGCCACCGATCACCACCTCGCCGCGCGACGACTGCACGAGGTAGGTATGCAGGCTGACCGAGGACACCAGCGTATGCAGCCAGGGCTTCACCGGCTCGGTCACCATCGCCTGCAACGGGAAGCACCGGATCGGCAGGTCCACCCCCGCCCGCAGCGCCATGTCGTAATTCATGCCGCCGCAGGCGATCAGCACCGCGCCCGCGTTGATCACCCCCCGGTCGGTCTGCACCTGCGTGACGCGGTCGCCGGTCACGCCGAACCCGGTCACCGCCGTGCGCTGGTGAATCTCCACCCCCCGCCGCGACGCCTCGCGCGCATAGCCCCAGGCCACCGCGTCATGCCGCGCCGTGCCGCCGTCGGGATGCCAGAGACCGCCGATGATCTCCAGCGCGCCCCCCCGGTCCATGTTCAGTTCCGGCACCCGGGCGCGCACCTCGTCGGGGCCGATCACCTCGATCCCGATGCCCATGTGCCGCCCGGTCTCCGCGCGCAGGTGAAAGGCGCGCAACGTGGCCTCGGAATGCGCCAGCGTCAGTTGCCCGCGCTGCGAGAACATGACGTTGAAATCCAGCTCCTCCGACATGCCTTCATACAGCGCCACGGCCTCCTTGTAGAAGGCGATGGATTGCATCGTCATGTAGTTCGACCGGATCGTGGTGGTGTTGCGCGCGGTGTTGCCGCCCGCCAGCCACCCCTTCTCCAGCACGGCGACGCTGCGGATGCCGTGATACTTGGCCAGATGATGCGCGCAGGCCAGCCCGTGCCCGCCGCCGCCCACGATCACCACGTCATAGGACGCGCGCAGGTCAGGCGTGGGCGGCAGGTCGCCGGTGACCGGATAGCCGCGGCTGAGGCCATATTTCAGAAGCCGAAGGACCATCCCTAGTAGAGATGCTGCGCGACATGCGCGAAACGGCTGCCGTCGCCGGGCAACGCCAGCACCGCATCGCGCAGCGCCGCCGCCCGGCCCGCCCCCAGCACCGGATCGGCGAACTCGTGGAACTTCGCCACGATCTCCGCCTTGCCAAAGGGCCGCTCGGGTCCGCCGCGGGCATGGGTGTCGCCCGATGACAGCACGCGCCCGTCCGTCAGCACCAGGTCGACATCGGCCCAGCGGCCCGCCGGATAGCGCGCCTCGTGGCGGGGGTCCGGCGCCACCGTGGTGCGCGCGACCATCGCCGCCACCACCGGATCGGACAGTCCCGCACCCGAGATATGCTCCAGCCCGATGCGTCCATGCACCAGCATCACCGCCACCGGGAAAGGCAGCGCATACTGCGCCTTCGACGTCGTGTCGGGCATCCCCTGGAACAGCGCGGCGGCATAGTCGAAGCTGCGCACATGCACCCGCGCGATCTGGTCGTGCCGCAGGCCGTGGGCCAGCATCACCTCGCGCGCCGCGTCCACCGCCGCATGGGCCCAGCGGCAGGTGGGATAGGGTTTCACATACTGATGCTCGATCTGCCAGAACCGGCCCAGATCGTCCCAATGGGGCGCCGCCTCGGGGGCCTCGACCGTCACGGCCGGGGCGCCGGTGAACCCGCGCTCGGCCATCACCGCCGCCGCCATCCCCGCCAGCGCGCCCCAGCCCGACCCGTCGTGCAGCATCGTCGGCGTCGCGATCTCGCGCATCATCTGGCTGCGGGGGCCGTGGTATTCGGCAATCCCCAGTGCCTCTCGCAACTGTGCGTCCGACAGCCCCCGCAACCGGGCCGCCATCGCGGCCACCCCCAGGGCGTTCCACGCGCCCGACGTGTGATAATCGCTGACCGTGGCATGCAGCGCGATGCCCGCGCGCCCGGCCACCTCATAGCCCACGACCAGGGCGGCCAGGGCCTCGGGGCCGGACAGGTCGCGCGTCTCGGCCAGCGCGGCCAGCGTGGGCACCGTGACCACGCCGATATGCCCCTTCGTCGGGTTGTAGCCGTCATGCCCGTCAAGGTTGTCGGTCTGCGTCGCGGCCGCAAACACCGCCCCCGCCGCGCTGACCCGGCGCCCGTCGAACAGCATCCGCGCCGCCGGGCCCCCGTCACCCGCACCGAACAGCATCGCGGCGGTATCGCGCGCGATGACCCCCGCCGCCATGGGCCCCGCCGCGGCCACGATGCCCAGCGTGTCCAGCAGCATCAGCGCGGCGCGGTCCATCGCCCCGGGCGGGATGTGCTGTGGCGAAAGCCCCAGGGCGAACCGCGTGACCCGGGCAAGCACATCGCCTGCGGCAGCCGTTGCGCCCTGCATGATGCGTCCCTTCCTGCACGGTCCTTTCCCTGTGATATAATTGTGCAGCGCCCCTTACACGCGATAGTTTCGGGGTCTTGGCACAAGAAAACTGTTGTCATGGGGCCGTCACCGCGGAATCTGTGACACCTGGGGACAAAGACACCGATGAACCGCCCGCCACCGCCGCTGAACTTCATCCGCTCCTTCGAATGCGCCGCCCGGCATCTCAGCTTTACCCGCGCCGCGCAGGAACTGGGCTATACCCAGGCCGCCATCAGCACCCATGTGCGGGCGCTGGAAAAATACGTCGGCCGCGACCTGTTCGTGCGCAACGCCCGCAGCCTGCAACTGACCGAGATGGGCGCGGCGTTCCTGCCCACCCTGCGGCAGGCGCTGACCCAGATCGACAACGCCACCGACGCGGTGATGACCGGCGGACGCGACCGCAGCGTGATCGTCGCCTGCCCCTTCAGCCTGGCAGAGAACTGGCTGCCCGCCTGCGTGGCCGAATTCCACCGGGCACGCCCCGACATCGAGGTGACGATCCATGGCACCGTCTGGGAAGAGGCGGATGACCGCATCGCGGATCTGGTGATCACCGTGAACCGCGACGACGAGGTTCCGCCGGGGGCGCAGCCCCTCTGGCGCGAGACCCTGTCGCTGCTCTGCGCGCCGGATGTTGCCGGAACCATCCGCGAACCGGCCGACCTGATCGACCACGGCAAGGTGCTGATCGCGGGGCGGCAGGAATACTGGGCCATCATGGCCGACGCGCTGGCGACCCCGGACCTGGCCCAGATCGACGGCGGCGGTCGTGTGGCGCATTTCAAGACCAACGCATCGAACGTCGCGCTCGAACTTGCGGCCGAGGGACAGGGCGTGACGATCGCGCTGACCTCGCTGGCGCAGGTCTATCTGCACCGCAAGCTGCTTGCCGAACCCTTCGCGCTGCGCCCGGCCAGCCCCTGGACCTATTACCTGCAGAACCGTGGCGGCGCGCGCGGGGCCTCGGTGGACCGCCTGTTCAATCACCTGGTGGCGGCGGGCGCCCGGCTGAACGGCTGACGCCCGCCAAGGCGTCCGCCCCTTTCACCGGCAAAGGTTACCGGATCATGAATCCGGAATCGTAACGCCTTGATTCCATTGGGCGCAGAAAATGTCCCACCGTGGGACGCTCAGGCGCCGACCGGACCCGCCCGCTCGGAAATGGCGCGATACTGGTCGGGGCGGCGATAGGCGGCAAAGTCGAAATTCACCCGGCGACAGGCGGCGATCAGGTCAAGGTCGGCCCGGTGCACGATCACCTCATCCCCCAGCCCCATCGCCAGCGCCGCGATCTCGCCCGTGGGCGCCACGATGCACGACCCCCCGATCAGCGCCTGCCCATCCTCCAGCCCCGCCTTGGCGGCGGCGGCCACCCAGAGCGTGTTCTGATACGCCCCCGCCTGCATCGGCAGGTGGTTGTGCAGCATCCGCAGATGCGCCAGCGCCGGCGCCTCGGCCAGAACCTGCGGCGTGTTGTAGCCGATCAGCGCCACCTCGGCCCCGTTCAGCATCAGCATCCGGTAGGTTTCGGGCCAGCGCCGGTCGTTGCAGATCGCCATGCCGACGCGGACACCCCGGTAGTCGAACACCGGAAAGCCCAGGTTGCCGGGGTCGAAATACAGCCGCTCCAGATGCACCGTGGTGCCGTCCTGCGGCCTGTCCGATCCGGGCACATGCACCTTGCGATACTTGCCGATCACCTGCCCGTCGGGGCCTGCAAGGATCGCGGTGTTGAACCGGCCATCCGCCGCCGCCTCGCAGTATCCCAGCGCAAATCCGCAGCGCAGCCGCGCGGCGGCCGCGAACAGGCGCGCGGTGTCGGGGCCGGGCATCGCCGCCTCGAAGAAGGCGGCGATCTCGTCCGCGTCGGTCAGGTGCCAGCGCGGAAAGAACGTGGTCAGCGCCATCTCGGGGAACACCGCCAGTTCCGCGCCCATTCCCGCGGCGGTCTCGAGCAGGTGCAGCAGGCGGTCCACCGTCTCCGCCCGTGTCGCGCTGCGCTGGATCGGGCCGGTCTGGCAGACCGCAATCGTCAGGGCGCGGGTCATAGCGCCGCCGTGACCTGGATTTCCACGCGGTAGGCATCGCCCGCCAGCCGCGCCTCGACCGTCGCGCGCACCGGCATGTTGTCGCGGTCGATCCAGGCATCCCAGGCGGCGTTCATCAGCGCGAAATCCGCGATGTCGCGCAGCCAGATGTTCGCAGTCAGCAGGTTCGCCTTGGAGGTGCCCGCGCGGGCCAGATAGTCGTCGATGGCGGCCAGGATCTGCTCGGTCTGGCCGGTGGTGCCCTGGGTCAGGTCGCCGGCGGTCAGCCCCGCCAGATAGACGGTTCCGTTGTGGACGACGGCCTTGCAGAAACGCAGGCCGGGGTCGATGCGGGTGATGGACATGGAAGGCTCCTGTTCAGGTGGCGCGCAGCCGCGCGGGGGAAAGGGTGGCAGGGTGAATCCCGCCTTCGGTCAGATCGTCGGGAAAGCGCCCGTTCAGGATCAGCGCGGCGGTGGCACGGGCCAGGGCGGGCGCGGTCTTGATGCCGTAGCCGCCCTGCCCCGCCAGCCAGAAGAACCCCGCCCCCTCGAACCCCACGACCGGCACCCGGTCGGGGGCAAAGCTGCGCAGGCCCGCCCAGGCATGCAGCACGCGCCGCACCGTCAGGGTGGTCGCCGCCTCGAGCCGTTCGACACCGATGGCCACGTCCATGTCATCGGGCCAGGCATCCATCGGGGGGGACGGCGTGGCATCACCGGGCGACACGAACAGGCGGCCCGCGTCGGGCTTGAAGTAGAACGCCTCGTCCACGTCGTTGATCATCGGCCAGCGCGCGGCATCCAGCCCATCCGGAACGGCAACCTGGAACGCGGTGCGGCGATAGGGGGTGATCCCGATCGGCGGCAGGCCCGCCATCTCTGCCACCTGGTCCGCCCAGGCGCCTGCGGCGTTCACGATCACATCGGCACGGAATTCGCCCGCCGGGCTGACGACGCGCCAGCCCGTGCCGTCGCGCCCGATGGTGCTGACCCCGGCCCCCGTCACCACCTGCGCCCCCCGCGCCCGCGCCTGCCGCAGATACCCCTGGTGCAGGGCGTCCACATCGATCTCTCGCTGGGTGGGTTCGAAGAAGGCTGCGGCGATGCGGCGGGGTCGCAGGATCGGCACCATCGCCTCGACCTCATCCGGCGGAATGGCGCGGATCGCGGGGGCAAGGTCCTGCGCCTTGGCCAGTTCGGCGGTCAGCCGGTCCACCTGATCGGCCCGCGCCACCGTGACCATGCCGCGCGGGCGCAGGATCGGCACCTGCGCGAACCCGGGGGGCGGCGTTTCGAGGAACGCGCGGCTGGCGCGGGCCAGGCGGCGGATGACGGGGGCACCGTAGGCTTCGGTAAAGCTGGCCGCGGATCGGCCCGTGGCGTGGGTGCCGCAGCGCGCCTCGGCCTCCAGCAGGGTGACGGATGCGCCAGTGGCAAGTTCGGCGGCGGCCGATGCCCCGGCGATCCCGCCGCCGATCACCACGATGCCGGTCACGGCATCACAGGCAGCGACAGCGGAAACAGCGCCGCGCGATCGCGTCCCGCATGGTCGTGGCGCGCCACATCGGCCAGCATGGCGTCAAAGCCCGGGCACAGTTCCGCCAGCGCGGCGGCATGGTCCACGAACACCGTTTCGCCCGCCGCCACCACCTGCCGCCCGTCCACCCAGACATCGCGCAGCGGGCGTTCCTGCGCATAGAAGATCAGCGAGCGCAGGGGGTCCTGCGTGGGTAGCATCTGCGGATGGTCAAGGTCGATGGACAGGATGTCGGCCTTGGCCCCCGGCGCCAGCCGCCCCAGATCGTCGCGCCCCAGGACATCCGCCCCGGCGATGGTCGCGGCGTGCAGGACATCCGCCGTGGTGGTGGACAGGCGCCACCCTTCGGCCACGCGGCTCATCACCGTGACCCAGCGCAGTTCCTCCAGCATTGACATCGGAGCGCAATCGGTGCCGATGCCCACCCGCAGCCCGTCGCGCAGGTATCCGGCGAAGGAATGCATGATCCGGCCGTTCTTGGCCTGTATCCACGGGCAATGGGCAACCGTCGCCCCGGTCGCCGCCAGGATGGCACGGTCGCGGCGCAGGCCAGGGGGCCAGTTGTTGTCGGGGTGGCAATCCATGAACAGGCAATGCGCGAGGATGGTGCGGTCATCCAGAAACCCCTGATCGGCCAGCCAGCCGATCGAGGTGCGCCCCGTGCGGTGCACCATCTCGCGGAACTCGATGGGCGATTGCGAGGTGTGGATCGAGGTGCTCCACCCGCGCGCCCGGGCCTCGGCCTTGAGGTCGCGCAACAGCTCGGGCGTCACGCTGTCGGCCTGCGCGGCAGCCAGCACGGCGCCGACGCGGCCAGAGCCATGGCGCACCGCCTCATCCGCGATGTCCACCGCCTCGCGCAGCGCGCGTTCGCCGCCGTCAGGCGCCCAGCGCATCGCGGGCGTGTGGCCGTCGGGGGTGTAGTGCACCGCGCTTGCCGCCTGGGCGCCCACATAGGCGCGGATGCCGCTGTCGGCCATCGTTTCCGCCCAGCCCTCGACCGCCGGATAGGTGCCGGCGGCGGGGACATAGGAGATATCGACCACCGTGGTGGAACCGCCCTTCAGCAGTTCGGCCAGCGAAGCCGACAGGCTGGCGCGCTTGTAGGCGGCGCCGATGTTGATCGACTTGTAGATGTCGTAGAGCAGCGACGACCCAAGTTCGATGGTCGCCACCTCCTCGATCAGGCTTTTCGCCTCGAGCGTCGAGGACGGATGCGCGTGGATGTTCACGAGGCCCGGCATCAGCATCCGGCGCGCGCAGTCCACGACCTGGTCAGCCTGTCCCTGCCAGCCCGCGCCGACATGGACGATCCTGTCGCCGCGAAACACCAGGTCGGCATTGCGCAGATAGATGTGGCGGCGCGCGGCCGCGTCCCAGGCAACCACCCAGTCGGCGCCCTTCAGATGGGTGACCCTTGCGGCATGGTCGGGCATGCAGTCCTCCTGCAGAGTCAGCCGGGCAGCACGGCAGTGGCCGAGATCATTACCAGTTCCGTGGGGCGCGGCAGGGCAATTCCGCCCATCACGGCGCGGGCCGGTGGGGCCATGCCGAAGAATTCGTGGCAGGCCGGGTTCACCTCGGGGTAGACGTCGCGCTGCAACTCGGTCGCCTGCACATAGATGGTGATGCTGCAGACATCGGCGATGGTGCCACCCGCAGCCTCCATCGCCGCTGCCATGTTGCGGAAGCACTGCCGGGTCTGTTCGCCCAGTGTCGTGCCGACCAGCGTCTTGTCCCGCGCGTAGGGCGACATCCCGGCAAGGAACACCATCTGTCCCCGCCGCACGACCCATGAATAGAAGGGGCTGCCGGGGGCCCCGGTCGGGGGGGACAGGGTATCGGGGTTGATGCAGATGCGGGGGGCGTCGGTCATGGCGCGTCCTTTCCTGTGACAGGGACGGACCCTGCGACAGAACGGTAGCGCCAAGCGCGCCGCAGCGGCGCGCAAAAAATTCCGCCCCTCAGACCACAGAAAAACCGACCGAACCGAAGCCGTCCATCTCGACCAGAACCGCTGCGGGTGCCGCGACGGGATGCACCGGCAGATGCGTGCCGCACATCAGGATCATGCCCGCGCGCAGCCGAAACCCCCGCCGCGCCAGCGCCCCCGCGGCCCACACCAGGCCCTCTGCCGGGTCTTGCGGCGCACCGTCCAGACGGGCGCCGACCTCCGCCCCGGCGATCGCCAGGCGGGTGGTGGTGCGGTGGCGCGCCGGCAGCAGACCGGGTGAGACCGGTGCACCCAGCACGACACCGGCGGTGTAGATGCCCTGCGCCACCGCCTGCGCCGCAGAGGGATCCAGCGCGAAGGCGCCGCGATGGTCCATCACCTCGACCGCCGGGCGGATCGCCGCCACGGCGGCCATGGCCTCCTCTGGCGTCATGTCGGGCCGGTGGGGCAGATCCGCGCCCAGTTCCAGGCAGATCTCGGGCTCGATCACCAGGCTGTGGAAATCAGCCAGCCGCAACACCGCGCCATCCTGCCGGATGTCGCGGGCATAGAGCGGCGCGATGCAGCCCTCGGCCAGCCCATAATAGACACGCGACGCCGCGCTGTTGAAGGCGAGCTTGTATCCGCCCACCGCGGCCGCGCCGCCCCGCAGACCGGTCAGCGCGTCCTGCACGGCATAGGCGCGATCCAGCGCGGCCGGATCGTCGTCCAGACCGCCGAACAGCCGAAAACCGCGTCCCCCCGCGATATCCGCAGCAATCTCCTGCGCCATCGCCTGCGCGTCGCCTGCCACGCGGTCGCCAAGCCCCGCCATCCGAATGCCCCCAGTGCCGACGATGCAGGCTTGCCCAACGGCGGCGCGGTTGCAATGGGCCTATGTCGCGGGAGCCGGGTCGAACACACGACCGCGGTTCAGGATGCCCCGCGGGTCAAGTGCCGCCTTGATGCGACGCATCGCGGCGACCTCTGCGTCGCTCCGGCTCAGACGCAGCCATTTCTTCTTGTCGAGGCCGATCCCGTGTTCGGCCGAGATCGAGCCGCGATGGTCGGCCACCAGCCGGTAGACCGCATCCATCGTCGCCTCGCGGTCCCGCGACCGGATCACGTAGTGCAGGTTCCCGTCGCCCAGATGACCGAAGATCAGGAACACGATGTCCGGGTCGATCCGGCGCAGGGCCGCGCGGCTTTCATCCAGGAAAGTGGCGATCCGGGGCACCGGCACGCTGATGTCGCCGCCCGCGATGTTGTCGAGCGTGCGGATGTGATCGCTGCAGGCATCGCGCAAGGTCCAGAGCGCCTGCGCCTCGCGCGCCGACTGGGCGACGACGGCATCGGTGGCCATCCCCGCCTCGAGCGCCGCCATGAGGCAGGCCATGAACCGTTCGGAGGTGTCGTCGTCTCGGTGGGCCTGAGCCTCGGCCAGGACATAGACGGGCGCTGCCGTGCGCAGCGGCGGCGCCATGCCCAGGAACCCCAGCACCCCCTGATAGATATCCGGCAGCATCATCTCATAGGCCGACAGCGCGGGCCCCATGTCGGCCCGCAGGCGTGCAAGCAGGTTCAGCGCGGCGGGCAGACCGGGCAGCGCCAGCAAGGCGTTGGTGGTCGACCGGGGTCTGGGATGCAGCCGCAACAGCGCCTGCGTCACCACCCCCAGCGTGCCCTCGCTGCCGATGAACAACTGGTTCAGGTCATAGCCCGTGTTGTCCTTGTCGAGGCCGCGCATCGAACTCAGCACCGTGCCATCGGCCAGCACGGTTTCCAGACCCGCCACCTGCGCGCGGAACATGCCATAGCGCAGCACCCGGATACCCCCCGCGTTCGTGGCAATGTTGCCACCAATGGTCGCGGTGCCCCGCGCCCCGATGTCGACCCCGAACAGGAAGCCCGCGGCGTCGGCCGCCTCCTGCACGGCTTGCAGGGTGGTACCGGCAGCGACGGTGACCGTGGGCCCCGTGCCATCGACCGGGCCGATTGCCGTCATCCGCGACAGTGACAGCACACCCTCGCCCGCCGCGATCCGGTGACCGCCCGACAGGCCGGTGCGACCGCCATGCAGGACAATCGGCTGACCGAAATCGTTGCAGGCTGCCAGCGCGGCCGCGACCTCGTCCGTCGATCCCGGCCGCAGGATGAACCGTGGCGGCCAGGATGGCCGACCGCGATGGTCAACGTGATACTGCGGGTCGATCGCGTCGCCGGCGAGCAGCGCCTGCCGGGGCAGCACCCGTTCCAGCCGCGCCATCAGCGCCGGATCTGCCGGGCTGGCCATGCCTCAGGCCCTGCGCGCGGGCTTTTCAACCACCGGCTGGCCCGCCTCTTTCCAGGCGCCGAGACCGCCGCGCAGGTTGCGTGCGTCAAGCCCCATGTCCTGTGCGACCTTGGTGGCCAGCAGCGACCGCCAGCCCGACGCGCAGTAGAACACGAAGGTCTTGCGCTCTGCGAAGACCGGCTTGTGATAGGGGCTTTCCCTGTCGATCCAGAATTCCAGCATGCCCCGGGGCGCATGGAACGCGCCCTCGATCATCCCCTCGCGTTCCAGTTCCCGGGGGTCGCGGATATCCACCATCACCACGTCGGTGCCGCGTGCCGCCATCTCGTCCGGAGTGACCGAGATGACCTGCGCATCGGCTTCGGCCAGCATCTCCTTGTAGCCCCGGGCCATCTCAGCGCCCCATCGCATAGAATTCATCATTGGGCCGCATGCTGGTGACGTTCGCCAGCCGGTTCGACATGCCGAAGAAGGCCGAGATTGCGGCGATGTCCCAGATATCGTCATCGGAGAATCCGTGGTCGTGCAGCACCGCCATGTCATCATCGCCCACCTCCTGTGCGCAGGCCGACACCTTCATCGCGAAGTCCAGCATCGCCCTCTGCCGGGGCGTGATGTCGGCCTTGCGGTAGTTGATCGCCACCTGATCGGCGATCAGCGGGTTCTTCGCCCGGATCCGCAGGATCGCACCATGGGCGACCACGCAATACTGGCACTGGTTGGCGTTCGACGTGGCAACCACGATCATCTCGCGCTCTGCCTTGGTGATCGGGCCGGGCTTGTCCATCAGCGCGTCATGATAGGCAAAGAAGGCCCGGAACTCGTCAGGCCGGTGGGCGAGTGTCAGGAACACGTTCGGCACGAAGCCCGATTTTTCCTGCACCGCAAGGATGCGGCTTCGGATGTCGTCGGGCAGGTCGGCGATCTCGGGCACCGGAAAGCGGCTGATGGCGGTCATGGGGCTATCTCCCTTGCGCCGCGATCGCGGCGAGCTGCGACTGATAGATGGCGATGGCGTCACCCGCCTCGCCGTGATGCGGTTCGATGCGGACAAGACAGGTGTGCGCGGAACAGCCCTGCCCGAACTGCGAGGTGCCGATATCCAGCGTCAGGACATTCGGGTTGCCCGCAATGTCGAGCCCGCTGTTGCCGGTGGGCGTGAACCAGGCGCCGGTCGGCAGCACGACGACCCCCTGACGCACCCCGTCGGTCAGCGTGGCGGTGGCCAGGCAGGCGCCGCGGTCGTTCCACATCCGCACCGTCGAACCATCCGCGATCCCCAGGCGTGCCGCATCCTGTGGGTTCATGCGGGCCTGTTCCCGGCCGTTGCGCTTTTCGGCCAGGCTGGACGGGCCGGTTTCAAGCTGGCTGTGCAGGCGTCCTGCAGGCTGGTGCGAAATCAGGTGGAATTCGTCAGGCCCCCGCGCGCGACCCAGCCATTCGGCGGGCTCCATCCAGGCGGGATGGGCGCGACAGTCTTCCAGATCCAGGCGGGCAAGTGTCTGGCTGCCAAGAACGATCCGACCGCTTTCCGTCGGCAGCGCGAAGTCCTCGGGCCGGTCGCGGAAGTCGGCCAGATAGGTATGCCCTGCCCGCACCGGGCAGGCGGCGTGGCCCTCGTGCCAGAACGTATCGAAATCCGGCATCTCGTGGCCGAACCGCGCCAGCGCATCATCACGGCTGGCGTCATACATGTGGCGCAGCCAGCCCATTTCGTCCCGGCCCTCGTTGAAGGCCGCCGCCACGCCCAGCCTGTGCGCAATGGCGTCGAAGATGTCGAAGTCCGACCGCGCCTGGCCCAGCGGCGCGATGGCCCTGTGCATGGCCAGGATCAGATCCGACCGCCTGTTGCCTGCGATGTCGTTCCGTTCGATCGATGTCGATGCGGGCAGGACGATGTCGGCCCGCCGCGCGGTAGCCGTGAACATCGGGTCCTGCACGATGATCGTCTCGGGGCGGGCCCAGGCCTCTGACAGGCGATTCAGGTCCTGATGGTGATGATAGGGGTTGCCGCCCGCCCAGTAGACCAGCCGGGTATCGGGATAGGTGCGCGTATCGCCCTGGTAGGTGAAGCTGCCGCCGGGGTTCAGCAGCATGTCGCTGATCCGGGCGACCGGAATGAAGCTGTCGATGGGTCTTCGCAATTGCGGGATGAAAGGCGACTTGCCCGGGTTGATGGGCGCCCCCACCCCGCCCAGCGAACCGTAGCCATAACCCACACCCCCCCCCGGCAGGCCGATCTGGCCGGCCACGGCCGCCAGACCCAGACCGGCCCAGAACGGCTGTTCGCCATGATGGGCGCGCTGAAGGCTCCAGCTGACGGTCAGCATGCTGCGCGTTGCGACCAGTTGCCGGGCCAGCGCGGCGATATCGCGCGCGTCCAGACCGGTGATCCGGGCGGCCCATGCCGCATCCTTGACGGTCCCGTCACCGCCCCGCAGGTAAGACAGAAATTCATCGGCGCCACTGGTGCAGCGCGTCAGGAAGTCACGGTCTTCGCGCCCCGCCTTCACGATCTCGCCCGCGAGGCCCAGCATCAGCGCGGTGTCGGTGTTGGGGCGGATCGGCCACCATTCGGCGCCCATCCAGTCGGGCAGGTCGTCGCGCAGGGGCGACACGTGGATGACCCGGATACCCCTGTCGGCAATGCGGCGCAGGTTCGATTCGAGCGTGTGCGGCCCGATCCCGCCTGCCTCGTTCTGTGCGGTGCGCGGCGACAGCGAGCCAAAGACCACCAGCGTTTCGGTATGGTCGGCTATCGTGTCGAGCGTGTTGGCCAGCCCCCCGCAGGCGTCCTCGCTGCCCAGCACATGCCGCAGGATCACCGGCCCGGCTGCGATGGAATAGGTATCGACATGGCCTGTATAGCCACCCGTCAGGTTCAGCATCCGCTTCAGCAGCGAGGGTGCGTGGTGCAAGCGCCCGCAGCTTGTCCAGCCGTAGGAACCCCCGAAGATCGCGGCATTGCCATGCGTCCGCGACACGCGGGCGATCTCGCCCGCGACAAGGTCGACGGCCTCGTCCCAATCCACGGGCACAAACTCCTCCTGCCCGCGGCCACGCCGGTCACTCGCCTCGCGCCGCTCCAGCCAACCCCTGCGGACCATCGGCCGCAGCACCCGCCGGGACGGATCGGCCCAGTCGCGCACCGAGCCGATGATGCGCGATGGCGCGGGGTCTTGCGGCAAGGGCTCGGCCCCGACGATCCGCCCATCCTGCACCAGCAGCGTGTAGGCCCCCCAATGGCTGCAATGCGGAACCCGTATGATCTTGCCCATCGCGGCCTCCATCAGATCATCGCCTCTATCAGGAAGGGCCCCTTGCGGCCGACCGCGGTACGCAGCAGGTCGGCAAAGCCCTGCGCCGTGTCGGTGCGCACCGCCTCGACCCCCATCCCGGCCGCAAGGCTGACCCAGTCCAGCGCGGGACTGTCGAGATTCAGCATGCGGCTCGCATTCCGGCCGGGGGTGCCCGCGCCCACGTTCTTCAGTTCGCCCAGAAGGATCTGGTAGCGACGGTTCGAGAAGATGATGGTCAGGACATCCAGCCGCTCACGCGCCTGAGTCCACAGGCCCTGCAACGTGTACATCCCGCTGCCGTCGGCCTGCAGGGTCACCACCTTGCGGTCGGGGCAGGCCACGGCAGCACCGGTGGCAAGCGGTATGCCCAGGCCGATCGCCCCACCCGTCAGTTGCAGGAAATCATGCGGTTCGGCCCCGTAGGTATGGCGAAAGAAATCGCGGCCCGAGGTCACGGATTCGTCGCAGATGATGGCGTCGACCGGCATGTGATGCGCCAGCGCGATGGCGATGGCCTCTGGCGTCAGCGCACCCGTGGGCATCGGCGGGCGTTCGCGGGCCGCGTGGCGGGGTGGCGTGGCACCCACGCCGATCTCGTCGGCAAGCGCCGCAACGGCCGCGACCACATCATCGCTGGGTTCCACGAGAGACAAGACCCGGCACCCTTCGGGCAGCATGGAGCCGGGCTTGCCGGGGTAGGCGAAGAATCCGACCGGCGCCTTCGCCCCGATCAGGATTACCTGGCCGGTGTCCGCAAAGGTCGCAAGAGCCTGGTCGATCACATAGGGCACCCGGTCCAGCGCGACACGCCCGGCCCCGCGCTGCATCCGGCCGTTGGCCTGCTGGGCCATCAGCCGGGCGCCAGTGGCAGCGGCAATCCGGTCCAGAAGGTCGGTCTGTGCCTGGCGCAGCGCAAGCCCGGTGATCAGGATCGTCGTGCGGCGCCCGGACCGCAGCGCCTGCGCAACGGCGCGCACCCGGTCCGCCGGGGGCGGCGGCGGAACGGGCGGTTCAGTCCGTGCAGCGCCGATCTGCACCACATCGTTCCACGCGGCATCGGCATGCAGCACCAGCGTCGCGATCTGGCCGCCCCGGTCACGCGCGGCGGCGATCGCCTCTTGTGTGCGAAGGCCCACCATGTCGGCCGTCTTTGCCCGGCCCACCCAGTGCGACATCGGGCGGGCCAGACTGTCGATGTCGGAAGTCAGCGGGGCATCGTGGATCAGGTGATGGGTCGCATGGTCACCAACAACGTTCACCATCGGGGTTCCGGCACGCCGCGCGTTGTGCAGGTTCGCCAGCCCGTTGGCGAGGCCCGGACCCAGGTGCAGCAGCGTTGCCGCAGGCTTGTCGGCCATCCGCGCATAGCCGTCGGCCGCGCCTGTGACCACGCCCTCGAACAGCCCGAGAACACAGCGCATCCGCGGCTGGCGATCCAGGGCCGCGACGAAATGCATCTCGGACGTGCCGGGATTTGCGAAACACACGTCGATGTCATGGGCGAGAAGGGTTTCGCAAAGCAGGTCGGCGCCGTTCATTGTGATCTTCTGTCCATCAGGGTTTCGGCCATGGTCCGAAGACCGGAAAGCGCGGGCCAATGCGCGGACGTGGCCTCGACCAGCCGGACAAACAACGCGAACTTGGCCGCGGCATAGGTGGCATCGGCGCCCGCAGCGGGTTCAAGCGTATCTTGTGGCGGCGGTATCCAGTCTCGCGCAAGCGTGGCATCGTCCGCGCCGAACAGATGCCGCGCACCCAGCAGCGCCAATCCCTGAAGCCCCGCCTGCCCGCCCGGTGCGGGCTGCACCGGCCCGCCCGTGACGGTGGCCAGGAATTGCGCGAAATCCCTGTCTCCCGCCAGCCCGCCCCCCAGCGAAAGAACACCCGGAGGTGCGTTCATCATGTCATGGCTCCTCCGGGCGACAAAGGCCAATGCCTCGCGCGCAGCCCAGGCGACCTGATCGGGACGGGTTTCGGCGGTCAGACCGAACATCGCGCCGCTGGCGTGGGGCGAGGTCCAGGGTGCCCGCTCGCCCCCCGGTTCCAGAAACGGGTGCATGACGAGCGCGGAATAGCTGGGCCCCCCGCCGACCGCGCCCGGGATCAGCCCCGCAACGTGAGAAAGCACTGTCGCGCCGTTGAATCCGGGATGAAAGCACAGATGACCGCCACCCATGACAAAGGGCTGGATCATCGCGCCCGCAGGCTTTTCCTTCATCGCTGCCGGATCGGCCACCAGGCAGGCGTGGATCGAGCTGGTGCCAAGGATGGACGCCCGGGTCACACCGTCGCGGATGCCAAGACCAAGGCCGATCAACGTCGCCTGCACATCGCCGGGACCGAGCAGCACCGGCACGCCTGCGGCCACGCCGATACGCGCCGCAGCCTCCGCCGCCAGCGCCGCACGGCACTGGCCCACCGGCGCAAATTCGGGCAGGCGCGCGATGTCGTGATCCAGCCCCAACCGGTCCCGCAGCGCCGCCACCATCGCGCCGGTCCGCCAGTCGCCCCACACCGGCAGCGCGGCGGTGGGTTCCGCCATCATCCGGCCGGTCAGCGAAAGGAACACCCATTCCTTCAGGCGCAACACATGCGCGATCCTTGCGAACCGCGCGGGATCGTGCCGCCCGAGCCAGAGCAGCTGCAGGCTTTGCGACGCGGCGGTCGGCCGCGCCCCGGTGATGCATTCGATCGCCGCCAGCGTCCCGTCGCGGTCAAGCTCGGCCACAAGAGCCCTTGCCCGACCATCGAGCCAGGTCATCGCCAGCCCCACGGGGGCCCCCGCACCGTCGACCGGCCACAGGCCGTCGCCCTGTCCCGTCAGCACGATCCCGGCAACGCGGCCCGCGACCTGTGCGCCGCATGACGCAAGCACCGCGAAAGCCTCGTCACGGCTGGCTTCCATGTCCTGCTCGACCCGGTCGCCAGACCGCCGCAGGGCCCCGTTCGGTGCCTGCGCCGACGCGACCAGACGACCGCGGCTGTCGAAGGCTGCAGCCTTGACCGCTGTCGTGCCGGAATCGAGACAGAGCAGGACCGGTTCCATCACCGTCAGGACGCCTGTCGCAGCCCGTCCAGGGCGGTAGTGCCCTGCTGCCCGTAGGACTTGAACTTGACCAGAACCTCGGCGATCTGCGCCTCGGACAGAACCGGCGGTTCTCCGAAGGGCAGGCACATCAGATACTGGTGCGCCAGCTCCTCGACCGTCACGGCCAGCGCCAGAGCGCGCGCGATCGAGACATGACCCGTGATGACCCCGTGATGCGCGAGCAGGCAGGCACGGCGCCCCTCCATTGCCGTGACCACGCGGTCGGCAAGTTCCTGCGACCCGAATATCTCGTAGGGCGCGCAGCGGATGTCGGCACCGCCCGCAGCGGCGATGACGTAATGGATCGCCGGTATGCCCCGCCCCATGATCGCAAGCGTCGTGGCGTGGGTCGAATGGGTATGCACCACGGCATTCAGGTCTGGCCGCGCCAGCAGCAAATCGCGGTGGAACCGCCATTCGCTGGACGGCAGCACGTCACCCGCGAAGGTCGCGTCCCAGTTCATCTGCACCACATGGTCAGGTGTCAGCTTGTCATAGGGGATGCCCGTGGGCGAGATCAGGAAGCCGTCGCCACTGCGCACGCTGATGTTGCCCGACGTGCCCTTGTTGATGCCAAGGCGGTTCATGCTGCGGCAGGCCTCGATCAGGTCGCTGCGCAAGGCCAGGTCGTCGTTCGTCATGTCATGCCCCTATGGTGTGGGATAGAGCGGCGGCCGCCCGTCGAGGATGCGCGCGATGTCCTCGGCGATCATGGCCGCAGCCTTGGAAATGGAAAAGCGCGATGCCCCGGCGATATGCGGCGACAGCGTCACGTTCGGCAGTTTCAGAAGCGGCCAGTCGGGCGGCGGCGGCTCGGGGTCGAATGTGTCCAGCGCCGCCCCCCTGACGTGCCCGGAAACCAGCGCGTCATGCAGTGCCGTGTAGTCCAGTACCTGCCCCCGCGTGGTGTTGACGATATAGGCGCCGCGCTTCATCCGCGCGATCTGGTCCCGCCCGATCATGCCCCGCGTCTGCGGCGTCACCCTTGGATGCAGCGTCACCACATCCGATCGTGCCAGCAGATCGTCGAAAGGAACCTTCTCGATCCCCGCCGCACGATCCTCATCGGTCAGCGTCTTGAACGGATCGGCAACCAGAATGGCGCAGCCGAAGGGCCGCAGCAGGCGCGCCACGCGTGTGCCGATGTCGCCATAGCCCACGATACCGACGGTCAGTTCGCGGAGTTCCGGACCGGCATGGTCGAAATGATAGAACTCGCGCCGGAACTCGCCTGCCGCGACCGTCAGGTGCCCCCGGATCAGGTTGCGCGTTTCCGCCAGCAGCGATGCCACCGTGAATTCGGCCACTGCCGAGGCATTGCGCCCCGGCGTGTTGACCACGGCTATGCCCCGCGCGCGCGCGGCCGACATCTCGATGTTCACCGGTCCGCCGCGCGAGACCGCGATCACGCGCAGCCTTGGCGCGTGGCAAAGGCTGTCGGCCGTGATCGGGGCAAGATGGGTAACCAGAACGTCCAGATCGCCCAGGAAATCGAAGTATTCTTCGGGGCGGCCGACAAATTCTGCAACCGGCAGCGTCGGGTCGTGTTTGGTGGACTGGCGCCGCAGCGGCCAGTCGATCTCCATCCGACGGAAGTCCAGCGGCCGGTCCGTCAGGCGTTCCCGCAAGGCCCGTTCAAAGAACTCCGGCTGCATGAAGCCGTCACCGATGATGCCGACGGTCAGTTGGTCCATGGTTGCGTCCTCAGGCCGTCTTTGCGGTCGCTGTCGGGCCAAGCCCCGGCAGAACGTCGCGCAGGCCCTCGCCGTCAAGTGCGTGTTCGGCAAGGATCTCGGACGTATGTTCGGCGAAACGGGGCGGCGCCAACCGATAGGTCGCAGGCGTGCGCGACAGCTTTATCGGGCTGCCGGTGCCGCGATAGGCGCCGATATCCACCACCATCTCGCGGTGGCGGGTATGCGGATCATCCACCACCTGGTCGATGGTGCGCACGGCACCGCAGGGCACCCCCGCCGTGATCAGGCGTTCGACAAGCGTTGCGCATTCGAAGGCCGCAAGCGCCGCCTCCAGTTCGGTTTTCAGCGAGTCGCGGTGGATATTCCGGTCGCCGTTGGTGGCAAAGCGCGGATCGCCCGGCAGATCGGGGCGACCGATCACGTCACACAATGTCTCGAACTGGCGGTTGTTGCCGACTGCCAGGAACACCGGGTCGGTGCCGGTGGCGAACGTGTCATAGGGGCAGATGTTCGGATGGGCGTTCCCCGAGGGCGCGGCGACCTTGCCCGAGAGATAGTAGTTGGGCAGATGCGGATGCAGCAGCGACACGCCGCAATCATAAAGCGCGGCCTCGACGAACTGCCCGCGGCCGCTGGTCTGGCGTTCGTGCAGCGCGGCAAGGATGCCGATCACCGCGTTCAGCCCGGTCACCATGTCGACCACCGGCAGGCCCGCGCGCAGCGGCGCGCCCCCCAGTTCTCCATTGACGCTCATGATTCCGCAGGTGGCCTGGATCGCCGCATCATAACCGGGCAGCCCGCCCATCGGGCCGTCGGCGCCAAAGCCCGAGATGCGGCAATGGATCAGGCGGGGAAAGCGCTCGGACAGTTCGTTTTGCCCGATCCCCCAGCGTTCCAGCGTGCCCGTCTTGAAGTTCTCGATGAACACGTCCGCCGTCGCCAGCAGATGCAGCAGCACCTCGCGCCCCGCAGGCCGTGACATGTCCAGCGCCATGCCGCGCTTGTTCCGGTTCAGGCCCAGGAAATAGCTGGCCGTCCCGTCCAGGAAGGGCGGCCCCCAGCCGCGGGTTTCGTCGCCCGCCGGGGGTTCCAGCTTGATCACGTCGGCGCCGTGATCGGCCAGCACCTGCCCCGCATAGGGGCCGCCCAGCACACGGCTGGCATCAATGACCTTCAGATCGGCAAGGGAACCTTGGGAAAACATGCAACGTCCAGTCGTTCGGTTCGGTGGTTCAGTCGGAATCGGTGGTCTCGCGGCGCAGATCGGCGGCATAGGCAGGATAGGTTTCCCCCAACTCGTCCAGCACGCGGCCACGCAGCAGGGCCAGCGTGTCCGGGTCCGGCGCCGGTGTTTCGGGCGGTTCGGCGTCGTGGCGGAAGCCGAACCCGGTCGCGTCAAGCACATCTGTCAGGTCATGGCCAGGATGCACCGACCGCAGCGTAAAGCCCGGACGATCGCGGTCAAAGCCGAACAGCGCCTTGCCGGTAACAAGGGCGATCGGGCCACCCGTGCGGTGCACACCCGGCGGACTGGTGCCCGGGGCGCTGACAAAGTCGACCCTCTCGACCAGAACGCGGGGCGTGTGCTCTTCGCGGAACAGGATGACACGGGGCACCACGAAATACAGATAGGCCGACCCGAACGACCCCGGCCACCGGACAGCCGTTTGCGGATAGTCGCCAGCGCCAACCAGATTCACGTTGCCCTGGCCGTCGATCTGGCCACCCCCCAGAAAGAATGCGTCGATGCGGCCCTGCCCGGCGCAATCGAACAGCTCAGCCGACCCGTTGGTGAAGAAATTGTGCTCGACCGACCCGAGGATCGAGATCCGGACATCGGGCGCACCCCTGCGGCCATTCCGGGCGCGCAGCAGCATCGCCGCTGCGGCCGGAATCGGTGACGAGGCGCCGACAGCCACGTGGCGCACCCCGTCCAGCAGGTCGGCAATCGCCGCGATCAGGATTTCACGGGGCGTTGCGTGGATCATGCCGGCACCCCGGCCATATAGGCGGCGAACCCCTCGGCGCTGCGCGCCGCTGCCGCATACCGCACGATTTCGGCGGTGTCCGCGGCATACTCGCCCCAGAGGCCATAGGGCCGGGCACCTCCGGGCGCCACCGCCAGATCGGTGACGTACAGCGCGGGCAGCGTTCCAGCCGCGGTCGTCTCGTTGGCAAGCAGGCTCTCGTCGACCACCCGCTCGACCGTGACGATGGTGATTGCCGAGGCATAGGCCATGGCCGCCAGTTCCCGCCGACGCCCGATCCAGACGTTGCCCGCGCGGTCGGCCATGGGGGCATGAAAGACCGTCAGGTCAGGCCGTATCGCCGGAATCAGCACGATCGGGTCGCCACCATCCGCAAGCGGGTTGTCGATCACCCGCCAGTCGTCGCGGTAGCGCAGCACATCGGTCCCGATCAGGCCGCGAATCGGCATGAAGGGCACGCCCTTCTGCGCAGCCATCAGGCCCGCGTGAATTGCCGGGCAGGTTGCGTCGCGCATCAGGATGGCGCCCGCACTGACTGCACGCGCGAACTGCGGCGCACCGCCCGCCTCACCCAGTGTCACGGCACTTGTTTCCACCGTACGCACCAGTCCCGCACCGATCAGCTGATCCACCTGCAACCCACCGGTGGGAACGCAGACCAGGTGCAGGTCGCCGGCAGCACGCTCGATGATCGGCCGCGTCATGGCCATCGACACGCCGGCATAGTCGACGGGCAGCGCGATGCGCATGCCTGCCTCGATGTGTCCGGCAAGTCTGCGAAGGTCGTCCTGCACCCCACCCCCCCTTCCGCAGCGATGATTGGGATAGGCCATCACCACCGGCAGTCATCTCTTGTTCTATATATTGGAACGCATTTCCGCTTTTCAGAATAAGCGCCGGTCGCGTTCGGTGTCAACTGGATTCCCCGTAACCTTTGGAAAAGAAAATCTGTTTCGTTTGCATATGGTTGCGCTTGACGGTTTTGACCGGCGCCATCACGGAACGGCTTGACAAAAGCAAAACATGTCAGAGAATGAAATACGGAATAGTGTTCTATATTATGGAACAATGGGGAGGTTTCAGTGTCTGACAGTTCGCCGCACCGTTCCGCTCGCCAGGGCGGCCAGGCCAACCCAGGTATGCAGAAGGACCGCACCGGAAGATCGGCTGTCATCGGCTCGGGCATCGCGATCCGCGATGTGGTCAAGACCTATGGCGGCTTTCGCGCGACCGATCGTGTCAGCCTTGCGATCGAACCGGGCGAGTTCATCACCCTGCTTGGCCCCTCGGGCAGCGGCAAGACCACGCTGCTGAACCTGCTCGCCGGATTCCAGCGGATCGATTCCGGCGAGATCCTGGTCGACGGGCGCCCCATCAACAACGTGCCGACCCACAGGCGCGGCTTCGGCATGGTGTTCCAGAGCTATGCCCTGTTCCCCAACATGACGGTCAACCAGAACGTCGCCTTTCCGCTGCGCATGGCGGGGGTGGACCGCGCCACGACCGAACGGCGGGTCGCGGAAACGCTGGAAATCATGCGTCTGTCCGAACACGCCCGCAAGTTGCCGTCCGAGATGTCGGGCGGCCAGCAACAGCGCGTGGCCATCGCCCGTGCGATCGTGATGCGCCCCAAGGTGGTTCTGATGGACGAACCCCTCAGCGCGCTCGACCGGCGCCTGCGCGAGTCGATCCAGATCGAGATCCGCGAACTGCACCAGACAATCGGCAGCACGATCCTGTTCGTAACCCACGACCAGAGCGAAGCCCTGACAATGAGCGACCGGATCGCCGTCATGGATGCCGGGCGCATTGTTCAGGTCGGACGCCCGTCCGAGATCTATCGCCATCCGGAGAACCGTTTCGTCGCCTCGTTCGTGGGCGAAAGCAACCTGATCGACGCCGAGGTTGTGCAGAAGCGCGGTCGCACGATGACGCTGCGCAGCCGGGGGGGTTACGTCTTTCAGGCCGAAAGCCGCGAGTCGTTCGATATCGGCCGCGCCACAGTGCTGGTGCGCCCCGAACGCATCGCCATCACGGATGAACCACGGCCGAACAGCATTTCCGCCACCGTCATCTCCGCCCTGTTTCTGGGCGAGACGCTGCGCATCGAGGTGCGGCTGGATGGAGGCGAAACCCTGCTGATCCGCTGCACCGACACTGCCCGCCGCCCCCTGCCCTCTGTCGGCGACACGTTGCATGTGGGCTGGGGCGCCGAAGATTGCTGGGTGCTGACATGACCGAGGCGTCGTTGTCCACGCCCGCGCGGCGCGTGTTGTCGGACCGGCTGAGCGATCCGGCGTTGCTGCTGGTTCCGGCGGTCGGCTTCCTCGGGTTCATATACCTGCTGCCGCTGATCGACCTTACGCGCATCAGCTTTGGCGGCGAGACCTGGTGGCAGCATTTCGAACGCGTGTTCGCCGTTCCGCTCTACTGGGAATCCCTGGTCCGCACGATCAAGATCTCGGTGACGGTGGCCTGCCTGTGCCTGCTGTTCGGCTATCCCACCGCGCTGCTGATCCATCGCAGCAAGGGCATTGTTCAGGTGCTGATCGCCACCGCGATCGTGCTACCCTACTTCATCGCCATCCTGATCCGCACCTATGCCTGGATGGTGCTTCTGGGCCGCAACGGGCCAGTCAACAAGCTGGCGGTCTGGCTCGGCATCTTTGACGAGCCCATGGCGCTTCTGTTCAACCGCGGCACCGTCCTGCTTGGGATGACAGCCGTGCTGCTGCCGCTGATGGTACTCAGCATCTATGCCAGCGTCGCGCGACTTGACCAGAGCCTGACGCGCGCGGCGGTGGCCAGCGGCGCGGGGCCGATCGCCGTGTTCTGGCGCATCCTGCTGCCGCTGACCCTGCCGGGGATCGGCGCGGGCTTCCTGCTGGTCTTTGTCAGCGCGCTCGGCTTCTTCATCACCCCGACGCTTCTCGGCGGACCAGGTGACCAGATGTTCGCCATGCATATCACCCAGCAGGCCGATTTCGTGACCTCTGAGGGTTTTCTTCAGGCACTGGCGGTCGTGCTTCTGGTGATCACGCTTGCCGTCGTCGCCGTGGCCGGACGCTTCATGGGGTTCGAGTTCATCTGGGGCGGCAGGAAGCTGACCGACGCCGCCCCACCCGTGGCATCGAAACGCGGCGCCGCCGGTCGTTCACGCACCTTGGGCATGGTGCTGGCCGACCTCGTGGGCTGGCCGCTGCTACGACTGCTCGGTCGGCTGCATGCCGGTTTCGGCACCTGGACGGTGCGGCTCATGGGCGGCTTCGTGGTTGCCGCGCTGATCCTGCCAATCCTTGTGGTCATCATCATCTCGTTCAGCAGCGCCAGCTACCTGACCTTTCCGCCGCCAGACTACTCACTTCGCTGGTACGAAAAATTCTTCTCCGACTCCACATGGATGCGCGCGTTCTGGAACTCCGCGCTGATCGCCGCCTTGTCGGCCTGCATGGCCGTGACCCTGGGTTCCGCGGCCGCCATGGGGATCGTCCGCAGCCGCATCCGCTACAAGTCCGCGATCATGCTGCTGCTGGTCAGCCCGGTGATCGTGCCGCCGGTGGTGCTTGGCCTTTCGCTCTACAGCCTGTTCCTGCGGTTCGACATGGTCGGCACCATCTGGGGCCTCGCGGCCGCCCATGCCATCGGTGGCCTGCCCATCGTGGTGATCATCGTTTCGGCCGCGCTGCAATCCGTCGATCCGAAGCTTGAACAGAGCGCGGCAGTGCATGGCGCATCGCCCGTGACCGTATTCCGCACGGTCACCCTGCCCGCCATCGCGCCGGGCCTGGCAGCGGCGGTGTTCTTCTCGTTCCTGCATTCATTCGACGAGCTGGTCCTGTCGCTGTTCCTGTCCAGCGCCCAGCTGCGGACCCTGCCCCTCATGCTGTGGGCGGACATCAACTATCAGCTCAATCCGGTGCTTGCGGTGGTCTCGACGCTCGAGGTCCTGCTGGTCGTCGGTGGGATCATCCTTGCACGGCCGGTTCTTGCCCGGTCGCGCGGGGCGGCGTGACGGAAAACCAGGCGGAACATTAGAGGAGGATGACATGCTTGGACGGACATTCCTGAAGGGTTCGGTGTCGGCACTGGCCGCTGCCGTTCTGGTGGCAGGCTGGGTGGCGCCCGCGGCCGCGCAGAGCACGCAGGTGGTCATGCAGGACCCCGGCGGTGGCTATGGCGAGGCGCTGCGCAAGGTGATGTACGACCCCTTCACCAAGGAAACCGGCATCGAGGTCGTGACCGTGCAAGAGGCCCGGTCCGGCCCGCGGATCAAGGCACAGGTCGAAGCCGGTCGAACCGAATGGGACCTGACGTTCATATTCGATCAGGAAACCAAACTTCTGGGCGATTGCTGCCTGGCAGACATCGACTACAGCAAGCTGTCCGAAGGCGCACAGAAGACCCTGGCGGCAATGCCCGACAACCTGAAGCGGCCGAAGGGCGTGGCGTTGCAGGTGATCGGGGTTGGCCTTGTCTACAACACCGATCGCTTCCCGCCCGAGAACGGCCCGAAAAGCTGGGCCGACTTCTGGAACGTCGAGAAGTTCCCGGGCAAGCGCTGCATGCCCGGTTGGCCGCGCTTCGTGATGGAAGCCGCGCTGATGGCCGACGGCGTCGAGAAGGAAGCGCTCTATCCGCTCGACATGGAGCGCGCGCTGAAGAAGATCGAAGAGATCAAGCCCCACATCGCCAAGTGGTGGACAACCTCGGCCCAGCCGCCGCAACTGCTGCTGGATGGCGAGGCCGACATGTGCATGACCTACACCGGCTCGACCAGCAAGCTGGCGCTCGAAGGCGCGCCGATCGAGGTCGAGTGGAACCAGGGGTTCGTCTACTACGACTTCTTCTCGATCCCCAAGGGCGCGCCGAACTACGACAACGCCCTGAAACTTCTGTCATGGCGGCTGGAGCCCGAGCGGGCGGCAGAATTGACATCGAACTTTCCGGTCGCCCTGCCCTCGTCCGTGGTGTTCGAGGCGGCGGATCCAGCGGTCAGCATCTACTGGGCGAACAATCCCGCCAACGTGTCGCGCGCCATCGAATGGAGCCCGGACTACTGGGGCGCCCCGTCGCCGGACGGCCGGTCGACGAACGAGGAATACGGCCAGGAACTGCTGAACGCGCTTCTGGCGAAGTAACACGTGGCTGGCAGGCGGCCGCCCACGCCGGGGCGGCCGCCGCAATCGGTTGATTCGTCGGGCGATCCCGCCATGATGCAGCAGCACTGACAGGGAGCCGGTCGCCGAATGGACAAAGCCTTCATCAAGGGCCTTCGACTGATCGAGGCGTTGGCCCTGAGCGAACAGCCGCGCGGTGTCACCGATCTTGCTGCCGAGCTGTCGATGACGAAAAGCAACATCCACCGCCTGCTGACCACGCTCATGGCCCAGGGATACGTGCGCCAGATTCCGCCGCATAGCACCTACGAGTTGACAACCCGCATCTGGGAACTGGGAAGCCACGTCATGCGCCGGATGGACCTGATCAAGGTTGCCCGGCCCGCCATGGCGCGGCTTGCCGAAACCACCGGCGAGACGATCCATCTTTCGGTCCTTGACGGCACCGACGTGGTCTATCTCGACAAGATCGAAAGCGCCCATCACATCCGTGCCCACACCAGCGTGGGGGCACGGGCACCCGCCTTCACGGTTGCGACCGGAAAGGCCATGCTGGCAATGTTGCCGGAAAGCTATCTTGACCGCTTTGCGCCGCACTTGCGCAGCTATACCGAAACCACCCGCACCACCCTTGACGCCCTGCGCGCCGACGTGCGGCTGGCCCGCGAGCAGGGCTATGCGATCGTCCTGCATGGCGAATGGCGTGACGGCATAGCGGCCTGCGCCTGCGCGATCCGTGGGCGTTCCGGCGAGCTTGTGGGTGCAATCGGCCTGTCGGGGCCGGACTCGCGTGTCAAACGCAAGCAGCTTCTGCAATATTCGGCCAACGTAATGGCGGCGGCCCGTGCGATATCGACCGCGTTGGGATATGGCGGTCAGCCATGAGGCACAGCAAACACGCATAATCAGGATACCCCGATGACCGACTATCCAGACACGAAGCTTCTGATCGCAGGTGAATGGCGCGACAGCGCAGATGGCCGCACCATCGATGTGGTCGATCCCGCGACCGGGGATGTCATCGGCACCGTAGCCCACGCAGGCCGTGCCGATCTGGACGCGGCGCTTGATGCCGCGCAGGCAGGTTTTGCCGTCTGGAGCAGCACCGGCGTCTTTGATCGCTACCGTATCATGCGCCGCGCCGCAGACCTGTTGCGTGACCGCGCCGACGCGATCGCCCGCATGATGACCCGCGAACAGGGCAAGCCACTGGCCGAGGCCAGGGCCGAGGTGATGAGCGGCGCGGATGTCATCGACTGGTTCGCCGAGGAAGGTCGCCGGACCTATGGCCAGATCATCCCTGCGCGGGTGCCCGGCGTCACGCAGATGACGATGAAGTTGCCGGTCGGGCCGGTCGCGGCCTTCACCCCGTGGAATTTTCCGATCAATCAGGTCGTGCGCAAGCTGTCCGGCGCGCTTGCCGCCGGGTGTTCGATCATCGTCAAGGCACCCGAGGAAACGCCAGCCGCACCGGCGGCCCTGATCCGCGCCTTTGTCGACGCCGGCGTGCCGGTCGGCACGGTGGGCCTGGTCTACGGCGTGCCCGCCGAGATCTCGGAATACCTGATCCCGCATCCGGTGATCCGCAAGATCTCGTTCACCGGATCGACGCCCGTCGGCAAGCATCTTGCCGCCCTGGCCGGTCAGCACATGAAGCGCGCGACGATGGAACTGGGTGGGCATGCGCCCGTCCTGGTGTTCGAGGACGCCGACGTGGACAAGGCTGCAACGCTGCTGGCCGCCACGAAATGCCGCAACGCAGGGCAGGTCTGCGTGTCGCCCACACGGTTCCTCGTGCAGGGTGCTGCCTTCGATCCGTTCCTCGAAAAGCTGACCCACGGAATGGCCGCAATCCGGGTCGGCAATGGGCTGGAGGACGGCATCCAGATGGGACCGCTGGCCAACCACCGCCGCCTGCAGGCAATGGAGACGCTGGTCACCGACGCCGTCGATCGGGGTGCACGGCTGATGACCGGCGGTCAGAGGATCGGCAACACGGGCAACTTCTATGCCCCCACCGTGCTGGCCGAGGTGCCGCCGGATGCCCGCATCATGCATGAGGAACCGTTTGGCCCCGTCGCGATCGTCAATCGCTTCTCGACGCTGGATGAGGCGCTGACCGAGGCCAACAGGCTGCCGTTCGGGCTGGCATCCTATGCCTTCACGCGGTCGGCCGAGGTGATGCACGCCCTTGGGCGCGGGATCGAGGCCGGAATGACGACGATCAACCACATCGGACTTGCCCTGCCCGAGGTGCCCTTTGGCGGCGTTCGCGACTCCGGCTATGGCACCGAGGGCGGGTCGGAGGCGATCGAAGCCTATCTGGTGACCAAGTTCGTCACGCAGATGGCGACCTGATCCAGACCCGGCGCAACCCAGCGGCCATCACGGCGTCGCCGGGTTGACAGCTGTCAACCAGTTCCCGCCGCGGAATCTGGAGAGACGCCCGGAGCCTTGACGCCCGGAGACAGCGCGTGACCTGCGACTGCTCTTTCATCCCGATGCGACCGGAACCGGTCGCTGGCTTGCGCCTTTCGGCGCAGCTTGAGCACTTGCGCGGCGCGCGAAACTCTCATCGCGCGCATTGGATCGGGCGTGACAGGGCATCGTGCCGGTCCTTCGCTGTGCACAAAGCCCGTCGCCCGTCTGCTGCCAATCCGCAACCTGCGGGTCGAGCGCCTAGAACACGGCACGGGGCAGCCAGGTGCTTGTCCCCGGCATCAGCCAGATGAGCGCCATCGCCACGATCTGCAACAGGATAAAAGGCACGACGCCCTGATAGATCATGCCCGTGGTGATGCTGGGCGGTGCAGCGCCCCGCAGGTAGAACAGCGAGAATCCGAAAGGTGGCGTCAGGAAGGAGGTCTGCAGGTTCACGGCGATAAGCACGGCCAGCCAGATCGGATCATGCCCCATCAGGATCAGCGGCGGCACCAGGAGCGGCAGCAGGATGACCGAGATTTCGACAAAATCCAGAAAGAAGCCGAGAACGAAGATGAAGGCCATTGCAAAGAACAGCGCCCCGGTCGGCCCGCCGGGCAGTGCCGTCAGGATGGCCGCAACCCGGTGCTCGCCCCCCAGACCTACGAAGACCAGCGAGAAATACGAAGCCATCAGGATGGTGGCGAAGATCATCGAGGTGACCACCATCGTCTGTCCCATCGCCGCGAGTGCGATGCCGCGTCTGAAGGTGGCCAGCAGGGCCGCACCGATGGCGGCAATACCGATGATGGCCAGGCCGGAATAGACCGCAGCAATGGCATACTGTGCCGTTCCGGCGTCGGACCGCTGCAGACGGACAGGCGCCATCCCCGCCGCGACCGCCAGCGCCAGCAGCGACGCCGCCCCCGCAAGGATCAGCCACCGCGGCGCGCCCTGCTTCAGTCCCGCAAGCAGGATCGCCCCGATTGCCCCCACCGCTGCCGCCTCGTTGGGTGATGCGATGCCGCCAAGGATCGCGCCGAGCACGGCAAAGATCAGCAGCACCGGTGGCAGGATGGCAGCCGCAATCTCGCGCCCTGCCGGTTTCTGTGCTGTTTCACGCATCGCGGGCGCGTCGCCCGGGATCAGCCACGCGCGCCCCAGGATGTAGAGGATATAGATCATCACCAGCAGCAGTCCGGGCACCAGGGCTGCCGCAAAGGTCTGGCCGACCGAGATCGTCTCGATGGAAAACTTGCCCTGCTTGTACTGCGCCTGCTGGAAGGCGGATGACATCACCTCGGCAAGGATGATGAGAAGGGTCGAGGGCGGAATGATCTGGCCCAGCGTTCCGGCAGTGCAGACCATGCCCGATGCCAGGCGGGGGTTGTAGCCATTGCGCAGCATGGCAGGCAGGGCGATCATGCCCATGGCCACCACGGTTGCGCCCACGATACCGGTCGAGGCCGCCAGAAGCGCGCCTACCAGCATGACCGACACACCCAGACCGCCGCGGATGCCGCCAAACAGGCGCCCCATCGTCTCCAGCAGTTCCTCGGCGATGCGGGACCTCTCCAGAACCACGCCCATGAGCACGAACAGCGGTATCGCCGTCAGCACCGGGTTGGTCAGCACCGCAAAGAACCGCTGTCCCAGTGCGCCCATCAGGTTCAACTGGAAGTCGCCCGTCAGATGGCCCAGCAGCGCAAAGGCCGTGGCCACGCCGGCAATGGAGAACGCAACCGGATAGCCCAGCAGGATCACCGCGATCAGCGCCGCGAACATCAGCAGGTCAAGCGGAAGGGTCATGTCCTGTCCTTCAGGCGGATCATGTCACGGATGAGGGCAGACAGGCCCTGCGCCAGCAGAAGCACGCAGAACGCGGGTATCAGGGTTTTCAGCAGGTATGATGCCGGGATGCCGCCGACTGAGATCGCCCCTTCGCGGATTGCCCAGGATCGGCTGACGGTCGGCCACGACCAGTACAGAAGCACGACCAGCGACGGGGCGAGCAGCACCAGATGGCCGAAGATGTCGACCATGGCCTTACGCCGCGCGGTCATGCCCGCATAAAAGATGTCGACGCGCACATGGCCGTTCATCAAGGCGGTATAGCCCGCCCCCAGCATGAAAAGCGAAGCATGCAGGTAGAGCACGCCTTCGTTCAGGAAGATCGACGAATAGCCGAAGACATAGCGTAGCAGCACGATGCCGAACTGCAGCAACACCATGGCAAGCGCCGCCCACATCACGACCGCGCCGACCATGCGGTTGATCCGGTCCAGCCCGTCTGCGATCCGTTCCATGCGCGTCTTTCCAATGGCCAGGCCGGGCGGGGAACATCCCCGCCCGGATCGCGTGTCAGCCGCCGTAGTTGTAGCCGAGTCCCCGTGCGACCATCTGGCCACTGTCGGCGTGGGGCATGTATTCGACCATCAGCTTGCGATACGCGAGGAAGCTTTCGGTGATCCGCACGACCAGTTCGTCGTCCGATGCACGCAGGTCGGCGATGACCTCGCCCATGGCGTTGCCCATCGCCACGATGATCTCTTCGGGCCACTCGCGCACGGTCACGCCATGCTGGCTGACCAGTTCGCGCAGGGCGAGCGCATGCTTGGTGTTGTACTCGGTCAGCACCGGGTTGTAGAGGCTTTCGGCCGCATAGGTCACCGCCTGCTTCAGGTCATCCGGCAGGTCGTTCCACACCGCCAGGTTCACTGCGCATTCTTCGGCGGATGACGGTTCCCCGACACCCGGTCCGTAGTAGTTCTTGGCCACCTGCTGAAGCCCCAGCGCGCTGTCCGACCACGGCCCGATGAACTCGCCCGCATCCAGCGCACCCGACTGCAACGCCTGGAACATCGCCGGGCCGGACATCGCCTCGACGGCCACGCCAAGCTTGGACATCACCTCCGAGTTGAGACCCGTGGTGCGGTACTTCAGCCCCTTCAGGTCATCGAGCGAGGTGATCTCGCTGCGGAACCACCCTGCCCATTGCGGGCCCGAGTTGCCGCAGAGGAACGGCTTGAGCCCGAAGCGGCCGTACATCTCGTCGTAGAGCGCCTGGCCGCCGCCGTGCAGCATCCAGCCGTGCTGTTCGATGGCCGTCAGGCCCAGCGGCTGGCTGCCGAACAACAGGATGCCCTTGGACTTTGATCCCCAGTAGGCGGGCACGGCATGATAGATCTCGGCAGTGCCTTCGGCGACCGCGTCGAATACGCCCGGGCCTGGCACGATCTCGCCGGCTGCGAACAGTTCCACCTCGATCCGCCCGCCGGAAAGGGCGGTGATCCGGTCGGCCAGCATCTGCGCCGCGACGCCAGGGCCGGGCAGATTGCGCGGCCAGGCAGAGACGAGGCGCCATTTGCGGACATCCTGCGCGATGGCCGGGGCCGCCAGCGTCGCGGCAGCGGCGCCGATGCCGGCGGTTGCAATGAATGAGCGTCGTTTCATGGGTCTCTCCTTGCTGGTTTTCGTTCGGTTCTTGTGGCCTGTCGCCGTCCTTGACCGGTCAGCGTTTCAGGATGGCCGGCAGGTTCAGGCCGTGTTCGCGGGCGCAATCCAGCGCGATATCGTAGCCCGCATCGGCATGACGCATCACACCGGTCGCGGGGTCGTTCCACAGGACGTTGGCGATGCGTCGGTCCGCATCGTCAGTGCCGTCACAGCAGATGACCATACCGGAATGCTGGCTGAACCCCATTCCGACGCCGCCACCGTGATGCAGACTGACCCATGTGGCACCCGATGCACAATTCAGAAGCGCGTTGAGCAGCGGCCAATCGGATACGGCATCCGACCCGTCCTTCATTGCCTCGGTTTCGCGGTTGGGGCTGGCGACCGATCCGCTGTCCAGATGGTCGCGCCCGATCACCACGGGGGCCTTCAACTCGCCCTTGCGGACCATGTCGTTGATGGCCAGACCGGCGCGGTGCCGGTCGCCCAGACCGATCCACATGATGCGCGCGGGCAGGCCCTGGAACGCGATGCGGTCGCGCGCCATGTCCAGCCAGTTGTGCAGATGGGCATTCTCGGGGAACAGTTCCTTCATCCGGGCGTCGGTCTTGTAGATGTCCTCGGGGTCGCCAGACAGCGCCGCCCAGCGGAACGGCCCGATCCCGCGGCAGAACAGCGGCCGGATGTAGGCGGGCACGAAGCCCGGGAAGGCGAAGGCGTTTTCCAGCCCCTCCTCCTGCGCGACCTGCCGGATGTTGTTGCCATAGTCCAGCGTCGGCACGCCTGCGTTCCAGAACTCGACCATCGCCGCCACATGCGCCCGCATGCTGGCGCGGGCGGCCTTCTCCACGGCCTTCGGGTCGGTTTCCTGCATGGCGCGCCACTCTCCCACGGTCCAGCCCTGCGGCAGGTAGCCATGCACCGGGTCATGCGCCGAGGTCTGGTCGGTCACGATGTCGGGGCGCATGCCGCCCGCCTTCATCCGCGCAAGGATCTCGGGGAACACGTCGGCGGCGTTGCCGATCAGCGCGACCGACTTCGCCTCGCCCGCCCTTGTCCATGTGTCGATCATGGCCAGGGCTTCGTCCAGGGTATGCGCCTTGGCGTCGCAGTACCGGGTGCGGATGCGGAAATCCGCGCGCGTCTCGTCGCATTCAACCGCCAGGCAGCAGGCCCCTGCCATCACCGCCGCAAGCGGTTGCGCGCCACCCATGCCACCCAGGCCGCCCGTCAGAATCCAGCGGCCCTTGAGCGACCCGCCGTAATGCTGCCGCCCGGCTTCGGCAAAGGTCTCATAGGTGCCCTGCACAATGCCCTGCGTGCCGATGTAGATCCACGAGCCCGCAGTCATCTGGCCGTACATGGCCAAGCCCCTGCGGTCGAGTTCGTTGAAATGGTCCCAGGTTGCCCAATGCGGCACGAGGTTCGAGTTGGCGATCAGCACGCGCGGGGCATCCTTGTGGGTGCGGAACACGCCCACCGGCTTGCCCGATTGTACCAGCAAGGTCTGATCGGCCTCCAGTTCACGCAGGCTGGCGCAGATCTGGTCGAAATCCTCCCAGGTGCGGGCTGCACGGCCAATGCCGCCATAGACGACCAGCTCGTGCGGGTTCTCGGCGACGTCGGGATGCAGGTTGTTCATCAGCATCCGCAGCGGCGCCTCGGTCAGCCAGCTTTTCGCGGTGATCTCGGTGCCGGTGGCAGGAAATATGTCGCGGGTGTTGTGACGCGGGTTGTTCATGATCAGGACCTCAGGACGTGGGCCAGCGCGGCAAGCCGGCGCAGCAGGTTGGACAGGATCGGGCGCAGGATCGCGGCCTTGGCGGACGAGTAGGCGAAGGGCGGCGTTTCGGTCTCAAGATGCGTGGACTGGGCCAGTTCCATCTGCACGGCATGGACCCCGTCGCCCGGGCGGCCGTAGTGCCGTGTTGTCCAGCCGCCCTTGAACCGGCCGTTCAGGACCGACGAGAACCCGTCCGCTCCGACAAGTGCCGACAACAGCGTCTCTGCGATGCGGCCGTCGCAGGCGGCGCCATCGGCCGTGCCGATATTGAAGTCGGGCAACGTGCCGGAAAACAGGAACGGGATGCGCGAGCGGATCGAATGGCAGTCATACAGGATCGCCACGCCATGCCGGGCGCGTACCCGTGCGATCTCCGCTGCAAGCGCGGCATGGTAGGTCGCGTGAAACGCCGCTCGCCGTGCCTCGATCTCGGCTGCGTCGGGCACATCGGTCCAAAGCGGTTCGCCGTCGAAATCGGTCAGCGGCACCAGCCCGGTGGTGTTCTGCCCGGGATAGAGGCTTGAGTCGTCCGGCGGGCGGTTCGCGTCGATCACATAGCGGTGGAACGTGGCGCGGACCGTGGTCGCCCCCGGCAGCAGGCCATCGTAGAGCCGCTCGACATGCCAGTCGGTATCCGTCAACTGCCGACCCCGGTCGTTCAGCCGGTTTCTGATGCGCTCCGGAACATGTGTGCCGGTGTGCGGCAGACCCAGCACGACGGGGCTGTCACCCTGGATGACCTCGACCGGGGTCACAGGCTGAACTCCGCAATTCCGCCGGCGGTGACCAGGCCGCCGTCACGAACCAGCCGGCTTGCCGCCTCGATGTCGGGCGCGAGGTAGCGGTCGGCCTCCAGTCGGGGCGATACGGCACGCACTGCCGCCAGAACCGATTGCAGCGGCCCCGAGGTGACCAGAGGCGAACGGCATTCGATCCCCTGGGCCGCGCACAGGGCCTCGACCCCGAGGATGACGGACAGGTTGGCATTCATCCTGCCCAGCCTGCGCGCACCGTGCGCGGCCATGCTGACGTGATCTTCCTGATTGGCCGATGTCGGCGTGCTGTCGGTCGAACAGGGGGTCGCCAGATGCTTGTTCTCGCTCATCAGGGCCGCCGTCGTCACCTCGGCGATCATGAAGCCGGAGTTCAGGCCCGGATCGGGTGTCAGGAACGGCGGCAGGTCATGGCTCAGCGTCGGATCGACCATCAGTGCCACGCGCCGCTGCGCGATGGCGCCGATCTCGGCCACTGCCAGCGCGATGATGTCGGCGGCAAAGGCGACAGGCTCGGCATGGAAGTTTCCGCCCGAGATGATGCCCGCGCCGATCACCAGCGGGTTGTCCGTGACCGCGTTTGCCTCGGTTTCCAGCGTCGTGGCCGCAAACCGCAGCAGGTCGACCGCCGCGCCTGCCACCTGCGGCTGGCAGCGGATGCAGTAGGGGTCCTGCACCCGGCTGTCGCCTTCACGATGGCTTTCACGGATGACCGATCCGGCCATGAGCGCCCGCATCCGCTCGGCCACCTCGATCTGGCCACGGTGTCCGCGCAGCGTGTGGATCTCGGGCTGAAGTGGTGCCGTCGATCCCATGATCGCGTCGGTCGACAGGCTGGCGGTGACAAGCGAACTGGCCGCATTTCGCCAGGCGTCGAACAGCCCGGCCAGCGCGAGTGCAGTGGAAAACTGCGTGCCGTTGATCAGGCCCAGGCCCTCCTTGGGGCCTAGCGTCACGGGTGTCAGCCCGGCCGCCGCCAGGGCCGCCGCGCTGTCCATCCGGCGGCCCCGATAGGTGGCCTGTCCGGCCCCGATCATCGTGGCGGTCATATGGGCAAGCGGGGCCAGATCGCCCGACGCACCGACCGACCCCTGACCGGGCACCACCGGCGTTACCCCCGCAGCCAGCATGCCCTCGATCTGTGCGATGATGTCCCACCGCACGCCGGATGCGCCGCGCCCGAGTGACAGAAGCTTCAGTGCCATCATCAGCCGCGTTGTCGCTTCTTCCAGCGGCTCGCCCACACCGCAGCAGTGCGACAGGATCAGGTTGCGTTGCAGGGTAGCGGTGTCTTCGGCCGCGATCTTCACGGACGCCAGCTTGCCGAAGCCCGTGTTGACGCCATAGACCGCCGTTTCACCCCTGGCAGCTTCCGCGACCTGCGCTGCGGCCGCCTCGACATCTGGCCGCGCAGCGGGATCCAGCCGTGCGGCCAGCCCCTCGCGCCACAGGTTTTCAAGCTGCGCCAGCGTGGTGGCGCCCGGCGTCAGGGTCAGGGCGGTCATGCGGATTCTCCGAAGATGCGGACGTGAAGCGGGTTGAACCCGATGCGATAGGCAAGCTCGGCGGGCGTCTCGACATCCCAGATGGCAAGGTCGGCGCGCAGGCCCGGTGCAATGGCGCCCGTGTCCCGCAGGCCAAGGGCAAGGGCAGCGTTCCGGGTCACGCCGCGCAGCGCCTCGTCCGGGGTCAGGCGGAACAGGGTGCAGGCCATGTTCATGGTCAGGAGCAGCGAGGTCAGGGGCGACGAGCCCGGGTTGCAGTCGGTCGCCAGCGCCATCGGCACCCCGTGGCTGCGGAACGCCGCCACAGGCGGCAGCTGCGTTTCACGGATCGCATAGAATGCCCCCGGCAGCAGCACGGCGACCGTGCCGGATGCCGCCATCGCGCGGGCATCGTCGTCGGTCGCATACTCCACGTGATCGGCCGACAGCGCGCCATATCGCGATGCAAGTGCGGCGCCGCCCAGATGCGACAGCTGTTCGGCATGCAGCTTGACCGGCAATCCAAGGGCCCGGGCGGCGTCGAACACGCGGGCGATCTGTTCGACGGAAAAGGCGATGCCCTCGCAGAATCCGTCCACCGCGTCGACAAGCCCCTCGGCATGGGCCGCGTGCAGGGCGGGCAGGCACTGCTCGGTGAGGTAGTCGTCAGAGCGGCCCTTGTATTCGACCGGTATGGCGTGCGCGCCCAGGAAACTTGTCCTGATCCGCACGGGGCGCAGGACCGCCAGCCTGCGGGCCACCCGGAGCATCCGGAGCTCCGTCTCGACATCAAGGCCGTACCCCGACTTGATCTCGACACAGGATACCCCTTCGGCCAGCAGGGCATCCAGACGCGGCAGGGCCTGCGCGATCAGCGCGGCCTCGTCGGCAGCGCGCGTTGCCGCGACGGTCGAGACGATGCCGCCCCCGGCGCGCGCCACCTCTTCATAGCTGGCACCCTCCAGCCGCATCTCGAACTCGCGGGCGCGGTGGCCGCCATGCACCAGATGGGTGTGGCAATCGACGAAGGCGGGCGTGACGAGCCGCCCCTGCAGATCGTGCCGGTCCCAGCCCGCAAGATCGGCGGGCAGGTCGGCCTCTGCCCCGGCCCAGGCGATCCGCCCGGCCCGCAGCGCGATGGCGCCGCGCGCGAGGAATGCGCCGTCCCCTCCGGCGAGGGCCAGATTGGCCAGAACGGTGGGCGCGGCGAATTCCATCTTGATTCCCCCTGAGATTGGCATAATATGTCCATACATAATAATCCTGTCAACCGGGGGATGGCGTGATGGCGGAAATCTGGGCGGCGCAGGCGCTTCTGGCCGATGGGTGGGCCGAGGACGTTACCGTGACAATCGACGACGGGCGCATCGCCGGGGTTCAGACCGGCACGACCGCACCAGCGGACGCCCGGCGCGTGGACGTCCTGCTGCCCGCGCCGACGAACCTGCATTCCCATGCCTTCCAACGTGCGATGGCCGGCCTGACGGAACGGCGCGGCCCCGATCCGCGCGACAGCTTCTGGACATGGCGGCAGCTGATGTACCGCTTCCTGGACCAGTTGACGCCCGATGACGTGCAGGCGATCACCGCCTTCGTGCAGATGGAGATGCTGGAGGCGGGCTTTGCCGCAGTGGCCGAGTTCCACTATCTGCACCACCAGCCCGGCGGAATGCCGCATGACGATCTTGCAGAAATGTCGGCGCGGATCGCGGCGGCCGCTGCCGATACCGGCATCGGCCTGACGCTGCTGCCGGTCCTGTATGAATACGGCGGCTGCGACCGACGGGCGCTCGGACCGGGACAGGTCCGTTTCGGCAACGATCCTGATCGTTTCGCGGCCCTGCTGGAGGCCGCCGCACATGCGCTGGCACCGCTGCCTGGCGATACCGTTCTGGGTGTTGCGCCGCACAGCCTGCGCGCGGTCACGGAAGAGGGGTTGCGGGCTGCCATAGCAATGCGCCCGGGGGCGCCGCTGCACATGCACCTGGCCGAACAGATTGCCGAGGTGGAGGAGGTGCTTGCACATCGCGGTGCGCGCCCGGTCGAATGGCTGCTCGCGAATGCACCAGTCGACCCACGCTGGTGTCTGATCCACTGCACCCAGATGGAACGCCCGGAAACACTGGGCCTGGCAGCGACGGGTGCCGTCGCGGGGCTTTGCCCGATAACCGAGTCGAGCCTGGGCGACGGCATATTCGACGGGGTTGCGTGGCTGGGTGCGCAAGGTCGGTGGGGAATCGGGTCGGACAGCAACATCCGCATCTCGCTGGCCGAGGAACTGCGCACCCTGGACTACAGCCAGCGCCTGCGGGACCGGTCACGTGCCGCGCTGGCGACCGCCGGGGAATCGACCGGCCGCGTCCTGTATCAGGGGGCGGCCAGGGGTGGCGCACAGGCCGCCGGACGTGATGCAGGCGTGATCGCCAAGGGCAAGCTGGCCGATCTGCTGGCCCTCGACGGCGCCGGCCCGGATCTGGCGGGGCGACGCGGGGATGTGGTGCTTGACAGCTATGTCTTCGCGGGGGATGACCGGCTGGTCAGCGACGTGTGGTCCGCGGGTCGGCATCTGGTGTCAGGCGGGCGGCACGCCAGGCATGCCGCCATCACCCGCGCCTATGTCGCCACCGTTTCGCGCCTGCGGGCGGCCTGAGATGGCGCCGCTGACCTGGCAGATGGTCCGCGCCGAGGCGCTGCGCCGCATAGGCGATCGCGAATGGATGCCCGGCCAGATGATCCCGCATGAAGCCGATCTGGCCACCGAACTGGGCTGCGCCCGCGCCACGGTGAACCGCGCGCTGCGGGATCTGGCATCGGCGGGGCTGCTGGAACGGCGGCGCAAGGCGGGCACGCGGGTGCCGCTGAACCCCGTGCGCAAGGCAACCTTCGAGATCCCCATCATCCGGCAGGACATCGAGGGGCGAGGCCACGCCTACGGCTATCAGCTGCTTCTGCGGCAAAGCCGGGTGCCCGATGCGGGTGTGCTCGGCGAACTGCGGCTCCCCCCGGGGACGCAGCTGATCCGCGTTTCGGCCCTGCATTCGGCGGACGGCCGCCCGTTCTGTTTCGAGGATCGCTGGATCAACCCCGTGGCCGTGCCGGAACTCGACCAGGCTGATCTTGCCAGGATCAGCGCGAATGAATGGTTGGTGCAGAATACCTCGTTCTCGGGCGGCGACATCTCGTTCGGTGCGGTGAACGCCGACCCGGCGATGGCCGAGCGTCTGTCATGCCCCCCGGGCACGGCGCTTCTGACCATCGGTCGGACGACCTGGGCAGGTTCGATGCCCATCACGTCCGTCTCGCTTACCTACATGGCCGGACACCGGATGCGCACCACGATCTGATGCCTGGCAAGGGGCTTGGGCGCAGGTCGATCACCCCCGAAAGACGCGCGCCAGGCTGACGGCGGCATCCCACAGGTCAAACGCACGGGCGTAGAAATGCTCGCGCGTGGCGAATGGCCTGTCGGCCGATCCCGAGGCTTCGGCCTCCAGCGTGTCGATGAGCCGCATCAGACGCCGCCGGTGAATTCCGAGCCATGCCTGAACCGGATCTGCCAGAATGCCGGCGAACGCAGCAACGACCGCGCCCGCCATCACCAGGACCACAATCGTGGCCGCGACCAGCCAAGGCGCGGGCCCGACCGGAAACACGCCGTACCAGACCCCGCCAAGTGATTCACCCAAGGGGAACTCGGCCACTGCCGTCCCGTGCGACACCGCCTCGGCCACGCCCGGTGCCATTGACATCACGCCCGGCGTCAGGGCCTGGAACACCGCGGCGCCAACCGCCAGTGTGAACAGGGCCGCAGTCATTTCGGCAACCGCAGCCCGTGTGCCGCTGTAGTCACCCAGAGCCCGCAGGATCCGTCGCGACATGACCTGCGCCGCCTCGACGCTGCCGCTGCGGCGGACGAGTTCACGCAGCTGCGGTGCCGAGAGCACGGCGCGGGACAACGCCGCCTCGTCCCCGAGCCGGGCGGATTCCGTCGCGGCAAGCCCGAGAAGTTCGGTGACGATCAGCACCTCGATGCGGCGGGCAACGGCTGTGGGAAGGTGGATGCGGCGCTGCGCGAGCCAGTCCGCCTGTCGTCGCATGCCCAGGCGGCGAAGAACCCAGCGAAGGATCAGTGCCAGGACCAGCAAAGGGGAAAGCGCGACGTTGATCGGCGCCCGCAGGATATCGACGCCAAGCGCGGCGCCATGCAGCCGCAGCGTGCCGGGCCATGTGAAGTGTCGGCTGACGAACGGGTCCACCCTGTCACGGCGGTCATGAAAGCATCCGCGCGCACCACCGGTTGGCGACGCGGGCCCTACCATGACAACATGCCCCCAGTTCCCTGCATCATTCCCGCCTCCGGGGCGACAAGCACCCGCCTAACATAGCATCGCCCGATGCTTGCGGTAGGGTCCTGTCACTGTCCGAACACCATTGGGGCATGGCGGCCATCCATCGCTCCGCGAGGTCGCGCAGGACCGGTTCGGATCACATGGTGAACGCGGTCAGCAAGGTCACGGTGGCATCCGGCGACAGGCAACGGCTTCGGACGGCGGAATGTCGGTCGGGGATCCGACACACAGCCGCAGCGGATGTGGTGCATAGGGGAAGTGCGCGCAGGCTTGGGCGTTCAAGCCGACGCCCAACCCCCGGGGAGGCAGCGCCTTGGCGGTGGGAATCGCCAAGGGGCATGCGGCGGGGGTCAGGCAGGACCTGCTGGCGCAGATGGAACGCGCCCCTCGGTTCAGGGCGGACGCCGCAGATGTTCGATCATCGGCGGCGAGAGATCGCGGCACATGCCCGAAGTGTCATGCGGCCGTCGTCCGAGCGTGGGCGGCCACCGGTTTCATGCCTCATGCGTCGCGCTGTGCGATCCAGTCGTGATCGGGATGGTTCCTGAACCGCCATTTGCGCAAGGGTCCGGCCATGACGTTCAGATAATACATGGCGTATCCATAGGGCGCCCCGCAGGGATGGTGTCCGCGTGGCACGAGCACCAGGTCGCCGTCTGCGACCGCCATGGTCTCGTCGAGGCTGCCATCCTCGGTGAACACCCGCTGGATGCCGAAGCCCTGTGCGGGATTCAGGCGGTGATAGTAGGTTTCTTCCAGATAGGTCATTGCGGGAAAGTCGTCTTCGTCGTGCCGGTGTGGCGGATAGCTTGACCAGTGGCCCGCCGGGGTGAACACCTCGGTCACCAGCAGGCTGTCGGCGACGTCGCGCTCTTCCATCGCGATGGCATTGATGTGGCGGGTGTTCGTGCCGCGTCCGCGCATGATCTGCGGCACGCCTGCGGGTCCGATCACGGCGGCATCGCGGCCCGGCTTTCCCGGTGCCGTGCAGACCGCGAGCGTCAGGTCGGTGTCGGCCGTCGCCGTCCAGCCGCTGTGCGCCGGAACATAGAGACAGTGGGGCGGCGTTGCCTCGAACACATCCAGCCGGTCGCCGAGGATGCCGAAATCCCGGCCGCAAGCGCCCACCCTCGCCCGCCCCTCGACCAGAACCAGGATCGCCTCGCGTCCGCCCGTCGCCTCGGCCGCGCTTTCGCCCGGCCGCAGGCGATACAGCGCAAAGCCCACGTATCCCCATCCCGCGTCTGCGGGGGTCAGGTCATGGACCTTTCCGTGTGTCCCGCGCGGCTTGCGCAGCAGGCCGGTCTGCGCAGGATGACTCATGCCAACCCAGCCTCGCGTGCCTGACGCCGCAGCGTGGCAAGGCCGAGCGTCTGGTAGAGCAGCGGGTTGCGGACCTGCGGATCCTGTTCGGCCTCGATCACGATCCAGCCGTCATAGCCAGCCCCAGCCAGGATGCGCAGCAGCGGCTCGAAATCGATCGCCCCCTCCTGGTCCCCCGGGACCGTGAAGGCCCCGGCCACCACGGCCTGAAGGAACGACAGCCCTTCGGCCCGCGCCCGGGCCACGACATCGGGACGGATGTTCTTGGCATGGAAATGCCGAACCCGGCCAACGTGACGCGCCAGCACGGCGGCCGGATCACCGCCGCCAAAGGCGCAGTGCCCGGCGTCGAACAGAAGATGGGTGTGGGGGCCGGTGGCGGCCATCAGCGCGTCAATGTCTTCGGGCGCCTCGATGATCGTGCCCATGTGGTGATGATAGACCAGCGTGATGCCCTGCCCCGACAGGTACGCGGCAAACGCCTCGAGCCGCGCACAGAATGCCTGCATTTCAGCCGCCGTCAGGCGTGGCCTGTCGTTGACCGGCTTCGCCGGGTCGCCATGAATCGCGTTCGACGTCTCGCAGACGATCATCACCGTGCAGCCGTTGTGCTTCAGCCGGGCCAGGTGCCTCTGGCAGGCGGCGATTTCCGCATCGACCGACCGGAGCAGCAGTTCGGCCGAGTACCAGCCCGAAATGAAGGCCAGCCCGTGCGAAGCCATCAGCACCCGCAGGTCTTCGGGATCGTCGGGCCAGCGGTGGCCGTTCTCGATGCCGTCGAATCCGATCTGCCGGCCGGCTTCGTCCAGGATGCGGGCGGTGGGGATGTCGGCGCCGATGCTGCGGTCGTCGTCATTGGCCCAGGCGATCGGGTTGGTGCCAAATCGGATCATGCCTGTTCCTTCCGTTGGATGTCATAGACTTCGCGGGCGGACCGCACGTCGGGGCGGGTGCTGACCTCGGGCACGGCCACATCCCACCAGTGTCCGCCGTGCGGCGTGCTCGGATAGGGATCGGTATCGATCACGATGACATAGGGCCCGGTGATGTCCGTCCGCCGCGCCAGTGCTGCCTCAAGCTCTGCGATGCTGGCGACCTTTGCGGCTGTCGCCCCCATGCTGGCGGCATGCGCCGCAAGGTCGATCTGCGGCTGGCGGTCGATCCGGGCATGGGCATAGAGATTGTTGAACTCGGCCCCGCCGGTGCTCATCTGCAGCCGGTTGATGCAGCCATAGCCCCGGTTGTCGGTGATCACGACCGTAAAGGCGACGCCCTGCATGGCCGCCGTGGCAAGTTCGGAATTCATCATCATGTAGCTGCCGTCGCCGACCATGCAGATCACGTCGCGGTCGGGTTCGGCCATCCTGATGCCCAGTGCGCCCGCGATCTCGTATCCCATGCAGGAAAACCCGTACTCCATGTGATAGGACATCGGCCGCGTGGCTTTCCACAGCTTGTGCAACTCGCCCGGCATGGTGCCTGCGGCGCACATCACCACGGTGTCAGGCCCGGCGGCGCGCTGCACCGCGCCGATCACCTGCTGGTCGGTCGGAAGGGCATTGCCTTCGGCCGGTGCGGCGGTCAGAGGGTCGACCGCAGCGAACCAGGCCTCCTTCAGCCCCGGCGGAACCGGCGGGGCCCTGTGGTCGCGCAACTCATGGGCAAGCACCGCCAACGCCATCGCGGCATCGCCGTTCAGCGGCTCGGCCCCGTGCTTCGCCGCGTCATAGGCATTGACGTTGATCGACACGAGCCTGCGCCCGGGCGCCTTGAACAACGACCAGCTTCCGGTGGTGAAATCCTGAAACCGCGTGCCCACGCCGATGATCACGTCCGCCTCGGCGCAGACCGCATTGGCCGAGGACGCACCGGTCACGCCCACCGGGCCGAGGTTGAGCGGATGGTTCCAGGGCAGCGCCGACTTGCCCGCCTGTGTTTCCACGACCGGGATCCCCGTTGTCTCGGCAAACCGCTGCAACTCAGCGGTCGCGCGCGAGTAGTGGACACCGCCGCCTGCAATGATTACCGGGCGCTTCGCCTTGCGGATCAGATCGCGCACGCGCCAGACCTCGGCCTGTTCAAGGCCGGGACGGCGGATGCGCCACACGCGGGGGGCGAAGAACGCCTCGGGCCACTCATGGGCTTCGGTCTGCACGTCCTGGCAGAAGGCAAGCGTGACCGGCCCGCAATCGGCCGGGTCGGTCATCACCCGCAGCGCGCGGGGCAGCGCGGTCAGAAGCTGCTCGGGCCGGGTGATCCGGTCGAAATAGCGGCTGACGGGGCGAAAGCAGTCATTGGCCGAAACGGTGCCGTCGGCGAAATCCTCGACCTGCTGCAGCACGGGGTCAGGCCCGCGCCCGGCAAACACGTCGGCGGGGATGAACAGCACGGGCAGGCGGTTCACATGCGCCAGGCCCGCCGCCGTGACCATGTTCAGGGCCCCGGGGCCGATCGACGATGTCACCGCCATGGCCCGCGTTCGGCCAAGCTGCTTGGCATAGGCGATGGCGGCATGGGCCATGCTCTGTTCGTTCTGCCCGCGATAGGTGGGCCAGACGTCCCGGATGCCATGAAGCGCCTCGCCCAGCCCGGCGACATTGCCATGGCCAAAGATCGCCCAGCACCCGGCAAGATAGGTCTCGCCCGTCTCGGTCTTCTGCGCGGCCAGCCAGCGCACCATCGCCTGCGCGGCGGTCAGTCGGATCGTCGTCATCGTCCTACCCCTTCGCCCTGGCCCGCGCGGCATCCCAGAGCGCGCAGAGCCTTCCGTAATTCTCGGCCATCATCGTCACCGCCGCTTCGGGTGCCATGCGTCCCTCCATGTAACCCTCGGCCGCCGCGCCAAAGATGGTGCGGCCGACGGCAAAGCCCCGGACAAGGTCGAACCGCGCTGCCTTGTCGAAGGACGCGGCCAGCGTGTCCTCATCCTCGCCAAGCCCAAGCACCAGGATACCCCGCGTGTCGGGATCATGTTCGGTGATCGTGTCGCACGCGGCCCGCCAGCCCGCATCCGTGCGCATCGGTTCCAGCTTCCACCAGTCGGGATAGACCCCGATCTGATAGAAGCGCCGGATCACGTCTGCGGTCGTGGCATCATCGACCGGCCCGGCCTTCGACGGGATCACCTCCAGCAGGAATTCCAGCCGGTTGCGCCGCGCGGCGTGGAACAGCCGGGTGACCGTTGTCTCCTGCGATGCCTTCATCTCGGCGGTATCGTCGGGGTGGTAGAAGCACAGCACCTTGACCACATGCGCCAGCGGCCATTCCGCCAGCCCGCCAAGGTCCGGCCCGATCTCGGGTTCCAGCAGCAGCGGCCGCGACCCGGGCAGTTCCACGGGCCGCCCGATCCAGAGGCCGGTTTCGGCCGCGGCATGCAGGGCGCGGCGGCCCAACCGGCTGTCGCAGAGGATGCCGTGGCCGGGCCGGCCCGCCTGCACCCGCACGGCGGCCGCCAGGCACAGTTCCTTGAACGCCGCGATCCTGGCGGCGTCGGCGCCCGGCAGCGTTTCCATCTGCATCCGGTGGTCGAAGGCAAAGATGCGGGCGGTTGACCAGTCGCCATGGCGATTGGTGGACCAGTGGATCTGCTCCAGCGTGTCGTCATTGCGCAGATCGGGCCGCACGATCCCCCGCCGCAGGAAGAACTGCAGCTCCGCCCATGACGGATAGGCGGGTGCGCAGCCGTGCCGCGACACGGCAAAGGCGCCGCAGGCATTGGCGTATTTCAGCACCACCGGCCAGTCCTCGCCGTCCAGCCAGCCCTTGAGAAGGCCCGACATGAACCCGTCACCCGCCCCCAGCACGTTGAACACCTCGATCGGAAAGCCCGGCCCCGCCGCGCCCTCGTCCAGCGCCTCGGGGATCGCCCCGGTGAATGCCACCGCACCCATCGGACCGCGCTTGCAGACTAGCGTGGCCTGCGTCACCGCCCGCACCGCCCGCAGGGCGGCAATGGTGTCGGTGGTCCCGCCCGCGATATGGAACTCTTCCTCGGTTCCGACGATCAGGTCGAACAGCGACAGGGTCGTTTGCAGCTTGGCCGTGACCTTGCCGCTCTCGATGAATCGGCTTTCGCCTTCGCCATGGCCCGCCAGCCCCCAGAGGTTCGGCCGGTAGTCGATGTCAAGCGCCGTCCGGGCCCCGCCGTCGCGCGCCAGGCGCAGCGCCTTGAGCACGGCGGCCTCGGTGCGCGGATGCGACAGATGCGTGCCCGTGGCCACCACCGCCCGGGCGCGGGCGATGAAGGTCGGGTCGATGTCATCCTCGCACAGGGCCATGTCGGCGCAGTTCTCGCGGTAGAAGATCAGCGGAAAACGGTGCTCGTCGCGGATCCCCAGCAGAACCAGTGCCGTCAGCCGCTCCGGATCGGTGATCACGCCGTCGGTGCAGACCCCCTCGCGCACCAGCTGCTCGCGGATGAAACGGCCCATGTGTTCATCGCCGACCCGGGTCAGCAGCGCCGACCGCAGTCCCAGGCGCGCGGTGCCCACCGCCATGTTGGTGGGGCTGCCGCCCACATATTTCTGGAAACTCGCCATGTCCTCCAGCCGCCCGCCGACCTGCGCGCCGTAGAGATCGACCGACGCGCGGCCGATGGTGACAAGATCCAGGTCGCGGACCATCAGAGAACCTCGGCCACCTTGACGGCCCGCCCCTCGGCCACCGACTTCAGCGCCGCCTCGGCCAGTGCCAGCGCCAGCAACCCGTCCTGCCCCGTCGTCGGCGTGGGGCTGCCCCCCTTCACGGCATCGATGAACGCCGCGATCTCGTTCGCATAGGCGGCGATGTAGCGGGTCATGAAGAAATTGAGCAGCGGCGCCTCGTGGAAGCCCTGGCCATCCGCCAGCGTCAGGCGGTTCTCGGCATGGTTCCGCGCCGCCACCATTCCCTTCGAGCCCAGCACTTCGATCCGCTGGTCATAGCCATAGGTCGCGCGGCGTGAATTGGTGATGATCGCCTGGCGCCCCGATGCCGTGCGCAGGATCAAGTTGACACTGTCATGGTCGCCCGCCTTCCCGATCGCCGGGTCGGTCAGCACCGAGGCGGCGGCCATGACCGTTTCAACCTCTTCGCCCAGCAGCCAGCGCGCCATGTCGAAATCATGGATCGTCATGTCACGGAAGATGCCGCCAGAGCGCGAGATGTAATCCAGAGGTGGCGCGCCCGGGTCGCGGCTGGTGATCGTGACCATCTCCACCGTACCGATCTTTCCGGCATCAATGGCCGCCTTGACGGCCATGAAATCGGGGTCAAAGCGGCGGTTGAAGCCGACCATCAGCGTGCCCTTCTCGGCCTCGACCGTCTTCAGGCAGGCGACGACGCGCGACAGCGACAGGTCGACCGGTTTCTCGCAGAACACGGCCTTTCCCGCGCGCGCGAAACGTTCGATCAGATCCGCATGCGTGTCGGTCGGGGTGCAGATCACCACGGCATCCACATCGGCGGCGGCCTCGATCGCGTCGATGCTGCGGATGTCGCAACCATGTGCGACGCGCAGCGCCTCGGCCGCTGCCGCGACAGGATCGGCGACGGCGACAAGACGCGCACCGGGCGTGGATGTGACCGCGCGGGCATGGACCTGGCCGATCCGGCCCGCTCCGAGAATGGCGAAGTTCAGCGACATGGTTCTTTCCTCACTCGGGGTAGGCCCCGGAGACATTCTGGTCAAAGTCGACAACGGCGCCCGTCATCACACCGGATTGCGGCCCCAGCAAGTAGGCAGCAAGCCCCGCAACATGCACGGGCTTGACCAGCATTCCGAAGGGTTGGCGTGCCTCGGCGGCGGCAAGCCAGCCATCATCCGCCCCGTGGTGGCGCCGCTGCACCGCATCCTCGCCCGGCGTGTCCATCCAGCCGCAGTTGATGCCGTTGACCCTGATCCGGTCATGGCGCAGCGCGTTGGCTGCGTTCTTCGTGATGTTGGCCAATGCCGCCTTCGACGCGGCGTAGGGTGCAAGAAAGCTCTGCCCGCAATGCACCACCATCGACAGGATCGTGACGATGCTGGCCGGATGTCCTGCGGCCCGCGCCAACTGCGCGGTGCGTTGGATCGCAAAGAACGGCCCCCGTGCGTTGGCCGCCATCATCGCATCGAAGGCCGCAGGCGAGGTGTCGAGGATCGACCCGCGCTCGGTCGAGGCCCCCGCGACGACCAGCGCATCGACCCGCCCCATCAGGGCTGCGGCGCGGTCCACGCAGGCGGTGACGTCCTGCGCATCGCCCAGATCGACCCGCACGAACGGCACCCCCAGACCATCCGACGCCGCGCGGCCCCGGTCCGGGTCGCGTGCCGCCAGCACCAGCCGCGTGCAGCCCTGTGCCATCAGTTCGGAGGCGATGGCAAGGCCAAGGCCCTGCGTGCCGCCCAGGATCAGGGCGTGGGTCGGGGCATGGACCGCTGTCACGCTGCGCCCTCGTACTCGGCGCCGGTCTTGGCACCGGTGATATAGGCCACCACGTCCTGACCGTCGGTGTCCTCCTTGCGCAGGTTGGCCACGATCCGCCCGCGCCGGAACACCACGATCCGGTCCACCAGATCGAACACCTGCCGCATGTTGTGGCTGATCAGGATCAGGGGCTCGCCCTGCTCCTTGAGGTTCCGCACGATGTTCTCGACCTGCGCGGTTTCCTGCACGCCGAGGGCGGCGGTCGGTTCGTCCATGATCGTCAGCTTGGAGTGGAAGGTGGCGGTGCGCGCAATCGCAACGCACTGCCGCTGGCCGCCCGACATGCGCTCGATCGGGTTGTGGATGTTCGGAATCTTCACGCCGGTCTTTTCCAGCGCCTTCAGCGTGGCCTCGCGCATCCCCCGGTAGTCGAGAATCGAGAACGGCCCCAGTCGGAACAGCAGTTTTTCCCGCCCCAGGAACAGGTTGTCGGCCACATCCAGATGGTCGGCAAGCGCAAGCGTCTGGAACACGGTCTCGATACCGGCCTCGCGGGCATCGAGCGGCCCCTTGAAGGCGACAGGCTGGCCGCGAAAGATGATCTCGCCGCGGGTCGGCTGTTCCACACCGGTGATCTGCCGCACGAAGGTCGATTTTCCGGCGCCGTTGTCGCCCATGATGGCGACATGCTCTCCACGCCGCAGCACGAAATCGGCTCCGGTCAGCGCGTGCACGCCACCATAGTGCTTGGTCAGGTCGCGGGTTTCCAGAACGATGTCCGACATGGTTTCCCTCCTCAGCCCCGTGCCGCGCTGCGGCGTTGCCGCCACTGGTCCAGCACCACCGCACCCACGATGATCACGCCCTTGACCATCTCCTGGTAATAGGCGTCGAGGCGCAGGAAGGTGAAACCCGAGATGATCACGCCAAAGATCAACGCCCCCAGCACCGTCCCCAGGATCGAACCGCGCCCGCCCTGCAGCGACACCCCGCCGATCACCGCCATGGCGATGGCATCCAGTTCGTACATCACTCCCATGCCGGCCTGAGCCGTCAGGTTCTTCGACGACAGCACCACGGCCGCCAGTGCCGCCAGCATCCCGGCGATGGTGTAGACCAGCACCTTGTGCCGGGCGACCTTGATCCCCGACATCCGTGCCGCATCCTCGTTCGATCCGATGGCATAGGTGTGCTTGCCATAGAGCGTGTAGCGCAGGATCAGGTGGAACAGGACCGCCAGCGCCACGAAGATCAGCACCGGGGTCATGCCCTTGCCGATGGCGGCATAGCCCTCGGTCGGAAAGGACACCGGCTGTCCGTTCGACCACCAGCGTGACAGGCCGCGCGCGAACACCATCATCCCCAGCGTGGCGATGAAGGGCGGGATCCGGGTCCAGGCCACCAGCGCGCCGTTGATGAACCCCATCGCCATGCCGCATCCCAGGCCAACCAGCACCGGCGCGATCACCGGCAGGTCCATCGCCCAGTCGCCGAAGATCGCCTTTGGGTTCGGGTTGCCGTTGACGATGGCGGTCTGCGCAAAGCTCATCGAGATCATCGCCGTGGCCCCGACGATCGAACCCGACGACAGGTCGATGCCGCCGGTGATGATCACCTGCGTCACCCCGATCGCGATGATGCCGATGATCGCGACCTGCAGGATGATGATGTTCAGACGCGCCCAGTTGAAGATCGCGTCCACGTTGGGTCGGGTGTTAAACAGGAAACTGTCGCCCATGAAGATGCGCCCGAACAGTTCGAAGGCCGCGGTGATCAGGACCAGTGCGATGAACACGTTCAGTTCGGGCGGCCTCGCCCGTCGTGCCGGATCATAGGTCAGGCCCCCGATGCCCTGCGCTGTTCTTGCCATGGAATCCGTCCCCCCCCTGCGTGGTCCGCGTCTCGCGCCGCACATGCGCGACCCTGGGGGCGGCGCGGCGCGCCGCCCCCGGTGCAACCCGTCGTCCGGTCAGTTCTTGGCGAGATAGTCGCCGATGTTGGCCGGCGTCACGAGTTCAAAGGGAATGTAGACCTTCTGCTCCACCGCCTCGCCCTTCGACAGCTTAACCGCCGCGTCGAGCGCGCCCGACCCCTGGCCTGCCGCGTTCTGGAACGCGGTCGCATCCAGATCGCCGGCCTGCATCGCCACCAGCGCATCCTGCGTGGCATCGACGCCGACCACCACGACATCGGCCATGTCCATGCCCGCCGCCTTCATTGCCTGGATGGCGCCAATCGCGCTCTCGTCGTTGTTGGCAAAGACCACGTCGAAGGGTTCGCCGGTGGACAGCCAGTTGGTCATCAGGTTCTGCGCCGTGTCGCGCGACCAGTTCGAGGTCTGCCGGTCCACGATGGTGATGAAGTTGCACATGTCGATGCCGACCACGTCATCCACGTCCTTCGTCCGCTGAATGGCGGCCTGGTTCGACAGCTCGCCCATGATGATGTAGCCGCGCGCGCCGCCAGCCTTGCCCGCCGCGCGCAGCAGCTTGCAGGCCTCGAAGGCTGCCAGGGTGCCGGACTCGATCTCGTTCGAGGCGACGAAGGCCTGATTGTCGGGCAGGCTGTCGACGTTGATTGGCTGCCGGTTCACATAGACCAGCGGCACGCCGCCGGCCGCCGCCGCGTCCGACATGGCCTGCGTGGCCGAGGTGTCGACCGGGTTCACGATGATCGCGTCGACGCCCGAGGCGATGAAGTTGTTGATCTGGTCCAACTGGCGCGCGACGTCGTTCTGCGCATCCTCGATCTGCACGCTGACCCCGGTGGCATCGGCATGGGCCTGGATGCCGTTGCGCAGCACGGTCAGGAAGTTGTCGTCGAACAGCGCCATGCTGACGCCGACGTTCTGGGCCATCGCGGTGGTCGTCATCAGACCGGCCAGGCTGGCGGCCAATAGGATCTTTTTCATTCTCTCTCTCCCTGTGCGGATGTCCGGCGCATCCGTGATCGTGCCGGAGGGGCCCCCTCTTCCCTGGACCCCGGACTCATCTGCGCGTCAGGCCGCCTTGCGGGCCAGGCCGTCGCGGATGAACTGGATGGAGGCGGCGAGGTCGCGCTTCGGGTCGGTTGCGGCGTGAACCTCGGGCGAGAACGCCTCGAAACTGATCGGGCCGGTCCAGCCCAGTGCCTGCAGGGCCGCGATCTGGTCGATGTTGCCCAGGCGGTCGGCCGCGTCGACAAGCACGCGATGCGGATCGCGCATTGATCCCACGGCCACCGCAGGGTCGGTCACGCCCGAGACATGGACGATGCCGGTGTGCTCGGGAAAGAACGCTCCGTCCCCGGCCAGCGTGTGATGAAAGGTGTCATGGACCAGCCGGAACCGGCCCCGAACGCCCAGCGCCTCGATGGCATCAACGGCCTCGGACTTGTGGCGCAGCGCGCAGACCTCGAAGCCCAACGGTTCGATCAAGCCGATCAGGTCATGGTCCTCGAGCATCGGTTTCAGCGCCTTCAGCGCCAGTCGCAACGCCGCCTGGCGCTCGCCGTTCCCCATGCCCTGCCCGTCGTTGCGCGGGATCAGGCTGACCGCCTCGGCCCCTGCGGCGCGCGCCGTCCGCATCAGTGCCAGCGCCTCGTCCGCCTTGTCGGCCGACCAGTCGTTGAACCGCTTGACCTCGGCCAGAGCCAGCAGCCGCAGGCGACGCTCCCGCAGCATCGCACCCGCCGTGGCAGGGCTCATGCCATCGAACAGCGGTTGCGGAAGGTCGTTGCGCAACTCGACCCCCACACATCCCAGCGCAGCCGCGAGATCGATTGTCGCGGCGAAACCTTGGGGGGCGACTGTCATGTGGTTCAGGGCAAACGCTGTCATGTCGTGGTCCCCGGGGGCGTCGGGGCGGACCTTGGGAGGGGGAGGTGATTCCGTCAACCACTGCGACGAAGGGTCAGGTGTTTTGCATCATTCCTGACGAAATCAGTGACCGCGCCGATGAAAATCCATCATACCGACTCGGGCAGGTAGAGGTCGGGCGACAGGAAATGCTGGCCTTGCACGGGGGTGATGCCCTCGGCCACGGCGCGGGCGGCCAGCGCCACCAGATCGGCGCAGAGCCGGGGCAGCGGGGTGGAGATCACCATCGTCACATAGCGCGAGATCAGCGCCGCGCGGCTTTCCGGGGTAAGCTCGTTGACCACCAGCGACACCTGTCCGGGCTCGCGCACCTCGCAGAGCGCGGCGATGGCGCCTTCCATGCCGCCACCGGCGCAATAGATGCCGCGAAGTTCGGGGTGGCGGCCCAGCAGGTCGAGCGTGGCCTCATAGGTCAGTTGCCGCGTCTCAAGGTTCACCAGCGTGTCGATCACGTGAAACTGCGGCGCGTATTCGCGGAAATAGCTGCGAAAGCCGGTTTCGCGCAGCTCGTGCCCGTGCCAGCGGTAACCCCCGACGAAAACGGCGATCTTTCCCGGCTGGTGCATCGTCTGCGCGATCATGTGCGCGGCGATGCGGCCGATCTTCATGTTGTTCAGCCCGAGATAGTTCTGCCGCACCCCCTGCGCGAAATCGTTCAGCAGGGCAAAGCAGGGAATGCCCCGCGCATTGGCGCGCATCACCGCCTCGGTCACCTCGGGGTGGGTCACGGCAGTGGCGGCGATGGCGTCGACGCGCCCGGCCAGGCCGTCGATCAGGGCGGCGAAATCCGCAGGGCTTTGCGAGGTCGCGAATTCAATGGCCGCAGAGGCGCGCAGATGCGTGGCGGCGGCCACGGCGCGCTCGATCTCGGCCTTGAACGTCTGATAGAACGCCTGCCGTTCCTTGTGCAACACCACCCCCAGCCGCAGGCGCGGAAGTTCGCCCTGCACGCGCTGCCCGATCAGGGGGGCGGCGTGATAGCCAAGGTCGCGCGCCGCCTCGTAGACCCGGCGCGCGGTATCCTCGCGCACCTTTTCGCGGGCGTTCAGCACGCGGTCGACGGTGGCGGTGGATACCCCCGCCTGACGCGCGACATCCTGGATGGTGGGACGACGAGACATGCGAGAGCCTGACGAAAACACATCACAAAGTAGACCAATCGTGATGGTTTATGAGAGGTTATGCAAGCACCGTATTGGTCCGGAATGCCGGTCGGGGATATCGGATTCGCTGTCTGGCATCTGTCTGGCACGCGTATGGCATGCGTCTGGCATCCGTACCGACACGGGCCGCCGCGCCGGGAGGAGAGAGCGATGGGAAAGCGCGACTACAGCCTGCTGGGCCGCGATGCGCGACGCGCCCTGGAAACCGGACTGGCGGCCGCCGCCTGGTATCATTCCGACGTGCCCCGGAAGGAAATGAAGGCGCTGATGGCGCGCGAGGACCGGCCGGCGATCCGCGACACCGCGATACTGTTCGGCTGCATGGCGGCCTTTGCGGGGCTGGGCATCGCGCTGTGGCCGTCGTGGTGGTCGGCGCCGTTCTGGCTGGCCTATGGCGTGCTGTACGGCAGCGCGATGGACAGCCGCTGGCACGAGTGCGGGCATGGCACCGCCTTCCGGACGGCCTGGATGAACAACGCGCTGTATCAGGTCGCCAGCTTCTGCATGGTGCGCAATCCGGTGACCTGGCGGTGGAGCCATGCCCGCCACCACACCGATACGGTCATCGTCGGGCGCGACCCGGAAATCGCGGTGATGCGGCCGCCGGAGTTCATCCGGCTGATCGCCAATTTCCTGGGGCTGGTCGATGCCTGGAACGGATGGGCACGGATGGCCCTGAACGCGACCGGACGCCTTGACCCCGAGGAGGCGACGTTCATTCCGCCAGCCGAACAGCCCGGGGTGGTCCGCGTCGCGCGGATCTGGGTGGCGGTCTATGCCGCCACGCTTGCCCTGGCCTGGGCCATGGGGTCGATCCTGCCGCTGATGGTGATCGGGCTGCCCCGGCTTTACGGCGCGTGGCATCACGTGATGACGGGCCTCTTGCAGCATGGCGGGCTGGCCGACAACGTGACCGACCACCGGCTGAACAGCCGCACCGTGCTGATGAACCCGGTCAGCCGGTTCATCTATTGGAACATGAACTATCACGTCGAGCATCACATGTTCCCGATGGTGCCCTATCACCGCCTGCCCGACCTGCATGCGCGCATCCGGCACGACCTGCCGGCGCCCAGCCCGTCGATCCGGGCGGGATTTGCCGAGATGTGGCCTGCGCTGCGGCGCCAGTTGCGCAACGAGGATCATTTCGTCCTGCGCGACCTGCCGCCGACCGCACAGCCCTATCGCCCGGAGTTTCACGCCACGCTTGCCGGCAACGCCGGATGAGGAGGATGACATGACCCAGTGGATCGACGCCTGCGCCACCGAGGATATCGACGCGGAGGATCTGATCCGCTTCGACCATGCGGGGCACAGCTATGCCATTTACCATTCGCCCGAAGGCAGGTTCTATGCGACCGACGGGTTGTGCACGCATGAGCAGGTGCATCTGTGCGACGGGCTGGTGCTGGGCCATCTGATCGAATGCCCCAAGCACAACGGCCAGTTCGACTATCGCACGGGCGAGGCGAAGCGGTCGCCGGTGTGTGTGAACCTGAAGGTCTGGCCGGTGAAGGTGGAGGGCGGCCGGGTGTTCATCGACATCGGCTGACGGTTGCGGGGGGTATCTGCGGCGCGGGGGCCGGGCGCGACCCGTCGCGACGGCGGCGGGGGCGGATCATGGGGGGACGGCGGATGGACGAGATCGGGGTCGGGCTGATCGGCACGGGGTTCATGGGCAAGGCGCATGCCCTGGCCTGGCGGAACGTGCGGGCGGTGATGGGCGATGTGCCGGCCGCGCGGCTGGCGGTGCTGGCCGACGTGCCGGAGACGCGCGCGCGCCAGATGGCGGGGCAGTTCGGCTTTGCCCGCGCCACGGCGGACTGGCGCGACCTGGTGGCCGACCCGGCGGTGGACGTGGTCAGCATCACCACGCCGAACGGGCTGCACCGCGAGATGGCCGAGGCGGCGCTGGCGGCGGGCAAGCATGTGTGGTGCGAGAAGCCGATGGCGCTGACGCTGGAGGATGCCCGCGCGATGGCGGCGGCGGCGCAGGCCGCGGGGTGCTGCACGCAGCTTGGATACAACTACATCGCCAACCCGGCCTTTGCCCATGCCTGCCGCCTGGTGGCCGGGGGCGAGATCGGCCGGATCGTCCACATCCGGGGCTGGGTGGACGAGGATTACCAGGCCGACCCGGCGCTGCCCTGGACCTGGCGCGCGCGGATCGACGAGGCGGGGCTGGGGGCGCTGGGCGACATCGGCTGCCATCTGGTCAGCCTGCTGACGGGGATTGCCGGGCCGATCGAGAGCCTGGTGGGCGAGATCGAGACGATCCACCGCACCCGGCCGCTGCCGGGTGGGGCGGGCGAGGCGGCGGTCGAGAACGAGGACGCAGCATCGGCGCTGCTGCGCTTTGCCTCGGGGGTGAAGGGGGTGATGACCGCCTCGCGCAGCGCCTGGGGGCGGAAGAACCGGCTGGGGTTCGAGGTGCATGGCACCGAGGGGATGGTGATCTTCGACCAGGAGCGGATGAACGAGCTGCGCCTGTTCCGGAACCGGGGGGAGAAGGCGACGCAGGGCTTTGCCACGATCCTGACCGCGCCGGAGCATCCGCCCTACGGCGCCTTCTGCCCGGCGCCGGGGCATCAGCTGGGCGTCAACGACCTGAAGCTGATCGAGCTGGCGGGGTTCCTGCGGGCCATCGCGCAGGGCACGCGGCCGGCCGTGGATTTCGCGGCGGGGCTGGAGATCGAGACCGCGATCCACGCCATCGCCCGGTCAGCGCGCGAGGGGCGCCGGATACGGCTGGACGAGATGTAGGCAGGCCGTCAGAAGCGCCAGCTGACCCCCAGGATCGGCCCGCCGAGCGTCACATCGGCCAGCGTGCCGCGATCGTCGTAGTCGATCCACATCGTGCGGTAGCCGCCCGAGACGGTGACGCGTTCGCTGACGTGATAGTTCAGCAGGCCGGACAGCACGACGGTCGATTCCGTTCCGACGCCGAAGCCGCCGACGTCGGCATAGAGCATGCCGGACCAGCGGGGGGCCAGCATCGCGCTGGCCCGCAGGCCGATGATGGGATCGACGAAGTTCCGGCGCGGCGAGGCGCTGACCGCGCCGCCCGCGACGGTCACGTCGGCCCCGAGCCAGAAGGCGCGGAACCCGGCGAACACGTCGACGCTGTAGGTCGGGCCGACAACCGCCTTGTAGCCGCCCGCGAGGGTCAGGGTGGTCTGTTTCAGCCCGCCCTCGGCGGGCAGGCCACCGGGCACCGTGCCCGCGCGCGAGGTCACGACACGGCTGAAGTCGCCCAGAAGCACCCAGCGATCGCGCTGCGCGCTGGCCGACAGGAAGAAGGCGGCGTCGAGATCCTCCAGCGTGTCGGAGAAGGATTTCGAGAAGGACACGGTCGGCGCCCCGGTGAAGGGGCGGATGCTGCCCGTCATGCCCGAGGCCCAGACATAGGGCATGACCTGCACCTGCCATTTCGGGGCGGGCGCGGGTTGCGCGACCACGACATCGGGTTCGACCGTGACGGTCGCGGGGCCACCGGCCGTTGCCATGGCCGGAGCGGCCGCCAGAACGGCCGCCGTCATCAGTGCCCTTGCGAATGCGCGCATCATCGCCAAGCCCTTCATGCCAGTTGTTCCTTGAAGATCCGGCCGCCCTTCATGATCAGCCGCATGTCGGTGGCGTGGTTCTCGATCGGGTCGAGGTTCGCGGTCAGGTCGCCGTCGAGCACCAGAAGATCGGCAAAGGCACCCGGGGCGATCACGCCCAGCGCGCCGTCATAGGGCGCGCGCGGACCGGACAGCGCCAGCAGGTCGCCCGCCGCGCCGGTGGCCAGGTGCAGGGCATCCAGCGCCGACATGAAGCGCGAGAACTTGTTGAGCTGGCGCCCCATCTTGCGGGTGCCTTCGGCGTTGAACAGCGTGTCGGTGCCGAATGACATGCGGACGGGGTATTTCCGCGCCAGTTCGAAGGCCCGCTCGGTGCCCACCGCCACCTCTTGCTGCTTGGCGCGCTGGACCGGGTCGGATTTGGGGTTTGCATCCTCGTCCGCCAGGAAGGGCTGGATCGACCACCAGGTGCCGCTGTCGGAGATCATGCGGACCGTTTCCTCGCCCGCAAGCTGTCCGTGCTCGATGCATTTCACGCCGGTCTCGATGCAGCGGCGGATGCCGGTGTCGGTATAGACATGGGCGCAGACATAGGTGCCCCAGTCGGCCGCGGCCTGCACCGCGGCGCGCATCTCGTCAGCGGTGTATTGCACGGTATCCAGCGGATCGTAGAGCGACGACACGCCACCGCCCGCCATGATCTTGATCTGGCTTGCGCCCTTCATGAGCTGTTCGCGGGTGCGGCGCAGCACCTCGGGCACGCCATCGGCGATGACCGCCACGCCTTCGCTTTCGGTGCGGTGCGGCAGCGATGTGGGCATGCGCGGCAGGTCGCTGAGGAACCTGAAATCGCCATGGCCGGACGTCTGGCCCACCATCGCGCCCGAGGGGAAGATGCGCGGGCCGGCCACCAGGCCGCGGTCGATGGCCAGTTTCAGCCCGAAGGCCGGGCCGCCGACATCGCGGATGGTGGTGAAGCCCTGCATCAGCATGGCGTTGGCGATCTGGCCGGACACCAGATGGACAAAGCCCACGTCACCGGCCAGCGCGGCAAGTTCGGTCACGCCCGCCAGCGTGGCATGGGCGTGGGTGTCGATCAGGCCGGGGATCACGCTGCGCCCGCCGCAGTCGATGCGTTCCGCATCCTGCGGGCCCTGGCCGACGGGCGGCAGCGCCGAGATGCGTTCGCCCTCGACCAGGATGTCGCGGCCTTCCTGAAGGGCGCGGGTGGTGCCGTCGAACAGGCGCAGGTTGGTCAGCAGCAGAGGGCGCCCGGGCGTCTGTGCCCGGACCTCGCGCGGGGCGAGGCCGAAGCCTGCGAACATGCCCAGCACGGCCGCGACGCCGCCCATGAACTCTCGCCGCCGAAGGTCGGTTTCCAGGCGCCTGTAGGCGGCGAAGGTTGCAGGCGACCCGCAGAGGCATGGATCAAGACCGGCAATCGCGGCGGCGCGGGCGTCACAGGCAAAGCACATGATCTTCTCCGCTGTCGAGGCCCGCGGGGTGGCCCCCGATTGCGGCCGGTATCGCTCTGTTCAACCTGGAGGCTAGATCGGCCATGCCGAAAGTCCACAGTGGCCGTGCATCTTATTTTGGCGGCGATCCTGCCCGCTGCGGACGGCTATCGCGCCTGCGCCACGCGATCCTTGAGCGCGGCAAGGGCGGCCGGGGTCCAGCCCGGGGGGTCGAGCAGACCGGCCCAGGCATCGACATAGTGCGGGAAGGCATAGAGGTGCCCATGCCCCAGCGGCGGCTGCACCGCCATCATGATGTCGACGCCGAGTTGCAGGAAGGTCACCACCGGGATCCAGACGACATCGGGCGACACGTCGGGACCGCGCGGACCGGCCAGCCAGGCGGGTGGCCGCCAGATCGCGCCGGGATCGAAGAACACCACGGCGTCGCTGGCATATTGCAGATAGACGATGCGGAAGCTGCCCCAGGGGGCGGCGGCATCGCCCAGCCGGTTTTCCTGCGCGGTGAAGCGGATCACGGAACCGTCGCGGAACGTCGGCAGCCATGCGGGGCTGCCGGGGTTGCGCGCCCGCGTCGCGGCCAGCCAGCCGGGGCTGTTGAACGGCGGCCCCGAGAGCAGCGCACCGTCATAGGGATCGGAGATCACCTGCACCAGATCGTGGCTGAGATCGGTGTTGAGCGCGCCGAGGCTGAGCCCGTGCAGGTAGAGGCGCGGCCGGCTGTCGCGCGGCAGGTCGCGCCAGTGGCCGTAGACGGCGGAAAAGACCGCCCGCGCGGTCTCGACCCCGTAGTCGGGATCGGCCAGCAGGGCGATCCAGCTGGCGAGATAGGAATACTGGACCGACACCGTCGCCACGTCGCCGCCCGTCAGGTATTCCAGCGCGGCCTGGCTTTCCGGGTCGATCCAGCCTGTGCCGGTGGGCGTGGTGATCACCACGGTGCCGCGCGAGAAGGCACCGATGCGGATCATCTCGGCCAGCGCGAGGGCGGCGCGGGCCTGCGGATCGGGCGCGGAGTTCAGCCCGACATAGACGCGCAGTGGCTCCACCGCCGGGCGCCCGGTGATCGCGGCGATGGTGGCGCTGTCGGGTCCGGCGGCGACCATCTCGCGCCCGGCGCGGCCCAGCCCCTCCCATTCCAGCAGCGATCCGGGGCCGCCGGTCTTGAGCCGGTCGACGGGCCGGGGGCTGGCGTCCTCGAACAGCGCGTCATACTGGCGGTAGCTGGCATCCATCGCGCGCATCGCGCCGCTGACAAGGACGCCGTTGCCGATGTTCCAGAACAGGACCGCCGTGAGCACGATGGCAATGACCGCGGCCTGCGGCCCGGGCAGCACGCGGCCGAGGCGGGCCGACATCGCCCGTCCGGTGGCCAGCACGAGGTTGCCCAGCAGGACGACCGCCGCAAAGACGGCCAGCGCGATGGCGGCCACCGTCGCGGGGCGTCCGGTGTCGACCGGCGGCAGGTCCATCAGGGCCCGGAGCGTGTTCTGCCAGCCGGAGGCCTTCCACAGGGCGATCGCCACCACGGCGGCGCAGAACAGGCCCGCAGCCGAGAGCAGCCACAGGCGCAGCCGGCCGGCCGGCACGGGCAGCCGCAGCGCCTGCCATATCTGCCGCAGGACCAGCCCGATGCCATAGCCCGCCGCAAGGCTGAGCCCCGAGAGCGCGCCCTGCACGGCCGTGGGGCGCGGGACCAGGCTGGGGGTCAGCGATGCGGTGAAGAACAGCGCACCCAGCAGCAGGCCCGGCGCGGTGAGGGACGGCCAGCGCAGCCACCGGCGCGCGGCGGTCATTGCGGGTCTCCGCCCGGGGGGGTCTGCGGTGGCGGCGCGGCGCCGGTGACCTCGTGGATGTCCAGAGACACCTGGCGTCCCTTGGCCATGGCGGTGCCGAGGGGGCGGAAGGCGATGCGCCCGCCGCAGCGTTCGACGACCGTGGAGCTGGCCAGGATGGTGGTTCCGTAGGTCTTGTTCATGCCCTCCAGCCGCGAGGCGACGTTGATCGTGTCGCCCATGGCGGTGTATTGCAGCCGTTCGCGCGCGCCGACGCTGCCGACCACGGCCAGCCCGCAGTGGATGCCGAACCGGGTGCGGAACGCGGGCAGGCCGCGGGCGGATTGCGCCGCGTTGAACGCGGCCAGCCGTTCCTGGGCCAGCAGCGCCGCGCGGCAGGCGTTTTCGGCATGGTCGGGATCGGGGACCGGCGCGTTCCACATGGCAAAGATCGAGTCGCCGAGGAACTGGATGATGGAACCGTGATGCGCCTTCACCGCTTCGTCGAGGATGTCGAAATAGTCCGACAGCATGGCGACGACCTGTTCGGGGGGATGCGCCTCGCTGATGGTGGTGAAGTCGTAGATGTCGGTGAAGAGGGCCGTAACCTCTTGCCGCGCGGCCTCGCGCCCGGTGAAGTGGCCCGTTTCCAGCCCCTTGCGCACGAATTCGCGCGGCACGTAGAGCGCGAAGGAGTTGATCGCGTCGCGCGCGCCGTTCATCGCGCGCCCGAGTGTCCCGATCTCGCGGATTCGCGACTGCACGTCGATCGGCGTCACGAAGTCGAGTGTGCGCAGCCGCTCGGCCCCGCCGGTGAGCCGGTCGAGCGATTGCGTGATCAGCCGCGACACCAGCAGCGCGACCATGACCGCGGCCAGCACGACCGCCGCCGCGACCAGCAGCCCCACGGCGGCGGCCCGGCGGGCCTCGGCCGTCAGTTCACGCAGCGGGGCGGCGACGACGATCCGATGGCCCGCCAGCATCGCGCGGGTTCCCATCGGCGCGGCCATGACCACGAATTGTTGTCCGCCCGCCCTGACCAGTCGGGCCGTGTCGGTTGCGTTGTCGAGCGTCGCGAAGGCGTCGAGGATCGGGTCGCCGCTGGCGCGCGGGGCACCGCCGGTCTCGGCCTGCGCCAGCAGCCGTGCCGTCAGGTCGCTGTTCGAATGGATCAGCGGAAGGCCGTCGCGGTTGACGATGAAGGCGACCGTTCCGGGCGTCAGACGTTCTGCGGACAGGAAGTCGACGATGGTGTCGAGGATGATGTCGGCGCCGATCACGACACCGGTGCCGGCGCTGTGGCGGCGCGCGACGGTCATTCCGATCCTGTCGGTGGTGGCCATCCGGTAGGGCCCGGTGGTCACGGCGGACTCGACGGTGGCGGCCGCCTGATACCAGGGCCGGGTCCGCGGATCGAAATCGACCTCTGCCGGACCTGTCCGGCCGATCGTCGCCCCGGATGCGTCATGGAACGTCACGGATTCGACCGGTGCGCCGCCCGTGACCTGGATGCTGCGGATTGCGAAAGTCGCGGCCTCGGGTGCGGCAAGCGCCGCGCGCCACCCCTGCCCGCGCAGGTTGACGACATGAAAGAACGAACCGTCGGGATAACCGGCATAGACGCCCTCCAGGTAGGGCGCGCGATCCATGATGCCGCGCAGCATGCGCGACTTGTCGGCCGTCCGGGCAGGCGGGGGCGACAGGAAGGCGTTGGGCACCGAGGTGATCAGGCCAAGCGCGGCGACGGTGGGTTCCGCCGCCCCCTCGAACCGCGCGACGAGGCGCGCCGAAAAGACCCGCATGCTGGTTTCGGCATCGGCGATTGCCACGTCGCGGGCGCGCATGAAGCCAAGGCTGACCAGTGCCGTCGAGACGACGAGGATCAGCGCGACTGTGGTCGTGGCCAGCAGGACCCGAAGCGACGAGTTCCAGCCGGCCCGTTCCTCGGGGGGGTGCGGTTCCGGCATCAGGCGATTCCGGGTCTGCGGCCCGGGCGCGGCCGGGACGGAAACGCGCCCCCCGAACGGGCGGATTGCGGAGTCCGAGACATGTGTCTGACAAGCATGAACCATCCACATCCGAAGCGGGCCCTTCGGGACTGTTGCCCGTGGGCGCCCGAGTCACAAGACGCCTGACATCCTCCTTTCCCATGAAACCCCTGTCGTGGAAACAGCATCGGGCGCAGCGGGGCGTCCGGACCGGAAAAGGGGCGCGCGGCGCCGGTCTTGACCTTTGGCGGGGGGCGGGCTGTCCTTGGGCAGGGCCGGCGGGGTCTTGCGCCGGACGGAAGCTGTCGAAGGGAGTCCGGCCATGACCCATCTGAAGCTGCGCATCATGTTCAACGATGCGATGCTGGGCCCGGGCAAGGCGGAACTGCTGGAGCGGATCCGGGATACAGGCTCGATCTCGGCGGCGGGGCGGCAGATGGAGATGAGCTACAAGCGGGCCTGGATGCTGGTCGAGGAGATGAACGCGGCGTTCCGCGAACCGCTGGTCAGCAGTTCCCGCGGCGGACCCGGCGGAGGCGGGGCGCGGCTGACCGTTGCAGGAGCCGAGGTGCTGCGGCTGTATCATCGGGTGGTCGCGCAGGCGATGGCGGCCGCCGCGGCCGAGATCGACACGCTGGAGGCGATGCTGCGCCCGGCGGCCAAGGCGGATATTCCCGCAGGAAAATAACGCTTGCCTCGCCTTTTCCCCTGCGTGATATGTTTCCTGAACCATATCGGGTGGAGGAATCATGTCCCACTGCGTCCCCCTTGGCGCCGCGATTGCCCTGTCGCTTGCCGCTCCGGCCGTCGCCGACGAGGTGGTGGTGTTCGCCGCCGCGTCCATGAAGACCGCGCTGGATGCCGTGGCGGCGGATTTCCAGGCGGCCACGGGGCATTCCGTGGTGATCAGCTATGGCGGATCGAATGCGCTGGCCCGGCAGATCATCGCGGGCGCCCCGGCCGACATCTTCGTCTCGGCCGCCGTCAACTGGATGGACGAGGTCGAGAAGGCCGGGCTGGTCATGGATGGCACCCGCAGGGACATGTTCGGCAACACGCTGGTACTGGTTGCCCACGGCAAGGATGCGACCCCGGTCGGGATCGGGCCGGGCTTTGACCTGGCCGGGCTTCTGGGGGACGGCAAGCTGTCGATGGCGATGGTGGACGCCGTGCCGGCGGGCCAGTACGGCAAGGCCGCGCTGGAGTCCCTCGGCATCTGGGGTGCCGTGGAACCGAAGGTCGCGCAGTCGGAGAACGTGCGCGCGGCGCTGACGCTGGTGTCGGCCGGTGAGGCGCCGTTCGGCATCGTCTATGCCACGGATGCCGTGGCCGATGACAACGTGACCGTGGTAGCCACCTTCCCCGCCGGAAGCCACCCGCCCATCGTCTATCCCGGCGCGCTGCTGACCGGCGCGGCGGATGCGGCGGACAGGGCGTTCTACGAGGCCCTGATGTCTGATATGGGCGATGCCAGGTTCGCCGGGCAGGGCTTTGCGATCCTCGACTGATCCGGTCGGACCGACATCTTTCCGAGGCTGAATGACGGACTGGCTTTCCCCCGAAGAATGGCGCGCCGTGGCGCTTTCGCTGCGCGTGTCGTTCTGGGCGACGGTGGTCAGCCTGCCGCTGGGTCTTCTTGTCGCCTATGCGCTGGCGCGGTGGAACTTCTGGGGCAAGCAGGTGCTGAACGGCATCGTGCATCTGCCGCTGATCCTGCCGCCGGTGGTGACGGGCTATCTGCTGCTGATGACCTTCGGGCGCCGGGGCACCGTGGGCCAGTATCTGGACCAGTGGTTCGGCATCGTCCTTGCCTTCCGCTGGACCGGTGCGGCGCTGGCAGCCGGGGTGATGGCCTTTCCGCTGATGGTGCGGGCGATGCGGCTGGCGATCGAGGCGGTGGACCCGAAGCTGGAACTGGCGGCGGGCACGCTGGGCGCGTCCCGGCCCTGGGTCTTTGCCACGGTGACGCTGCCGCTGATCCTGCCCGGGATCGTCGCGGGGGCGATCCTGGCCTTTGCCAAGGCGATGGGAGAATTCGGCGCGACGATCACCTTCGTGTCCAACATCCCCGGCCAGACACAGACCCTGCCTTCGGCAATCTATGCGTTCCTGCAGGTGCCGGGGGGTGAGGGAAACGCAGCGCGGCTGGTCTGGATCGCCATCATCATCGCCATGGCGGCGCTTCTGCTGTCGGAATGGGTCGGACGGGCCGTCGCGCGCAGGATTTCCGGCACATGACGCTGCGGGTCACGCTTCAGCATCGCTTTGCGGGCTTTGCGCTGGATGTGGCTTTCGAGGCGCCCGCCGGGGCAACCGTGCTGTTCGGGCGTTCCGGCTCGGGCAAGACCTCTGTCATCAATGCGGTGGCTGGGCTTCTGCGCCCCGACCGGGGCCTGATTGCCGCCGATGACGTGGTGCTTCTGGACACCGCGGCGGGGACAGACCTGCCGCCACATCGCCGCCGCATCGGATATGTCTTTCAGGACGCGCGGCTTTTTCCGCATCTGACGGTGCGGCAGAACCTGCTCTACGGCCGATGGTTCGCACCCCGGGGGCCGGGCGTCGACCTTGACCGCATCGTCGGGCTGCTGGGCATCGGCCCGCTGCTGTCGCGCCGCCCCGGTGCGCTGTCGGGTGGCGAAAGGCAGCGGGTCGCCATTGGCCGTGCCATCCTGTCGAACCCGCGGCTGCTGGCGCTGGACGAGCCGCTGGCATCGCTGGACGAGGCGCGCAAGGCCGAAATCCTGCCCTATCTGGAGCGGCTGCGGGATGAGCTGCACCTGCCGATCCTCTATGTCAGCCATGCCATGTCAGAGGTCGCCCGGCTGGCCACGACGGTGGTGCTGATGGAGGCGGGCCGTGTCACGGCCGCCGGTCCGGCCGCCGACATCCTGTCGGATCCGTCGGCCGCCCCCGGCCTTGGCCTGCGTGAGGCGGGCGCGATCCTGATGGCCAGGGTGATCGCGCAGGACGAGGACGGGCTGACCCGGCTGCAGAGCGCTGCCGGCCCGCTGTGGCTGCCGCGCGTGGCCGGCCCGGTCGGGACACGCCTGCGTGTGCGAATCCTGGCGCAGGACGTGATGCTGGCGACCGCGCGGCCCGAAGGCATCTCGGCCCTGAACATCCTGCCCGCCACGGTGCGGGACATCCGGATGGGTGATGGCCCGGGCGCGCTGGTGCGTCTGGACGCGGGGGGCGACACCCTGCTTGCCCGCATCACGCGCCGGTCCGCTGTCGCGCTTGAACTGGCGCCCGGCCGACCGGTCTTTGCCGTCCTGAAGGCCGTTTCCGTGGCGCAGGAGAATGTCGGCGCCCCGGGATAGCCGCGCGCCGTTGCGCGCCGGAACCGACTGGCTGCGGCTGGATTTTCGATAGCCATCTCCTATCGAAAGACGGAAATTCGATATTGATTTTTTATGGTCGAGACCGTCTTTGTCGATATGTCACTTGAGAGAGGCAAGCCATGTCGGCGTCTGCGCCAGCCCCGTCAAGCAGCGAGATCCGCGAGATCGTCGGCGCCCACCTGCATCTGGAGGGGGCGCTGCTGCCGATCCTTCATGCGCTGCAGGATGCCTATGGCTGCATTCCATCCGCCGCCGCGCCGGTGATCGTCGAGGCGCTGAACATCTCGAAGGCGGAACTGCATGGCGTCATTACCTTTTATCACGATTTCCGCGAGCATCCGGCCGGGCGCCATGTGCTTCGGATCTGCCGTGCCGAGGCATGTCAGGCGGTCGGCGCGACCGCGCTGGCCGAGGCGACGCTGAAGAAGCTCGGGCTTGACTGGCACGGCACGACGGCGAACGGAGCCGTGACGATCGAGCCGGTCTATTGCCTTGGCCTGTGCGCCTGCGGGCCTGCGGCGATGCTGGATGACCGTGTCGTGGGCCGGGTGGACGAGGCGCGGATGTCGGCGCTTCTGGCGGAGGCGGGGGCATGAGGATCTATGTTCCCGGCGACAGTGCGGCGAAGGCGGTTGGCGCCGATGATGTCGTGCGGGCAATCCTGGCCGAGGCGGCGCGGCGGGGCATCGAGATCGAGATCGTCCGGAACGGCACGCGCGGCATGATCTGGCTTGAGCCGCTGGTCGAAATCGACCGGGGGGCCGGGCGCGAGGCGTTCGGGCCGGTGACCCCGGCGGATGTGCCCGCCCTGCTGGACGGCACCCTGCCCGGCCACGGCCGGGTCGAGGACATCGCGTTCTTCGCGCGCCAGACGCGCCTGACCTTTGCCCGCTGCGGGGTGATCGACCCGCTGTCGCTGGCCGACTATCAGGCGCATGGCGGCCTTGCCGGGCTGCGGCGGGCGATCGGCATGACGGGGGCCGGGATCGTGGCCGAAGTCACCGCCTCGGGCCTGCGCGGCCGGGGTGGCGCGGGCTTTCCCACCGGCATCAAGTGGAAGACGGTGGCCGAGGCGAAGGCCGACCGGAAATACATCGTCTGCAACGCCGACGAGGGCGACAGCGGCACCTTCGCCGACCGGATGATCATGGAGGGCGATCCCTTCAGCCTGATCGAGGGGATGGCCATCGCTGGCCTCGGGGTCGGCGCGACCAAGGGTTATGTCTATCTGCGGTCGGAGTATCCCGACGCGATCCGCGTGATGGCGCATGCGGTCGAGATTGCCCGCAGCGCCGGGGTGCTGGGGGCGGATGTGCTCGGCTCGGGGCGGGCCTTCGATATGGAGATCCGCAAGGGGGCGGGGGCCTATGTCTGCGGCGAGGAGACGTCGCTGCTGAATTCGCTGGAGGGCAAGCGCGGCATCGTGCGCGCCAAGCCGCCGTTGCCCGCGCTGGAGGGCTTTCTGGGCAAGCCCACGGTGGTGAACAACGTCATCAGCCTTGCGACCGTTCCGGTGATCTTCGAACGCGGCGCACTGGCCTATGCCGACCTTGGCGTCGGCCGGTCCCGGGGAACCGTGACGCTGCAGATCGCGGGCAACGTGCGCCAGGGCGGCCTGTTCGAGACCGCGTTCGGCATGTCGCTGGGCGAGGTGGTGAACGGCATTGCGGGCGGCACGGCCAGCGGTCGGCCTGTCAAGGCGGTGCAGGTGGGCGGCCCGCTGGGCGCCTACATGCCGGTGTCGAAATTCGACACGCCGCTGGGCTATGAGGAGTTCGACCGCCAGGGCGGGCTGATCGGTCATGCGGGCCTCGTGGTGTTCGACGACACCGCCGACATGCTGCGCATGGCCCGGTTCGCGATGGAGTTCTGCGCCATCGAAAGCTGCGGCAAGTGCACGCCCTGCCGGATCGGCGCGGTGCGCGGGGTCGAGACCATCGACAGGATCGCGCAGGGCGATGGCGCCGCGATTCCGGTGCTGACCGACCTGTGCGAGACGATGAGGGATGGTTCGCTTTGCGCGCTGGGCGGGTTCACGCCCTTTCCGGTGATGTCGGCGCTGACGCATTTCCCCGACGATTTCTCGACCCTGCGGGAGGCTGCCGAATGACCGACAAGGTGAAGGGCCCCGCTTCCTACTTTCCGTCGATAGAAAAGACCTATGGCAAGCCCGTTGCGCATTGGCTGGGCCTGATCGCCGCACGCGCGGGCGCGAAACACATGGACATCGTGTCATGGCTGAAGGCCGAACACGGCCTGGGCCATGGCCATGCAAACGCGCTTGTGGCGCATGCACTTGCGCAGAAGGACTGAAACCATGAAGGACTTCATCCTGCCCGACGACCGCGATCTTGGCACCCCGGCCCGGCATGGTCCGCCCGTGACGCTGCGCATCGACGGGTTCGAGGTGACGGTTCCCGACGGAACCAGCGTCATGCGCGCTGCGGCGCTTGCCGGCCTTTCGATCCCCAAGCTCTGCGCGACGGACAGTGTGGAGGCCTTCGGTTCGTGCCGGCTGTGCGTGGTCGAGATCGAGGGGCGGCGCGGCACGCCTGCGTCCTGCACCACCCCGGTTGCGCCGGGGATGGTCGTGCACACCCAGTCGGACAAGGTGCGCAAGATCCGCAAGGGGGTGATGGAGCTTTACATCTCGGACCACCCGCTGGACTGCCTGACCTGTGCCGCCAATGGCGACTGCGAGCTGCAGGACATGGCGGGCGCCGTCGGCCTGCGCGACGTGCGCTATGCGGCACCCGAAGGGCAGGGCATGGCCAATCACTTCGCCCGCCGCGACACCAGCGGCGAGGCCAACCGCCAGTGGCTGCCGAAGGACGACAGCAATCCCTACTTTGCCTATGACCCCGCCAAGTGCATCGTCTGCAGCCGCTGCGTGCGGGCCTGCGAAGAGGTTCAGGGCACCTTTGCGCTGACGATCGAGGGGCGGGGCTTCGACAGCCGGGTGTCGTTCGGGGCCAGGACGGATGACGCGCTGGCGTCCGACTGCGTGAGTTGCGGCGCCTGCGTGCAGGCCTGCCCGACCGCGACGCTGAGCGAGAAGAGCGTGATCGAACTGGGCACGCCGAACCGGTCTGTCATCACCACCTGCGCCTATTGCGGCGTGGGCTGTTCGTTCAAGGCGGAACTGAACGGCGACAAGCTGGTGCGGATGGTGCCCTACAAGCATGGCAAGGCCAACCGTGGCCATTCCTGCGTCAAGGGCCGGTTTGCCTATGGCTATGCCCAGCATTCCGACCGCATCCTGAACCCGATGATCCGCGACAGCATCGACGAGCCCTGGCGCGTGGTGGGCTGGGATGAGGCGCTGCGCTTCGCGGCGGACCGGATGCGCGGATTGCAGCAGAAATACGGGCGCAAGTCGGTCGGGGTCATCACCTCGAGCCGCTGCACCAACGAGGAGACCTATCTGGTCCAGAAGCTGACCCGGGCTGTATTCGGCAACAACAACACCGACACCTGCGCCCGCGTCTGCCATTCGCCCACCGGATACGGGCTTGGCCAGACCTTCGGCACCTCGGCCGGAACGCAGGACTTCGACTCGGTCGAGGAATGCGACGTTGCCGTGGTGATCGGGGCGAACCCGCATGCGGGCCACCCGGTCTTTGCCAGCCGCCTGAAGAAGCGGCTGCGGCAGGGTGCCAGGCTGATCGTCATCGACCCGCGCCGGACGGAAACGGTGGAAGGCCCGCACTACAAGGCCGCGCACCATCTGGCGCTGCGGCCCGGCACCAATGTCGCGGTCGTCACCGCGATGGCGCATGTGATCGTGACCGAGGGTCTGATGGACGAAACGTTCATCCGCACCCGCTGCGACTGGGACGAGTTCCAGCATTATGCCGAGTTCGTCTCGCAGGAGCGCAACAGCCCCGAGGCGACCGAGATGCTCACCGGCGTTCCCGCCGAGGAATTGCGCAAGGCGGCGCGGCTTTACGCGACGGGCGGCAACGGCGCGATCTACTACGGGCTGGGCGTGACCGAGCACAGCCAGGGGTCCACCACCGTCATGGCGATCGCCAACCTTGCGATGCTGACCGGCAATATCGGCCGCAAGGGCGTGGGCGTGAACCCGCTGCGCGGGCAGAACAACGTGCAGGGGTCGTGCGACATGGGGTCGTTCCCGCACGAGCTGCCGGGCTACCGGCACGTCAAGCTGCCCGAGGTAAGGGCCCTGTTCGAACGGGCCTGGGGTGTCGAGATCGACCCAGAGCCGGGCCTTCGCATTCCCAACATGCTGGATGCCGCGGTCAGCGGCACCTTCAAGGGCCTGTATTGCCAGGGCGAGGACATCCTGCAATCCGATCCCGACACCAGGCATGTCGCCGCCGGTCTGGCCGCAATGGAATGCGTCATCGTCCACGACCTGTTCCTGAACGAGACGGCGAACTACGCCCACGTGTTCCTGCCGGGTTCCACGTTCCTGGAGAAGGACGGCACCTTCACCAACGCCGAGCGCCGCATCAACCGGGTGCGCAAGGTGATGGCGCCGCGCAACGGCTATGCGGACTGGGAAATCACCCAGATGCTGGCCAATGCGATGGGGGCCGACTGGCACTATACCCACCCCGCGCAGATCATGGACGAGATCGCGGCCACGACACCCTCGTTCGCGGGGGTCAGCTACGAGCGGCTCGAGGAGCTGGGATCGGTGCAGTGGCCCTGCAACGAGACGCATCCCGAAGGCACGCCATTGATGCACATCGATGGGTTCGTTCGCGGCAAGGGGCGGTTCATCGTCACCGAATACGTGGCCACGGACGAGCGGACCGGGCCGCGCTTTCCACTGCTGCTGACCACCGGGCGGATCCTGTCGCAGTACAACGTCGGCGCCCAGACCCGTCGCACCGCCAATGTGGTCTGGCATGCCGAGGACGTGCTGGAGGTGCATCCCCATGACGCCGAGATGCGGGGCATCAAGGAAGGTGACTGGGTGCGGCTGGCCAGCCGGTCGGGGGAAACCACGCTGCGCGCGACCCTGACCGACCGGGTCAGCCCCGGCATCGTCTATACGACGTTCCATCACCCCGACACGCAGGCCAACGTGATCACCACCGACTATTCGGATTGGGCGACCAACTGCCCGGAATACAAGGTGACAGCGGTGCAGGTCAGCCCGTCGAACGGGCCGAGCGAATGGCAGGAGGAGTACAACGCCCAGGCGGCACGGTCGCGCCGCATCCTGTCGGCGGCGGAGTGACGGCCATGACGCGGTCTCCGATGCAGAGCATGGCGGGCCTTTCGGTGAAGGGCGACGCGACCCTGGCCGTGCGCCGCACGCTGCCGGAAGAGGTCGCCGTGGCGATGGTGTTCGGCGGCTCCACGCTTGCCGTGATGATGGCGAGCCCCGGCGATATCGAGGATTTTGCCGTGGGGTTCGCCCTGTCCGAGGGGATCGTTGCCGATCGCGCCGAGATCGAGGATCTGGAGATTGCCGCGCATCCCGTGGGGCTCGAGGCGCGGATGTGGATCAACGCCGACCGCGACGCGGCGCTGGCGGCCCGGCGCCGGTTCATGGCCGGCCCGGTGGGCTGCGGGCTGTGCGGCATCGACAGCCTGGAACAGGCCGGCCGCGCGCTGCCGGTGGTGACCGATCGCGGAGTCCGGCTGTCGCGCGCCGATGTGCTGGGTGCGACCGATGCGCTGCGCGCCCATCAGCCGCTGCATGACCAGACCCGCGCCACCCATGCGGCGGGGTTCCTGCGCCCCGGCGCGGGCATCGTGCTGGCGCGCGAGGATGTCGGCCGCCACAATGCGCTGGACAAGCTGATCGGGGCCATGGCGCGCCAGGGGATCGACCCCGCGGCCGGTGCCTTCGTGATGACCAGCCGCCTGTCGGTGGAACTGATCCAGAAATGCGCGATGGCCGGCTGCCCGGCGATCCTCGCCGTTTCTGCGCCGACGGCCCAGGCTGTGCGGCTGGCCGATGCGGCGGGCATTACCCTTGCCGCCTTTGTCCGGGGCGGCGGGTTCGATCTGTATTCCCACCCCCACCGCGTGACGGACGAGGTGTCCGATGTCGCCTGAGAAACTGGTCTACATGGCCAACCAGATCGCCACCTTCTTCCGGAGCCAGCCGGGCAGCGACCAGGTCGACCGCATCGCGGCCCATCTGCGCGATTTCTGGGAGCCGCGGATGATTGCCGAGCTTCGGGCGCATGTCGAGGGCGGCGCGGCCGGGCTTGACGACAAGGCCATGGCTGCCCTGCGTCAGATTCGGCCCACCCACGCTGCCTGAAATCAAAACGCAGGCCGGTCGAGGCGCCGGCGTGACCGGTCTGCGCATTGTCCGCTGCATGCCGCGGTCGTCGTTCGGTCCTGTCGCGCTGGACAAGCCCGAAGAAAACCGACGGGCGCCCTGTTCATGCTGCGACACATGCGATGACCATCTGACGGGCGGCCCCGATCCGACCGGCAACCGCACTTGCGCGCCGGTGTGGCGGCGGGTGGCACCGCCTCAGGCGCGCAGCGTGAAACCCCTGGCGAGGTGATTGCGCACCAGCCAGATCATGGCCAGGCCAGGCACCAGCGACAGGCAGGTCATCGCCATGACCATGCCGAGGTCGGTCTGGAAACCGAACATCGCATTGATGGCCATCGTGATCGGCTTGCCGGCGGTCACCGTCAGGATGCGGGCAAAGACAACCTCGACCCAGGCAAAGATGAAGCAGAAGAAGGCGGCCACGCCGATGCCGGGGGCAATGGCGGGAACAAGGTGGCGAAAGAAGAACGACGGGCCGGAATGGCCATCGAGGAATGCCGTCTCGTCCAGCGCGCGCGGCACCGCGCGGATGAAGCTTTCCAGGATCCAGATCGCGACCGGAAGGTTGAACAGCGCATGCACCAGCGCGATGCCGACCGGCGAATTGACCAGACCCAGGCGCGAGAACAGGATGAAGATCGGCAGCGACAGCACCACCGGGGGCGTCACCCGGAACACGAGCAGCGCCAGCATGACATGCCTGTCCCCGACGAAGCCGAACCGCGCCAGGGCATAGGCGGCGGGCAGCCCCAGTGCGATGCAGAGCACCACATTCAGGATCACATAGGTCGCCGAACTGATCATGGCCGCCCGCAACTCCGGCGTCGCCAGCACGGCGGCATAGTTCATCAGCCCCATCGTCCCTTCCGCCAGCCCGTCGCGCGGCAGGGTCACCGTCAGGCTGAGCAGCACGGCCTGCGCCAGCGGCAGCAGAATGAAAACCGCAAGGGCCAGCAGGGCAAGGGCGCGGATCATGCGGTGTCATTCCCCTTTCGGGTCGCCACGATGAAGGCCCAGACCACCGCCAGCACGATCAGGAAATACAGCGTCGCCCGTGCCGCCGCCTGGCCATAGGAAAATCCCTTGATCTCCTCGCCCAGTTCGATCGACAGGAACCGTGTCGCGTCTTGCGGGCCGCCCGCGTTGATCGCGAAGGCTTCGGTGTAGATCATGAAACTGTCCACGAAGCGCAGCAGCAGCACGATGGCCAGCGCACCGCCCAGCCTGGGCAGCTCGATGTGCCGGAACACCGCCCAGCGGGACGCGCCGTCGATGGCGGCGGCCTGCCGGAACGCCTGCGGAATGGCCGACAGACCGGCATAGGACAGCACCACGACAAGGCCCAGCCAGTGCCAGGTGTCCATCAGCAGGATCAGGGCCCAGGTGTGCCAGGCGGTGAACCTGTGATCGAACCCGACGGCATCCAGCCCGGGTCCGAGCAGGCCGGACTGGCGGTCGATCATGCCCAGCCACAGCATCGGGATCATGTTCCACGGCACGACCAGCGGCAGCGCGCACAGCATCAGCCCCCAGACCGCGCGGCGCCGGTATCCCAGCAGCAGCATCGCCACCGCGATGCCCAGTGGCACCTGCACCGCCAGCGCCAGCGCCGAGAACAGCAGGCTGCGGCCAAGCGATGCCAGAAACCGGTCAGACCCGAGGATGTCGGCGAACCATTCCAGCCCAACCCAGTGGACATCGTTCAGCGTGAAGATGTCATGGAAACCGTAGTTGACCACCGCCAGCAGCGGCAGCAGGCCGATCACGACCAGCAACGCCATGGCCGGAAGAACCAGCAGCCATGCCCTGTTGTCATGCGGCGTCATGGGCGTGCAGCCTGGCGGTCAGGCCGCGGCATCCAGCGCCTCCCTCAGATCGGCCTCGGACAGCGCCACCGGGTTTCCCTTCATCGACGATGAACCCATCGCGTCGGCTGCGGTCCGGGCATGCAGCGCCGCGGGCAGGCCCAGCGCGCCGAGGCCGGGCAGACCGGCCTCGCGCACCCAGGCGGCCAGGGTTTCCGGGGCCTCCGCTGTCCGCCCGCCCAGCGTGGCGGCGATCTGGCCAAAGACATGGTCCAGCCGCGCGGCCGTGTCGCCGGTTGCCCTGTCGCGGTTCAGCCGCAGGATCGGAGCCAGCAGTGCGCCGCAGATGGCGCCATGCGCGGCCGGGATCAGCCCGCCGATCACGCCGGCAAGCCCATGGACGGCCCCCAGGCCGCTGTTCGCCAGCGCCAGCCCGCCGCACAGGCTGACCCAGGCCATGGCGTCGCGGGCCTCGGCCTCTTCGGCCTGCATCAGCCGCGCCAGCGCGGCCAGTCCGCGCGGAATCGCGGGCCCGGCGATGGCATCGGAAAAGGGCGTGGCCTTCGACGACACGAAGGGCTCGATCACCTGCGTGATCGCATCCAGCCCGCAGGCCAGTGTCGTGGCGCGCGGCGTTCCGTCGGTCAGGGCCGGGTCGACGATGGCCAGCCGCGCCAGCATGCGGTCATCCCGCAGGCTGACCTTGCGGCCCTCTGCTGCGATGACCGCATTCTTCGTCGCCTCGGCCCCGGTCCCCGCTGTTGTGGGGATCGCGATGAACGGCAGGGGGTCGGCGGTCAGCGGCAGGCCTTTGCCAATGACCTCCAGATGGTCCATCGGCGCGCCCGGCGCGGGGATCAGCGCGGCCAGCGCCTTTGCAAGGTCAAGCGCCGCGCCGCCGCCAAGGCCGACCACGACCTGTGGCTCAAAACCGCGCGCCTGGGCCAGGGCCTGCTCCAGCATGGCAAGCGTCGGCTCTCCGGTGCAGGGCTGGCCCAGGGTCTCGGCGCCCAGCCCTGCCAGTTCGGCCACGAGCCAGGGCGCATGCCGCCCCGAGGACCCATTCACGACAAGGACCCTTGTGCCATGGGCGCGGATCAGGGCCGGGGCCCGGGTGGCCTCGCCGCGGCCGAACAGGACGCGCGCGGGGGCAGCGATGGCGAAGGGGGTCATACCGCCATTGTCGCCGCCACGGCTCGACCCCAGCGGGCGTATTTGGCATCACGTGTGGCGGCGTCCATCGCTGGGGTGAAGCGGCGCTCCAGCGCCCAGGTTGTCTGGAACTCCGCCGGCGCGGGGCACAGCCCGGCCTTCAGCCCGGCCAGATAGGCGGCGCCCAGCGCTGTGGTCTCGGTGACAACGGGACGATCCACCGGCGCACCGAGGATGTCGGACAGGAACTGCATGGCCCAGTCCGATGCGGTCATGCCGCCGTCGACGCGCAGGATGCCGTCGGCTGCGGCACCCCAGTCGGCGCGCATCGCCTCGAGCAGGTCGCGGGTCTGGTAGCCCACGCTTTCCAGCGCCGCGCGGGCCAGTTCGGCGGGGCCGGAGTTGCGGGTAAGACCGTAGATCGCGCCCCGGCATTCGGGGCGCCAGTAGGGCGCGCCGAGACCGGTGAAGGCGGGCACCAGCACCACGTCCTGCGCCGGGTCGGCGGCATCGGCGAGGGGCTGCGTCTCTTTCGCCTCGCGGATGATCCGCAGCCCGTCGCGCAGCCATTGCACCACGGCCCCCGCGATGAAGATCGACCCTTCCAGCGCGTAGGTGGTCTGGCCGTCCAGCCGGTAGGCGATGGTGGTCAGCAGGCGGTTCCGCGACGGCACCATGTCGGCACCGGTATTCAGCAGGGCAAAGCAGCCGGTGCCGTAGGTCGATTTCATCATGCCGGGGGCAAAGCAGGCCTGCCCCACGGTCGCCGCCTGCTGGTCGCCCGCGACGCCGAGGATGGGTATCGGCCGTCCGAAGAGATCGGCGCGGGTCTGGCCGAAGTCGGCCGCGCAGTCCTTCACCTCGGGCAGGAGTGCCATGGGAATGTCGAGCAGCGCGCAGATCTCGGCATCCCATTCCCCGGTGACGATGTTGTAGATCAGCGTCCGCGAGGCGTTGGTGGCGTCGGTGGCGTGGACGGTGCCGCCGGTCAGTTTCCAGATCAGGAAGCTGTCCACCGTTCCGAAGGCCAGTTCGCCCTTTCGGGCGCGGTCGCGGGCGCCGGGAACGGTGTCGAGCAGCCACTTGATCTTGGTCGCCGAGAAATAGGGGTCGAGCAGGAGGCCGGTGCGGGCGGTGATCATGGCCTCGTGTCCGGCAGCCTTCAGCGCGGCGCAGGTGTCGGCGGTGCGGCGGTCCTGCCAGACAATGGCGGGGTGGATCGGCTCTCCGGTGGCGCGGTCCCAGATCAGGGTGGTCTCGCGCTGGTTGGTGATGCCGATGGCGGCGATATCGGCGGGGGTGAGGCCGGCGCGCTCGATGGCGGCGCGGGCGGTGCCGGCGACGGTGGCCCAGAGGTCGGCGGGGGCATGCTCGACCCAGCCCGGGGCCGGGTAGTGCTGGGCGAATTCTTCCTGCGCGGTGGCGACGACGCGGAGGGCGGTGTCGAAGACGATGGCGCGGCTGGAGGTGGTGCCCTGGTCGATGGCGAGGATGTGGTCGGTCATGGGAACCTCGGGTCTGATGGCAGGCGTCCCACGGTGGGACATTTTATTTCGTCATTCATATCAATGACATGACCAATCCATTTTAACCAGTTCTTAAGATCTCGCCGCCGCGCCGCGGACGGCGCAGGGGCTGCAGGTGCCGATCCGCCGGACGCCGGGCACATCAGACATCGTTCCCCCGCAAAGGCAGGTGGGCGGGGATGAGACACCCCCGCCCGCCCGTCTCAGTTCTGCCAGGACTTGATCAGCTCGGCATAGCTGATGGTTTCGCCCGCGGGCTTTTCGTTGTCGAGCTTGGCGACCGGGGCACCGGGCGCGTCAAGCCAGACCTGCGGGTCCTGCGGCTCGTTCATCTTCGGGCCGATGTCACCCTGAACGCCGGCACGCTCCAGCCGTTCCAGGACCCTTTCCTGTTCGGTGCAGAGCGCGTCCAGCGCTTCCTGCGGGGTCTTGGCGCCCGACATGGCGTCGCCGATGTTCTGCCACCACAGCTGCGCCAGCTTGGGATAGTCCGGCACGTTGGTGCCGGTGGGCGACCACTGCACGCGCGCGGGCGAGCGGTAGAATTCCACCAGACCGCCCAGTTTCGGCGCGCGTTCGGTGAAGCTTTCGTGCTGGATGGTCGATTCGCGGATGAAGGTCAGGCCGACATGGCTTTTCTTCACGTCCACGGTCTTGGAGGTGACGAACTGGGCGTAGAGCCAGGCCGCCTGCGCCCGATCCACCGGGGTGGACTTCATCAGCGTCCAGGACCCTGCGTCCTGGTAGCCGACCTTCATCCCCTCCTGCCAGTAGGTGCCGTGCGGGCTGGGCGCCATGCGCCACTTGGGCGTGCCGTCGGCGTTCATCACCGGCAGACCTTCCTTGACCATGTCGGCGGTGAAGGCGGTGTACCAGAACATCTGCTGGGCGATGTTGCCCTGTGCCGGAACCGGCCCCGCCTCGCCGAAGGTCATGCCCTGCGCTTCCGGCGGGGTGAACCGTTGCAGCCAGTCGATCGCCTTGGTCACGGCATAGACCGCCGCCGCGTCGTTCGTCGCACCGCCGCGCGCCACGCAGGACCCGACCGGACGGCTGTTCTCGTCCACCCGGATGCCCCATTCGTCAACCGGCAGGCCGTTCGGTTCGCCCACGTCGCCCATGCCGGCCATCGACATCCAGGCATCGGTGTAGCGCCAGCCGAGCGAAGGGTCCTTCTTGCCGTAGTCCATGTTTCCGAAGACGCCCGAGGACGGGCCGCCCGCATAGGACATGTCGCGGCCGGTGAAGAACTCGGCGATGTCCTCGTAGGCCGACCAGTTCAGCGGCACGCCGAGGTCATAGCCATACTTGGCCTTGAAATCCTCCTGGCTCTTCGGGTGGTCGAACCAGTCGGCGCGGAACCAGTAGAGGTTGGCGAACTGCTGGTCGGGCAGCTGGTAGACCTTGCCGTCGGGCGCGGTCACGAATTTCAGCCCGATGAAGTCGTTCAGGTCGAGATTGGGGTTGGTGACGGCCTTGCCCTCGCCGTCGACCCAGTCGGTCAGGATGCGGGCCTGCTGGTAGCGCCAGTGGGTGCCGATCAGGTCGGAGTCGTTGATGTAGGCGTCATAGATGTTTTCGCCCGACTGCATCTGCGTCTGGAGCTTTTCGACCACGTCGCCTTCGCCGATCAGGTCATGGGTGACCTTGATGCCGGTGATGGCGGTGAATGCCGGGGCCAGCACCTTGGCCTCGTATTCGTGGGTGGTGATGGTTTCCGAGACCACCTTGATGTCCATGCCCGCAAAGGGCTTGGCGGCGTCGATGAACCACTGCATCTCGGCCTCCTGGTCGGCGCGCGACAGGGTGGAGAGCGCACCGATTTCGGCATCGAGGAAGGCTTTCGCGGCGTCCATGTCGGCCCAGGCCGGGGCCGAACCCATGACCATCAGCGCAAGCGCCATGGCCGTTGTCGTGTGTCGCAGTCTCATGTCATATCCTCCCAGATTGTGAGACGTCGGTTTTTGCAGTCCAGCCGGGGGGGCGGGTCGCATCCGCCCCCCCGGCGCCTTGGTGCCGATCAGACCCAGCGGAACACGGCGGCCGCATAGATCAGGCAGCAGATCAGCGCCCCCCAGAGGGGGACACCGAAAAGCGAGAGCCAGCCGAGGCACAGGAAGGCCGACCCGAGCAGGGAAATGAACAGCCGGTCGCCGCGCGTCGTCTCGATGCGCAGGATGCCGCGGCGGGGGGTTTCGGGGTAGCGGATCGCCAGCAGCGTGAACAGGATCAGCAGGCAGGCGATGACAAAGAAGAACAGCGCGACCGGAAGCGTCCAGGCCATCCAGCCGCCGGGAACCATGGGTGCGAACCAGTTGATGCCGGAGTCGGTGCGCGGGGTAGCTGCGATCAGCCCGGCCAGCACGGCGGCCATGATGCCCCCGGCGGCCAGATAGATCAGCGTCCAGCGGGATGCGGCCATGGTCACACCCTCCCCAGGGCGAAGCCCTTGGCGATGTAGTTGCGGACGAAATAGATCACCAGCGCGCCGGGAATGATGGTCAGCACGCCCGCAGCGGCGAGCACCCCCCAGTCCATGCCGGAGGCCGAGACCGTGCGCGTCATGGTGGCGGCGATGGGTTTCGCGTTCACCGAGGTCAGCGTGCGGCTCAGCAGCAGTTCGACCCAGCTGAACATGAAGCAGAAGAAGGCCGCGACGCCGATGCCGCTGGCGATCAGGGGCATGAAGATCTTCACGAAGAACTTCGGGAAGGAATAGCCGTCGATATAGGCGGTCTCGTCGATTTCCTTTGGCACGCCGCGCATGAAGCCTTCGAGGATCCAGACCGCCAGCGGCACGTTGAACAGGCAATGCGCCAGGGCCACGGCGATGTGGGTGTCGAACAGGCCGACCGAGGAATACAGCTGGAAGAACGGCAGCGCGAAAACCGCCGGCGGCGCCATCCGGTTGGTCAGCAGCCAGAAGAACAGGTGCTTGTCGCCCATGAAGCTGTAGCGGCTGAAGGCGTAGGCGGCGGGCAGCGCCACGGTGATCGAGATCACCGTGTTCATCACGACGTAGATGATCGAGTTGACATAGCCCATGTACCAGGACGGGTCGGTCAGGATGACCATGTAGTTGCGGAACGTCAGGTCATGCGGGAACAGCGTGAAGGTCGAGGTGATCTCGGTATTGGTCTTCAGGCTCATGTTCACGAGCCAGTAGATCGGGATCAGCAGGAACAGCAGGTAGAGCGTCATCACGATGGGAGAGCCGCGCAGGCGCATCTTACTTGCCCTCCTCTTTGTCGAGGTTGGTCATCACGGTGTAGAACACCCAGGACACCAGCAGGATCACGAGGAAATACATGATCGAGAAGGCCGCGGCGGGGCCGAGGTCGAACTGGCCGATCGCCATCTTCACCAGGTCGATCGACAGGAAGGTGGTCGAGTTGCCCGGGCCGCCGCCGGTGACGACGAAGGGTTCGGTATAGATCATGAAGCTGTCCATGAACCGCAGCAGCACCGCGATCAGCAGCACGCCCGCCATCTTGGGCAGTTCGATGTAGCGGAACACCGCCCAGCGGCTTGCCTGATCCACCCGGGCCGCCTGGTAATAGGCATTGGGAATGGATTGCAGGCCCGCATAGCACAGCAGCGCCACGAGCGATGTCCAGTGCCAGACATCCATCACGATCACGGTGATCCAGGCGTCCCACGGGTCGTTGGTGTAGTTGTAGTCGACGCCCAGTTCCGCGAGGTAGCGGCCCAGGAGCCCGATGTCGACGCGGCCGAAGATCTGCCAGATGGTGCCGACCACGTTGAACGGGATCAGCAGCGGCAGCGCCATCAGCACCAGGCAGACCGAGGCCCAGAAGCCCTTTTTCGGCATGTTCAGGGCGATGTAGATGCCCAGCGGCACCTCGATGGCCAGGATGATGGCGGAAAACAGGATCTGGCGGCCAAGTGCGGCGTGCAGCCGTTGCGAGGCCAGCATCTCCTCGAACCATTCGAGGCCGACCCAGAAGAACTGGTTGTTCCCGAACGTGTCGTTCAGGGCGTAGTTGACCACGGTCATCAGCGGCAGGACCGCCGAGAAGGCCACGATCACCAGCACCGGCAGCACCAGGAACCACGCCCTGTTGTTCTGCGTCTTGTCCATCAGGCCGCCCCCCCCTGACCGGCCGGGGCGACGCGCCAGTCATCTGCATAGACGTTGATGCGGTCCGGGGCGAACCGGACATGCGTCATCGCGGCGCCCACCGGCATGCCCTCGGGCACGATGACGTTGACGGGGTGGCCCGCCACCTCGCCCCGCACGATCCTGTGCCGGCCCACGTCCTCGACCCGCCGGATTGCGATGGGTAGGCCGTCGCCCTCGGTCAGCACGGCATACTCCGGGCGAATCCCGATCTGGGTGCGGCCCGCCACAGCGCCATAGGTTGCGCCCAGCGGAACGGTGCCGCCGTTCAGATGCGCCGCGCTGCCGCTGATCCCGGCGGGCAGCAGGTTCATGCCCGGAGAACCGATGAAATAGCCGACGAAGGTATGGGCGGGCGTCTCGAACAGCTCTTCCGGGGTGCCCATCTGCACCACGCGCCCGTCATACATCACCACCACCTTGTCGGCGAAGGTCAGCGCCTCGGTCTGGTCATGGGTGACGTAGATCATCGTGTGGCCGAATTCGCGGTGCAGCTGTTTCAGCTGCGTGCGCAGTTCCCACTTCATGTGCGGGTCGATCACGGTCAGCGGCTCGTCGAACAGGATGGCGTTGACGTCCTCGCGCACCATGCCGCGGCCCAGGCTGATCTTCTGCTTGGCATCGGCGGTCAGGCCGCGCGCCTTGCGGTCGAGCATCGCCTCCATGCCGATCATGGCGGCGATCTGGGCGACGCGGGCCTTGATGTAGGCGGCATCCATGCCCCGGTTGCGCAGCGGAAAGGCCAGGTTGTCGCGCACCGTCATCGTGTCGTAGACGACCGGGAACTGGAACACCTGCGCGATGTTGCGCGCGGCCGTCTCGGCATCGGTCACGTCGCGGTCGCCGAACAGCACCCGGCCCTGCGACGGTTTCAGCAGCCCCGAGATGATGTTGAGAAGCGTGGTCTTGCCGCAGCCCGACGACCCCAGGAGCGCATAGGCCCCGCCGTCCTGCCAGACGTGGTCCATTTGCTTCAGCGCAAAGTCCTGCTCGCCGCGCGGGGCGGCGTGGTAGCTGTGGGCGAGGTTCCGGAGGGTGATCTGTGCCATGGGTCAGGCCGCCGCCGCATAGGCCGCAGCGGCGGCAAGCCGCCCGTCGGCATCGAAGATGTAGACATGCGCCGGGTCGAGCCACAGGCTTACCCCGGTGCCGGGTGCAAGGTCGTGCACGCCATGGATCAGGCCGACCCAGCGGTCGGCGCCATGGGTCAGGTGCAGGAAGGTTTCCGAACCGGTGATCTCGGACACGCCCAGGGTGCAGCGGAATTCGAGCGCGCGGCCCGAATGGCTGTCAAGATGCAGGTGGTTCGCCCGGAACCCGGCGGTGTAGCGCCCGTCGGGCAGCGTGGCGAACTGCGTGCCGGCCGATGGGGTGGCCGTGCCGCCGAGCGTGATGCGGTTCCCTTCCTTGAGGCAGGAGACGAAGTTCATCGGCGGATCGCTGAACACGCGCGCGGTGATGGCATCGGCGGGCTGGCGATAGACGGTCGGGGTGGGGCCGAACTGGGTGACGCGCCCTTCCCACATCGCGGCGGTGTTGCCGCCGAGGAGCAGCGCCTCTTCGGGTTCGGTGGTGGCATAGACGAAGATTGCCCCCGATTCCTCGAAGATGCGCGGGATTTCGGCGCGCAGCTCCTCGCGCAGCTTGTAGTCGAGGTTGGCCAGCGGCTCGTCCAGCAGCACCAGCCCGGCGCCCTTCACCAGCGCGCGGGCCAGCGCGCAGCGCTGCTGCTGCCCGCCGGACAGTTCCAGCGGCTTGCGGTCGAGCATCGGGGTCAGCTTCAGCATTTCGGCCGTGGCACGCACGGCGCGGTCGACCTCGGCCCGGGCCTTGCCCATCAGCCGCAGGGGCGAGGCGATGTTCTCGTAGACCGAAAGGCCGGGGTAGTTGATGAACTGCTGGTAGACCATCGCCACCTTGCGATCCTGCACGCGCTGGCCGGTGACATCGGTGCCGTGCCACAGCAGGCGGCCCGAAGTGGGCGCATCAAGCCCGGCCATCAGCCGCATCAGCGAGGTCTTGCCCGCCAGCGTGGGGCCGAGAAGCACGTTCATCGTGCCTTTTTCCAGCGTCAGCGTCGTGGGGTGGATGTGCACCTGCCCCTTCACCACGCGGCTGACGGCTTGCAGTTCCAGCGCCATGCTTCCCCCTTCATTCCGCCGCGGGGCTGACCGCCCCGTGGCCGATCGCGCCGGCCATCCATTGATCGAGTTCGGTGATCTGCCGTTCGGTCATCCGCAGACCGAGCTTGGTGCGGCGCCAGGCGATGTCTTCGGCGCGCCGCGCCCATTCGTGCTGCATGAGCCAGCGCACCTCGGCCTCGGTCAGCGTGGCGCCGAAGTCGCGGCCGAGGTCGGCGGCGGTGCGGGCCTCGCCCAGCAGGGTGGCGGCCTCGGTGCCGTAGGCGCGCACGAGGCGGGCGGCCCAGTAGTCGGACAGGAAGGGATAGCGCGCCATCAGCGCGGCGCGCAGCGCGGCGACACCGTCATGCGGGAAGTCGCCGCCGGGCAGCGCGACGCGCGCCGTCCATGCCCCCCGGGCGTCGGGGAAATGCGGGGCCAGCCGCGACATCGCGCTTTCCGCGAGGCGGCGGTAGGTGGTGATCTTGCCGCCGAAGACGTTGAGCAGCGGGGCGCCGCCCTGGGTGTCCAGCGACAGCACATAGTCGCGCGTCGCCGCCGTGGCCGATTTCGCCCCGTCGTTGTAGAGCGGGCGAACCCCCGAATAGGTCCAGACCACATCGTCCGTCGTCACCGGCCGCGCGAAGTAGCGGCTGGCGAAGGCCAGCAGGTAGTCGCGTTCCGCGTCGGTGCAGCGCGCCTCGGACGGTGCCCCCTGGTGGTCCTGGTCGGTCGTGCCGATCAGGGTGAAGTCCTGTTCATAGGGGATGGCGAAGATGATCCGCCCGTCGCTTCCCTGGAAGAAATAGCAGCGGTCGTGGTCATAGAGCCTGCGCGTGACGATATGCGACCCGCGCACCAGGCGCACGCCCTCGGTGGAATTGATCCGCGCGACATTGCGGATGATGTCCTCGACCCAGGGCCCGCCGGCGTTGACGAGGGCGCGGGCACGATGCGTGCGGCGCCCGGCTGGCCCCTCGGTGACGATTTCCCACTGATCGCCGATGCGGCTGGCCGAGACCACGCGGGTCCGGGTCAGGATCGTCGCGCCGCGCAGCGCCGCATCCCGGGCGTTGAGCGCGACCAGCCGGGAATCCTCGACCCAGCAGTCGGAATATTCATAGGCGCGCCGGAAGCGGGGTTGCAGCGGCCTGCCTGCCGGGTCCTGCGTCAGGTCCAGCGTGCGGGTGGCGGGCAGGATTTTCCGCCCGCCCAGCGTGTCATACAGGAACAGCCCCAGCCGGATCAGCCAGGCAGGGCGGCGCCCCTTCATCCAGGGCATGACCCGCGCCAGCAGGCGCCCTGTCGGCGTGTCGCCCTCGAACCGCATGTCGGGGGAATAGGGCAGCACGAATCGCATCGGCCAGCTGATGTGGGGCATGGCGACAAGCAGCGTCTCGCGTTCCTCCAGCGCCTCGCGCACCAGACGGAACTCGAAATACTCCAGATAGCGCAGCCCGCCGTGGAACAGCTTCGTCGAGGAGGACGAGGTCGCCTGCGCCAGATCGCCCTGTTCGGCGAGAACGACCGACAGCCCCCGGCCCGCAGCATCGCGCGCGATCCCGCAACCGTTGATCCCGCCACCAATGATGAACAGGTCGGCCAAGCCGGGCTTGTTCTCTGCGTTCACGCCAGTCTCCTCCCTGGTGGCACAAGAGTGATGCGAATGGATCGCGGAGGTCAACCACATTCTTTCGTTTGTGCGTGTTTCTGGGAGAAACGAACATCACGAGGCCATCTTGAGCCCAAATTCCCTGTTTTGGAAGGCTATTTCCATCAAATCGCGCGTTTTCGCGCTGCGCTGCGGCGAAAATCCTGCTGCGATTGCGGCGCATTTTCCTGCTTGAACGGACGCGGGGCCTTGACGAAACTTGACGATCACCTGCGCGGGAAAAGGAACGGGCCATGGCGCTGAGCTTTCGTCAGAGCGAGATCCTCGAGATCGTCCGTGCCGAAGGGCGGGTGATGGTCGACGACCTGGCCCAGCGGTTCGAGGTGACGTTGCAGACCATCCGCCGTGACCTGTCGGACCTGGCCGACATGGGCCATCTGGACCGGGTTCATGGCGGCGCGGTTCCGCGGACCGGCGTGACGAACCTTGGCTACGAACAGCGGCGCCGGATGAACCAGGAGGCCAAGGCGGCGATCGCGCGCGTCTGTGCCGCCGCGATTCCCGAGAACTGCTCGCTGATCATGAACCTTGGCACCACGACCGAGGCCGTCGCGCAGGAACTGCTGGCCCATCGCAACATCACCGTGGTGACGAACAACATGAACGTGGCCAACACGCTGGCCGCCAATCCGGGCTGCGAGATCATGGTGGCCGGGGGCGCCCTGCGGCGGTCGGACGGCGGGTTGGTGGGCGAGCTGACGACGCAGTTCTTCGAGCAGTTCAAGGTGGACTATGCGGTGATCGGGGCCTCGGCGCTGGATCGGGATGGCGACATCCTGGATTTCGACCTGGCGGAGGTTCGCGTGTCGAAGGCGATCATCCGCCAGGCGCGAAAGGTGTTCCTGGTCTGCGACGGGTCCAAGCTCGACCGCTCTGCCCCGGCCCGGCTGGCCTCGCTTGCAGAGATCGACACGCTGTTCACCGACCGGCCCTTGCCGCCCGATCTGGCGCGGAAATGCAGCGAGTGGGGCGTTGGCGTGGTCATCGCGCCGGGCTGACCGGCGCGGCCGCTTGCGTCGCATGGCCGCGCAATCGGCGGCAACGTTGCGGGAGCGCAACGAACGCCCGACAGACGCAGGGTAGATCCTCCGCAAACCCACAGGTTCCGGAAGGAGAAGCCGATGTTCACAAGACGCGCCGCGCTCATGGGGGCCGCACTGGTGGCGGCCGCCCCCCATGTCATCAGGACGGCAGAGGCCGAGGAGGTGATGGATACCTCGGCCGCTGCCCCGGTCGACCTGTCCGGCCTGCCACGCCGCAAGGTGAAACTGGTGGCGCCCCCCTTCGTGCATCCGCATGAGCAGGTGGCGACAACCGGCCCGCACATCGTCGAGTTCCAGATGAAGATCATCGAGAAGGAGATGCAGGTGGACGAGGACGCCTGGGTGCAGGCGATGACGTTCAACGGATCGGTTCCGGGCCCGCTGATGGTGGTGCATGAGGGGGACCATGTGGAGCTGACCCTGTTCAACCCGCCCGAGAACATGATGCAGCACAATATCGACTTTCACTCGGCCACCGGCGCATTGGGGGGCGGGTCCCTGACGCTGGTGAACCCGGGCGAGAAGACGGTGCTGCGGTTCAAGGCGACGCGACCGGGGGTCTTTGTCTATCACTGCGCGCCAGGTGGCCCGATGATTCCCTGGCATGTGGTGTCGGGCATGTCGGGCGCCATCATGGTGCTGCCGCGCGACGGGCTGAAGGACCATCTGGGCCGACCCGTCACCTATGACCGGGTCTACTATATCGGCGAGAACGATTTCTACATCCCGCGGGGCGAGGACGGCGCCTACATGCGCTTTGCCGACCCGGGCGAAAGCTATTCCGACACGCTGGCGGTGATGAACGGTCTGATCCCGTCGCATGTGGTGTTCAACGGCCGGGTGGGTGCGCTGACCGGCGACACGGCGCTGACGGCGGAACAGGGGGAAACGGTGCTGTTCGTCCACAGCCAGGCCAACCGCGACAGCCGCCCGCACCTGATCGGCGGGCATGGCGATCTGGTCTGGGAAACCGGCAAGTTCAACAACCCGCCCGAGCGCGACCTTGAAACCTGGTTCATCCGGGGCGGCTCTGCCGGGGCGGCGCTGTATACGTTCCTGCAGCCGGGGGTCTATGCCTATGTCAATCACAACCTGATCGAAGCAGTGAACCTTGGGGCCACCGCGCATGTGATCGTGGGCGGTGACTGGGACAACGAGCTGATGGAACAGGTCGTGGCCCCGGTCGAGTATGACGCAGCGCACGAGGGGCGCAGCGCGCTGCCGTGACCGTTCAGGGCCGATGACACCGGGGCTGCCCCTGACCGGGGTTGCCCCGCCTTTCTTGAGGGGGCTGCCATGACGCGCCGTGCTGTTCCGGGCATTCTTGTCGCCGCGGCGGTCCTGGTCGGCGGCGCGGTCCTGCTGCTGCCGCCAGTGGCCAGACCGCCGCTGCCGGAGACCGTGCATATCGCCGCCGGTCCGCAGCACTACCGCCCGGCGGGCGAGTTCCGGCAGGGAACCCGCATCGTCGATGCGCCGCCGCAGCGGCTGGATGCGCCCGCGCTGGAGATCATGAAATACCACGTGACCGAGGCCGACTATGCGCGCTGCGCGCAGGCCGGGGCCTGCCCGCGGGCGCCGGGCACGGCCAGCCCGCACCTGGCCCGGACCGGGGTGAACCATGCCGACGCCACCGCCTATGCCGCGTGGCTTTCACGGCAGACCGGGGTCCGGTGGCGCCTTCCGACCGATGCGGAATGGCTGCGCGCGGCCGGGAACCGTGGTTCTGACGATGCCCTGTCGGCGGAAGCGAGCGGCAACGACCCTTCGCGCCGGTGGATCGCCGCCTATCTGCGCGAGGTGGCGCTGCGCGGCGATGCCGATCCGAGGCCGCATCCGCTGGGCCATTTCGGGCTGAACGACCGGGGTGTTGCCGACATTGCGGGGAATGTCTGGGAATGGACCGAGACCTGCTTTCAGAACGGCCGGCTGACCGCCGACGGACAGACCGTCGCCTCGCGGTCCGACTATTGCGGCGTGCGGGCCGTGCAGGGCAAGCACCGCGCCTTTGTGATCACCTTCATCCGCGATGCCCGGTCGGGTGGCTGCGCCGCCGGTGTGCCGCCGGACTATCTGGGGTTCCGGCTGGTGCGGGACGAGGGCGATCATGCGTCATGGTGAGGGCGTCGGGCGCTGATCCCCGGGGCCTTCGCGGTGCGATCCTTGCGCCGGCATGGAAGGACGGGCGATCGCCGGACGCCGCAACCGCCGTCGGCGCAGCGGCACGACAGGTGCAACGTGCAAGGGCGGCCCCGTTTCCGGGGCCGCCCTTCGGGGCTTCGGATGGCGATCCTATTCGGCGACCTGCGCGAACAGCGGTTCGAACCGCGTCCTGGCCTTGCCCTTCAGCGGGACCGCCCTGAGTGCATCCAGATTGACCGGCGCACCGGCCTGGATGAGGGCGACCATGCCCATGGTGTAGTGCGGGGTGCATTTCAGCCCGTAGAGACCCTCGGCCGTGATGGTCAGCACATAATCCGCGCCCATCTTGCTCTTGAACCGTTCCACCCCCGGGGGCAGCATGCCGTCGATATCCTCGACGTTGTGGCCCTTGTCGGTGGAAATGAAGGTCACGGTGTCGCCGACCGCCACCTTCAGGAAGGCCGGTTCATAGACCATCGCGCCGTCAGCCCCCTTGTTGAGCATCAGCACGTCGAAGTTTTCGGCCTCGGCCGAGGGAACCAGCAAGAGAGCGGCGAGGCTGGCGGCGATCAGTTTCGGGAACATGTTTGTCCTTTCCGGGGGCGGCAGTGTTTCGTCATGCACCGCTTCTAGGCTAGGATCGCGCCCGGATCGTTGCGCTGCCGCAATATCGGAGGGTTTGGCTTGCACCGTCTCGACGAAAGCCTGCTGACCGGCCTTCCGCCCTTTCGCAGGCTGTCACGCCCGGAGATCCGCGAGATCCTTGATGCGGCCCAGGCGATGCGGTTCGATCCCGGCGTGGCCGTGTTCAGCGAGGGGATGCCGGTGGAGCGGTTCTTCCTGCTGCTGGATGGCCATATCCGCGTCGTCCGAACGACCCCGGGGGGCGAACAGATCATCGCGATGCATATCGCGCCGGGGCAGTTGTTCGGCATTGGCGCGGCACTCGGGCGGACCACCTATCCCGCCACGGCGATGACGGCGGATGATTGCGTGGCGCTGGCCTGGCCGAACCGGATGTGGGCCGAGTTCACGGGCCGCTATGACGGATTCGCGACCGAGACCTACAGGGTGGTGGGCGAGCGGGTGGCCGAGATGAACAACCGGATCGTCGAACTGGCCACCCAGCAGGTGGAACAGCGCATCGCCTGCGCCATCATGCGGCTGGTGAGCCAGATGGGCCGGCAGGTTGACGGCGGTATCGAGATCGGCGTGCCGATCACCCGCCAGAACATCTCGGACATGACCGGCACGACATTGCACACCGTCAGCCGGTTGCTGAGTGGGTGGGAACGCGAAGGCATCGTGGTGTCGGAGCGCCGCAAGATCACCGTGACGGCGCCGGACCGGCTGGTCACGCTCAGCGGGGCCGAGGACTAGAGGGTGTCCGGCGGCCCGGGTTGGGCAGCGTCAGCACCGGCGCCAGCCGCCCGACGAAGATGACAAAGCCGAGCGTCCAGAGACCGGCGGCGCACCACAGCCCCGGCATCCCCGGAACCGCCACGCGCGCCAGGGCCGCCAGTGCGACGCAGGCAAAGGCCAGCGTCAGCACTGGTCCGGCCTGCAGTTCGCGGCCCGTGTGGCCCAGCGAGGCGCGCATCATCACCGCAAGCGTCATCCCGCCGATGCCCCCGATTCCCAGCAGGTGCAGCCCCACAGCCGCGGACAGCTGGCCGATCTGTGCGGCGCTAAGCGCCGCAAGCCCGAGCGGAACGAAGCCGAAGGCGACATGCAGCATCAGAAGCAACGGCGACCGCACCGTCGCCCGGCCGCACCACCGCGACATGCGCCACCCCTGCGCCACGCCGCCAAGCAACAGGGCAAGCGCCGCGGCCGGTGTATCGGGCCAGACTACCCAGACCAGAAGCGCCGCCGCGGTCACGCCAAGGCTTGCCTTGTCGAAGCGCCCGAACGGAACCGGCAAGGGGCCCGGCCCGCGATGCGCCAGCCAGTTGCGGGTGAAACTGGGAATGATCCTGCCGCCGATCAGAAGGATCAGAAGCACCACCATCGCAAGGCCCAGGCTGCGCCCCACCGCCGCCTCGCCCCGTGTCATGGCCTCGAGGTGGAAGGTGAGGTTGGCCACCAGGTAGAGCAGCACCGGAACGACGACCTTGAGGTTGCTCCAGTTCCGGCCTGCCACGATCTCGGTCACCGCCGTCGCGCCGATGGCGGCCATGAAGGCGCAGTCCACCACCATGACCGGCAGCGGCCCCCACCCGAACGCCCCGGCGACAGCCACCCGCCCGGTCAGCCACAGCACGGCCAGCACCATCAGCGGCCAGCCTCGCATCGGCATCCGCCCGGTCCAGTTGGGAATGGCCGTGAACAGGAAACCTGCAATGACGGCAGAGGTATAGCCGAACAGCATCTCGTGGATATGCCAGTCGGTCGGCGAGAAGGGTCCGGCCAGCGTGACCCGGCCGGACCAGATCTCGATCCAGAGCGGCACGACCAGTGACGCGAACAGACCCGCCATCAGGAACAGCGGACGAAAGCCATAGCTGAACAGCGCGGGTCCACTGTAGGACGGGCGGGTTCGGTTGATCATTCTCGTACCTTTCGCGCGGTGGCCCGGTTCCCGCCAGACGTCGATGTGACGCTGCTTTCCACATCGGCGTTCTGGCAGCGCCGCGCCGCCCTGTCGTTGTGCTGGCACAAATCCGGCGGGGTCCCATCGCGATGGTTGACGAGCCGACGCTGCCCCGGGCACCGCGTTCCGGCCGCCTGACGCGCCAGGGTTGCGCGCCGCGTGCCGCCCCGGCCGTGTCAGGCGCGCGACGACGATATCGCGTTCTGAATCGGCGACCTTCCCCTCTGGCCGGGCTGAAGGATCCGCCGGATGCAACCGACTCCGGTTGGCGGTCAGTGGGGTGAAGCCACGGCTGCCGACCTGACCAGGCTCAGGCCGTGCCGATCGGCAAGGCGGTCGTGGCCTTCGTGCGCTCCATCGAGAACTTCGACGTCACGTTGCGGCAGGCGAGGCGCTGTGTCAGATCGAGATAGAGGGCATCGTAAGCGGCCATGTCGCCGACCACGACCTTGAGCAGATAATCGACCTCGCCCGCCATCCGGTGGACTTCCACGATCTCCGCATAATCCGCCACGACGGCGGCAAACGCCGCGCGCCATTCCGGCGTGTGGTCGGCAGCCTCGATCTCGACGAAGACGGTCAGGCCAAGGCCGATCGCGGCCGGATCGACAATTGCGACGCGGCCGGTGATGACCCCGGCCGCCTCGAGCTTTTGCACCCGTTTCCAGCACGGGGTTTGCGACAGGCCCACGCGTTCCGCCAGTTGCGAGACCGGCAGCGTCGCGTCGCGCATCAGCTCGTGCAGGATGCGCCGGTCGATCCGGTCGAGGGGGGGCGCGTCGCTCATGCCGTGATGAACTCGCGCACGAAGGGGGTCCTGGGGCGGGCGCGGATGTCTTCGGGCTTGCCCACCTGTTCGATGCGGCCCATCGACATGACCACGACCAGATCGGCGAGTTCCATGGCCTCTTCCTGGTCATGGGTGACAAAGACCGTTGTCAGGCCGGTGGTGTCGTGGATGTCGCGCAGGCCCTGGCGCAGTTCCTTTCGCACCTTGGCATCCAGCGCGCCGAAGGGTTCGTCCAGGAGCAGCATCCGCGGTTCGATCGCCAGCGCGCGGGCGAGTGCCACGCGCTGCCGCTGGCCGCCCGATAGCTGGCTGGGATAGCGCGCGCCGATGTCGGGCAGCTTGATCAGGTCGAGCAGCTTGTTCACCCGCCGCGCGATCTCGGCCGCGGGCGGGCGCGTCTTGCGGGGACGGGCGCGTAGGCCATAGGCAATGTTGTCGAACACTGTCATGTGCCGGAACAGGGCATAGAATTGGAAGACAAAGCCCGCACGGCGTTCCTGCACGGTCAGGCCAGTGGCGTCCGATCCGTCGAACAGGACCCGGCCCGCCGACGGGAATTCCAGCCCGCCGAGGATGCGCAAGAGTGTGGTCTTGCCTGACCCCGAAGGGCCGAGCAGTGCCACCAAGGTGCCCGAGGGGATGGACAGCGACACGGGGTGCAGAGCGGCGGTCGCGCCGAATTCCTTGGCGATGTCCTCGATCTCGATGTTCATGGGCCTCTTCCTCAATGGCGGTGGGATGCGGCCAGCTGGTCGGCATAGCGCCATTCCAGGGCCGTCTTGAGCGTCAGCGTGACGAAGGCGAGAAGCGCCAGGACGCCTGCCATCGTGAAGGCAGCGACCGAGAGGTATTCGTTGTAGAACATCTCGATCATCAGCGGCATCGTGGTGGTCTGGCCCCGGATCTTGCCCGAAACCACGGCCACCGCGCCGAATTCGCCCATGGCGCGGGCGTTGCAGAGCAGCACGCCATAAAGCAGCGCCCAGCGGATGTTGGGCAGCGTCACGGTCAGGAACATCCGCCAGCCGGACGCGCCCAGGGTCAGTGCCGCTTCCTCTTCGGCGCGGCCCTGTTCCAGCATGACGGGAATCAGTTCGCGCGCGACGAAGGGGAATGTGATGAAGAGCGTCGCCAGCACGATGCCCGGCACGGCAAAGACGATGGGGAACCCGCTGGCCACGAGCCATGCGCCAAGTGCCGAGTTCGCGCCGAACATCAGGACGAACAGCAGGCCCGCCACGACAGGCGAGACCGAAAACGGCAGGTCGATCAGCGTGATCACCCATGCCTTGCCGCGCCAGTCGAACTTGGTGATGGCCCAGGCGGCGGCGATGCCGAAGGCCGCGTTCAGCGGCACGACGATGGCGGCGACCGTCAGCGTCAGCCGGATCGCCGCCTGCGCGTCGGGTTCCGACAGCGAGGCCAGCGCAAGGGCCCAGCCGCGCCGCAGCGCCTCGTCGAAGACGGCGATCAGGGGCGCGAACAGGAGGATCGTCAGCACCGCAAGGCAGAGCGCGATCAGCGCCCATTTCACCACGGCAGGTTCCGTGGTGGCGGAGCGGAAGCGGCGGGTGGGACGGATCGCGGGACTGACGGTCATTGCGGCCACTCGGTATCCGCGGCCGTGGCGACCTCGGGGTCGAAAAGGGTTCCCGGAAAATGCTGGCGCAGATCGCCCGGCCCCGCGGTCAGGGTGGCGGCGGAGAGGTTCCGCAGCCATTGCTCGCAGGAATAGCTGCGGATCAGCTTCAGCACTTCGGTCAGATCGGCGACCTTGACCCGGAGGCTGTCGATTTCGGCGGCATAGACGTCAAGCGCGGCATCCAGCGCCAGTTCGCCTGGGGTTACGACCTCGTAGAAGGCCGCATGGGCGCGGCCGCGCAGAGGGTCCGAGGGCGAGGCCAGCTTTCTGTTGGCCCTGGTCTCTGCTTCGATGTTCCGTTTCTGCAGTTCGCCCACGAAGCGACGCCGCGCAGCAACCTGGCGGGCGCTCAGATGGGGACGGGTCGGTGTCACGGCCGGGGGAAGAATCATGGCAGGCTCCATATTCAACGGGGGGTCACACCGCGCCCATGCGGCGGCGGCTCCAGATCTGGATCAGGTTGATGGCCAGAAGCAGCGTGAAGGAAATCACCAGCATCGCGATGGCGATGGCGACGGCGCCGTCATAGTCGAACTCTTCCAGGCGGATGACGATCAGGAGGGGGGCGATCTCGGTCACGTTCGGCAGGTTGCCCGCGATGAAGATGACCGAGCCGTATTCCCCGACCGACCGGGCCAGCGCCAGCGCGAAACCCGTCAGCGCGGCGGGGGCGAGCATCGGCAGCACCACATGTGTCAGCGTGCGCAGGCGGCTGGCGCCAAGGGTGGCCGAGGCTTCCTCGGTCTCGCGGTCGATCTCTTCGATCACCGGCTGGACGGTGCGCACGACGAAGGGCAGGCCGACGAAGATCAGCGCGATCCAGATGCCCAGTTCGGTATAGGCCACCCGGATGCCGAAGGCGTTGCCGATCACCGATCCGAACACGCCGTTCGGCGCATAGATCGCGGTCAGCGCGATGCCCGCGACGGCGGTCGGCAGGGCAAAGGGCAGGTCCACCGCGGCGTCGATCAGCCGCTTGCCGGGGAAGCGGTAGCGCACCAGCACCCAGGCGAGCAGCACCCCGAACACCAGGTTGAACAGCGACGCCACCAGCGCCGCGCGGAACGACAGTTCCAGCGCCGACCAGACGCGGGGACGGTTGACCACCTCCCACATCTCGACCGCACCGAAGCCAATGAGGCCGCGCCACAGCAGCACGGCCATGGGGATCAGCACGATGACGGACAGCATCGTGACCATGATCCCGAAGGACAGACCCCACCCCGGCATCGGGGTGGGATTGCGCAAGGTGAAGGGACGCGCGGTCATGTCACTGCGCCTGATAGATCTGGTCGAAGATGCCGCCGTCGCCGAAGTGTTCGGGCTGCACCTTGGCCCATCCGCCGAAGTCGGCGATCGTCAGCCGCTCCAGTTCGGGGAAGCGTGCCACGTCGTCGGGTGCGGCCTTCGAGGTGTCCCAGGCGCGGTAGAAGTGCTTCAGCGCCAGCGCCTGCGCCTCGGCGCTGTAGAGTTGTTCCAGATAGGCCGTAGCCAGCGCGCGTTCGGCGTCATTGGCAAGGTTGCCCTCGACCAGTGCGACAGGCGGTTCGGCAAGAACGCTGATCGACGGGACGACGATGTCGAACTGGTCCTCGCCCAGTTCCTTGAGCGCAAGGTAGGCCTCGTTCTCCCACGCCAAGAGCACGTCGCCGATACCGCGCTGCGCAAAGGTGGTGGTGGCGCCGCGGGCGGCGGTGTCCAGCACGGGGACGTTCTTGTAAAGCGACGCCACGAAGACACGCGGGTCCAACCCGTTCTTCTCGGCATAGCCCCAGGCCGCAAGATAGTTCCACCGCGCCCCGCCGCTGGTCTTGGGATTCGGGGTGATCACGGCGACGCCTTCGGCGACCAGGTCATCCCAGTCCTGCAGGCTCTTGGGATTGCCCTCTCGCACAAGGAACACGATGGTCGACGTGTAGGGCGAGGAGTTGTGCGGCAGTTTCGACTGCCAGTCGGCCGGGATCTTGCCGGTGTCCTTGGCGATGCGATCAATGTCGCCCGCAAGCGCCAGCGTCACCACGTCGGCCGCCAGCCCGTCGATCACCGCGCGGGCCTGCGCGCCTGATCCTCCGTGCGACTGCTCGATGGTCGGGGCGGCGTTGCCCTGCGCCACCCACCAGTCGGCGAACCATGTGTTGTATTCGCGGTAGAACTCGCGCGTGGGGTCGTAGCTGACGTTGAGCAGCGTATCGGCCTGCGCCTGCGGGGCAGCCGAACCCAGCGAGCCGACCCCGATCAGCGCGGCGGCAATCACGGCTTTCCAGCCACGGGCACGCGGGGTTTCGCGTGGCACGGGATGTCCGGCAACCTTGCGGCCCCCGGCCTCGATCAGCAGGCGACCGTCGGGCAGCCGTTCGATCAGCGGGCCCTGTGCCTGGACATGCGGCGAGACGAAGACGGTGTGGATCATGACGAGGCCTCCTGTTCGTGTCAGAGGCGCGCTGCCTCCATGACGATAATCACGACAGAGGTAGTCGAGAAAATCAACGGAATAATCACGTCAAAGTTTGTCGTGAAAAGAGAGAAACATTCTCTCCAGGTGGACTCTGGCACGCGAAAGCGGGCTCAGACGCCCAGTTGCCGAGCCGCCTCGGTGGGGTTGGCCGATTCGGCCGGGCCGACAAGATCGGCCAGGGTCAGCGAGTCGATCAGCAGCAGGTAGGACCAGAACACCTGCGCGAACACCTTGCGCAGACGGCAGGTTTCTTCGTCGGAACAGTCCTCGCAGCGCTGATAGGCCCGGCGCGACAGGCAGGGCAATGGCGCGATGGGCCCGTCGATCAGCCGCATCAGTTCGCTCAGCGGAACCTCGCCCGGGCTCTTGATCAACACATAGCCACCGTGCCGCCCCCGGACCGAGGCGATGAAGCCCGCGTTCCGAACCTCGAGCAGGATGTGTTCGAGGAACCGCTTCGGCGTGCCGGACCGCTTGGCGATTTCCTCGATCCGCAGCGGCTGCCCCTCGCCCGCCCGCTCGGTGGCAAGTTCCATCAGGGCCTTCAGGGCATACTTCATCTTCTGCGTGATCATGACCCTGAATACGCTTGGCCGGGCTGCGGCTCAACAGACATCACGCCCAAGTCTATCGTGTATTATCGGGTCGTCGGATCAGTCTGAAAGGCAACGCCATCCGTGCCGCGCCGGCATGGAGCTTGCGTCGTTCGAACGCCCCAGGCGTGGCCGAACCGATCCGGGCGAACCCGGACCTGCGCAAGATCGCCATCGTCACCGAGAAGATTGCCGCGCCCGACACGCGGGAGGTCCGGGCGATGGCGCAGGCCCCCGTCATTCGCCCCCGCGCACGGGTTCGGGCTTGCCAGCCTCGGCGACCAGGGCGGCAAGACGGTAGAAGCCGTGCACCATCTTGGAGTAGGGCATCAGCAGGAACAGGACCATCACGCTTGCCAGGTGCAGGGCGAGCAGCGGGCCGACGATCCCGGTGCCGGTTGCCGCATAGAGCGCGAGCCCCGTCAGGGCGACCAGGCCCAGCAGCAGCACAAAGGCCATCTCTGCGCCCCAGACCCGCGCCGCGCCAAGCTCCGGGTCGGCGGCGAGCTTCAGCCGGACCAGCCCGATGGTGCCTGCAACCATCATGACCCCTCCGGGCACACCGAAGAGCTTTGGGAGCGACCACAGCGGATAGGGTGCTTCCCAGCCAAGGGCATAGTGCATCACCGTGGCGCTGGCGGTGGAGGCGAAGCACAGCAGGAAGCCGTACATCATCAGCTGGTGGAACACCCGGCGGCGGTCGGAAAAGCGGTCGCCGTTCTCGAAGTTGCAGCCCTCGCCATGGCCGCCGGACAGGTTCTTCATCCGGGCGGCACCGGACAGGGCAGTGACCAGATGGGCCAGCCGCACTTGACCCCCGCCCACCTCGCGCCAGAAGTCGCGGATGGAAAGCGCGATCAGGGCAAGCGGTGCCAGAAAGGCCGGGGCGAAGATCGCGACCATCGTGTTGTGGGCCAGATGGGCATAGAACCCCGCGCCCGTGTCGGGCCGCCAGGCGAAGAGCGCCCAGAAGAACCAGGCCAGCACCACGACCAGCAGGCCCGCCACCGCGACCCCGTGCGTCTGGAACAGCCGGGCCAGGGCCTGCGGGCGGGCCAGACGTTCCCAGCTTTCCACCCGCACCTCGGCCAGCGCGGCGGGGATGTTCAGCGCGAATTCATGCGGCGCCGTATACTGGCAGGCGTAATAGCAGCCCCGGCAGTTGTGGCAGAGGTTCGCAAGCTGCGTCAGGTCGCCGTCCGAGAATGCCTTCTGGCGGGTCATCGCCGGAAAGACCGCACAGAAGCCTTCGCAATAGCGGCAGGCATTGCAGATCTCGATCTGGCGGCGGGCTTCCTCGGTGGGGGTCAGGGTCGAAAGGTCAAGCGACATGGGCGGCGGCCTCCCTGCCTGCGATGCGTCCGAAGACGGTGCCGATGGTCATGCCGAAGCCTGCCAGATAGCCCTGGCCCAGGATCGAGCCGGCCATGATCTCGCCCGCCGCCCAGAGGTTGCGAACCGGGCCCTGGGAGGTATGGACCTGCGCGCGGGCGTCCACCTTCAGACCCAGATAGGTGAAGGTCACGCCGGGGCGCAGCTGGTAGCCGTAGAAGGGGGGCGTATCCAGCGGGCGGGCCCAGTTCGTCTTGGGGACGTTCAGCCCTTCGGTGCGCAACCCGTCCAGTTCGGTGGGGTGGAACGGGCCGGGGCGGCAGGCGGCGTTGAAGCCGTCGACCGTGCGGCGCACCGCCTGCGGATCAAGGCCCATCGCCGAGGCCAGCCCTTCGATCGTGTCGGCCTTCACCGGGGGGAAGACCGAGGGCATGAACAGGTCGATGGATTTCGCGTCGATCAGCGCATAGCCCACCTGGTCGGGCTGCGCCGCAACCAGCCGCCCCCAGATGGCATAGCGCTTTGGCCAGACATCCTCGCCCTCGTCATAGAACCGGTCGCCGTCGCGGTTCACCACAATGGAGAACGGCACGCAGTCCAGCCGGGTGACGATGCCGCCGTCGAATTTGGGCGCGCGCCCGTCGATGGCGACGGCATGGCATTGCGTCGGATCGCCCACCTGTTCGGCGCCCTGGTCCAGCATGTCGCGCAGCACCACGCCGCGGTTGTAGGGCGTACCCCGGATCAGGAAGTTGCGCGCGGCGGGGCCCCAGGCCCGGGCCAGCCAGTCGATATCGGCCTGAAACCCGCCCGAGGCGAGGACGAAGGCCCGCGCCCGGACCGTGACGGGCGTGCCGGCAATGGTTGCCTCCAGATGGGTGATCCGGTCGCCGTCCAGGTGGACATGCGTCACCTCGGCCTCGTAGGCGACCTTCACGCCAAGGTCGGCGGCGGTGTTGTAGTAGGCGTTCACCAGCGCCTTGCCGCCCCCCAGGAAGAAGGCGTTGGTCCGCGACAGGGATAGGGTTCCGGACAGCGAGGGCTGGAACCGCACGCCATGGGCCTGCATCCAGGGCAGGCATTCCTCGGAAGTGCGGATGGCCAGCCGGGCCAGCCCTTCGTCGGTCTTGCCCTTGGTCACCAGCATCAGGTCGTGCAGGTATTCGTCTTCCTCATACTGGCCGGTCAGGGGGAACATCGGCCCCTTGTGCATGCAGCGGAAGTTGCGGGTGTGGCGGCTGTTGCCGCCGCGATAGGGCAAGGGCGCGCTTTCCAGGATCAGGACGCTGGCGCCGGCCTCGGCTGCGGTGATCGCGGCGCAGAGGGCCGCATTGCCGCCGCCGACCACCGCCAGATCGAAGGCTTCGGGCCAGTCGGTCATGCGTCATCCTCCATCGGCAGGTCGCGGCCCCGCATGCCGCGCAGGCGGGCCGAGAGGGCCGCGCCGACATGGGCGCGCATCGCGGCCTCGGCTTCGGCCCCGTCGCGGGCGTTCAGTGCCGCAAGGACGGCGGCATGTTCGGCCACGGCAGCCTCGGCGCGCGCGGGGTCGGCCAGCGTGGTCGGGCCCAGGATCAGCAGGGTCTTTTGCAGCGCGCTCATGGACTTCAGCAGAAAGCGGTTGCGTGCGGCATCCAGCAGGCTGCGGTGGAACTGCCGGTTCACCTCGCGCGCGGCGGGGCCGGCCGGGCTCGCGGCCAGTTCCGCGTTCAGGGCCGCCAGTTCGGCCAGCTCGATGTCGGACGCCGCCCGCGCCGCCAGTCGCGCGGCGGTTCCCTCCAGCACGGCGCGCATTTCGTAAAGCTCGACCACCTCGGCATGGTCAAGACTGCGGATCGTGGCGCCCTGCCGGGGCAGGTGGATCACCAGTCCATCTGCCTCCAGCTGGCGGATCGCCTCGCGCACGGGCGTGCGGCTGATGCCCAGCCGGTCCGCCAGATCGGTTTCGCGCAGGCGCGCACCGGGAGGCAGGGTCCCGTTGCGGATGTCATCCAGCAGGCGACGATAGGCGTTCTGGCCCTGGGGAAGCTCGCTGTCATCGGACATGAAACGACTCGCTTGCGGTGATTGTGTCCTGATGTATACAGTTGGATACAAATCTGCGCAAGGAGACATCATGCCGCCCGACATGGCCCGACGCGGTGCGACGCCGAGGCGATCGGGCGGGGGCGGTGCATGGGCGACCTGCACCGGCTGCGCATGTTGGATCTTGCTTCTCGATGGATCAAGGAAGGGCAGACGCGACGACTGTTGCGTCCGAACCCTCACACCGCCCCTTCGCGCTAGGCATCTGCAAACTCGCCGGTTGGCGGGATTACCTTGATCACGTCGATCAGGACGCCGTTCGGGTCGGACGTGATGAAGTGGCGTTGACCAAAGGCTTCATCGCGCAACGACAGGTGGATCGGCAGCCCGGCCTTCACGAGCACCTCATGGATCGCGTCAACATCCTCGACTTCGAAGTTCAAGAGGAGCCCACCCGCCCGTCCGCGGCCGATTTCGGGGACGGTCTCGTGCTGGCCGTTCAGTATGGCAAGGTTCACCGCGTCGTTCTTCTTGGATTGCAGATGGACATACCAGTCTGTCTCGAAGAGTGGCCTGAAGCCGAAATGCGCGATGTAGAAGGCGGATGTGGTGGTCACGTCGTCCACCATCAGCACGGGGTAGTAGCTGGTCACTTTCATGTTGGCTCTCCGCTCAAAACATGCAAGCTGCCTGCATGTGACCCGTCATTAACAAACAGACAGACTGTATGCAAGTTGAAAGACGATCCAACGAAGTCCGATCTCGGGAGACCCAGACCGCCCTGCTCGATGCAGCGCGCGCGCTGTTTGTGGAGCTCGGTTTTGCAAGCAGCAGCACCCCGATGATTGCGCAGCGCGCCGGTACGACCCGCGGCGCGCTCTACCATCACTACCCGGACAAGAAGGCGGTTCTTCGGGCAGTTCTGGAACGCGAAGCAGAACGCGTGGCCGAGGCGATATCCGCCTCGGAGGCCGGTATCGGTGAACTTTCACCGCTTGATGCGCTGCTCAGAGGAACCGAAGCCTATCTGAAGGCGATGCAAGTCGCCGGAAGGACCCGGCTGCTTCTCGTTGACGGGCCGGCCGTTCTGGGCGAGGCCGAGATGGCCGAGATCGACCGACGATACGCACGTGCGAGCCTCGAACTCGGTCTGAGTGACCTCATGGGGCATGGCAAGGTCGATCAGCCAACGCTCACCGCGCTCTCGGATCTCTTGTCATCGTTGTTTGATCGGGCTGCGCTGGCTGTATCGGAGGGGGCACCCGCGACGTCGTATCGTGCCGCAATCGACCAGGTCTTGTCCGGGCTCGCGTCACGCAGTCGCGATTGAAGGGCTCTCGCCTCTCCACAGGAAGGAGTGGCCTTGGGCCGTCACCGGGATCGTTCTCCTGAGAGGCGCGACCACCGCTGCGGGTACATATGCGGCGGGGCGAACAGCCTGCATCGCCGGGTCAAGGCGCCCACTCCGGACCTGGTCAGGAAGCACGGCTTCGCGCGATCTGGAAGGCGCCCGCGCCCAGCAGGACCAACCCTGCGGCCGCCCAGAAGCCCGGCGGCAACGCCTCGCCTGCAAGAAGGACAGCCATCACCGCTCCCGTCACCGCCGCGACCGTGCCGATCTGGCTCATGTAGACCGGCCCGGCCGCTCTTTGCAGGCGGAAATGGAATGCGTATTGCGCTGCGAAGACGGCGACTGCCGCGGCCGTCAATGCGCCGCCGTTCGGCGCGAGGCTATGCGGCGCCCCCTCTACCAGGACCGCGACCGGAAGCGTCAGCGCAGCCGCTGCCAGGAGTGTGAGCGCGGCAAGCGGCAGCGGCCGCGCATCCCGCGGCCAGAACCGCGTCCGGTAGAGGTTCCCGATGGCAAGCAGGACCGGGATTGCGGAGGTCGCCGCGATCGCGACGGCATCGCCCCCCGGCGCTGCTGCCTTGCCAAACGCAAGGACCAGCCCGCCGGCAAGGGCGGAGGCGACGGCGGCCAGCTTCATTGGTGTCGCACGGTCCATCCGCAGGGCCAGCGCCAACAGGAAGGTGAGCAGCACCGGGAACGCCATCGTGAACGAGATGAACCCCGCACCGACCCGCGCAACCGTGAGATATCCGCAGGCCGTCGGCACGGCAGCAAACACGCCCGCGCCCATAGCGTAGATGAGAAATCGCCCGAGTCCACACCCCGTCCCGGCAGCCATCGCAACCGCGATCAGAACCGCACCTGACCCGCCCATCACGGCCACCAGGAACCACAGCATCTGCATCCCTGCCTCTGCGGCCAGCTTTGAGAACAGGATCGTCACGGCAAGCAACGTGCCCGAGACGACGAGGAGTGCGGGCGCGAGCAGTGCGGGTTCGGCCACGGCTGGTTCTCGGCTGGCTGCAGCGAGGGAGCTTTTCATTGATCGGAACTCCGTGAGGCCCTAGCTTCAAGATGTAAAGAAACTTCTTAGAAAGTATCTTGATGTCAAGTCAAAAAGATCGCGCCTCGCTTGCCGTCGCCCAATGGGCGCGCGAGATGCCGGGCCTCGACCTTGAAGGGATGGAGATCCTCGGCCGGATCTCCGAAATCGGCCTGCGCACCGCCCGCGACTGGATCGAGCCCCTGATCGCGCCGCACGGCCTGCAGCGTGCCGAACTCGATGCGATCCTCACCCTGCGCCGCTCCGGTCGGCCCTTCCGCATGACCCCAACCCAACTTTTCGATGCAATGATGATGAGCTCCGGCGGCATGACCGCACTGATCGACCGCCTTGAACGCGGCGAATGGGTCACCCGGACCCCGAACCCGCAGGACCGGCGCGGGACCCTCGTCTCGCTGACCGACAAGGCTCTTGCGCTGACCGATATGCTCGTGCCCGCAATGACCGAAGGCCAGACCCGCATGGTCGCCACCCTCGACCCCGGTGAACGCGCCGAACTCGCGCGGCTCCTGCGCAAGCTCCTTGCCAGCCTCTGATGGGTGTGCAGGCCACGCCCGACCCTCAGCTCCGCGAGGACCTAGCCGCCGGTTTCCGAATCTGCGGGTCAGTCAGTATCGAGACCTCGGCCCAATCCTGACGGCACGCCGGAAAAGCCCATGCTGCGCTCGGGGGGTAGACAGCATGGAGTCTCGGTGAAGAATCCTGTCGATATGGACGATTCCCTTCGCTCCCGGGACTCCCGGGACAGCCCGCAAGAGGCCCCTCATGAAGCGCACCTGGCCATTGCCCCCACCGCGAGAGGTCCCCTGGACCCTCAGGCCCTTGTCCTCTGCGCAGACGAATCTGTCCTACGACCTTCACGGCAGGATGGTCTGCAGCATTGAACACGCGCCCTTGCAGGGCATTTCACCGCGAATGCTTGTCTGGTGGTTTCGCAACATTGGCGGCGATATGGACATTGGCGGCGTCCTCATCCCGAAGTACCTGGTCTGGCACCCGTATGACCACATCCATTGGGAACTGGCAGCGCAAGCACCCGGGGGTGGCGCGGGCGTCGGCGCAAGGTTCCGGATCGTGGAAGCGTTCAATGCCGACCTTGCCAACTTCATCGACGTGGTCGAAGACGTCCTGCGCCTCGACGAAAGCGGCATCACACTCGTCAACCGACGCGCCGGCGTGGAAGTGTCGAGGCTCAGCCACGACTTCACCGCCGCCGCCGACGGAACAATCTACCGTTCCACCTTGACGGTAGGGGTTGCGCTTCCGGTGCTTGGGCGGCCGCTGAACGCGCTGATCCATCGCCTGGTATTTACAGAAGCCATGGGCCGCGGATGGCTTCGGCACAATGTCGAAGAGGTCGGCGCGCTGGAACATATCCTGCCGATGCACATTGCGCCTCTAGATGCGATTGCCGGATCCTGAAGAGCGGGGTTCGTCGCGGGCCGCGATGGCCGAGCGGGTGGGTCTGTCACCGCCCCTTGTTGACAGGAAGGGCGCCGTTGCGAGCCGATCACGGGGAAAGTCACTCCCCGGAGAGGTTCCCGCCCTGTACCGCAACCTCGAACTCACGGACGCAGCAGTTCATCCACCCTGCGTCGAATGCGGTCGAGTACCGACAGGGCGACTGCGTGTTCTTCCTCGCTGATGCCCTCGGCGAGACGAAACGTCTTGTCGGCCACCGCGGTTCGCCCCGCTGTCTGTGCGGCAGCACCGAGAGCTGGCGGCACGCCGTTCTTGTCGACAATGCTGCAGCGACGACCCGCGTGAGTTCGCCATCCAGTTCGTCGCGCCCGAACTTGAGCGCGTCAGCGACCGTCGTCCTACGGTTTCCATCTGGAATGTCGTCGTCGGCACGGCTCGTAGCGTTGAGGATGGCCGGTGACGTTGCCCCCTCCACCTAATCCAGTTCGAGATAGGTTCTGGCCCAACCGAGAGGACCAGAGATGAAGCGCAGCAGGTTCACTGAAGATCAGATCATCGGCATTCTGAAGGAGCATGAGGCCGGGGTTTCCGTTGCCGATCTGTGCCGCAAGCACGGCGTCAGCGATGCGACCGTCTACAAGTGGAAGGCCAAGTATGGCGGCATGGATGTCAGCGAGGCCAAGCGCCTGAAGGGGCTCGAGGACGAGAACGCCCGTCTGAAACGGCTGCTGGCGGACGCGATGCTGGATAATGCCGCGCTGAAGGATCTCCTTGGAAAAAAGTGGTGACGCCCGCCGCGAAGCGGCAAGCAGTCGCGCATCTGGTGGCGGGCCACGGGATGAGCGAACGGCGGGCGTGTCGGGTGATCGGCTGTTGCCGGATGACCATGCGCTACGAGGCGATCCGGCAGGACGACCCTGTGCTGCGCGAGCGGCTGAAGGAGTTGGCGAGGGTGCGCCGCCGGTTCGGCTATCGGCGGCTGCATGTGTTTCTGCGCCGCGAAGGCCACGAGGTGAACCATAAGCGCTTGTTCCGCATCTACCGCGAAGAACGGCTGCATGTCCGGCGTCGCGGTGGCCGCAAACGGGCCATTGGCACGCGAGCCCCGATGGCGCTGCCGCTGATGCCGAACCAGCGGTGGTCGCTCGACTTTGTCTCCGACCAGCTGACCGATGGCCGCCGCTTCCGGATCATGACCGTGGTCGACGACTGCACACGGGAATGCCTCGCCCTCATCGCCGACACCTCGCTCTCAGGCGCACGGGTGGCGCGGGAACTGGCCACGCTGTTCGAGACCCACGGCAAGCCAGGAACAGTGGTAAGCGACAATGGCACCGAGTTCACCTCGAACGCGATCCTGACCTTCGCGGACGACCGCAAGATCGACTGGCACTACATCGCGCCGGGCAAGCCGACCCAGAACGCCTTCATCGAGAGCTTCAATGGCCGCCTGCGCGACGAGCTTTTGAACGAAACGCTGTTCCCGTCCCTGAACCACGCCCGCGCCACGCTCGCGGCCTGGCGCAAGGACTACAACACCGAACGCCCCCACTCCCGCCTCGGATGGCAGACCCCTGCCGAGTTCGCCCAAACCTTCACCCCGCAATGGGGCCTGACGCTGCGCAACCCGCAAAGCTCCGCGCCAGCCCCCGTTGCCCAAACCGCCCAAATGGGCAAAACTCAAACCCGGAGTCTCGCTCACGCTGGATAAAGGTCGGGGGCAACGTCACCGGACTGATCCAGTCTGCGCATGGTCAGGGGAGATTTGGTTCAAAGCGGCAGCATAGACCGCAGAACCTGTCTACCTCCGTCTTCTGCGGTTTTCACACGTTTCTGATCCTGCTGGCCTACTATCCCACTGATCTTCCACGTAGTTTTGGCTCGTTTGTTGACCTATTGTTGACCTGCGTGGGAGATAGCAAAAAGCCCCGCAGCGTTGGCTACGGGGGCGCAAGTAAAGATGGTTGCGGGGGCAGGATTTGAACCTGCGGCCTTCAGGTTATGAGCCTGACGAGCTACCGGGCTGCTCCACCCCGCGCCATTTGGCAGGCAATGACATGTTCTGCCTGCCGGTTCCCTTTCGGGGACACTGCATGGTTTTGACTGTTGAGAGGGTTTTCGTTTCTTGTTTGGTCTGGCGGTGACCTACTCTCCCGCGTCTTGAGACGCAGTACCATTGGCGCGACGGCACTTATCGGCCGAGTTCGGGAAGGGATCGGGAGTTTTGCGCGTGCTATGGCCACCAGACCGAAGAAGAAACGCGCGGCGCGGGTGCCTGTGGCACCTTTTGCCGCATCATCAGTTCTGTTCCAAGTCCGTGTTGCTTCTGACGTTCCAGGCGCGGGGGTTTCCCTGCGGTTACTGGATCAAATCAAGCCTATCGGGCAATTAGTACCGGTCAGCTGAACGCATTGCTGCGCTTGCACCTCCGGCCTATCGACGTGGTGGTCTTCCACGGCCCTCAGGGGAGACCTTGTTTTGAAGGGGGCTTCCCGCTTAGATGCCTTCAGCGGTTATCCTGTCCGAACATAGCTACCCAGCACTGCCGTTGGCACGACAACTGGTCCACCAGTGGTTCGTTCACCCCGGTCCTCTCGTACTAGGGGCAACTCTTCGCAAGTCTCCTACACCCACGGCAGATAGGGACCGAACTGTCTCACGACGTTCTAAACCCAGCTCACGTACCTCTTTAAATGGCGAACAGCCATACCCTTGGGACCTGCTCCAGCCCCAGGATGAGATGAGCCGACATCGAGGTGCCAAACGATGCCGTCGATATGGACTCTTGGGCATCATCAGCCTGTTATCCCCAGAGTACCTTTTATCCGTTGAGCGATGGCCCTCCCACTTGGGACCACCGGATCACTATGGCCGACTTTCGTCTCTGCTCGACTTGTCAGTCTTGCAGTCAGGCGGGCTTCTGCCATTGCACTCGACGACCGATTTCCGACCGGTCTGAGCCCACCATCGCGCGCCTCCGTTACTGTTTGGGAGGCGACCGCCCCAGTCAAACTCCCCACCATGCAGGGTCCCGGACCCGGATGACGGGCCGCGGTTAGACATCAAGAAGGCGAAGGGTGGTATCTCAAGGGAGGCTCCACGCGAACTGGCGTCCACGCTTCAAAGCCTACCACCTATCCTGCACATCACATTCCTGATGCCAGTGCAAAGCTGGAGTAAAGGTTCATGGGGTCTTTCCGTCTAACCGCGGGTAGTGTGCATCTTGACACACAGTTCAATTTCGCTGAGTCCACGTTAGAGACAGCGGGGAGATCGTTACGCCATTCGTGCAGGTCGGAACTTACCCGACAAGGAATTTCGCTACCTTAGGACCGTTATAGTTACGGCCGCCGTTTACTGGGGCTTCAATTCGGAGCTTGCACCCCTCCTTTTAACCTTCCAGCACCGGGCAGGCGTCAGACTGTATACGTCGCCTTGCGGCTTCGCACAGCCCTGTGTTTTAAGTAAACAGTCGCCACCCCCTGGTCTGTGCCCCCCGCCAATACTTGCGTACTGACGGGGCCTCCTTCTCGCGAACTTACGGAGGCATTTTGCCGAGTTCCTTTAACGTGGTTCTCTCAAGCGCCTTGGTATTCTCTACCAGTCCACCTGTGTCGGTTTCGGGTACGGTCTGATGGAGGGCTATTTCCAGGAACCCCTAAGCAGCCCGTTCAATCCGATAAGAACGAACTACCCTCGGGATCCGTCACATCCTCCTGGCCCAGGAATATTAACCTGGTTCCCATCGACTACGCCTTTCGGCCTCGCCTTAGGGGCCGGCTCACCCTGCTCAGATTAGCTTTAAGCAGGAACCCTTGGACTTTCGGCGAGGGGGTCTCTCACCCCCTTTGTCGCTACTCATGTCAACATTCTCGCTTCCGATCTCTCCACCGGATGCCTTGCGGCCCGGCTTCACAGAAAGCCCTTCATGTCCACGCCACCCCGAAGGATGGACAAGACATGATGGACTGTATCACGGAACGCTCCGCTACCACGCACATCGCTGTGCATCCCGAGCTTCGGCTCATGGCTTGAGCCCCGTTACATCTTCGCCGCAGGACAGCTTGTCTAGACCAGTGAGCTGTTACGCTATCTTTAAAGGATGGCTGCTTCTAAGCCAACCTCCTGGTTGTTTTGGCCGTCCCACATGCTTTCCCACTTAGCCATGAATTAGGGGCCTTAGCTGCAGGTCAGGGTTGTTTCCCTCTTCACGACGGACGTTAGCACCCGCCGTGTGTCTCCCGGATAGTACTCCACGGTATTCGGAGTTTGCTTAGGCTCAGTAAGTCTGTGGGACCCCATCACCCATGCAGTGCTCTACCCCCGTGGGTATTCGTCCGAGGCGCTACCTAAATAGCTTTCGCGGAGAACCAGCTATCTCCAGGTTTGATTGGCCTTTCACCCCTAGCCACACGTCATCCAGACCCTTTTCAACGGGTGTTGGTTCGGACCTCCAGTTGGTGTTACCCAACCTTCATCCTGCACATGGCTAGATCACCTGGTTTCGGGTCTGATCCCACGAACTCATGCGCCCTGTTAAGACTCGCTTTCGCTGCGCCTCCACCTACCGGCTTAAGCTTGCTCGTGAGACCAAGTCGTTGACCCATTATACAAAAGGTACGCCGTCAGGGCTCAAGGCCCCTCCGACTGCTTGTAGGCGTCCGGTTTCAGGTACTGTTTCACTCCCCTCGTCGGGGTGCTTTTCACCTTTCCCTCACGGTACTGGTTCGCTATCGGTCAGCAAGGAGTACTTAGCCTTCGGAGGTGGTCCTCCGATCTTCAGACAGGATTTCACGTGTCCCGCCCTACTTGATATGTCCCGTGGAGCTTCCTGTACGGGGCTGTCACCCGCTGTGGCCCGCCTTTCCAGACGGTTCCAGTCACTCTTCCAGGCTCGGCTGGTCCGCGTTCGCTCGCCACTACTAGCGGAGTCTCTGTTGATTTCCTTTCCTCCGGGTACTTAGATGTTTCAGTTCCCCGGGTTCGCTCTAAACCCCCTATGTATTCAGGAG